>JAJDYJ010000003.1 GCA_022822865.1 Pseudomonadales bacterium | reverse complement strand
AAGGTCCTCTCGCCGCTCATTCTGCCCGCCTCGACCTCGATGTCGAAGGCCGTCACCGCCGCGTAGTCGGTGCCCGATATGGCGCTGTCGTCCTTGTGCCCAACGCTGACCTGGACGGTGGTGTCGGTCGCGTAGGTGGTGTCGCCGTTCACGGTGGCGGTCACCTTCACCGTCTTCGTCGCCGCATCCTCGGCGATGGTGGGCGTGTCGGTGGTCAGCGTGATGCCCGTGGGCGCGCTGTCGTCGTCGGTGATGGTCAGGGTCTGGTTCGCCGGGTTCGCCACGCCGCGCCCGCCGCTCGCGGTGGCCGAGACGGTGACGGTCTTGTTCGCGTCGTCGATCTTGTCGTCCACGGCGGTGACGGTGACGGTCCCCGTGCTCGCCTTGCTGCCGGCGGCGATGGTGAGCGTCGTGCCGCTCAAGCTGAAGTCGCCTGCCTTGGCCGGAGACACCGCCGCCGCCGCCACGGTCAGCGTGACGGCCTGGTCCGAGGCGCCGGACAGGCTCGCCGTCACGGTGCTGGCGTTGCTTGCGCCGGACTCGTCGATACGGGCCGGCGTCAGGATCAGCGTCGCCACCGGCGTCGCCTCGTCGTCGTTGATCGTGCCGGTGGCGTCGAAGGTGGTTCCACCACCGTTGAGGGTCGCGTTCGATGGCGAGGACAGTTGCACCTTCACCGTCTCGTTGTCTTCGTCGATGCCGTCGCCGGTAACCGCGATGTCGATGTGCTTGCTCGTCTCGCCCGCGGCGAAAGTGAGCGTACCGCTGGCGAGGGCCGTGTAGTCGGCGCCCTGGGTGGCCGTGCCGCCGCTGGCCTCGGCGTAGGCGACGGTGACCTCCTTGCCGCTTGCCGCGCTCAGCGTGACGGTGAAGCGCAACCTGGGGCTGGTTCCCGACGCGCCCTCGTCCACGCTCGGCGCGTCGATGGAGATTACCGGCGCGTCGTCGTCGTCGGTGATGGTGAAGCCCGGCGCGCCGCTGCCACTCGCGCCGCCGTCGAGGTTGGCGGGGACCAGCGCGCCGAGGCCGAGGCTCACCGACTCGGACGCGCCCTCGTCGGTTGGGTCATCCTTGGCGGTGAGCGTCAGGGTCGCCGAACCCGCGGCGCCGGCGATGCCGGAGAACGCGACGGTCGGCGGGTCGTCCCCGAGGTCGGTGCTGGCGAGGTTCGAGTAGGTCACCCCGGTGGGCGTCGAGTTGGGCGCGCTGAGCGTGTAGTCCACGCCGAAGGCCGCCGTGCCGGAGAAGGTGAGCGGCACGGACAACGTCTCGTTCCCCGTCAGCGCCCGGCCCAGCGTGACGGTGACGGTCTTCGCGCCGCCGTCCTCGGCGATGGCGCCCGCTGGCGCCGACAGGGTGACTTCCGTGGCGTCGTTGTCGGTGATGGTGAGGGCGTGGCTTGCAACCGTGCCGAGCGCGGCGCCGGTTCCGGCCGTCAGGTCGGCGCTGAAGCTCTCTTGCAACTCGTCGGCGGAGTCGTCGGTGATGGTGACGGCGAAGGTCTTGCTCGTCTCCTTGGCGGCGAACACCAGATCGGTGGCGGCGATGGCCGTGAAGTCGCTGCCGCCCATGGCGGCGCCGTCGGCGGTGGCGTAGCTCACCGTCGCGGGCAGCAGGGTCGCGCCGGTTTTCTCCACGGTCAGGGTCACCGTGCCATCGTCCTCATCGACCGTGCTGGAGGCCGTGGAGAACGCGAAGCTCGGCCGGTCGGCCTCGTCGGTGATCGTGCCCACCGCCGAACCCGAATCCGCGCTGATGTTGAAAAAGTCGGTGCTGTCGAGCGTCACGGTGAAATGGTGGTCGCCTTCGTAGGTATCGTCATCGGCGGTGGCTATGCTGATGGCGCCGCTCGACTGGCCCTCGGCGACGGTAATGGCCGCATTGTTCGCCGCCGCCGTGTAGTCGGCGCCGGTGGCGATCTGCCAGATCTCGTCGCCGTCGTTGCCGCGGCCGTCGGACGTCGAGTACCCGATGGTCACGCCGCCGGCCGGCGCGGCTTCCGGCAGCGTTACGCTGAACTCGACGGCGGCGCCCTCCATCGCGCTCGCGTTGGCTACCGTGATCACCGCATCGTCGTCCGTGATCGGCACCGACGCCGAACCCGCTGTCTCGATGCCGCCGTCAAGACCCCTCGATGTGGGCCTGCGGTCCACGTTGTTGACATTGGTTCCGTAGCCGATTTCGACGGTGCGCCGGTCATTGTCGGCGTTCGCCACGGCGGTGAGCGTGAGCGTCGCCGTCCGCGCGCCCGCGCCGGCCAGGGTCACGGCGGGGTTCTGGGCGCTGTTGGGGGTCTTCGTGTCGATGGAAACACCCGTACCGCCCCCGCCCTTCAACCCCAGGTTGTAGTGCGTCGTCACGGTGGCTCCGGTCACCGCCAGCGGAACCTTGACGCTCTCGCCCGCCGCGAGGTCGCGTCCCAGGGTGATCGTGATGTCCTCCGTGCCGCCGGCCTCCGCGATGCCGCCCGAGCCCGCGCGCGCCAGGGTCACGCCGGTGGGGGTGGCGTCAACGATGGGAACGACGAATTCGCGTTGACTTCCCGGAATCGGGTCTCCACCGGAATCCACGAACACGACGTCGTCGGTCCCGTTGACACGCAGGCCATGCACCACAACGAGGAGGGTTTCTTCGAGTTCGTCGACATCGTCCTTCTTGATTTCCAACCGGCTCCGGTGAAATCTCGTATTCCTGGGCAACGTCTCCGGGGCGGAGCCTTTGCCGCGCGGCTCGTAGTCGTTCTCGTCCGCGGGATTCCCCCCGGCGCCGTGTGCGGCGGTGTACCAGTTGTATGACACTGCCGGCCCGGCATGTTGATCCCTTTCCAGATTCACGCGCTGGATGGTGATGACTGCATTCGATCCCTCCCTGATCCGCACCCCGGACTCCGCGCGCACACGCGCTTGAACCCTGGCAACGGTGACATCGGTCACGGTCACGGCCAGGTCGTGCGCGCCCGTGTTGCCGTCCTCGTCGGTGGCGCGAACCGTCGCCTCGTAGACGTTGTTCTTGCCACTGTCTTCAGGGTCCTCGAAGTTCTGCTTCGGCAGGGTCACCCGGCCGCTCCGGGCGTCGATGCGGAAGCTGGCCGCGTCCGCGCCCTCCAGGGTCCAGGTCACGACGCCGACGGGCTTGCCGGTCAGGGTGGGGGTGAAGGGTCCCCAAGCCTTGTTTTCCTCCACGGAACCGTCCGCGAGACCCGAAAACATCAGGCCGCCGTAATCGTCATCGCGGATGGTCACGGTCGCCGCGTCGCCGATGTCGACGTCCGGCAGCGAAATTCCGGTGATCCTGACCTGGAAGTCTTCGTCGTCCTCGACCAGGTCGTCCTCTTTGGTCTGCACCCGGACGCTGGTTTTTACTTCGCCGGCGCGGATGGTCGCGGCGCCGGAAGCAACCGCGGCGAAGTCGCCGGGGGCTCCGGCGCCGTCCGCGAGAGCGACCGTTTCCCAATCGATGGTGACGCCCTCGGCGAACGCCCGGGAAAGGGCAACCGTCAGCCTGGCTTCCTCGCCTTCGTCCACCACGGTATCCTCGATGGTCACCTCGCTCCGGTCGTCGTCGCGAATGGTGACGGTAAGCACATCGCCGCCGCCCGCGGGCAGGGCAAGGTCCCTGGACGGATTGGCGAGGACGACGGTGAAGGTTTCGTCCGGCTCGTGGACCGAGTTCAGAACCGGCTCGTCGTGGGTCTGGATCTCTATCGTGGTTTTGGGGGACGGATCGCCGTCTCTCGCGGGCGCGCGCAGGGTCAGGGTCGTTTTCGCCTGGCTGGCGTAGTCGTGCCTGCTTTCGTCACCGCCGCCGACAGCGGTGCCGTCGGCCGTCCAATACTCGACGGTCGCGGTGGTTCCCGCGGCGAGCGGCGGCTCCACATGGAGATCGTAAACCGCCTTCTCGCCTTCCCATACGATGTCCTCGCGCGGCGTCACCCGAATCCGGCGCACATCGTCATCGACAATGGTGAAGACCCCACTGGGTTCTGTGACATCTCGACGATTGTCGCGGCCATATTGACTTCCCGTTCCGACCTTCACCGTGAAGGTCTCGTCCCCTTCGACCCGACCGTCCTGAACAGTATGGACGCGGATCGATTTTTCGAGGTCCCCAGGCGCGAACCTGACCGAACTGAAACGGCCCGGTTCGCCCAGGATAGAGCAGTCGTTGGTATTCCCGTGCCGGCCCACGACCCGGACATCGTCCAGTCCCGCGTATTCCGAGCTGGAATCCGGCCGTGTGAATGGATTGGAAATCACCGCCGTGCCGTTACCGCCGGTATATCTCCCATCGACGGAGCGATTTACGCCTTGCAGGCAGAGACGCATGAAGTGTTCACTGGTGGTGGCGCGGTTGCGCCGGACCCGCACGACGAGGCTGCTTCCTTCCCGGACTTCGGCGCCGGCATTGACGAACCAGTAGCGAATCGTGTCGTCGTCGGCGATTTGACCGTAGGCCGTCGCCCGCCCGATGGCGGCGCCCAGCGGATTCTCCAGCATCACGCGGAAGGTTTCGGTCGGTTCCGCCTCCTGGTCGTCCAGTATCGTCACCCGGACCTGCTTTGCCGTCTCGCCGGGAGCGAATGTCAGCGTCGTCGACGGCACGGGCTGGAAATCCTTCTGGGACGCGGCGCGCCCGTCGCCGATCGCGGGATTGTCCCCATCGCCGTTGAGCGTCATCCAGTCCACGGTGACATTCCCGGTTTGCGCGCTGGACAACGTGACCTCGAATACCGCTTCCGCGGCGCCGCCAGACTCGGTCACCGGAGCGGCGTCGGATACCGAAAGAAAGGTGGATTCATCGTCCACGATCGTGACCGTCGCCTGGCCCAGCATCTGCCGCTTGCCTTCCGGGTTGTGGAACAGCAGCACGTCGAATTCCTCGTCCGGCTCGTCCGCCGTATCGTCGAGGGTCTGCACGGAAATGTCCTTGCGCAGTTCTCCCGGCGCGAAGGTGAGCATGCCGGCGGCTTTGGCATAGTCGCTGCCGGATCGTGCGGCCGTTCGTTCCGCGGCGCCGTCCCGGGTTGCCCAGCTCACCTCGACTTCCTTTTCCGACGCCGCCGAAAGACTGATGCGGAGCGACGCCGCGTCGCCTTCGTTCACGGTGACGTCGCCGATATTTATATCGGGCCGCGAATCGTCGTCGCGGATGAGACCGGCGGCGGCGCCCCGCCCGATCGACAAGCCGCCGGAGACGCTCACGACCTCGACGCTGAGTGCCTCGTCGTGTTCGTCCACGGCATCCTGGGTGGTGGCGACCTGGATCACGCCCTTCGTCTTGCCCGCGGGTATCGTGAGCGTCCCGCTGGCCTGGGCTACGTAGTCCTTGCCTGCTTTCGCGGTACCGTCCGCGGTTTTCCAGGCGACGGTCACGTCGGCCGACGCCGCCATGCTCAGATTCACCGGAAATTCCATGACCAGCCCTTCGGTGGTCTTTTCCGCATCCTCGACGAATACGGCGGGATTGTCGGTGATAGCGACGTACTTCAACCGTTCCTGATATTCCGGGTATTGAAGAAGGAGAACCGAATCGGGATGCGGTATGAACTCGACAAAAAACCTCTCTTCGCCTTCCTTCACCTGATCCTTGTGAGTCCGCACTTCCACGTTGACGCTGGAACTGCCTTTGACGATCGTCGCTACTTTCCTGTTCGCCTTTTCAAAATCCTCTCCCGCCTTACCCTCCCCTCCTACGCCATGGCTCGTCCAGAATACGGGGTAATCCCGGTCCGCCTCGAACGCTTCCTTCCCCGAGGGGTCCAGCAAATGCGCTCCAAAAACGGCAACCTCGCCCTCGATTACCAGTCTCGGCCCCGAGAATCGCAAGAGTGGCTTGACAGTGTCGTCGTTCTCGATCGTGCCCGTGGCTTCGAGGGTCCGGGCGCCGTCGGCGAAGTTCGCGTTTTCCAGGCGGCTGAAGCGAAGCACGACGGTCTCGTCCGGTTCCACATCGGTGTCTCCATCGACATCGATGGAAATGGTCTTCGTCAAGTCTCCAGGCGCAATTTCGATGGTTTGCGCCGCGATGTTCCGGATATCGGTCGCGCTGTCCGCCGTGCCGGTGAGCGCGTTGCGCACGTACGCCGAAACGGTCCGGTTGCTTGGCTTGTCGAGCTTGAGTTGAAATTCCAGACTGTTGACGGGTTGGCCGCCGTCAAGGCTGTTGTTTCCCTCTTCCACCGACGGCGAGCCGACAGTCAGGACGGGATAATCGGCCTCGTCCGTGATCGTGGCGAGCGCCACCAGTTCGTCCTCGCTTCGATCACCGAGGACCAGACCCTTCGAGTCGTAAATCCGCAGCCCGAACGCTTCGTCGCCTTCGTAGTTGTTGTCGTCGTTTGTCTTCACGGCAATGGGAAATCGGGTCTGGCCGGATTTCAAGGTGACCGATGTTCCGGTTTGAATGTTTCCGACATCGGGCTGAACGGCGTTGAAGTCATCGGGGATCGAGGCCGAACTCGTGGAATCGGGAAGCGCGCGGCGAACGGTCAGATCGTTTCCAACCAGGGCCTGCACCTTGACCGAGCCGTCGCTCTGGAGCGGTTTGTCGAGCTCCAGCGTGAAAACCGCGGTCCCGCCTTCGGCCGCGGTAACGTCCGCTACCCGAAGTATGAGGCCGGTCATTGCCGCGACGTTTTCCAGCGTCACCTCGGCCTTAAGGGCGCCTGTCTTGAGGACTGGATGCGACGTTTTGCCCAGGACGGCCGTGACTGTTCCATCGTCGTCGTCGACCGCATTGACCTGGGTGGCCACTTCCAGCGTGGCCGCGCTTTCGCCTTTCCTGAATCGCACTTTCCTCGTGCCGCCCTGATTTTTGCCAAACAGGACAAAATCGTCCCCGGTAATCTCGACATCCACCACCAGATCGCTGTCCTCGTCCCATGGCTTGTCGAGCTTCAGCGTGAATTCCGCCGTTTCCCCTTCGTCAACGGGGGTTTTAGCCGCCGCGATGCCGAGGTCGGGATGGGTGGCGTCGGGATCGTTTTTTACGGTGAGCGTCAGTTTCTTGTCGCTGTTTTTGTCTCCCTTGAACTCATGGGTGGACGGAAGGTCGGATACCTTCATTTCCACCGTGATCGTTCCATCGGCGTCCGTGAAGGGGTCTACCTGCGTGGCAATCCTATAGAGCCGAGTAGCGGTCTGGAACGAAAGGGTCTTCTTCCCTTCACGGGCGGGCGCGAGGAAATCTCGCGTGTCGTCGTCACTGACGTGAAACGCGAGATCGACCCGATCGGTGGCGGTCGGCGGCGGCTCCACGACAATCTTGGCGGTCAGCATATCGGCGCGAGGTTCGTTTCGCCCTTCCGTGGCTTCGGCAACCTCGGCTACCAGATCCACCGTCCCCTTCACCTGGAAGATCGGGGAGAGGGCGTAGAATGGGAGATCGCTATCTGGGTCAGCGACAATGGAAAGGCGCTGGCTTAGGGGGGCGATATTCCCCGAGTCCTCTGCATTGGGGATCCCGAATCGGACTCCTGAACTACTGCCCAGCCAGTTCGAAAAAGTGGTTCCCTCGTATGTTTCTACGTCGGGTTCTCCTTGCGATGTCGAGCCCGTAAATACAACTACGGCCTTTAAAGTTGACTCTACTCCGACGGTTTTTCCGTTCTGGTTTCTGACATCGCTGCTGTCCCAACTTCCGTCATAGAAATCCCCGTAATCGTCGGCGACTTTTTCCCCGCCGACCCAGTAGATCGGCGGCCCCCCGCTGCCCGCGGTGAACGTATTGGCGCGCGCGCTCACGGTGCGGGTCGAACCGACTACCCGGAACCTGGCCGCGAGTTCGGTGAGCGTCAGGCCGTCAAGCTGCCCGAATGCGCCATGTCCGCCGTTCCTGACCTGGTTCTGGACGAAGTTGTTGTAGACGCCAATGCTGGTGGCCGAACCGTCGCGTTTGCCCGAAGTCACGAACAGCAGCCGGAATTGCCCGCCCGGGGCGATTCCGGCGGGCGTCAGCGCCCATTCGCTCGACACATGGATCGGATCGGTCGGAGTCTGCGCAACGGCAAGTCCCGGCAGCAGGGCGAACAGCCCCGCCAGAAAGGCGGCGGCCAACCCGCTATGGCGCGGACACCGGAACATGATCCACCCGCCCTGTCAGGCAGCGCCGGGGTCGGCGCCCACAAAGGCGCGTCAATCTCAGGAGGGAAACAAGTGCGGAACGATGGCGCTCCCTGTCCCTGTCACGTGCTGGTTGTATTGCGAATTGTGGAATGTAGAGAGGCTGCGGCGCCGGGCGAATCAGCGTGTGAATGGCGTTTCGGACCGAGCTTGTGGTATCCATCTCGCAGCGCCCCCCACAGTTGCCGCGCACATCCAGCGTCCACTCTCTCCTTGTTTCGTTCCCTGATGCTTTGACTACAAAATATAACAATTTTTCAATCTGCGACAACTAATTGCTACATTTTGTTTGCAAATGTTGCAATATTCAAGCGCGGCGTCACTTTTTGAACGCATGTTCAGCAGGCCCGCCATACGACGCGCGGCATGCGCCGCGCCGAGGATGCTGCCTGACGATGAACCCGCGCGGGCATTCCGTTTCCCGGTCGTCACCGCGCCCGAAGTACCATGATTCCCGCGCCTGGGGTAACATCGTCCGCATGGAAGACAGACGCTTTCCAAAGCCGCCGCCGGCCGATCCCCTGCCGCTGGAAACCTGGCTGGACCAGACCGACCGTTCCGAAGTCGGACTCGAGCCGTTCTTCCGCGGGCGCGATGCGGAGTTCGATGTCTTTCGCAGGGCGGCGGGCAGTCTCCATGACGGCCGGGTCGGCGGCGGCACGATGGTTTTCCAGGGCGCTCCGGGCGCCGGCAAGTCGGCGCTGATGGAAGAATGCCTCGAAGCGGTGCGGCGCCATTCGACTCCCGAGGCGCCCTGGGTGGCGCTTGCCTTGAATCCCGGATCCCTGCGCTACCCCGACAAGATAGTCCGGGGGATGGTGGACGCAGCCAACGCGGAAAGCGAACGTCTCCGGCGGGAGGCGTCCGGCGCTGCCTCCCGCTTGCTGGGAGAATTTCTCGACCGGGGCAGGCAGATTCTCAATGAGATACCGGATCGGAACGTTTCGTTGGGAGGCGTGTCATGGAGCGGGCGGGAGAGGGAAGTGTCCGCCGAGGGCCTGTTCGAACATGTGGCGCCCCTTCTCGGCAAGTTCCACATTGTCGTGTGCGTGGACGAAGCCCAGAACACGCCGCTGGGAGAAATGACCCGGGACGCGCTCGATTGTCTGCACCGGGATCCCCAGGGCATTCCCCTGGTGGCGGCGTTTTTCGGCCTGAGCGACACCAAGCGCGTACTGCGCCGTTGCGGCCTGTCTGGATTCGCCAGCGGACGGGTGGTAACCCTGGAACCCCTTCCGCATGAAGATTCCGCCCGCGCGATTCGGAATGTGTTCGAAGCCTACGGTTTCACGGGGGCGCCGGAAGATCGAGAGTCCTGGGTGGGCCGGCTCGCCGAGTTGTCCCAGGGCTGGCCGCAGCATGTCAACCGGGTGGCGATCGCGGCGAGCCGCGTCATCCGGGCCAACGGCGGGCGGATCGATGCGGCGCATCTGGACGAGGCCGCGGCGGCCGGGGAGGCATACAAGCGGGAATACTATGCCGGTCGGCTGGAAGCCGCCTCGAGCCGCTACTGGATTTACCGGGACCTCGCCCTGGCCATGGAAAGGAACGGCGGCGTATTGGCCTGGGACGGAATCGAATCGCTTACCGGGGAGGTTCGCGGAAGAACGGGGGAGTCCATGGAGGATTTTCTCACCGACGCCCTGCATGCCGGCCTGCTGGCCCCGGACCGGGAACTGCCGGATCACTACCGGATTCCGATTCCGTCCCTGGGAGACTACCTGCGGGCGCTGCCGGCGGCGACGCCGTCCGCCTGAACCCCGGGTCTACCGCGACATCGCCACCCGCAGCCAGCGCTCCACGTGGGCCGGGGCGCGCATTGGATGCGCGCAATTCTCCGAGCTCGGCGAAGCTCATTACCAGTTTGAAGCGGCGGAACAGTTCGTAGGTCAGCCAGAAGCTGCCGACGACGACGATCAGCAACATGCCCCAGCGCATGAGCGCCGCGTAGAACAGGCTGTCGAATATCGGCAATTGAAAAGTGAACAACTGCAATTGGGCGCCCCGGTCCAGCATCCAGTGCCAGGCGCTGTGGGCAAGCAGGGCCGATAACAGGATGCAGCCGAGGTGTTCTGCGACCAGGTATCGAAACATCAGGTTCAATACCGGAATCACCATGACCAGGATCAGCAGTTGCCCGAGTTCCACGCCGACGTTGAACGCCAGCAGGGACGATAGCAGATGGCCGCCGGCGAATTGCAGGGTCTCGCTGAACAGGAAGGAAAAGCCGAAACCGTGCACGAGGCCGAAGCCGAACGATACCATCCAGCGCCGCTCCGGCCTCGAGCCGACGATATTCTCGAAGGCCATGTAGACGATCGACAAGGCGATCAGCGTCTCGATCAGCGGCGGAAACCAGAGCGCCCGGGGCGCGATGCCCATGGCCGAGGCGATCAGCGTGATCGAATGGGCGATGGTGAACGAGGTGACCACGGGGATCAGATGCCTGAGACTGCGCACCGGTATCACCAGGCAGAACAGGAACAGCAGGTGGTCGATGCCTTCCAGGATGTGCCAGAAGCCCATGACGATGAAGCGCAGTGACGCCTGGTGCCAGCGCGGATCGAGTTCGACCAGGCCCGGATTGCCGAGATAGTTGAACGGTCTTTCGCCGCCATTGGGCAAAATGAAACGCAGTACCGTCGTGGTCTGGTCGGACAAGGTGCCAAGTTGCGGATTCACCGAAAAATCGGAATCTTCCGACTCGATGGGGTAGGTCACCAGCACGTCGAGCATGCCCTGGCGCCAGAACAGGTTGACGTCGTCGTCGAGCGGCGGCGACTGTATGTTCTCCAGCGCGGTTTCGAAATCGGTGAACGCGCGGCTCGACGGCAGCGATACCCGCGTGGCCTCGAGATACTTCTCTTCGAGTTCCACGCCGTTTTCGTAGAAGTGCAGGGATTCGGTGATGTACACCCGGGCCGCGTCGCGCAAGGCGAAATCGGCGTCGCTGATGCGCAGATAGCCGGGACCGCGCAAAGGGAAACTGATCTCGCCGAAGGCTTCCATCGGAATGCGCAACAACGCCGTGAGCGTGTTGCCCTCGGGCTTGACGAAAGCGTATACGGTGACCCGGCTCGGAATGTCGTGCGCCGAGCCCGCGGCCGGAAACATCAACAGGCCGGCCAGCATCGCGCCCGCTGCCAGCAGCCGCGCCAATCCGCTGCATTTCATTCTGTGTCCTCCTGAAATCTTCGCCCGGGGAGATTTTTCGGCGGACTAGTATACTGTGCCGAAATGAGGCAGTATACTCGCTCGGACAAGGGCCATACGGGCCTTCCATTACCAAGAGGAGATCAAGAATGACCAAGATCAAACTGCTGGCCGGGGTTGTCTTGGCGGCCGCCCTGGTTGCTCTGGGGATCGGTCATGGCTATATGCAGGCTCCCAGCATTGCCGCCAGCGACGATGTCATGGCGCCGCACTTCCTCGTTGATCCGCTCTGGCCGAAGCCCCTGCCCAACCACTGGGTGCAAGGCAACACCATCGGCGTGGACGTGGACGAACGGGACCACATCTTCATCGTGCACCGTAATACCGAATCCCAGTTCATGCGCATCCAGGAGATCGGCCTCTACGCCGGCGTGGCGGAATGTTGCACTCCGGCGCCTCCCATTCTCGAGTTCGACCTGGAAGGCAACCTGATCAACGCCTGGGGCGGCCCGATGGAAGGCGCGCCTTATCAATGGCCCGAATCCAACCACGGCATTGAAGTCGCTCCCGACGGCAACGTCTGGATCGGCGGCAACGGCGGCGGCGACTCCCACGCTCTAGTGTTTACCCGGGACGGCGAGTACGTCCGCACGGTCGGCGTTCCCGGCCAGGACGTGGACAGCAACAGCGAAACGCATTACGGCCGCATCGCGGAAATCGCCATCGACGAAGCAGCCGGCGAGGTTTACTTCGCCGACGGCTATACGCACAAGCGCGTCGCCGTGGTCGATCTCGAAGGCAACTTTCTACGCTACTGGGGCGCCTACGGCAATCGCCCCGACGACGATGCCGATGTGACCTACACTCCGGGCGTGCCGGGCCCCGACCAGTTCCGCGGCCCGGTCCACTGCGCCGAGCCGTCCAACGACGGACTGGTCTACGTCTGCGACCGGGGCGCCGACCGCATCCAGGTGTTCCGCACCGACGGCACCTACGTGCAGGAAGTGATCATCTCGCCCGCCACGCTCGCGCAAGGCTCCACCTGGGATATCGCTTTCTCGCCCGATGACGAGCAGGAGTTCATCTACCTGGCCGACGGCCAGAACTTCAAGATCTACATCATCGACCGCGAGTCCATGGAAGTGCTGTACACATTCGGCGACGGCGGCAGGCAGCCCGGCCTGTTCTTCGCCCCGCACAGCATCGCCACCGACTCCGAGGGCAACATCTACACAACCGAGACCTACGAAGGCAAGCGGGTGCAGAAGTTCCTCTACCAGGGCATGAGGCCGGTCACCGTCACCGACCGCGCCCCGACCTGGCCGCCCGACGAACTGTAAGCGTCCCAAACGTCCAGGCCCCGAACGAAAAAAGCCGCATCAACCCGATGCGGCTTTTTTTGTTATAGCCAAAAAAGCGGCTTATACTGGCCGCAACCTGATTCCGCATTGCCCACGGTACATCGATATGAACTTCAGCAGATCGACCCTGATCATCGCTCTTGTAGCGGTACTCGCCCTGGCCGCGTTGTTCATCGGACAGGACAGAATGGAGCAGGCGCCGCAGGCGGCCAACAGCGATCAACTCGTGCCGAGTTTCGAAGTGGATCCCTTCTGGCCCCAGCCCCTGCCCAACCAGTGGCTGCTCGGACGCACCATCGGCGTCGCCGTCGACGCCAGGGACCACATTTTCATCGTGCACCGGGATTCTCCAGACATGTTCATGAGCCAGGAACTCGGGCTCGACCGCGGCGTTGCGTCCTGTTGCACCGCGGCGCCGCCGATTCTCGAATTCGACCCCGACGGCAACCTCGTCAACGCCTGGGGCGGTCCGGTCGAAAACGGCGATTACGAATGGCCGGCGTCGAACCACGGCATCGAAGTGGCCGCGAACGGGGATGTCTGGATCGGCGGCAACGGCAGCACCGATTCCCACATTCTCGTGTTCACCCGCGATGGCGATTACATCCGCACCATCGGCGAGCCGGGCAATCTTCCGGACAGCAACAGCACCACGCATTTCTCCCGGGTCGCCGAGATCGCGATCGACGCCGCGAACAACGAAGCCTGGATCGCCGACGGCTACGGCAATCGCCGCGTGGTCGTGCTCGACGCCACGACCGGCGAGTTCAAGAATTTCTGGGGCGCCTACGGCAATACGCCCGACGACGATGCCGACAATACCTACATCCCCGGCGAACCGCTGCCGCAGCAATTCCGGCCGCCCGTACATTGCGCCGAACCTTCGGCGGACGAATTGATCTACGTCTGCGACCGCGGCGCCGACCGCATCCAGGTTTTCCAGCGCGACGGCACATTCGTCAAGGAAGGGCTGGTCGCGCCGGCCACCCTGTCGGGCTCGACCTGGGACATCTCGTTCTCCCACGACCCGGAGCAGGAGTTCATCTATCTCGCCGACGGTTCGAACATGCTGGTGCACGTGCTGGAGCGCGAATCGCTGGAAGTGCTTTACACCTACGGCGACGGCGGCCGCCAGCCGGGGCTGTTCTTCGGCACCCACAGCATCGTCACCGACTCGGCCGGCAACGTTTACACGACGGAAACCTACGAAGGCAAGCGCGTGCAGAAGTTTCTCTATCGCGGCATGATTCCCCTGGGCGATATCCGTCCGGGAGCGCCGTGGCCGACAACCGAGATCAACTGAACCGAATCACCGCCGGGCCAGCCGGTTCGGCGGGATTCCCGCTCATAATCAAGAGAATCGATCCATGCTTGCAAGAAGCCTGACGCTTGCCCTCGCGGCGCTGTTTTGTACCGCGGCCATGGCCGCCGAACCGATCAATGTGAATTACCAGTACGACGGCAATCACCGCGCCGACCTCAGCCGCATGCGCGGAACCTTGCGGGTGGCGGAATTCACCGATAGCCGGGGGCTGGCGGACGGCCGCCTGATCGTAGACAGCGACGCCCAGGGCGGCGACGGCTATCTCGCGGAAATCGAAATGTCGGCCCTCGTGCGCGCGGCGCTGGTCCAGGGATTCGAGCACGGCAACGCCCGCCTTGTGGAAAGCGGCGAGGACTTCAGCGTCGAAGGCAGCGTGAATTCCATTGAATCCGAGGTAATCGACGGCGACATCCGCCTGACGATTCGCGTGAATCTGCAACTCAATCGCGGCGGCCGCTCGATCTGGCAGACCAACCTCTTTGGCCGCGGTTCGGCGGAAGATATCGGCGGCGCCACCCACGCCGCCCTCACCCGCCTGATCCGCGAACTCATGAACGACGATTATTTCCTCATCGAATTGCAATAACAGACAGACAACATGCGATCTTACCTTCCCGCTTGCGCACTGCTGCTCGCCGCCTGGCCGGCGCTGGGCGACACCGTTCTGCTGGAGAACGTGAACGGATACACCCTCGACGGCAACCGCGAACTCATCCGATTCTCCGCCCTGCAATTCACCGACGGAGAGGTCGACCGCTTATTCGGCGCGGATGACGTTCTGCCGGAAGATGCGAACCGGCGCGTCGACGGCGCCGGCAGGACCGTGATCCCCGGCCTGATCGACGCTCACGGTCACGTGTTCAGCCACGGCCGGGCGCTGCTTTCGGTAATCCTGACCGGAGCGGCTTCGGAACGGGAAGCCGCGCAAAGAGTGGCGGATTTCGCCGCGGAAAATCCCGAAGTCGAATGGATCCAGGGCCGGGGCTGGAACCAGGTGCTATGGGAGAGCAACGAATTTCCCGCCGCCGCCAGTCTCGATGCGGTGGTCAGCGACCGGCCGGTATGGCTCGGACGCGTCGATGGTCATGCGGCCTGGGCCAATTCGCTGGCGATGGAAATGGCGGGCGTGACGGCGCAAAGCGAAGACCCGGACGGCGGGCAAATCATCAGGGACGCCGATGGTAATCCCACCGGCGTATTCGTCGACACCGCCATGAGCCTCGTTTCCGGAATCATTCCCGCACCCGGCCGCGACGAGATCAAACGTGCGCTTTCGATTTCCATGCAGGATCTCGCCGGCTGGGGCCTGACCAGTGTCCACGACGCCGGGTCGGGCAGTGCGGTAATCGCGGCGTTCATGGAGTTGCTCGAAGCGGGCGAGATGCCGATTCGCGTCAACCTGATGCTGGCGGCGAGCGATGAATTCTACGAGGAGCGCCTGGCGGAAGGGCACTTCCGCGATGCAAACGATTTTTTCGTCATGCATTCGGTAAAGGTAGTCGGCGATGGCGCCCTCGGCAGCCGCGGCGCTGCGCTGATCGAAGAATATTCCGACGATCCGGGCAATCACGGTCTGCTGCGCTACACCGACGAGCAATTGGAGTATCTGATGCGCGCGGCGATGAACGCCGGCTTCCAGGTAAACACCCACGCCATCGGCGACGCTGCAAACCAGATAGTGCTCGATACCTACGAGCAACTCATCAATGAAACCGGCAGAGGCGATCTGCGGCACCGGGTCGAACACGCCCAGGTGCTGACCTTCGACGACATCCTGCGATTCGCCGAACTCGGCGTAGTCCCCTCGATGCAGGCGGTCCACGCCACCAGCGACAAGAACATGGCCGAGGACCGGCTGGGACCGGTGCGCATTCAGGGCGCCTATGCCTGGCGCAAATTTCTCGAAACCGGTGTGATCATCGCCAATGGCTCGGATTTTCCGGTCGAGCATCCGAATCCTTTCCACGGCCTGCACGCATCGGTCACGCGCCAGGATCAGGCCAACGAGCCCGACGGCGGCTGGTATTCCGAAGAGAACATGACGCTGGAGGAAGCCTTCGCCAGTTTCACCATTGACGCCGCCTGGGCCGGACACCAGGAAGACGTACTCGGAACGCTCGAGCCGGGCAAGAAAGCCGACTTCCTGTTGCTCGACCGGGATCTGTTCGATGTTCCCGCGAGCGAAATCTGGCAGATCCAGGTGCTGGAAACCTGGGTCAACGGCGAACGGGTGTATTCCCGCGCGACACGAACCGACGCTGCAAATTGAATTGAGAGGAGTGACCATGAACCTGTTGCGGCCGTTGCTGCTGTTACTGACAATTTTTGCCGTGGCCGCATGCAGCCCGGCGCCGCAAGGAGGCGATGCAAATATGAATACGGAAATTTTCAGCGACGAGGATGTCGCCCGCTGGCAGGAACGCGCTGCCAGGGTCGAGATTCTGCGGGACCGCTGGGGCATTGCCCATATCTACGGCGAAACCGACGCCGATACGGTCTTCGGAACCTTGTACGCCCAGGCCGAAGACGACTTCAACCGGGTCGAAACCAACTACATCAACGCCATGGGCAGGCTGGCGGAATCCGAAGGCGCGGGCGAGATCTATCGCGACCTGCGCATGCGCCTGTTCATTCGCCAATCGGAAATGGAAGAACTTTACGAGAGCAGTCCCGACTGGCTGAAACAGTTGATGGACGCATTCGCCGATGGCCTGAATTACTATCTTTATACCCATCCCGAGGTCACGCCTCGGGTATTCCACCGCTTCGAACCCTGGATGGCGCTGACTTTCACGGAAGGCTCCATCGGCGGCGACATTGAACGCGTCAATATCGCCAGACTGCGCGATTTCTACGGCCCCGGCGACACGATCGCCATGGCCGACGACCTGGTCGTCGACATGGAGCCGCGCGGCTCCAACGGTTTCTCCATCGCGCCGTCCAATACCGCGAACGGCAATGCGCTGTTCCTGATCAATCCCCATACCTCCTTCTTCTTTCGCTCCGAGTTGCACATGGTCAGCGAGGAAGGCCTCAACGCATACGGCGCCGTAACCTGGGGCCAGTTCTTTATCTACCAGGGCTTCAACGAGAACACCGGCTGGATGCACACTTCGAGCCGGGCCGACGCCATCGACGAGTACCTGGAAACCATCGTCGAACGCGACGACGGCTATTACTACGTCTATGGCGATGAAGAGAGGAAACTGCAGGAAAGCGAGATCGAAATCGATTATCGCGACGGCGATGACTTGAACACGCGCGAGTTCACGGTCTACCACAGCCATCACGGTCCGATCATCCGGGAACAGGACGGCCGGTGGGTCGCCATCAGCCTGATGGAAGAACCGGTGCGGGCGCTGACGCAGTCCTATTTGCGCACCAAGTCGCGCAATTACATGGAATTCAACGCCAGCATGGAATTGCTGACCAATTCCTCCAACAACACGGTTTACGCGGATTCCGACGGCAATATCGCCTACTATCACGGCAACTTCATTCCGCGTCGCGACCCCTCGTTCGACTGGAACGCGCCGCTCGACGGCAGCGATCCGGCGACCGACTGGCAGGGCCTCCACCCGCTCGACGAGTTGATTACCGTGCTGAATCCGCCGAACGGCTGGATTCAGAACACCAATAACACGCCGTTCTCGGCGGCGGGCGAATACAGCCCCCGGGCCGAGGACTATCCGGCCTACATGGCGAACAATCCCGAAAATCCGCGCGGCATCCATGCCGTCCGGGTGCTTGAGAACAAAACCGATTTCACGCTCGATTCGTTGATCGAGGCCGCCTACGACTCCCTGCTCACCGCCTTCGAACCGTTGATACCGGCCTTGCTCGCCGCCGCCGAAGAGGCGCCCGCGGACGATCTCGGAGAACAACTTGCACTGCTGGCCGATTGGGACTATCGCTTCGGCGTCGATTCCGTCGAAACGACGCTGGCGGTGTACTGGGCCCAGGCGCTGATGGACAGCGTCAACGACGAGGCCGGCGCGGCTGGAATCAATATCTACGACTACATGGCGGCTAACGCGAGCGCGGCGCAGCAACTGGACGCCTTGCGCGAGGCTTCCGCCGAACTGGAGTCCGACTGGGGTTCCTGGCAGGCGCCCTGGGGCGAAGTCAATCGCTACCAGCGCATAACTGGCGATATCGTGCAGCAGTTCAACGACGGGGAAGAAAGCTGGCCGGTAGGATTCGCTTCCGGGCGCTGGGGCGCGCTGGCGTCCTTCGGCAGCCGCAAGTATCCCGGCACGCGACGCATGTACGGCACCAGCGGCAACAGTTTCGTCGCGGCGGTGGAATTCGGCAGCCCATTGCGCGCAAAGGCGAT
The DNA here is from genome assembly GCA_022822865.1 of Pseudomonadales bacterium. Lineage (GTDB taxonomy): Bacteria > Pseudomonadota > Gammaproteobacteria > Pseudomonadales > Pseudohongiellaceae > UBA9145. The sequence continues at coordinate 27,115 of JAJDYJ010000003.1, read as the reverse complement.
CACCGTCGGCGGCCTGCAAAACGACCCTGCATTGCCCCATTTCGACGATCAGGCGGAGATGTACGCCAGCGGCGAATTTCGCGATGTGCTGTTCTATCGGGACGAAATAGAAGCGAATCTCGAACGCAGTTACCGGCCCGGCGAATGAAGTCCGGGGACACGCGATGAATCCAGGTCACGGACGCCACTTCCTTCAGATACCGGGGCCGACCAACGTGCCGGAACGCGTGTCCCTGGCCATGGCTCGGGCGGTGGTCGACCATCGCGGCGCCGGCTTCCCCGAACTGACCTTGCGGATATTCGGAAATCTGCGGAAGGTTTTCGCGACCGAAAACCCTGTTCTGATGTTTCCGTCATCCGGTACCGGCGCCTGGGAAGCCGCCCTAGTCAATACCCTTTCCCCCGGCGACAGGGTGCTGGCCTTCGAGACCGGCCATTTTTCCACGTTGTGGAAAGAAGTCGCGCAAAAACTCGACCTCGACGTGGTCTGGGTCGAAGGAGACTGGCGCCGGGGAATCGATCCGCGGTTGGTCGAAGATTGGCTGCGGGAGGACAGCGGCATCGCCGCCGTACTCGCCATGCATAACGAGACTTCGACCGGCGTCACCAGCGACATCGCCGCCGTGCGCGCCGCCATGGACGCCTGCGGCCATTCCGCCCTGTTGCTGGTGGACGCGATTTCTTCGCTTGCCTGTGCGCCATTGCCGATGGACGACTGGGGCATAGACGTCGTCATCAGCGGCTCCCAGAAGGGGCTGATGCTGCCGCCGGGACTCGGATTCAACGCCATCGGCCCCAGGGCCCTGGAGCGCGCGTCGCATTCGACTTCCCGCAATGCCTACTGGAACTGGCAGGCGATGCTGGACAACAACCGGCAAGGATATTTTCCCTATACGCCGGCCACCACGCTGTTGTACGGGCTCGACGAGGCGCTCAAGATGCTGCTCGAGGAAGGCATGGAAAACGTCTTCGCGCGCCATGCCCGCCACGCCGCGGCGACGCGGGCCGCGGTCGCGGCCTGGGGGCTGGAAAACGTCTGCGTCAACGAACACGAATACAGCAATTCCACCACTGCGATTCTGCTGCCCGAGGGCTGTGACGCGGACCTGTTGCGAAAGATCGTTCTCGAACGCTTCAACATGTCGCTGGGAACGGGCCTCGGCAAACTCAAGGGCCGCTGTTTCCGTATCGGGCATCTCGGCAACTTCAACGACCTGATGCTTGCGGGAACCCTGAGCGGCGTGGAAATGGGACTGGAACTGGCCGGCGCGCCCCATGGCAAGGGCGGAATCAACGCCGCGCTGGAATTACTGACAACGGCCGCAACCGACCCGAAAAAGTAACCGCACCACTCCCCCTCAGGGGGAGTCAAATTTGCAAAGCAAATTTGGTGGGGGCTGGAACGCAACGCACAACGATCGAAAGGAGGACACCATGGACCCGACCACCGCGGTCAATACCAGCGCCGCCGTATCCCTGCTCGGATTCGGCGTACTCATCTTCCTGCTGCTGTTCCTGATCGCGAAATGGAAATGGCACGTATTCTTCGCCCTGCTGATTCCGATCATGCTGTTCGGGATATTGCCGGGCATCCAGCAGAACAATTTCATCGAAGCTTTCGAGAGCGGTTTCGGAACCACGCTCGGGTCTATCGGCGTCGTCATCGTGCTCGGCTCGATCATCGCCGAGGCGCTGAAGCATACCGGCGGCATCCAGGTCATCACCCGTTCGATGGTGAACCTCGTGGGTTCGGCGCGCATGCCGCTGGCGCTGACACTGACCGGCTTCATCATCGGCATCGCGATCTTCTCGGACGTCGCCTACGTCATCCTCAATCCCCTCGTGCATTCCGCCGCCCGCACCATGAACGTCGGCATCGCCGCCATGTCCACCGGGCTCGTCGGCGCGCTGCAATTGACCCACGCCATCGTGCCGCCGACACCCGGCCCGCTCGCGGCCGCCGCACTGGTGGGAGCCGATATCGGCAAGACCATCATCTACGGCGGAATCGCCTGCCTGTTCGGCTCACTGGCATGCTGGGCATGGGGCAAGTTCGTCTGCGGGCCGCGCGTGAAAACCCCGGCGAGCGACGAGTTCGGCAGCGTCGAAAGCAGTCTGGACGGCGGCGAGAATCTGCCTTCGACGCTCAGTTCCTATACACCTATCGTCATACCCATCGTTTTGATCGCATCGCAAAGCGTGGTCTCGCTGGTTTTCGAGGAAGGCCATATCCTGCGCACCGTATTCGCTTATCTCGGCTGGCCGGTGGTCGCGCTGTCGATCGGCGTCTGGCTCGCCTATCGCAATATCCGCAGCACCGAGCAGCGCGAACAATCGCGCGACGCCTGGGTCGAAGCCGCCCTGAAGACTTCGGCGATGATCCTCGTGGTTACCGGATTGGGCGGCTCGCTGAGCGCCATCCTGCGCGGCACCCCGGCGGTTGACTACATCGCGGCGCTGTTTACCGATTTCGGCCTGCCGGCAATTCTGCTGCCCTTCACCATCGGCATCATCGGCAACATGATCACCGGTTCGACCACGGTCGGGGTGATCACCGCGGCTTCGCTGAGCGCGCCCATGCTCGGCAATCTCGGCCTGTCGCCGGAAGCGGCGATGCTCGCCGGCGCCAGCGGATCGGTCATCATCAAGTATGTCAACAGCAGTTATTTCTGGGTCTGCACTTCGCTGTCACGGCTCAGCGTGCCCGATGCGGTATTCAGCTACGGCGGAGCGACCCTGATGGGTGGGCTGGTTTCCTTCGCGGCCGTATGGGTATTCTGGGTGACGGGGTTGGTGTGATCTGGCGGAGAGGTCGGCATACTATTGAGTTTTGTTGCCGAGACTGGGCGCCTTATTTCCCCCACCGTAAAAACTTTCGCTTCGCTCGGTTTTTTCGACTCCCCCAAAGGGGGAGTAATGGTAGTGCGTACAAAATGCCCATTTAATCCAACCAATTCAATCGAAGCCGCAATCAACTCCCCCTCCGGGGGAGTCAAAGCCGCGAAGCGGCTTTGGTGGGGGACCACGAACGACGCACACATTCAAGAGCCGCGAGCTATAATAGTCTCCAATTCCCGCTGAATTCTGCCGAGAACCCCTTCGAGGTTGTCAAACACGTCATTGTTCCAGAATCTGAGTATCCCGAAGCCCCTGGAACGCAGAAAATTATCCCTCTTCAGATCGTATGCCTTCCGCAGCTCCGCGTGCTGACCACCGTCAAGCTCAATAATCAATCTCCGGGAAAGGCAGACAAAGTCGACAATATAGGGGTCGATCGGATGCTGTCTGCGAAACTTTTCTCCCGCCAATCGCCGATTGCGAAGTTGGCGCCACAACAACATCTCCGCAGTGGTTTGCTCGCGACGAAGCTTCCGCGCGCGGTCTCGAATCAATTTATTTTGAAACTCAGGTGAATTCATTGATGTCAAGCAAGTCCGCATAGGCGGCCCGTAAGCCGTTTCGAGCGGGAATCAGGCCAGCGCCATTTCAAGCACTCTGGCCACGTGCAGGGCCTCCCGGGAAGCGCCGTGGCTGATCTGGCCGCGGCAACTTACGCCGTTGGCGACGATCAGGCTGTCCTCGTCCGCGGCGCGCACCGCGGGCAGCAGGCTCAATTCCGCCATATCCATCGAGTAGCGGTAATGTTCGCCCTCGTAGCCGAAAGAGCCGGCCATGCCGCAACAGGACGAATCGATCACCTCGATTTCGAGTTCCGGCACCAGCGCAAGTGTCTTGTTCAGCGCTGGCATGACGGCGAAGGATTTCTGGTGGCAATGACCGTGCACCAGCGCCCGCTTTTGCGCGATCGGTTTCAGCTTCAATTCGAGCTTGCCGGCTTCGTGCTCGGCCGCCAGAAACTCTTCCAGTAGAAAGCCGTTGGCGGCCAACTTTTCCGCCTCCGGGCCGAGTCCCATAACGAGATACTCGTCGCGCAGGCTGAGCAGGCAGGACGGCTCCAGCCCGATGATCGGCGCGCCGCGTTCGACAAACGGGCGCAGGGCTTCGAGCATGCGCCGGGCTTCGGCCTTCGCCTCGTCCACCAGGCCGCTGCTGAGAAAGGTGCGGCCACAACATAGCGGTTTGGAATCGCCGGCTGCCGGCGCCACGACGCGATAGCCCGCCGCTTGCAATACCCTTTGCGCGGCTTCGGCGTTCTCGCGTTCGAAACAACTGTTGAAGGTATCGACGAGCAATACCACTTCCCTGCCCTCGCCCGTGTCGCCGGCCGGCCGGAAACGGTCGCGCCGCCAGCGCGGCAGCGGGCGGCTCGCGCTCAGACCGAGCAGCCATTGCGACAGCGAGGCAAGCCCGGGAATTCGGTCGCGCAGATTCAGCAGCGAGCCGAGCGGACCGAGCCGATGGGCGTATCGCGGCAGCCAGGCGAACAGCCGGTCGCGCAGACCGATGCGCTTTCCTGAACCCGGGCTCTGGCGATACTGATACAGGAATTCGGTCTTCATCCGCGCCATGTCGACCCCGGTGGGACATTCGCGCCGGCAGGCCTTGCAACCCACGCACAAGGCCATGGTGTCGTACAACTCCCCTGACTGCAGCGCTTCCGCGCCGGCGGCCCCGCTCAAGGCGAGCCGCAGACTGTTGGCGCGGCCGCGCGTGAGATGGACTTCCTCGCCCGTAACGCGGAAGGAAGGACACATGACACCGCCCTTCGCCTTGCGGCAGGCGCCATTGTTGTTGCACATTTCCAGGGCGCGGTCGTAGCCCTGCCACGCGGACCAGTCGAGCGCGGTTTCGACCGGCTTGCATTGGTAACCGGGGGGATAACGCATGATCGAGCGATCGTCGAAGCGACGAGGATTGACGATCTTGCCGGGATTGAAGACGTTTTCCGGGTCGAACCAGCGTTTCACCCGTTCGAAATTCTCCACCATGCGGCGGCCGAACATGGGCTCGTGAAATTCCGAGCGCGAGATGCCGTCACCGTGTTCGCCGGAATGGGAGCCCTTGTATTCGCGCACCATTTCCAGCGCCTCTTCGGCGATGGAGCGCATCGCCTTCGCCCCTCCGGCCTGTTTCATGTTCAGCACCGGCCGCACATGCAGACAGCCCACCGAGGCGTGGGCATAAAAGGTTCCCGTCGTGCCATGGCGCGCGAAGACTTCGCTCAGGCGGGCTGTGTACTCCGCCAAGTCTTCCAGCGCCACGGCGCAATCCTCGATGAAGGAAACCGGCTTGGCGTCGCCCTTCATCGACATCATGATGTTCAGGCCCGAAGCCCTCACTTCCCAGACCGCCTGCTGGAACGAAGGATCGACCGCTTCGACCACGGAGGAAGGGCGCCACCGGGATTCAGATTGCGATTCCATCAACTCCACGAGTTGCCGCAGCGAGGCCAGTTGTTCGGCGTGATCTTCGCCGGCGAACTCGACCAGCAACAGGGCGTCGGGCTCGCCTTGCACGAAACGGGCGACGGTCGGCGCGAACAGCGGGATTTCCCGCGCCAGTTCGATCATCGTGCGGTCCATCAATTCCACTGCCGCGGGCTTGAGTTCGACGATATGGCGGACGCTGTCCATGGCGTCGTAAAACCGCGAAAAATGGCAGATGCCGAGTACCTTGTGGCGCGGAATCGGCTGCAGGTCGAGATGAATTCGCCGGAAGAATCCCAGGGTGCCTTCCGAACCCACGAGCAGCCGCGCGAGGTTGGGCCGATCCAGGGTCAGTTCGTCAATGTTGTAGCCGCCGACGCGACGCAGCAAATCGGGAAATCGGCGCCGGATTTCTTCGGCTTCGCTGTCGCCGAGGTCAAGCAGGTTTTCCACGAGCTCCGGCGGCATGTCGCCGTTGCCCGAATCAACCGGGCGGAAATGGGCCTTGACGCCGCCGGCGAGCAGGGCTTCGATCGAGCGCACGTTATGCACCATGTTGCCATAGCGGATCGAGCGGGCGCCGCAACTGTTATTGCCGGTCATGCCGCCGATGGTGGCGCGATTGGCGGTGGACACGTCGACCGGATAGAACAGCCCGTGTGGCTTGAGATAAAGATTGAGTTGCTCGAGTACGATGCCGGGCTGTACGCAGACCGTGCGCGCCGCGGCGTCGAAATCGATGACCTGGTTCAGATGGCGGGTACAGTCGAGGATCAGCGCTTCGCCGATGGCCTGGCCGTTCTGCGAAGTTCCCGCGCCCCGCGGCAACACCGGCACGCCTTCTTCTTCGGCAATGGCGAGCGCGGCCGCGGCGTCCTCCTCGTCGGCGGGCACGGTCACGCCAACCGGCATGATCTGGTAGATCGACGCGTCGGTGCTATAACGCCCGCGATTGAAAGCGTCGAACCAGACCTGTCCCCGAAGTTCCTTTTCCAGCCGGCCTTGCAGGTTTCCCGAAGCCATGAGCGAAACCGAACCGGCAGCGGCGCGCTGGGCTAAAATCCTACCGCCGCGCCGTCTCCGCGACGCGAATCGGAGGCGCCGAGAAAGAGACCGGCTTCACGGTCGTGATATACCCCCATGGCCGCTCCCTGGCTGCCGCGGGACATGAGACTGTGACCCATGGCTTCGTACAGCCGCATCGTGTCCGCCGACAAGGCGTTGGGCTCCGCGCTCGTCACGTCCGGCAGCCATTGGTGATGGATGCGCGGCGCTTCGACCGATTCGGCGATGTCGTAGTCGTGGTCGACGATGTTCAGCACTAGTTGCAAGACGGTATTGATGATGGTCTTGCCGCCGGGACTGCCGACCGCGAACAGTGGCTGACCGTCGAACGCAACGATGGTCGGCGTCATGCTCGAAAGCGGCCGTTTCCCGGGGCGGATCAGGTTCGGCGGCGTACCGATCAGGCCATTGGCGTCGGTGACCCCCGGTACGGCGTTGAAATCGCCCATTTCATTATTGAGCAGGTATCCGCCGCCTTCGACGACAATGGCCGAGCCATAACCGAATTCCAGCGTGTAGGTCAGGCTGACCATGTTGCCGTCCCTGTCGACCACGGAGAAATGTGTGGTCTCCTCGCTTTCGTATGCCTGGGCGAACAGTTCGGGATCGCTGTTCGAGGCGCGTTCGAGATCTATGGTGTTGCGCAGTTCTTCGGCATATTCCTTCGATGTGAGGCGTTCGAGCGGCATGCCTTCGTTGAAGTCCGGATCGCCGAGATGCTCGGCGCGGTCGGCATAGGCCCGGCGCATGGTTTCGGTCAACACGTGCAGATACTCCGCCGAGTTATGGCCCATCGCGGCCAGATCGTAGCCTTCCAGGATGTTGAGCATCTCCACCAGCACGACACCGCCCGAACTCGGCGGCGGCATGCTGACGATTTCGTGACCGCGATAGTTGCCGCGGATGGGCTCGCGCTCCACCGCTTCGTAGCCTGCCAGATCCTCCTCGGTAATCAGGCCGCCGATGTCCGCCATGAATTGCGCCAGCCGCCGGGCATTCTCGCCCGCGTAAAAGCCGTCCCTGCCATTGTCGCGGATCAGTTCCAGCGTCGCCGCCAGGTCCGGCTGCAACCAGGTATCGCCCATTTCATAGAGCGATCCGTCCGCTTTGGCAAACACGGCGGCGCTCGAAGGATATTGCTGGAAGCGCCGCTGATTGCCGGCGAAACTGCGTTGCAGCGTATAGGTGATCGGGATGCCTTCCCGCGCCAGTGCGACCGCGGGCGCCACGAGATCGGCCCAGGGCAGGTTGCCGAGTTCCTGATGCGCTTTCCACAATCCCGCTACAGTGCCGGGGACGCCAACCGCCAGCGGCCCGAAATGATTGGAATTGTTTACGACCCGGCCATCGACTCCCAGATACATCTGTTCGGTCGCTGCCAGCGGCGCCTTCTCGCGAAAATCGAAGGCCGTGGCGTGGCCGTCGCTGCCGTGATAGACCAGAAAGCCGCCGCCGCCGATATTGCCCGCACTCGGCCAGGTGACCGCGAGGGCGAATGCCGTGGCGATAGCCGCGTCAACGGCGTTGCCGCCGTTTCGGAGCGTCTCCACGCCGACCTCGGAAGCCAGCCGGGAAGCGCTGCTGACCATCCCGTTCTTCGCATAAGTCGGCGTGCGGCCGCCTTCGGCCCAAGCCTGGCTGACCAGGGCCAGTAAAAGGAAAGAAACGATAATCCGGAAAATTCGAAGCTGCATCACGAAACCACCCGCAGGACAAAAACCGGATTATACTTGCGATCTGCCAGGAACATAAAAATTTGTGGCCATACCAAGGAGCGCGACATGTTGAAGAAATTATCCGAACCTCTGTGGAATGCGTATCGGGGCTGGGACGTCTCGGGCCGCCTGACGCGTTTCAGCGGCTGGATGGAGAGAAGCAAGCGGGCGGATACCGGTGGTGAGGCCTATGATCACACGGAAACGGTCAACGACTATTACGATCTGTGCAACGAATTCATGCAGTTCGGGTGGAACGAGTCCCTGCACTTCGCGCCGTTGCGGCCCGATGAGACACTGGAGGAATCCATCGTTCGCCATCAGCGCCTGATGATCGAGAAGCTGGAACTGCGCGAAGACATGCGGGTAATCGACGTTGGCTGCGGCAACGGCGGCCCGATGCGGCGGGTCGCCCGCGAGTCCGGCGCCAGGGTTCTCTGCCTAAACAACAATGAACAACAGCTCAACAAGGCCCGGCAAAGGAACAGCGAAGAGGGACTCGATCATCTGGCGGAGTACCTGCGCTGCAACTTCATGGATATGAGTTCCATCGAGGCCAACTCGTTCGATGCGGGTTACGCGATCGAGTCCACGTGCCACGCGCCGGACAAGCAGGGCGCGTTCGAGCAGATATATCGTGTGCTGAAGCCTGGAGCCCTGTTCTGGGGCCAGGAGATGTGCATGACGGACAAGTTCGATCCGGAAAGCAGTCGGGACCGGACCGCCAGGGATGAACTCATGCAGGGAATCGCGCTTGACGGCATCGCCACGTTCTCCGAAGTGAATCGCGCGCTCGAAGCCGCCGGATTCGAAATCGTCGAGGCGACGAACAGAGGCGCAGTGGATGGCCCCGGCACACCCTGGTATCGACCCATGGAAAGTCTCGGCGGCACGTTGAGAAGCGCATTTCGCCGCACGCCGTGGGGCATCAAGATGATGATCGGCGGCTTGCGGCTGGCCGAGGCATGCAGATTCGTTCCGAAAGGCTCGACCGCTGTTGTCCGCATGATGAATCGAACCGCCGACGCTTATGTCATGGGCGGCAAGTCGGGAATTTTTACCCCGCTCTACTGTTTCCTCGCCCGCAAACCGGAATAAACGCAGCGCGGAGTCTTGGTTGGCCATATTGACTACATGGTAGACTTGAACCGCATCGCCAACGCTGGATTGGGAGACGGATTCATGTCAGGCAGAGTAAGCAGAAGACAAGTATTGCTCGGCGGATCGGCCCTGTTCGCCGCCAACGCCTTGCAGTCGATTCCGGGCGGCCGGTTCCTGCCCCGCCTCGAATTGATGCAAAGCGCACATGCGCAAGATGTGATTCCCAAGCCGGACTACATCATCCGCATGAGTTCCAACGAGAATCCCTGGGGGCCGTCGCGCGTCGCCCTGCGCGCGATCTACAACGCCATTGACGAAGCCAATCTGTATTCCTTTTACGGTAATCCCCTGCCGGAACTGATCGGCCGCCAGCAGAATATCGGCCGTGACCACATCAGCCTCGGCGCGGGTTCGGCGGAATTGCTGAAAGTGGGCGGACTGCTCGCGGGCATGCGCGGCGGTTCCATCGTCATCCCCCATCCCACCTTCGAGGATCTGCCGGACTATGCGGAAGCCAACGGCACCGAGGTGATCCGCGTGCCGGTGAACGGCGAGATGAAAACCGATCTGGAAGCGATGGCAAGCGCCATCCGCGCCGACACCAGGCTAGTCTATCTCTGCAATCCCAACAACCCGATACCGAATATTATCGAAAAGAACGCGCTGCGGGATTTCATCGTCGAAATCGCCCGGGACCGCATGGTGTTTCTCGACGAGGCCTATCACGAGTTCGTCGACAATCCCGATTACAGCACCATGATGGACCTGGTACGCAATGGCCAGCGCAACCTGATCATCACGCGCACGGCTTCGAAGATTCACGGCCTGGCCGGTTTGCGCGTCGGTTTCGCCTTTTCCCACCCCGAACTGGCGCGGGAAATCACCGACCGGCAGACCGGTTTGCAAAACATCGTGGGCATTCGCGCCGCCGAGGCCAGCTACCAGGACGCGGAACATTCGAATTTCGTGCTGCGCACTGCGCGGGAATCTCTCGACATCGTCGAGAGCTACCTGCGTTCCGCCGGCATCAAATTCATCGAGTCGAACGCCAATTTCAGCTTTATCGAAACCGGACATCCCATCGAGGAAGTCCAGGCCCGGTTTCTGGAAGAGAACATCCAGGTCGGCAGACCGTTCCCGCCTTTCACGAACTGGATGCGGCTGAGCATGGCGAAACCCGACGAGATGCGTTATTTCGTACAGACGTACAAGAGGCTGTACGGATGATCGGAACGGCATAAGACAAGAACGATCGACACGGAATCGTGAGCTTGAAAAGGGCGAAAGAACTGCCGCCATTTCCGGAAGGCTGGTATTTCCTGACCGACCGCAAGACCGTAACGGCCAAGAAGCTGATCGAGCGCACCTGGATGGGCGAGGAAATCGTCATCTGGTGCGACGCCGATGGCAATATCTGCGTCGCGGACGCATATTGTCCTCATCTCGGCTCGCATCTCGGACCCAGGGCCGGCGGCAAGGTGCGCGACGGTTGCCTGGTTTGTCCCTTCCACGGCTTCGAGTTCGACGCTTCGGGAAAATGCGTGGCGACGCCATTCGCCCCGCCTCCGCCCAATGCGCGGCTGAAGTTGTACGAGACCCGGGAAATCGCCGGCATGATCTTCGTCTGGTGGGGATTCGAAGGCAGGCCGCCGCAATGGCGCCTGCCGGACGTGCCGCAAGGCCCGGATTGGTGCTCCATCGGCTATCGTCGATTCCGCTTCCCGGGACATCCCCAGGAAACCGCCGAAAACTCGGTCGATATCGCCCACCTGCTTTACGTGCACGGTTACGACAATGTCTATCCGAACGGCGAAGTGGAAGTCGACGGCGCGTATCTGCTCAGCAAGTTTCATTTCACGCGAATTCGCCGGATAGCCAATATCTGGAAAATGATGAACGACGTCGACGCGGTGACTCACGTCCACGGCGTGGGTTACTCCTTCGTTGAAGTACGGGAAAACACCATCGAGATGGACCTGCGCCTGTGGGTGCTTGCCACCCCCATCGACGGAAGGGAAATCTACCTTACGCTTGCCTGCCAGGTGCGCGAAATACGCAAACCGAAACGGTTTTTCATGGGCTTGCGCTTTCTGCCGCCACGTTGGCGCGCGCCGGTTATCAACCAGTTCATGCTCACCAACCAGAAGCTCGACGTGGCGCAGGACGAGAGAATCTGGAGCCGCAAGCGCTACAGGACGACGCCGGTTCTGAGCCGGTCCGACGGCGAAATCGGGCTGTACCGCCGCTGGTGCAAGCAATTCTATCCGGAGCGCGAGACGCGGGACTGATTCCGCGCAGATCGGCAGGAAGCCGGTTATTCCGCAGCGGCTAACGGACGCCGGTAGCCTTTTATCCTGATCCTGAAATTTTTCCTGGGGCTAAGCTTGGGGAACGGACTGATTTTCAGCTTGTAATTCTTCGGGACCATTTCCATGTCCAGATATCGCGCGACCAGCAAAATGTTCAGCACCAGTTGAAACTCCGTCCAGCGCCTTCCGCCGCAAGTATGGGTGCCCGTGCCGAAGGGCACGAAGGCGCCCGTCTGATGGTGTTCGTTCCGGGGCGGCAGGAAGCGGTCTATATCGAACTTGTCCGGTTCCTTGAAATGTTTCTCGAAGAAATGCGTTGCCGTGAACGCGATCAGGATCTCGCTATAGGCCGGTATGGGCATACCATCGATATCGAAGGAGTTCATCGCGGTGCGTCGATGCGCATTGATCACCGGATGCAGCCGCAACACTTCCATGGCAAATCGATGTGTGACATCGAGCGCTTCCGGCGTCATCGCCTCCGCCTCCGGCTCTCCGTTTTCGAACAGGGCGTCGGCCTCGGCGACGATGCGTTCGTGCAGCTCGGGATTCGCCAGCATTTCGTAGATCGAAAACGCCATGGCGCTGCCGGTATAGTGGCCGGCGATGATCGCCGCGATAAAGGTAAATCCCAGGTCGGTCTCGGGCAGGAATTGCGGGTCCGATTGATGCAATTCCAGGAGATCGTCAGCCAGGTCGCGCCGCTTGCCCGCACGCTGCGCCGGAGTATGCGTCGCATGAATCTGCGCATACAGATCGAGCACGCTTTGCTTGTATTTCTTCATCCGCGGCGTATGCAGCGTAAATTCAGGCATAATGCCGAATACGTGTACCAACAGCGCGCGATATTCGAACTTCAGCAGATCGTCGAGCAGTTCATGACTCGGCACGAAGCTCAAGCTCAATTCGGCGATCTGCGCGCCGATCAGGCGCTGGCAGGATTGTTCCACGGGAATCACGCTGTCTACTTCCCAGCTGCTGAAGGTTTCCCTGGCAAGAGCGAACACATCGTGAATCCGATCCTCGACAACTACTCGGGAAACGCCGTCGCGCATGGCCTTGCGCATGCGAAAATGATCGGCGCCGTCCATGCTGGCGATCGACCGCGCCGTCCCCCATTCCTGCTGGAATCCCTCGAGATAATCCCGGGTCCGAAGCAGTAGTCGTCCCTTTTTACCGGTCCAGAGATTCAGTTCCTGACTGGCAAGAACGACCAGCTTGCGGCCGCCGGCGTTGATTTCGAAGACGGGTCCGTGTTTTTTGGCCTGTTCGGCAAAGAACTTGGGCAGATTTCCCTGCCGCATCGGACGCGAGCGCAGGAGATCGAACAAGCCGATCGATGGCAGTTTCTTGCGGCGGCCAGTGCGCAAGGCTTCCGGCGGCCGATAGGAACTGCGCACCGCTTCGCCGATCGTGCGCCCGATCAGGTCCATTCCACTGAGCAATTCGATTCTTTGCCCGGCGCCTTCGAGCTCTTCGGGTTCGAGCAAGGTGCGCACGCCATCGCAATTGTTCAACAGCCCAATGATGGCGACGTCCCGCGGTTCGGGAATCTCATCGGTTACCAGAATGCGGGTTATCCGTCGTTTGATCTCCTCTCCGGGTGCGCCGTCAACAAGCGGATAACGGCCGGTTCGGGAGACCTTCTTCGAAAGCGACCAGAAACCGGCGGAGTCGAAGTCGAGAATTCCCATCTTGACCAGGCGAGTGAATGCCTTGTCGCTGATGCTTTCGGCCCTGGCGGCGATCCGTTCGACCCAGAACCGGGCGTTGTGCGTTTTCTTCTCCTGGGCGATTTCCTCAAGTACCGGGTCGAGAATGTCGTCTCCGGTGGGCTGCCTGCTGATGACGGTGAGAGTCTCAAGGTCCGAATCGATTCGATTCTTCAAGGCAAGGTCCATGAGAACCCCGCCGGCGAAAGCGCAGGACATTTTCCACTCGGGCACGGGAGCGAAGTACCCGGTGTTTTCATCGAGCAGCAAGAGCAGTACTTCTTCGGCAAACGTCATTTCACGACTCTTGTGTTATTGGAAATCTTCGATCGAAGAATCATCTGACCGAAGCCGAGCAGCGTTTGAATTCTAGCCGAAATCGGCGCAAGTTCGCTAACCTGTGACCGGCAAGGGCTGCCCCTTCGGTTTTATCAGGCCCAGATGCATGATCGAGATTGCCGGCACAAGGAGCATCAGGACGAAGGTGGTGATCAAAATGCCTACGCCGATCGAGGCAGCGAACGGCATCATGAACTGCGCCTGGATGGAGCGGTCGAGAATCAGCGGCGTGAAGCCCATGAAGGTCGTTACCGAAGTCAGCAGGATCGGCCGGAATCGACCCTTGGCGCCCTCGATGACCGCGTTGCGTGGAGAGGCCCCGTCCCGCAACTTCTGATCGATGAGGTCGACCATCACCAGCGAGTCGTTGACTATCACTCCGCTGAGCCCCAGAACCCCCATGATCGTGGTGGCGCTGACCGGCACCTGCAAAATGAAATGTCCGAACATCACCCCGATCAGGCCGAAGGGAATGATCGACATGATGATGAAAGGCTTGGTGTAGGAACGCAGCGGAATCGCCAGCAAGGCGAAGATCAGCAGCATGGCCAGCGCGAAGCCGCGATACAGCGAGCCGAGCGAATCGGCTTGCACCTGTTGCTCGCCACCGAGGATATAACTAAGGTTCGGGTCTTCCTCGATCAGATTCGCCAGAATCGTGCCGGTGAGTATGCCGTTGGCCTCTCCCGCCGAAATCACGTCGGTGTCGATATCCCCGGCAACGGTGACGACGCGTTGCTCGTCCCGGCGCGCGATCGCCGGCGGGGAATTGCCCGATTTCATCGAGGCAACCTGCCGCAAGGGAACCTCGGCGCCAGAGGGCGTGCGGATGATGTATTCCTCGATGTCGGTTATCGCATTGCGTTCCGCCTCGGGCAATCGGGCGTAAACGCGAACCTCTTCTCCGCCCCGCTGTACGCGCAAGGCCTCGGCGCCAAAGAATGCCGCGCGCGCCTGGCCGGCCAGATCCTGCAAGCTCAAGCCGAAGGTGCGGGCCTCGGGCCGCAATTCCAATTGAATCTCTCGCACGCCCGGCGTGTGATCCGAACGGATGTCGAATACGCCTTCAATATCGCGCAAGCTGGCGACTACGGATTCCGCGTGCTCGACAAGCTGCGCGGGATCCGGATGCGACAATATCGCTTCAATGGGATTGCCGAAATCGATCAGGTCGCCACTGAAAACGACCCCGCGCGCCTGAGAAAGAGTGCCCACTTCGTCGCGCCAGGCCTGCGCAACTTCCCTGGTGGTTATGTCCCTGTCCTGGGCGCTGATCAACTTGAATTCCACGGTGCCGAGATTGGCCGCCGGGTTCAGGCTGGGTTGCGACGCCACGCCGCCGCCTTCGAGTCTGGGCCGTTGGCCGACTACGAGCATGGACCCGTCGAGCAGGTCGGGAGACCCATCCGGCTGTTCGGCCGAGAAACGCTCGATCACTCGCAGACCGGAGGCTTCCAGTTCCCTGGCGACTTCCCAGGTTCGTGAGGCTGTGGTTCCTTCGGGCATCTCCAGCGAGGCGGTAACGGAATCGCCTTCCACCACATCGGCGAATAGGACCGCGATCAGGCCCGCGGGCACTAGCGAAACGCTAACGATGAGAGCGCCGATGGCGCCTGCGATGATCACTAGCGGCTGGGCAGTAGTGAATTTGAGCGCCCGGTCAAGCGGTCCTTCGACAAAGGCTTGCAGTCCCCGATCCACCATGCCCTGCGTATCGGAGAGAAACCGGTCGACCAGGTTGGTCGGGCGCCAATCCGGGCCCGGCAGATGCGACAAGTGAGCGGGCAGTATGAACAGCGATTCCACCAGGGAGATCACCAGCATACCGATGACAATAATCGGCAAAGCCCGCCAGACATCGCCGATTGCGCCGGGAATGAAAAGCAGGGGAATGAATGCCGCGATCGAAGTCAGCACGGCAAAGGTCAACGGAATCCTGATTCTGCGCGTTCCGCGAATCGCCGCGGCTACGCCGGGCAATCCCTGGTTGCGTTCCTTGTAGATACTGTCCGCCGTGACGATGGCATCGTCGACGATAATGCCGATCGCCAGTACGAAGATGAACAGGGAAATCGCGTGAAGGGCAACATCGAACAGCAACATGACCGCGAGCGCGCCGACAAAGGCTGTGGCCAGGCCCACGGTTACCCAGATCGCCAGCCTGATCTGCAGGAACAGCGCCAGCACGGCGAATACCAGCAGCAAGCCGAGTGAGCCGTTCTTCAGCAACAGGGCGGCGCGTTCGGAATAAGCTCCCGATTCGTCATTCCAGATGCCGATGCCGGCGCCTTCGGGCAGCGAGGGTTCGATCGCGTCGGCGAGGTGTTCGTACACCGCTGTGGCGACGTCCATGACCTGTTCGCTTTCAGAACGGTAGATTTCGATGAAAACCGCCGGTTGATTCCTGTGCCGCACGATGATGTCGATATCCTGAAACTCGTCGCGGACCGTAGCTATATCGCCGAGCCGCAACACGGCTCCGTCGTCCTGGGCCAGGAGCACGATGTCCTCGAATTCCTGTTGCACATAGCGCTGCCCCAGCGTCCGCACGCGCACCTGGGCTTCGCTGGTATCGATGCTGCCGGCGGAAAGGTCCAGCGAATTGGCGCGAACGGTATTCGCGATATCGTCCAGGGTCAGGCCGAGGGCGCGTAGCCGCTGCCCCGGAACTTCGATGGAAATTTCGTATTCGCGTATGCCGCTGACCTCGGCCAGGGAGACTTCGGGCAAGGCGGTAAACTCGTCTTCGATCCGATGGGCAAGTTCCTTCAGCGATCGCTCGGACATGTCGCCGTAGAGAATCATGCGTATGATGCTCTGATTGCTGGTCATCTCGCGGATTTCCGGCCGCTCGGCGTTGGCGGGAAAAGTCTGGATCCTGGCCACCGCCGATTCCACGTCGCTGAGCGCCTGGCCCATATCGACGCCGGAATTCATTTCAACGCGCACGGAAGCCATGCCCGGCGCGGCCACCGACCGCACCGTATTGACATCTTCCAGCCCGCTGACCTGGTCCTCGATCTTGATGACGATGGATTCCTCGATTTCTTCCGGGTTCGCGCCGGGATAGGCCATGGAAACTTCGATGGTATAAAAGTCCAGAACTGGCCACGATTCCCGTTCGAGCCCGGTCAGGGAGACGAGCCCCGCGGCGAGGATCACCAGCATCAGCAGATTGGCGGCAACACCGTTGCTCGCCATGTAGGCGATGGGGCCCGGCGGCTCTCCCTGGTAAGGATCGTTGGCGTTCATTACAGCGGCCGGGCCTCGGTCAGCACCCGCATGCCTTCGACGGCGAATTGCAGGCCGCCGGTGATAACCGGCTGGCCGGACTGCAGGGAACCGGTGACGTAAGCCTCATCGTCGGCGCGCTGGAAGATGCGAACAGGAACAATGCCGACCGCGCCGTCGCCGTTTACCACCCAGACCTCGTTGCCGGCCTGCAGCGCCGCGCGGGGAATCCGGTAAATGTTCGCCATCACGATGCCCTCGATCTCGACATCGACGTATTCGCCGACAAGCAAGGGCGGATTGCCGCCGGCGGCCGGGCCGTTGACCGGGGCGCCCGCGGTAAAGGGATCCGGCACGCGTATGACCACGTCGACCGTTCTCGTCTGCGAATCGACCGCAGCTTCGGCCCGGTCGACATAGCCGCTCCAGGCGAATCCCTGCTCCCCGTATTCGGCGATTACGCGCGCCGCCACCTGTTGCGAGTCGTCTCCCGCGCGAAGTTCCCAGAGTCCGGGAATCAGCGCGGCGTCACTGTCGGGCAGGGCTACCAGGATTTCCGCCGCATCCGCCGCAAACAGGCTGCCGACCGATTGTCCGGGCGCCACGATCTGGCCGGCATCGACCGATTCCGCGCGCACGAAACCATCGAATGGGGCCGTAATCACGGTTCGCGACAACGCCAGCCGGGCCTCGGCGAGCCGGGCTTCATCGCGCGCAAGCGCGGCCTCGGCAGCCTGCAATTGAGGCTGCCGCAAGGTCAGCGGGCTTGGTTCCGAGAGCGCATCGCCGGTTTGCCGCCGCGAGAAGCTTTCATATTCCGCCGTTGCAATTTCGGCTTGCTCCCGCGCTTCAAGCAAGGCAACCTGCCTGGCCGCCACATCGGCCAAGGCGACTTCGACCCGATACCGGTAATCCTCTTCTTCGATTTCGAACAGCGTCTGCCCCGCTTCCACCCGGCCGCCGCTGCGGAACGCAGGGTTTACGCTTTCGACCCTGCCGCCCACTTGCGGCGCAATATTGACTTCCCGGGCGGGCCGCACGGTTCCGGAACCGAAAACGGGAATGGCGCCAGGCGATGAAGTCACCGTGCCGGTCAGAACAAAAGGTATCTGGGGCGGGAGCTCGCGGCTTTCCGGCTCCGGCGCCAGCGAAATCAGAAACATTGCCAGGGCCACCGATGCGGCGACAATGACCAGGGCGGCTAAAAATCCGGTAACTCTTCCCATGGCGTTCACTCGTTCGACAAGTATTCCAAATCATCGGCGGTCCAGGCGCCGCCAAGAGCCCGATGCAGGGCCAGCCGGGCGAAACCGAGATCGCGCTCCGCCGCGGAAAGCGCCGCTCTGGCGCCGACGAGGACCTGCGCCGCGCTCAGCACTTCTTCATAACTGCCGATGCCGGCAGAATACCTTTCGCCCTGTAATCCCGATTCGGCCCGGGCTTCGTCAAGAAAGGAATCCAGTACATCGTGACGGCGGCGGCCGGCTTCGAGGCCCGACAGGGCGGCCTCGACCTCATTGACAGCGGTTACCACGGAACTCCCGTAAGCGGCCGCGGCTTCATTCAATTGCGCTTCGGCCAGTTCGACATTATCGCGCAGGCGCGATCCCTGGATCGCCGGCCCCAGCAGATTGACGCTGAGATTGCGGAACCATTGATCTGGATCGAACCAGTCGCCGGCATCGGTGGCCTGCAGGCCGATCGAGCCTGACAGGGACAGCGCCGGCAACAATTCGGCACGTCTGGCGCCGAGAGCGAAACGGGCCGCTTCCATGCGCTGCCTGGCGCCGGCGACGTCGGGACGCTGAATGAGCAAATCGGCGGGTATTCCCGCGGGCGCCGGGTCGCCGCTGCCGGCGATGGACAAGGCGTCAGGCAGCGAGCCCGCGATGTCGTCCCGAAATCCTCCGAGCAGAATCCACAGCCGCGCTTCGGCTTCGGCCAGCCCGGCTTCGAGTCGCGGCAGTCCCGCGCGCGCGTCGCGCAGGGCCCGGCGCATGGCGTACAGACCCAGTGCGTCGATCAATCCGCTTTCATAGCGAGACTGCGCCAACGCCTCGCGTTCCTGAAGAATTTCGATGTTCTCAAGCGCCAGCCCACGTTGCCGCCGCAGGTCCACGAGTTCCAGGTAGGTGCGGACGGTTTCCGCGAGCACCGAGATTCTGGCGGCGACATAATCCGATTCCGAAGCAAGTCGCTGCGCGCCGGCGGCGAGCCTGGTGTTGCGGTTGCGGCCCCAGAAGTCTGCTTCGTATGCGAATTCCGCGCCGAAGGTGTATGTCGTCAGGCCCACGCGGTCGGGCAGCGATAAACCGAAAACTTCCGTCAAGTCTGAACCGAGTCCGAGTTCGTCGAGTTGCGCGCCGATTCCCGCATTGGTGGGAATATCGAAATCCACGATACCCGCGACGGGATTGACCAGAGGGTAGGCCACGGCATCGGCGATGCGTGCTCGCGCACGGGCCTGATCGACCCGCGCCACGGCTTGGGCGAGGTCGAAATTGGATTCGAGCACGGCTTCCACGACCTGGTTGAGTACCGGATCGGCGAAGGATTCCCACCACGCCAGGGGCTCCGGGGCCGCGGTGTTTTCGGCGGCGGCGAACTGGTTCTGCAATTCGACGGCGGGTTCCGGGGCGGGAGGAAGCCGGAAATCCGGGAGTGCGCAACCGGCGATCGAGACCCCCGCCGCCAGCGCGA
The DNA here is from genome assembly GCA_022822865.1 of Pseudomonadales bacterium. Lineage (GTDB taxonomy): Bacteria > Pseudomonadota > Gammaproteobacteria > Pseudomonadales > Pseudohongiellaceae > UBA9145. Next base: position 7,616 of record JAJDYJ010000003.1, on the reverse strand, counting down.
ACGTTATTCTTGTTGGACTGATCTTCACCCGGGCGAATCCTTGGGTTGCCCTTTCGAAACGACGAAAAATTATAGCACTCCGCAACTTGCGGGCAATGAAGGTCCTCTCGTTCCAGCAATTCTCAATTTGGCGCCTCACCCCATGTCATTCCGCGCGGAGCGAAGCGTAGTCGCAGAATCTCTTTCAGTGGCCACGCAATGAGATCCCGCGACTACGCGCAGGATGACTGATGTGAGCACGCCCACTGCCATAATGAGAATTGCTGGCGGGCAATGCAAAGCCTTTCGTTCCGCCAGCGTGCTATGTTATGCCCCGCAATCGGGGACAACGACTGAGCCCCGGCAAACAGTGATTCCGTCATGGAAAGAGCCGACATCGTCATTGCCGTGCTCGCGATCTACCAGGTCGTGTTGCTCGGCATTGGCTTTTGGGCTTCGCGGCGCACCACCGACGGCGAGGATTTCTTTCTGGGCGGGCGGCAGCTTGGGCCGGTGGTGGCCGGGGTCAGCTATGCCTCCAGCGCTTCTTCTGCCTGGACGCTGCTTGGCCTCAGCGGCGCCGCCTATGCCGCGGGGGTCTCGGCGGTATGGGTCGCGCTGGGCTCCATCAGCGGCATGTTCGTGGCCTGGTGGTGGATCGCGCCGCGACTGATGCGCTTCAGCCGGAAGCACGATCAGTTGACCCTCACCGACTTTCTGGCCCATGGCGCCAGCGGCGGCGCCCGGCGCGCCATCGTTTACCTGTCTTCCCTGGTCATCGTCTCCTGCTTCGTGTTCTATGTCGCCGCCCAGTTCCAGGGCGCCGGCAGCATGTTCGCCTCGACTTTCGACGTCTCCCTTTCCGCCAGCATCGCCGTCGGCGCGCTGGTCATCATGATCTACACCTTTCTCGGCGGCTTCTGGGCGGTGAGCGTGACCGACACCCTGCAGGGGATTCTGATGGCGATTACCGCGCTGCTGCTGCCGGCGGCGGCGATGGTTTCGGTGGGAGGAATCGGCGGGCTGGCCGAAGGACTGCGGGAGGCGGGAAGCCCGCGGCAGTTGAGCCTGGCGGCCGGCGGCGGCTTCTGGTTTGCCGCGGGGGTGGCGATCGGCGGCGTCAGCATCGGCATCGGCACCTATGGCCAGCCCCATTTGCTGGTGCGCTTCATGGCCTTGCGGAACGAGCGGGCGCTGTTGCGGGCGCGCTGGATCGTGGCCTTCTGGTATCTGACGGTCTTCGCGGGAATGATTCTGCTCGGTCTGGCGGGCCGCGTGCTGTTGCCGGAACTTGGCGATCCGGAGACCGTTTTCTTCGGCGTCAACGAGGCATTGCTGCCGCCATTGCTCGGCGCGGTGCTGCTGGCGGCGGTGCTGGCGGCGATCATGTCCACCGCCGACAGCCAGTTGCTGGTGGCCGCCGGCGTGATCGCCCACGATCTCGGGCTCGGCCATCTCGGGCGCGCTTCGCTGTTGCGGGTTTCGCGAATCGTGATCGTGCTACTGGTGGCGGCGGCGGTGGGGGTGGCGGTGTACCTGCCCGAGAGCATATTCGATCGGGTGCTGTTCGCCTGGATCGCGCTCGGGTCGGCGTTCGGGCCGCTGGTTTTCCTGCGTCTGGCGGGATACGAGGCGGCGCCGATGGGGATTCTGCTATCGATTCTGACCGGATTTTCGCTGGCGGTGCTGTTCTATCTGATGCCCGACACGCCGGGTGAGATTCTCGAACGCCTGGCGCCGTTCTTTTGCGCGTTCGCGGTGTTGATTGCTACTCGCAAATTCGGTGCCTGAGCGCCCCCACCAGATCCGCTTCGCGGATCTGACTCCCCCAGAGGGGGAGTAGTCCGGGGTCCGAGAATCTCACATTACTCCCCCTTCGGGGGAGTCGAATCCGCTTGCGGATTCGGAGGGGGCTTTCCGCGCGGCATGGCGGAAAGCGGGAGTGCCTAAAACCCGCAGTCGTTGTAGAGGAAATCGAATAGCGCGGTGTAGAACTGCATGTTGTGGTCGAAGCCGAGAGTGTCCACGGTGTGCGCGGCATCGATGAGCTTTTCGTAGCGGAACGGCTTGTCGCGCCGCTCGAGTTCGAGCGCGAACAGGTCGCTATGCCGGATCGGCACGATGAGATCGCGGTCGCCATGAACGAGCAATACCGGGATATTGACATCGTCCATGTTCACGATCGGCGAAAGGCCGCCCTGGCTGCGCTGGATCACTTCCCGAAAGCGGTAATTCCACGCTTCCTTGGAGATCAGTTCCATGCTGCTGACCCCGGCGCCGGCGATCGAGCACTGGTAGATGTTCGGCTCGCGCATGGCGCCGACCATGGCCGAGTAACCGCCGTAGCTCCAGCCGAAAATCGCCATCCGCTCCGGGTCGGCGATACCCTGCTCCACGAGGAACTGCATGCCGTCGTCGACGTCGTCCTGCATGCGGTAGCCCCATTGCCGGTCGCCGGCGGCGAAATACTCGTGGCCGAAGCCGATGGAGCCGCGGAAATTGGGCTGCAGCACGGCATAGCCCCGGGTGGCGAGCAATTGCGGCCATTCGTCCCAGTACGATGAGCTCCAGTGCAGCGAATCCCTGGACTGGGGGCCGCCGTGTGGATTGGCGACGGTGGGAAAAGGCGCCTCGCCTTGCGGCGGCAGGGTCAATACCGCATTGAGCAGCATTCCGTCCCTGGCCTCGTACCAGACCACGCGGCTTTCGCCGAGCTGCCCGGATTCGATGGCGGTGGTCTGGCCGAGCAACTGGAGTTGTTGCTTGTCGGTGAGCAGGTAGTAGCGGCCCGGTTCTTTGGGGCCGGTGGAATGGATGACGATGTACTTGTCGTCCGCCGCCCGGTCGTGGATGGCGTTGAAATTGTCCGCCGGCAGGACCGCGTCGATGGAGCGCTGCAGTCCTTCGGCTTCTTCGTCGATATAGTAGATCTCCGGCGCGTCTCCGGTGTATTGGAAGCCCACGAGGCGCGGGTCCTCGTCGCCGTCGATGCAGGCCTGGGAGATACAGGCGGTGACCACGCCGCCGGCGTCGTAGCGGTCGATGGCGAACAGCAGTTCGGGCTCGGCCTCGGGAGCGGTCATGTCGTAGAGGAAGATGCCTTCGGTGTCCCGGCCCCGGGCCGAAAGCATGTACACCTGGTTGGGCTCCCCCGGCGCGAAGCCGATCACCGACAGCGGACGCCGCTCGTCCACATCGTAACTGAGCCATTCGTTCCACGCGGTTTCGCCCTTGAGCCGGTACTCCATGTGTATGCGGTTTTCGTTGCGGGCCACCACCGAGCGAATGCGCAGGTCCCCGTCGTAATCGAACCGGTAGTCGCCATAGCTGGACGACAATTGCAGCAGCGATTCGCTGCGGCCGTCCTCGATATTGACCCGGAATATTTCGGTGCCGACATCGTCCGAACCGAACCACTCGATCAATACCCAGTCGTCTTCGTCGGGGAGGCGGTGCACCAGGCCCGGGCTCGCCAGCCGCTGCACCACGGTTTCCGAGGCAAAGCGGGCGATATTCGACTTGCTCGGCAATTCGACCCAGCGGCCGCCGTCGAGGCCCACCGAAAGCAGCTTCCAGGCGTAGGTCTTGACGCGCCCGGTGAGGCCGATTCCCGGCGTGTTGTAGCCGATGCGGCGCCCCGGCACTTCCACCGGCTGCCGGGTGCGCACGAGCAGGCGCTCGTCGTTGGCCCAGTTGACGCCGACGATGTCCATGTGTTCCGCGCCCAGGGTGTAGGGGGCGGCGGTCATGTCCGCGGTCCGGAACACCTGGATCACGTAATTCTCGCCCTGCCCCGGCAGGCGCAGCACGGCGAGATGCTCGCCGGACGGAGACAGATCCACATCTAGAATGATGGGCCGCATGGCGAAGGCTTCCAGCGGCGGCGGCTCCGGCGACCCGGCTTGAGCCGAAGCCAGGGCGGGCGCCAACAGGCCGCCGGCCATGCCCGCCAGCGCGGCGAGACCGAGCAATCCGTTTCTGCGAATCATTGGTCCTTCCTCCCGGTCGATCAGGGACCCGTGAAACTGTAGCTGAACGAGGCGAACAGCCTGCGGCCGAGATACTCGTAGCCCGCGCCGATGGGAATGTTGTAGCTCACCGGCGCGGTAAGCGAGGGCGAGAATCCGCTCCAGCCCACCACCGGCGGATTTTCGTCCAGCGCATTGAGCAGGCCGAGCACCCAGACGAAACGGCCGTTCGGGTCAGTGTAACGCGTGGACAGGGTGTGGTACAGGATATTGTCGGCTCGATGCACATTGGTGACGAACTCATTGTCCGGCAGCGAATACACCGGTTCCTCGTCGGTGGAGCCTACATAGTCCATGGCCCAGGTAAAGGTGAAGTCGCGCCAGTCGAAGCGGATGTCGGCCTCGCCGCGCCATTTGGGATAGGCGTGGTGGCCTACGTATTGGAACGGGTCGCTGCCGCCGGTAAGGCCGTACTCGTAACTGAGCACGCGGGTCGCCAGAATGTCCACGCTGAGGTCCCCGAAGCCGAACTCGCGGTCGCTGCGAAGCGAAACGTCAAAGCCACGGGATCGTTCCAGCGCCACATTGACGAAGGAGGAATTGACGAAGCTGAGCTGGCCGTTTTCGGGGTTGCGCTCGCCGATCAGGGCGCACTCCGGCGCCGAGAAGCCGGCCGAGTTGTAGCAGCGCGACAGCACCGTGCCGGCGCCGAGATTCTGGATCGAGTTGTTCAGGTCGATATCGTAATAGTCCACCGCCAGGCTCATGTCGACGCCCAGGGCGGGCAGCAGGTCGGCGAGGTCGGGAGTCACCACCAGGCCCACGGTTCTCGATTTGGAAGTTTCCGCCTTGAGATCGAGATTGCCGCCGGTGATCACGTTCACCGAGGAAGTCGCGCTGAAGCCCGGCGGCAGAATGCCCTGCTCTTCCAGGCTGGCGCAGTTCCGGTAGCGCTCGCTGCCGGTGTCGATGTCGCTGGATGGGTCGCGGAAGTTGTTGCAGGGGTCGATTCTGGCGCTGGCGAAGCCCGTCTGGTTGGCAAGAAACAATTCGTACAGCGCCGGCGCCCGGAACGAAGTGCCCAGGGAAGTCCGCAACCGGAAGGTGGTGTTCGGCGCGTAGTTGAGCAGGGCGCGCCAGGTGGTGTCGTCGCCGTAGGAGCTGTAGTCGGTCCAGCGGTAGGAAGTGTTGAGGGTGAGCTCTTCCGCCATGGGTCTTCCCGCCAGCAGCGGAAACTCGACTTCTCCGTAGGCTTCGCTGACCCGGTCGTCGCCCCGGGTGCGGCCGGCGCCGGTGAAGCCCCACTGGTTGTCCAGCGCCGAAGCCAACGGCGGACGGTCGTCGATTTCCCGGCTGCGCCATTCGAGGCCGAGCACGCCCCGGGCTTCCCCGGCGGGCATGTCGAACAGGCGGCCTTCGAGATTGAAGGCGGCGGTGAGCAGATCGTAGTCGGTTTCGAGAAACTGCCTTTCGCTGATGTAGTCGATGGCCTGGGGATCGACGCCGCCGCGCAGCGCCCGGGTGGAGAAAAGATTCATCGGCACGCAGCCCGGATCGACGCCTTCGGCGAGGACGCGGTTCAGCACGGCGTCTTCGAAGTTGGACGCGAAGTAGATCTGCAGGGGGTCGAAAGCGCATTGCAGGCTGCCGTCGGGCGCCACCGCGCTCGACAGCGAGCGGGCCACCTTGTCCTTGAGCCAGGCGTCGTAGTTCCAGCCGCCCCGGCTCCAGGAATAGCCCATGTCGAGATCCCAGGAAAAATCGCCGCGGTCGCCTTCCAGGCCGAGATTGAGGGCGGTTACGTCGTTATCCGCGTAGGAAACCGGATCGCGCAGGTCGTAGCTCATGATGACCGGCTGGGCGATGCCTCCCAGCGGCCCGAAGGGGTTGGTGGGATTGTTGGGATGCACGAAGGGGAAGAACTGGCCGTAGCCGCCGTTGAATTCGTCTTCCCGGCGGCTGAAATAGAACTCGTAGGTGGCGCTCGCGGCGCCGAGGGCGTCGCCGAGGTCGAGATCGAGCAGGCCGTCGCTGTAGACCTGGACGAGTTCGCGTTGCGGCAGCAGATCTTCGGTGGTCCAGTTGCGGTCGTCGCGCAAATTCGGCTCGACAATGCGGCTGCCGTCCGGGGCGTAGGTCGCCGTGCGCCAGGGCAGGCCCCGGTCGAACAGATTGCCGTACGGGTCGGGGACCATGGAAATCGGCGTTCCCTGCAGCCCGTACACATCGACGAAAGCGTGCACCGAGCCAAAACACCTGCCCTGGGTCGGCGCGAACAGCGAAGGGTGGATTTCGCCATCGGTGAGCGGCCGTTCGTCGCAATACGCAAACTCGCGCTCGGAACGGGTGACCGGGCCGAATCTGGAAGTTTCCAGGGCAAAGTCGATATAGCCCCGGTCGAAGGTGCGCCCCCAGATCATGCTGACGGCGCCGTAGTCGGCGTCGTCCTGCCAGTCGACTTCCACCACGAAATCGTCGAAGCGGCGGCGGGTGATGATATTGACCACCCCGGCCACGGCGTCGGCGCCGTAGACCGAGGACGCCCCGTCCTTGAGCACTTCGATGCGCTGGACGGCAATGAAGGGAATCGAACTCAATTCCACGCTGGCCACCTGGCCCCGGGTGCCCGCGGCGGTGAAGCGGCGGCCGTTGAGCAATACCAGGGTGCGGCCGGCGTCGAGATTGCGCAGGCCGAATGTGCTCGCGCCGGGGCCGCCGGAAACCACGAAGCCGCTGAAGGAATTGTCCACCTGCACGCCGGAGGCCAGGGCGCTGCCCTGGAGGATGTCCGAAACGTTGTCGAGGCCGGCGAGCAACGCCTGCTCGTTGTTGATGACCGTGAGCGGCAGCGAATCGGAGTAGGCGTCGCGGCGGATGCGCGAGCCGGTAATGACGATCTCGTCCACCGCCCGCTCGCCGATGGCGCCGCCGGGAATCGAGGACTGCACCGCGGTTTCCTCGACGTTCCGGTCATCGCCGGAATCGTCGGCCGGCGGTTGCGCGAATGCCGCGCCGCCAATCAATGCCAGGCCGAGGCATGGCATGGTCATCCATTGCAGTGGTTTCATTTTCGTTCCTTTACCTGACGGCGCGGCTGCAACGCACCGGAGTCATGAGCCGCGGCGGGCAGCGGCGGCTTTGTCATGGCGCGCTAATCTACCACAGCACAGTTGGCATCGCGCTATTTTTTGGCGATTGTCAGGCGGTGCGCCCTTGCTACTGTCATTCTGCGCGCCCCAAGCACGGTCATTCTGCGCGCAGTCGCAGAATCTCATGCAGGAGCCTTCCAGGGAGATTCCGCGACTGCGCTTCGCTTCGCGCGAAATGACGGGTGAGAGCTGGTCGGCGTAGCCGATCAAAAGCGCGGCTTTTGAAAGCTCGAACGGCTCGACAGGATGTCGAGACTGGGGTTTAGCGAAACCACCAAAGCCGCGCCAGGGAAGGCGTGCACCCTCACACAGAATCCCCAAAGAGATTCCGCGACTGCGCTTCGCTTCGCGCGGAATGACGGGGCGAATGCTTCGCTCAGCGCGGAATGGGCTGCATCTCGGGTCTATCGTGACAATGCCTCCCGCAAGGATTGTTGCTCCATGCACCGGAGCGCGTCGGCCACGGGGAGCCAGCCGGGTTGGCCCGCGGCGGCGTGGAAGTGCGCTTCGGCGGGGGTGA
>JAJDYJ010000013.1 GCA_022822865.1 Pseudomonadales bacterium | reverse complement strand
GCGGTTGTAATATCCGTGGAAGAAACGACTTTCCTGCATGCCGTGCACCGGATCGTCGGTGGCGTCGAAGTCCAGCACCAGACGGCGGGGCGGGCGCGCGAAGGATGCGATGAACTGCTCCACCAGCGCCTCGTGCAGGCGCACCGCGTCTTCCCGACCCATGCCCTGCTCGAGGCGGCACAGGGTGGAAGCGCCGGCCAGCGGCTCGTCGGCGCCCACCGCCGTTTGCAGCGCCGGGTCCGAGCGCAGCTTTTCGTGGTCGTCCGGGTCTTTGTATCCCAGCGCCAGCGCGTACACCCGCTGCCGGACCATCGTCAAAAGCGAGTGCCGGCAACTGGCCTTGCGGCGCGTATCGGTCAACGCCTGCGCGGCCCGGTCGGTCAATCCCAGCATCCGGTCGGCCTGCCGCAACAGCACCGCGCCGCCGTCGGAGGTGATCGCGCCGCCGGAAAAAGAGGCCTCCACGAGGCGGCCCTTGCAGTGTGGAAAAGCGATGGAATGCGGATTACAATCTGTCATGGGCGCAGTCCTTCGATATCGGCCTAACTAACTGAATTATATCGAAATATGGGCACCCCGCCCACCTGTTCATGCAATATTCGGGTTAAGCCCCTGACCCTGCTCCCGTTTTACCACGCTCATACAGTTTCCCGGCCGCTCCGAAAAACGACCGCTGTACGACCGGACACTTAATGTGTTCTCTGAAAAATGTGTCAAAAAGGTGGACAGAATCTGGCATGAGTGTGCGATAATGCGCCGCTGCCCTGAATTCGGGGCCAATTAATACATCAGGAAAAAATTTCTGGAGGGGATGGATATGTTATCCAACAAGTCTTTCTTTGGGCGTTGCTCATCAATGGCGCTCTTGTTAATGGGGCCCGGAGCGGTAACTTCCGCGATGGCCCAAGGCCAGGAGGCCCAACTGGAGGAAGTGGTTGTCACGGGTACCCGTCTGAGGGACGCTAACGTGATCAGTTCTTCGCAAATCACCACGATTCAGGTCGAAGACATTTCCGACCGCGGCATTACCCGCGTCGAGGATTATCTGAACGACCTGCCGCAGATTTCACCTGGACAGGTAATAACGTCGTCAAATGGCTCCAACGGCACCGCAAGCGTAAACCTGCGCAACCTCGGCTGTTCACGCACCCTGGTACTGATCAACGGCCAGCGCATGGCGCCGGGAACCACCGCCGGCAACAACTGCGCCGACTTGAATGCCGTGCCTTCGCTGCTGCTTGAGCGCGTTGAAGTGCTGACCGGCGGCGCGTCTTCGACCTATGGCTCCGACGCAGTGGCCGGCGTCGTCAACTTCATCATTGACGACGAGTACGAAGGCTTCAAGGCAAGCATGACGCACAGCTTCTATCAGCACACCAACGACAACGATGAGTTCCGCAACCTGGTGCGATCCTATGACTACGCACTGGCGGATGAAGATATCACCACGGGCGACACCACGAAGCTGGCGATCGCTTTCGGGGGTTCGGCATTCGAAGGTCGCGGTCACATCGTCGGCTTCATCGAAAAAACCGATACCGCGCCGATTCTGCAGGGCGACTACGACATTTCCGCCTGTGCATTGACCCGAGGCAAGAGCGCCTGTGGCGGCTCCTCGACAATTCCACCCGGTCGCTGGGCCGACTTCGGATTGTATGGCGCCCGTGGTTTTACGAACGTCGACCCAAGCATTACCCGGCTCGATGTGAAAGTGCAGGGCGATGAGTTCGTACCCCGGGCCGGTCAGACCTTCAACTACAATCCGACCAACTTCTTCCAGCGTCCGGACGATCGTGTAAACGCCGGCTTCTTCGGCAAGTTCGAGATCAACGAAAACGCGGAAGCCTATGCCAGCATCCGGGCGATGTCGTCCGAGTCCAATGCGCAGATCGCGTATTCAGGCACTTTCGGCAACATCAACCAACTGCCGTGCTATAACGCCCTGCTTTCCGCCCAGCAATACCAGGTGGCTTGCGGCGACTGGATCGGCATGGGCGGCGACCACGCGCCGAACTTCACCAGCGGCGCCGAGGCGCTTGCCTACATTTCAGGTCTGGATCTTGCGATCAATAACGGCGATATCGTCGGCTACAACGCGCCGTTGTACTCGCTGAAGCGCAACGTAGAAGGCGCGCCGCGTCAGAGCATCACCAACTACGACAATGTCACCCAGGTGTTTGGCGTACGCGGTGATATCACCGGAAGCTGGACCTATGACGTCAACTATCAGCTGTCCGAAGTGGATTACGTCAACGAGTATCGCAACGACCTGTCGGTGACCAACATCAACCGGGCCGTCAATGTGGTCAATCTCAATGGCGTACCCACTTGTATCTCGGTCATCAACGGCACCGACCCGAACTGTATTCCCTACAATCTGTTCAGCGGCGGTTTGCCGGGCAATGGCGGAATTCAGGCCGTTCACGATGGCGGTAGCGAACTCCAGAGGTACATCGCACAGTCCACCTTCATCAAGGGTACGGGCAAGCAGCGTATTCTTCAGGGTGTGGTATCGGGCGAAACCCCGATCACCATCCCCGGTGCGCCGGGTCCTGTTTCCGCCGCTTTCGGCTGGGAAACCAAGGAGTTGAAGACCGATTACAGCCCCGATGCGCCGAGCATCGCCGGTGACCGTTCCGGTTCGGGCGGCGCCGCCATACCGTTGGCCGGCGGATACGATGTGGACGAGTTATTCGTGGAATTCGGTATTCCCATCCGGGACAACTTGAGTCTGGACGCCGGTTACCGCTACGCGGACTACTCCACCGGCCACACCACCGACACATACAAGCTTGGCGCATTCTTCCAGGCGAGCGACGATATCGCGGTTCGCGGTTCCTTCTCCTCCGCGATTCGTCACGCCAACCTGGGCAATCTGTACACGGCGCAAGGCGACAGTCTGACCGACCTGCCTGACGATCCTTGCGGCCTGAACATGACCGCTACCCAGGCCCAGTGCGCCAATACCGGCTTGCCGGCGTCGCTTTACGGCACCGATCTGAAGTCGCCTGCCGACCAGTACAACATCCGTTTCGGCGGCAACCCGATGGTTGCGCCGGAGGAAGCCGAGTCGATTACGGCCGGTGTTGTATTGACTCCGCAGTTTATCGATGGTCTGACTGTGACCCTGGACTATTTCGACATCCAGCTGGAAGAGGGAATCGGCTCGATTCCTGCGGCCACTTCACTGGACAAGTGCCTGGAAACCGGAGCAGCCGCGTTCTGCAATAACATCGTGCGGCAGCCTGCAACGGGTTCCTTGTGGCTGACCGGCGGTTACATCAGCACCCAGACCACAAACATCAGCGAAGAGTGGATTACCGGAGTTGACATCATTTTCGATTACAACTTCGACACGCCGGTGGGTCCCTTGCAGATTCAGGGCGTGACCACCAACGTGATGGAGGCCAGCTTCATCGAGCTTCCGGGCGAGCCCACTACCGAGTGCGCCGGCTATTGGGGTCTTTCCTGCGGCAAGAACCCGCAACCCGATTGGAGCGGTAACTACAAGGCGACCTTGTTCACCGAGTATGACGTGCGCGTAGCGCTCGGCATGCGTTATCTCGGCAAGACCGAGGATCTGGGTGGAAACGCCATCAACTTCGACGCTGAGACCTACTGGGATCTCACCGCCGAGTGGAGCGCCGCCGAGAACTATTCTGCAACCATCGGCGTCAGCAACCTGTTCGACACCGACCCGCAGGTCAGTTCCGACGCGGGCACCGCTCCCGGTAACGGCAACACCTTCCCGGCGTTCTTCGACGCGCTGGGTCGATACGTGTTCGTCAATCTGGGCGTGGAGTTCTGAGGACGGCAGTTCTCATTTGAGCTACGCTCATGCAGTATCGAAAAGGCCGGGGCGCAAGTCCCGGCCTTTTTGCTGCCAGTCTGGTTCTTGAGCGAGAAAGCACTTGATCGTTCTCGGCATCGAAACTTCCTGCGACGAGACCGGAATCGGCGTTTATTGCAGCGAGCGCGGACTGCTCGCCGACGGCCTGTACAGCCAGGTGGAAATCCACGCCCGTTACGGCGGCGTGATTCCCGAACTGGCGTCCCGCGATCACGTGCGCAAGACCTTGCCGCTGATTCGCGAGGTGCTCGCAGACGCGGAACTGGATTTGCCCGACATCGACGGCATCGCCTATACCGCCGGTCCCGGACTCGTCGGCGCCTTGCTCGTCGGCGCCTCGGTCGGCCGCGCGCTGGCCGCGGGGCTCGATGTGCCGGCCCTGGGCGTGCATCACATGGAAGGGCATCTGCTGGCGCCGCTGCTGGAAGGCGGCGGACTCGAATTTCCCTTTCTGGCCTTGCTCGTTTCGGGCGGTCACAGTCAACTGGTCAGGGCCGAAGGCATCGGCGACTACACGATGCTCGGCGAGTCCCTCGACGACGCCGCCGGCGAAGCCTTCGACAAGGTCGCCAAGATGCTTGGCCTGCCTTATCCCGGCGGTCCGCATCTGGCGCGTCTGGCCGAGCGGGGCGATCCGGATCGGTTCGACTTCCCGCGGCCGATGACCAAACGCCCCGGCCTCGAATTCAGTTTCAGCGGCCTGAAGACCTATGTGCGCACCGTCATCGCCGAACAGCGGGAAAGCGCGGGCGATCTGGACGAACAGACCCGGGCGGACATTGCCCGGGCCTTCGAGGAGGCCATGGTCGACACCTTGGCGATCAAGTGCCGGCGCGCCATACGGCAGACCGGGCTCGAATCGCTGGTCATCGCCGGCGGGGTCAGCGCCAACAAGCGGCTGCGGCAGGTGCTTGAGGAGCGACTCGGCGCTGAAGCGGTGCATTACGCCGCGCCGCGCTATTGCACCGACAATGGCGCGATGATCGCCTACGCCGGCTGCATGCGCCTGCTGGCCGGCGAAAACGACGAACTGGAAATCCAGGTGCGGCCGCGCTGGCCGCTGGAATCCCTCAACGCAATCTGAGCCGCAAGGAGCAGCAATGGATATCGTTTACATCAGGGAACTCAAGGTAGAAACCATCATCGGCATTTTCGACTGGGAACGCGAGCGCAAGCAGACCGTCAGCATCGATCTCGATCTCGGCTTCGATATCCGCGCGGCGGCGCGTTCGGACGATATCGCCGACGCGCTAGACTACAAGGCAATCTCGCATCGGGTCAGGGACTTCGTCGCGGCCGCGGAATTCCAGCTCGTCGAAGCGCTCGCCGAGGCCGTCGCCGGAATCGTTCTGGCCGAATTCCCGGTGTCCTGGCTGCGTCTGCGAGTCGGCAAACCTGGCGCCATTACCGGTTCGAAGGACACCGGCGTGATCATCGAAAGGCGCAGAGCGGACGAAACGGCGGAAGATTGAGTCGTGACATTGCTGGTTCTGTGCATCGGCAGCAACGAGAATGCCGCCGTCAACATTCGCCGGGCGCTGAAGGAACTGGAAGGAAGATTCGGTCCGCTGCGTTGCTCGAATGTTTATCGCAGCGCCGCCGTGGGTTTCGACGGCGCCGATTTTCTCAATCTGGCGGCGCTCGCCGAAACGGACGAGGCTTTACCTGAAACAGTTTCCTGGCTCAAGCAACTCGAAATACGACTGGGCCGCGACCCCGCCCAGTCGGGTTATTCTTCCCGGCCCATCGACATCGATGTCTTCGTTCCCGGCGCCGCGGACGGCGCTTACGGCGCGCTGACGGTCTCGCACCGAGAAGTACTTGAAAACGCCTTTATCCTGCGCCCTCTGGCCGAACTGCTTCCCGATCACAAGATGGTCCCCGAAGGGCCCGGTCTGGCCGAACTCTGGAACCGCTTCGACCAATCCCGCCACCCTCTCACCAAGGTCAAGATCGACTAGCCGGGGTTCAGGAATCGGCCGCCGTCCATCCTGACAGTCTGGCCGGTCATATAGCTTGCTTCGACGGCCAGGAACCAGCAGAGGTCGGCGATCTGGTCCGGGTCGCCCGGTTTCCGCATGGGAATCGATCGCAGGATTTGTTCACGCGCCTCGGCGATTTCCGGGTCCGTGTCGTCAGCCAGGTGTTCCGGCCAGAGAATGGAGCCGGGCGCGACGGAGTTTACGCGCACCGATGGCGCGAGTTCGAGCGCCAGCGACCGGGTCATCGCGCCTAGTCCGGCCTTGGCGATCGTATAAACCGGGTAGCCGCGCCGGGCCCGGTCCGCCCAGATGTCGCCGATGTTGACGATGGCGCCGCCACGCGAGCGCAATTCTTCGGCCAGAGCCTGACCGAGAAAGAAATGGCCACGCAGATTGCTGCCCTGCAGGTCGTCCCATTGTTCGGCGCTCACTTCTCCGAAAGCAGTCGGGTAAAAACCCGAAGCATTGTTGACGAGCACGTCGACACGCCGAAAATGCGCAAGCGCCTGCCGCGCGAGTTGCTCGCCGCCATCGGCGGACGCCAGATCGGCGCTCAGCACCGCAGCCGAAGACGCCCGGCGCGCATTGAATTCAGCCGCCAGCGCTTCGGCTTCGGCGGTCGAATTCCGGCAATGCAGCAAAACGCGGCAGGAGCGATCGTGGAACTTGCGCGCGATGGCGGCGCCGATGCGCCGGGCGCTGCCGGTGATCAGCGCCACAGGCGCCTCGGATGGAGAAACCTGTGCGGTCGCCATCAATGAATGTATTCGGCCCGGGCCCGGCGAATGGCGTCGATTCTGCCGCGGGCGATGAGTTCGCCGGCGTCCGCTTCCGGCTTGTCCCGCAGCAACTCGCCGGCATCGACCGAATTCACCGCCGCCAGCATTCGCTCCAGGTATTCGTTCTGGGGATACTCGCAGCCCTCGTATCCCGTGCGGCCGCGGGCGTCGGCCAGGCAGGCCGTCAGGAAGCGTTCGAACCGTTGCGGGCGCCGAATCGCGTCGAGGCCCGTCAAAAGCCGCAAAACGGTCGCGGGCCGCAAGCTGAGCACGCGGTGCTGCAAGGTGTGATACTTGCAAACGGCTTCCGCTGTTTTTGCAAACTCGCGGGGAACGCCCAGCCGCCTCGTGATTTCCTTCACCAGTGGTATGCCAAGCGCGTCATGACCGTGGTGGCTCGGCCATTTGGAGCGGTCGGTGACGCCCTTGCCGACATCGTGCAAGAGCACCGCGTATCTCGTAACGGCGTCGTCCGTGAGCCGCGCCGCCGCCTCCACGCACATCAGCGTATGGACGCCGGTGTCGATTTCCGGATGATACTTTTCCGGCTGCGGCACGCCGAACAGGCGGTTCACTTCGGGGAGAATCACCTGCAGCGCGCAACATTCGCGCAACACGCGAAAGAACTTCGCCGGCGACTGGCTGCCCAGCGCAAGTTCGATCTCCCGCCAGACGCGCTCCCTGGTCAGTTCGGCCAGTTCGCCCCGTCCGACCATCTCCCGCATCAATTGCATGGTTTCCGGCGCCACGCCGAAACCGAGATGCGTGAAACGCGCGGCAAAACGGGCGACCCGCAACACTCGCAGCGGGTCTTCGCGAAATGCCGGCGAGACATGACGCAGTACGCGGTTTTCCAGATCGTCGCGGCCGCCGTAAGGGTCGATCAGTTCGCCGTCCCCGGTTTCGGCCATGGCGTTGACGGTCAGATCGCGCCGTGCGAGATCTTCTTCCAGGCTCACTTCAGCCCCGGTATCGAAGGCGAAACCGGTATGTCCCGGCGCGATCTTGCGTTCCCGGCGCGCGAGCGCGTGTTGCTCCTTCGTTTCGGGATGCAGATAAACCGGAAAGTCCTTGCCGACCTGGCGGTATCCGAGCCGTTCGAGATCGGCGCCGCTGCCGCCGACGACTACCCAGTCTTTGTCCTTAATCGGAAGACCGAGCAATCTGTCGCGTACAGCGCCACCTACCGTATAAATCTTCATGGCCTGTCGAGCCGATAAGAAACTGAAGCGCCTATTATAACGCTCAGCCCGACACTGAGAATCGCCGGCCGTCTTCCAGCCGCATGGCGGTGAGGGTTCCGCCCCAGACGCAACCGGTGTCGAGAGCGTGAATGCGATCCTGGCCGCTTGTGCCTTCGATGGCGGCCCAATGCCCGAACACGATGTCGGTCTCCGCGCTGACCCGCTGCCAGCGGAACCAGGGTTCGTAGCCGGGAGGCGCGGTGTCCATGCCTTCTTTCAGATCGAGCCGCAAACGCCCCTCGCTGTCGCAGAAACGGATTCTGGTCAGGTAATTCGTGATGGTGCGCAAGCGGCGCTGTTTGCTCAGCCCGTCGTCCCAGAGGCTTGGCTCGTCTCCATACATATGGTTCAGATACTTTCGCGGCTTTTCGCGCAGGGCGGTTTCGACTTCAGCGGACAGTTCCAGCGTCTTGCCGACCGACCAGTCGGGCGCGATGCCGGCGTGCACCATCAGAAAGGAGCGTGGGCCGGTTTCGGTTTCGACGGTCTCGAAATGCGCAAGGGGCTTGCGCCGCAGCCAATCGGCGAGTTTGTCGCAGTCCTTCGCGGCCAGCAATTCGCGCAGGCGGTCCTTGCGCCGCATCGGCGTACAGCCCTCGTGGACCGCGAGGAAGTGCAGATCGTGATTGCCCAGGACAACGACCAGCGAGTCGTCGATTTCCCGCAGGAGCCGCAGGGAGTCGAGCGATTTCGGGCCGCGGTTGACCAGATCGCCCACGCACCAGAGCCGGTCTTTTCCGGGCGCAAAGCCGATCTTCTTCAGCAGTTTCTTCAGCGGCTTGTAGCAGCCCTGGATGTCCCCGATCGCGTAGGTACTCACGTTGCCCGCCTAATGAATGGTTCTCGGCGGCGCCAGCAGAAACATCGGAATCGGAACATCGAAACTCTCGCCCGCGTCCGTCACCATGCGATAGCTGCCATGCATGGTTCCCGTTTCGGTCTCGATGATCGCGCCGCTGCTGTATTGAAACGATTCTCCGGGGTCGATCACTGGCTGCAATCCCACCACTCCCGGCCCTTCGACTTCCTCGACCTCGTTATTGGCGTCGGTGATGTACCAGTGGCGCGACAGCAATTGCACCGGTTCCGGCCCGTTGTTGGCGATCTGTATGGTGTAGGCGAAAGCGAAGCGGCCGGCTTCGGGATCGGACTGGTTTTCGAGATACACCGCCACCGGATGGACTTCGATATGGTCGGCCGGATTCGTCATTTTTCACCGTTGCTCGAAATGGCGTCGCTGATTCGCACATAGTCTGCCAGACCGAGTTGCTCAGGTCTTGCGCCAAGGTCGACCGGAAGCCGTTCGATCACTTCCGCCGCGGCCAGGGATTTCAGGCCGTTGCGCAAGGTCTTGCGGCGCTGGCCGAAAGCCGTTCTCACTACCCTGGCGAGAGCGTTCTCGTCGGCGGCCTGCAAGGGCCGCGGACGGTGGGGCCGCAGCCGCACCACGGAAGAATGGACTTTGGGTTTCGGCCGGAACGCTTCCGGCGGCACGTGAAACAGCCGCTCGACCGCGCAATGGTACTCGAGCATGACGCTCAATCTGCCGTAGTTCCGGCTCCCCGGGGTCGCGATCATGCGCTCCACGACTTCCCGTTGCAGCATGAAGGTCATGTCGTCGATCCATTGCGACATCTTGAGCAGGTGAAACAGCACGGGTGTCGAAATGTTGTAGGGAAGATTGCCGGTAATCCGCAATCCTCCCGGATTTTCCCCCAACTCGGCAAGATCGAATTTGAGGATGTCGCGGCAGCGTATTCGCACGTGTTCATTTTCCGCGAAACGCGATTCGAGCTGCCGCGCCAGATCGCGGTCGAGTTCGACGCAATCGAGGCGGCCCGCGGCCTCCGCCAGCGGCAGGGTCAGCGCCCCGTCGCCGGGACCGATTTCCACGCAGTGGTCTTCGGCGCCGGGCGCGATGGCGGCAACGATGCGGTCGATATAGTTGGGGTCGCGCAGGAAGTTCTGACTGAAGCGCTTGCGCGGCCGATGCATGCGAGCCGCGGCGCTCACGCCCGTCCGCCCGTACGCAACATTTCCAGCGCCACCTCAAGGGCGTAGCGCAGGCTGCCGGCGTCGGCCCTGCCGCTGCCCGCGAGGTCCAGCGCCGTGCCGTGATCGACCGAGGTGCGGACGATGGGCAGGCCGAGGGTGATATTGACCGCATTGCCGAAACCCTTGAACTTGAGTACCGGCAGTCCCTGGTCGTGATACATGGCGAGCACCGCATCGGCAGCGTCGAGCCGGTGCGGCGTGAAAAGAGTGTCCGCGGGCAAGGGGCCGACCAGATCCATGCCGAGAGCGCGCAATTCCGCAAGCGCGGGTTCGATGGTTTCGATTTCCTCCCTGCCGAGTTCTCCGGACTCGCCGGCGTGGGGATTAAGTCCGCAAACGAGAATACGGGGCCGCTCGATACCGAAGCGGCCGCGCAAGTCCCGATCCAGAATCACAAGGACTTCAAGCAGCCGTTCACGGGTGATCGCGGCCGACACATCTTTCAGGGGCAGATGAATCGTGGCGAGGGCCACGCGCAGGCCCGGAGTGGCCAGCATCATGACGCTGGTTTCGCGGCCGCAAAGCCCGGCAAGGAATTCGGTATGGCCGGAAAATGGATAACCTGCCTGATTGATGACCGCCTTGTGGACAGGGCCGGTCACGAGGGCGTCGGCCCGGCCGTCCAGGATATGCCGGACGGCGGCGCGCAGGCATTCGAGCACATAGGCGGAGTTGGCGGGATTCAGTTCGCCCGGACGCGCCGGCTCCCCCAGTTTCACCGGCGCCGTTCGCAATTCGCCGCTGGCGCACGGGCGCGGATCGGCGCCGGGCGCATCAAGCCGGAGCGGCAGGCCCAGCGAGGCCGCGCGTTCTGCAAGTAATTCGGGATCGCAAAAGGCGATCAGTTCGACGCCGGGCGGGGGGCTCTGGGCCAGTTGCGCACACAGGTCCGGCCCGATGCCGGCCGGTTCGCCGGGAGTCAGCGCGAGTCTGAAAACCGGGCCCGGTCTCTCGCCCAGGCTTTCACTCGGGTTCTCACTCGACGTATTCAACGAACGCTTCTTCGCGAATCTCGATCAGCCAGTTCTGTAATTCAAGATCGAACTTGCGGTTGCGCAATACGTTCTCGGCTTCCGCCCTGGTGAATTCCTGGCTGAGGTCGGTCAGCCGCCGGCCGAGCACTTCGATGATGTGCCAGCCGGTGTCCGTACGCACGGGTTCGCTCAGATCGCCGACTTCCATTTCGGTCACCACGGCCTCCCACTCGAGCGGCATGCCGCCTTCGTTAATCCAGTCGAGATCGCCGCCGGCCACCACCGAAGCCGCGTCGTCGGAGTTTTGCCGGGCGATCGGGGCGAAGTCCTCGCCGTCCAGAATCCGCTGCCGCAGCCGCCTGATTTCGGCAAGCGACTGCTCGTCATTCCTGATTTCGTTCGGGGCCAGCATGATGTGGCGCAGATGCGTCTGCTGCACGAACTGGGAAGTGCCTCCGCGCTGGTCGCCCAGTTGGATGATATGAAGCCCGTTGGGCGCTTCGAACGGTCCTTCGATCTGGCCGACGCTCATCTCTTCCACCGCGGCGTTGAACAGCGCCGGAATCTGATCGAGCTTGCGCCAGCCGAAATCCGTGGCGTTGACCTCGAACGGGCCTCCTTGCATGACCTCCGCGCGCACCGCGCCGAAATCCTCGCCGGCTTCGAGACGCGCGAGAAGTTCGCCCGCGTATTGCATTTTCCGCTGCCGCGACTCGCCGGCTTCCTCGGCGCCGAAAGGCACCACCATGTGATTGAGGAAATAGTCCGCCTGCATCAGTTCCTGGCCCATTTCGGAATTGATGAAGTTTTCGATTTCCTGGTCGGTGATGCGGATGCGCTGATTGACCAGGCCGCGCTGCAGTTCCTGCAAGGTCATCTGCTTTCGCACCTGTTCCCGGGTCTGCAGGTAGACGCCGGCCTGTTCCAGGGTGGTGACGTATTGATCGAAGCTCATGTTGCTGTTTTCCGCCATCGATCCGAGCACGCGGTTGATAGTGTCGTCGTCGAAGCGGATATTGATGCGTTCGGCGATCTGCATTTGCAGGTTCTCGAGCACCAGGGCTTCGAGTACGTCGTCGTAGATTTCTTCGAGATCGGGCTCGGGCTGGCCGCTGCGCCGGGCGTTGGTGACGATGTCCGCGAGGCGGACGTCGACTTCGCTTTGCAACACCACGCCCGTATCGACGATAGCCACGATGCGGTCGAGCAGCATGCGCTCCTGGGCGAAAACAGGCTGTACGGTCAAAGGCGCCAGGACCGGCAGCAAGGCCAGCAGCAAGGTGAGAAGCGGCGTGTGGCCGGTCGAAAGGAACTTACTCATAATCCGGGTCTCTGAATCCCTGTATTCCGTCACTCAACAAATCGCTTAAACCGCCGCCGGCGAGGTTGCCGAGTCCGTGCAGGCTGAATTGTACGAAAACACCGCGGTTGGAAGAAACATTAGGGACAAACAATTCATATTCGTCAAGCCATTGCCGCGCGATCACGCGGATCGTGGCGCAACAGTTACGGTATTCGACCCCGGCAAACGCCTCCAGGTTCCGCGAATTGGCGTGGTCATAGTTCCAGCGCGCCAACAGTTTCCAGTTGGCCGACAGCGGCCAGGCGCCGGAAATGTCGGTCTGGTCGATGTTCGGGTCTATGCCCGCGCGGAGCAGGTAAGGCGTGGCCTGCAACAGCGAGCGGCGGCGCCAGGAAAAATTGAACAGGCGCTCGCTGTCGCGCTGATAACGCAATTGCAGACTGCCTTCGTCGACTTCGCGATGGTGCTCGTTCCATTGCACGTCGGCGCCGATGCGCCAGTTTTCCCGCAAGCGGTATTCCACCTCCGCCACGAGGGCCGAAGTATCGCTGACCGGCGAATACAACGGCTGCCATTGGCGCAGCGGGTCGGCGAGGCTGACGAGGCGGTCGCGGAAGTAATGAACCTGGCCCAGGCTGAAGCGGGCGCGTTCGCGGCCGTCGTTATCGAGCAGGCGGCTGGTTACGGCGATGCCGAGCCGGTCGGCGTCGGCGAAACGGTCTCCGCCGCTGAAGCGGCGTTCACGAAAAAGTTGCGGGAAGCCGAAGTTCATCTCGGCGGAATCGAACAGCGGCAACATGCTTTGATCGCGATACTGGCGGTACAGGTAGAAAAGGCGCGGCTCGAGGGTTTGCGTACCATCGTCGCCGTCTCGCCGGCGTTCGAAGATCAGGCCGCCGTCGACGCTGTAGCCCGCCATGTCCAGGCTCGAGTTCGCGGGGCTGCCGAGCGCCTGCCGGTCGAGCTCATAACTCAGGTGCTCGTAACTGGCCGCGGCGCGCAGGAACGAGCCGGGGGTTTCCAGCACCCAATCCAGCCGCGGCGAAAGGTTGACGCGGCTGCCCGTGGCCAGGGCGCCATTTTCGACGTGCTGCCGTGAAATCAGGCTCTCGTCGAGTTTGCGGTCGAAATGCGCCGCCTGGCCCGCCAGACCGAAACGCAGATTCGCCCCGAGATCGAAACCGGTGCGAAAACGGAAATGCGGCAGTCGATCGTACGGTTTGGCGATGTTGAGGGCGTCGATCAGCGGATCGATAATCTGGATGCGTTGCAGGTCGAGATCGGCCTCCAGGGCCCCGGACGCATAGCTCAGCCGCGCCTGCCGGTTCAGGTGATTGCGTGTCGTGACGTTGAGGCCGCCGCCGGCAAGATCGATGAACCAGTCGCGGTCGCTGACCGCGGTGAAATCCACCATGGTGCGCCAGTTCTCGCCAAGCAGGCCGTTGTGCTGGAAGCCGGCGTACCAGCGATTTTCGGTGGGCGGCGATCCCGATCCGGGAAGCGCCGCGTGCGTGGGGTCGAACAGCCTGTCATTGCCGAGCCAGGACAGGTTCACGGTATTCATCGACCATTCGGCGAGGTAGCGGAACTCGGCGCCGAGCATGATTCCACGGTCGCTGATCAGACGCGGCATGACGGTGGCGTCGTAATGCGGCGCCAGGTTCAGGTAGTACGGCAGTTCGAAATCGAATCCGCCGCTGCGGGTCGAGCCCATACTCGGCGGCAGGAAACCGGAAACACGCTGATCGCCAAGCGGAAAGCTCAGTTCGAAGGGATAGCGGAAGATGGTTGTATCGCCCAGTTGCAGGCGCAGATTCCGGGCCGTGCCGCGGCCTTGCGCCGGGTCGAGCGTCATTGCGTCGGCGGCGATGGTCCAGAACGGGTCGATCGGTTCGCAACGGCTGAATTCGCCGTTGTCCATGGTGATCCGGCCCGATTCGCTGTCGTAGACGATGGCGGCGGCGCTGCCGTGGATGCCGGTTTCATGCAGGACGTAGCGGGCCGTACGCACTCGGCTCAAATCGTTTTCGTTGTCGATGAAAGCCGAACTTCCGCGCAGGAGGATGCCGGGCTCGCGAAATTCGACATCGCCCTCAAGCTCGAAAGTGCCCGCGGCATTGTCGATGACGGTGTCGCCGTCGTTGGCGATCGTGCGCGCGCCTTCCTCCACGGTGACTTCACCGCTGATGCTTATGGTGTCGGGACCGGTCTGGGTGAATCCTTCGGCCGCGGTAAACCTTGTTTCGCCGTTGCCGGGGTCGTCGTCCGGCGATCTGCTACTATCGACGAAAGCGCCGCAGCAGGCCGGTGCGAGTCCGGCGCGCCGCTCCGCGGACAGGGCCTCCACCGGCACCCAGTCGAGGCGTTCGATTTCCGTTTGCGTGATGGTTTGCTGTTCGGCGGCGCTTGCATGCCAGCTAAGCGCCAGCAATGCAATTGCCGGCAGTATCCAGTTACCGGATTCAACGGCGTGCATGCGAGGTCGATATTCCTGACAGCGAAGCCCGACGCGGGGTAGGGCAAGAGCATCATAATGGAACGAAGTCCGAATACAAGGCAAGGCGAAGTGAAGCAGGCGGTGGAGGAAGACGCCCGTCGTGCGGGCCTGACGGCCTGGACCCGGGCCCGGCTGCGGCAAATGCTGCCCGACGCCCCGGAACTCGGCGAACTGGAAATCGTCAGCGGCGACGCGAGTCACCGGCGTTACTTTCGCGCCCGTCCCACGGCCGAAACATCCTGGATCGCGGTCGACGCCCCGCCGCACAAGGAAGACAGCCGCCCCTTCGTCGAGGTCACCCGCTTGCTGCGCGCCGCCTCGCTGCGCGCGCCGGAACTGCACGCCGCGGATCTTGAGCAAGGCTATATGCTGCTTGAAGATTTCGGCGATCAACTTTACCTCCCCCGTTTGCTGCGGGCGCAGGAAAGCGCCGACGGCGAGACGGCCGACCGGCTCTATCGCGCCGCCATCGACAGCCTGCTCAATTTGCAGCAGTACGTGGACCCGCGCGAGCTTCCCGCATACGACAAGACGGAACTGACGCGGGAAATGTCACTGTTTCCCGACTGGTTCTGCCGCCGCTGGCTGCAAGTCGAGCCCAACGCGGAACAAATGGAGATTATCGACGACTGCTTCGAATTTCTTTGCGGGGCGGCGCTCGCCCAGACGCAGGTCGCGGTGCATCGCGATTACCATTCGCGCAATCTGATGTTGCCGGACGGGGAACCGGACCGTCCCGGAATAATCGATTTTCAGGATGCGGTCCAGGGCGCTTGCAGTTACGACCCCGTTTCCCTCTTGCGCGACTGTTATATCAAATGGGACCGGCGCCGGCTCGAAGACTGGATCGGCTGGTACCTGGACGGCGCGCGGTCCCGAGGCATAGTCGTGGGAATTTCCGATGCGCGATTCCGGCGCGATTTCGACCTGATGGGGTTGCAGCGGCATCTGAAGGTGCTGGGCATCTTCTGCCGGCTCGCGATCCGCGATCACAAACCCGGTTTCCTGGCCGACATTCCCCTGGTGATGGAGTATTTCACCGAAGTCGCCGCGGAATATCGGGAAATGGGGCCGCTATTGTCCTGGTTCCGCCGTGAACTCGAGCCGCGCGCCCGCGACAAGTTGCGGGCGGTGATCTGATGCAGGCGATTCTGCTCGCGGCCGGGCGCGGCGAACGCATGCGGCCCCTCACCGACGCCACGCCCAAGCCGCTGCTGAAAGCCGGCGAATTCACATTGATCGAACACCAGCTCATGCGCCTGGCCCGGGCCGGCATCGAACATGTCGCGGTCAACCTGTTCCATCTCGGCGACATGATCCGTCAAACTCTCGGCGACGGATCGCGCTTCGGAGTGGAAATCGCTTATTCGCAGGAAGCGGAATTGCTCGATACCGCCGGCGGCATCGTTCAGGCCCTGCCGCTGATCGAAGGCGAATCCTTCATCGTCGCCAACTCCGACGTCTGGACCGGGTTCGACTATTCCGGACTGCGGCCGGTGGACGGCGGGGAAACCCTGGCGCATCTGGTGCTCGTGCCGAACCCGCCGGCCAGACCAAACGGCGATTTCCTGCTGGACGGCGCCGGCCGCGTTCACGACCGCACCGATGCGGAGGCGGCCCGATTCACTTTCGCCGGCATCAGCGTCATGCATCGCAATCTGTTCGCCGGGCTGAAGCCGGAGCCGCTGTCCGTGGCGCCCCTGTTGCGCGCGGCCATGAACCGCGGCCAGGTCGCGGGAGAACTGTATCGGGGCGACTGGATGGACATCGGCACCCCCGAACGCCTGAGTGAACTTAACGCGCGGCAATAATACCGGCAAGAGAGATTCGCTTTGGCTGGATGCGGCCGCAAGCGCACCCTCACCAAAACCGCTGCGCGGTTTTGACTCTCCCACAGGGAGAGTGTCTGTCCCGGGCATCCCGCGCGGGTGTTGAACACTCCCCCTTTGGGGGAGTCGAATCCGCGGCGCGGATTCGGTGGGGGCCGGCGCCGTTCGGCTGGTTGCCGAAATGAGAATTGCTGCCGTGCTAAACTGCCCGCACTCTAAAGACTGCAGTCCGGGACTGATTAGGGATGAACGATTACCTTATAGCGCCTTCGATTCTTTCCGCCGACTTTGCGCGGCTTGGAGATGAAGTCGAGGCTGTGCTCGATGCGGGCGCGGACGTCATCCATTTCGACGTGATGGACAACCATTACGTGCCCAATCTGACTATCGGCCCGATGGTCTGCGCGGCCCTGCGCAAGCATGGCGTCACCGCTCCCATCGACGTACACCTGATGGTGACGCCCGTCGACCGGCTCATAGCCGATTTCGCCGAGGCGGGCGCGAGCTACATCAGCTTTCACCCCGAGGCCAGCCATCACGTGGACCGCAGCCTGCAACTGATTCGCGATCATGGCTGCAAGTCGGGGCTGGTTTTCAATCCCGCTTCGCCGCTCAATTGCCTCGAATACCTGCTCGACAAGATCGATCTCGTGTTGCTGATGTCCGTGAATCCGGGTTTCGGCGGCCAGAAGTTCATTCCCGCCACGCTCGATAAACTGCGACAGGCGCGTTCCATCGTCGAAGAGGCGGAAAATCCGATCCGGCTCGAAGTCGATGGCGGCGTCGGCGTCGATAACATCCTCGCCATCGCCGAGGCCGGCGCCGACATGTTCGTGGCCGGTTCGGCCATATTCGGAAGCGAAGACTATCGCGCCACCATCGGCGCCATGCGCGCCCAGCTCGAACAGGCCCGGCCGTCGGCCTGATGATTCCGCTCAAGCGACGGAGAAACTGATGGACGAGCAGCGTTTTCGCCAGCTCGCGGAGCAGGGCTGCAACCGGATTCCGGTCGCGCGCAAGGTGCTGGCGGATCTCGAAACGCCGCTCAGCGCCTATCTGAAACTCGCCGACGGCCCGTACAGCTTCTTCTTCGAATCGGTCGAGGGCGGAGAGCAATGGGGCCGTTACTCGATCATCGGACTGCCTTGCCGGACGTTGCTGCGGGTAACCGGAACCCGGCTTACCGTGGAAACCGACGGCGAAGTCGTCGAGCGCCACGAACTGGCCGATCCTTTTCCCTTCATCGCCGAATTCAAGTCGCGATTCCGCGCGCCGGAAATTCTGGGCGATCAGCGATTCAGCGGCGGCCTCGTGGGCTATTTCGCCTACGATACCGTGCGTTACGCGGAGACGCGGATCGGCCCGTCCAGCGCGCGCGACGACATCGGCACGCCGGATATCCTGCTCATGGTGGCCGACGAAATCGTCATCTTCGACAACCTCATGGGAACCGCGACCCTGGTAGTCAATGCCGATCCCGCCCTGGCCGGCGGATTCGCCGCGGCGCAACTGCGGCTCGATGGACTGGAGAAGCGTTTCGGCGGCGAAGTGAAGTTGCCGCCGAACGGTGCGGGAACCATCGAGGAGCACGACTACCGGCAACATTTTCCGGAAGCCGACTTCAAGCGCGCGGTCGAGCGGATCAAGGACTACATCGTTGCCGGAGACTGCATGCAGGTGGTGCTTTCCCAGCGCATGTCGGGGGATTTCAGCGGCGAGCCCCTGCATCTGTATCGCGCCCTGCGCCATCTGAATCCTTCGCCCTACATGGTTTTCTTCAATCTCGAAGACCACCATGTGGTGAGCGCCTCGCCCGAGATTCTCGCGCGGGTGGAAAACGGCAAGATCACCGTGCACCCGCTCGCCGGCACGCGCCACCGCGGCGCGACCGAGGAAGAGGATCTCGCGCTCGAACGGGAACTGCTCGCCGACGAGAAGGAACTCGCCGAACATCTCATGCTGATCGACCTGAGCCGCAACGATTCAGGGAGGGTGTCGAAGATCGGCTCGGTGCGCGTGCCGCGCAAGATGTTCGTGGAACGGTACTCCCACGTCATGCATATCGCTTCCACCGTCGAAAGCGAAATCCTGCCCGACCGCAGCGCGCTCGACGTATTGCGCGCGACCCTGCCCGTGGGCACCTTGAGCGGCGCCCCCAAGATCCGCGCCATGGAAATCATCGACGAACTCGAACCGGACCGGCGCGGCATCTATGGCGGCGCCATGGGCTACATCGGCTGGAACGACAACATGGACATGGCCATCGCGATCCGCACCGCCGTCATCACCGGAGGCAAGATCTACGTCCAGGCCGGCGCCGGCATCGTCGCCGATTCCCGGCCCGACATGGAATGGGAGGAAACCCGCAACAAGGCCCGGGCGATCATGCGCGCCGTCCAGCTCAACGCGGCGTCCCTGCGAATCGACGACTGATTGCTTGTTTCTCCGAAAAATTCCGTCCTGGAATATTTCTCTATCGCAAAACAAAACGTGGTTTTGTTTTGCTCCGAGTAGGTTAAGTGCGGCGGGTTGTCCGCCAGGCGGCCAGGGCGCGTTCGCGGGACGCGCGCAGGTCGACGATCGGGCGGGGATAGTTTTCATCGAGTCTTACGCCGGCCTCGCGCAGAACGCCCGAGCCGGCCTCCCAGGGCGCGTGGATGTGCCTGTCGGGCAAGCGGCTCAACTCCGGAAGCCAGCGCCGCAGATATTTTCCATCCGGATCGAACTTTCGCGATTGCAGCACCGGATTGAAGACGCGGAAATAAGGCGCGGCGTCGGCGCCGCTGCCCGCGACCCATTGCCAGCCGAAACTGTTGTTCGCCAGATCGGCGTCGACGAGGCAATCCCAGAACCAGTCCGCGCCATGCCGCCAGTGAATGAGCAGGTTCTTGGTGAGAAACGACGCCGTGACCATGCGCGCGCGATTGTGCATGGCGCCGGTTGCCCACAATTCCCGCATGCCTGCATCGACCAGCGGCACGCCGGTTGCGCCTTCCTGCCAGCGATGCAGCGATTCCGGGTCTTCACGCCAGGGAAATTCGTCGAATTCCCTTTTCCAGTTTTTCCCGGCGAAATCCGGGTAGTGATACAGCAAGTGATAGCTGAACTCGCGCCAGCAAAGTTGCCGGATGAACGAGTCGCCGCCGTCGCCGGCTTCCGCCGACCAGGTGTCCCGCCAGACCTGGTTCGGACTGATTTCGCCGAAATGCAGATGGGGCGAAAGCGAAGACACGGCTTCATCGGCAAGGTAGTCGCGCCTTGCGTTGTATTCCCCGGCGCTGCTATCGAGAAATTTCCGCAGTTGGCTCTGTGCCGACGCCTCGCCGGGGGTCCAGCGCTGTTTCAGGCCAGCGTCCCAGGGAATCCGGGGTTTGAGTTCGAGTTTGTCGATGCGGCCGGCGGGTTGGGTGCATTGCGCCAGACTCAATTTCGGTGGAACGGACAGCGTCCGGTCCGGAGCGGTAATCGTGAGCAGATAGCGATGGAAAGGCGTGAACACTCCGTATGGCTTTCCGGTTCTGGTGCTTATCTCCGAAGGTTCCCGGAGCAGAGAGCCGTTACAGGTTTCGGTCTCGACGCCAGCTTCGGGCAGGGCTTTTTCGATACCTTCGTCCCGCCGTTTCCGCCAGGGTTCGTAACAGAGGTTCCAGACAACCTTGCGCACGGGTAATGCGGCACTCAGCTTGAGCAGTTCGCGTTCCGCATCGCCCCGCAGGATCCAAAGCCTGCCGTCCAGCGACTCATCGAGCCGCTTGAGCGAATGATGCAGCCACCACCGCGACGCTCCGCCCATCTTCCATGCGCCGGCATTTTCGTCATCGAGGATATAGACCGGCAGCACCGTCCCCGAGGACGCCGCCGCGCAAAGCGCCGGATTGTCCCGCAACCGCAAATCCTGCCGAAACCACATTACGGTCAAAGGCGTGGGGTCATCTACTGACTCAAGGAGACTATTCATGGGCCGTGGAAATGTCCTCTTCAATGTCCGGATAGGATTTAACAATATTTTTCGGTAGAACAGTTAATTACACAGCGTTACGTGCAGCATGCGTCCGCTTCGATGTCCGGTTTGATGACCGCTTTACAGCTTGCTGGCGGCACGGGGTAATTTTCAGCGCATGGACTGTGTTTTCGTGAATTCTGATAGCATGTGCGGCGCTAGCGACCCGGATGGGACACCCATGCTGTTGATGATCGACAATTACGACTCGTTCACCTGGAACGTCGTGCAATATCTTGGCGAACTCGGCGTGGAAGTCGAGGTGTTCCGCAACGACGAGATCAGTCTCGAACGGATCGCCGAATTGCGGCCGCGGCAGATCGTCATTTCGCCCGGGCCGTGTACGCCGGACGAGGCGGGGATTTCGCTGGCGCTGGTCGAACGCTTCGCCGGCGAGATTCCGATTCTCGGCATCTGTCTCGGTCATCAGAGCATCGGCCAGCAGTTCGGCGGGCGAATCGTGCGCGCCGGCCGCGTCATGCATGGCAAGTTGAGCGAGATTCATCATACCGGCGCGGGCGTGTTCGAAGGGCTGCCGAGCCCGTTCACCGCCACGCGTTATCATTCGCTGGTGATCGAGGCCGGGAGCCTGCCCGACTGCCTGGAAGTGACGGCCTGGACTGAAATCGGCGGCGAGCGGGAGGAAATCATGGGCGTGCGGCATCGGCGGTTCGATGTGGAAGGCGTGCAGTTTCACCCGGAATCGATCGTCAGCGAACATGGGCATGCGCTATTGAAAAATTTTCTCGACAGGACCGGGTAAGAATGAACATCAAAGATGCGATCAGGCGGGTGACCGGCGGCGGCGATCTGGCCGCTCCGGAAATGGTCGAGGTCATGACCCATGTCATGTCGGGCGAGACCACCGACGCCCAGAACGCCGCTTTCCTGGTCGGCCTGCAGATGAAAGGCGTCAAGGCGGCGGAGATTTTCGGCGCGGCCCGGGTCATGCGCGAACTGGCGACTCCGGTGAAAGTCGGCGACCGCTCGCATCTCGTCGACACTTGCGGCACCGGCGGCAGCGGCGCCGGCAAGTTCAATGTTTCCACCGCGGCCGCGATGGTCGCCGCCTGCGCCGGCGCGCGAGTCGCCAAGCATGGCAACCGCGGCGCGACGAGCAAGAGCGGCAGCGCCGATGTTCTCGAGGCGGCCGGATACAATCTCGCCCTGGGGCCGGATCAGGTCGGCGAACTGATCGACCGGGTCGGCGTTGGCTTCATGTTCGCGCCGGCCCATCACGGCGCCATGAAACACGTCATCGCGGCGCGCCGCGAGATCGGCGTGCGCACCGTATTCAATCTGCTCGGGCCGCTGACCAATCCGGCGGGGGCGCCGAACCAGCTCATGGGCGTGTTCGACGGCGCCTGGATCAGGCCCTTGCTCGAAGTGCTCAGGGAACTCGGCAGCGAACATGTGCTGATCGTGGCGGCGGAAGACGGGCTCGACGAGATCAGCATCGCCGCCGCCACCAGGGTCGGCGAATTGAAAGACGGCGATATCCGCGAATTCCAGCTCACGCCGGAAGCCCTGGGGTTTGAGCGGGCACGCGACATCGACGACCTGCGCGTCGACAGTCCGGCGGCAAGCCTGGAACTGGTCAATCGGGCGCTGGGCTGGGAACACGAAAAGGCCGCGCAACTTGTGGCGCTCAATGCCGGCGCCGCGATTTACGCCGCCGGGCTCAGCGAAGATCCGGCGGCGGGAGTCGCCAGGGCCGTCGCCGTCCAGCAAGGCGGCATGGCGGTGGACAAGTTCCGGGAATTGGTCGATCTCAGCCAGTCCCTTGGCGCCTGAAACGAGTGGCCGTCATGAACTCTGCCGGCATTCTCGCGGAAATCATCGCCCACAAGCGCAGCGAGGTAGCCGCGGCCAAAGCGGCCCGCCCGGTGGCGAGTATCGAAGCCGAACTGACCGATGCGCCCGCTCCGCGCGATTTTTCCGGCGCCTTGCGCGAGAGTATCGCCAACGGCATCCCGGCAGTGATCGCCGAGATCAAGCGCGCATCGCCCTCGAAAGGTCTCATCCGGGAAGACTTCGACGCCGCCCGTCATGCCGCGGACTATGCCGCAGCCGGCGCAGCCTGCCTGTCGGTTCTCACCGACGCCAGGTACTTCCAAGGCAATCTTGATGATTTACGCGCGGCGCGCGCCGCCGCGGACCTGCCGTTGCTGCGCAAGGATTTCATGATCGACCCTTGGCAGATCGCCGAGTCGCGTCTGGCCGGCGCCGACTGCGTCTTGCTGATCGCGGCGGCGCTGGCCGATACGGAAATGGCCGAACTCGCCGCCTGCGCCGCCGAACTGAAGCTGGACGTGCTGGTTGAAGTCCACGACCGCGACGAACTCGAACGCGCATTATTGCTGGATTGCGAATTGATCGGCATCAACAATCGCGACTTGCGCAACTTCCACACCAGCCTCGACACCACTCTCGATCTGCTCAAGCACGTTCCGGCCGACCGTCTGCTCATCACCGAAAGCGGCATCGGCGGATCGGGAGACATGCGCATGATGATGGATCGGGGCGTTTACGGTTTTCTCATCGGCGAAACTTTCATGCGCGCTCCCGAACCGGGCGCGGAATTGCGAAACATGCTGCGCGGCGCGGCCGCCGGCCGGGAATGATCTGGAGAGACAGCAATGCAAGCACGAGTGAACTGGGTTGAAGACGTCATGTTCGTGGCGGAATCCGGCAGCGGCCACGCGGTGGTCATCGACGGCGCCGCGGAAGGCGGCGGCCGCAACATGGGCATGCGGCCGATGGAACTCGTCGCCCTCGGCGTCGCCAGTTGTTCGAGCTATGACGTGGTGACGATCCTGCGCAAGGCCCGCCAGCAGATCACCCGCTGCGAGGCCAGTGTCAGCGCCGAGCGAGCCGACGCCGTGCCCGCGGTATTCGAATCGATCCACCTGCATTTCCGCATCGCCGGCGAAAATCTCAGCGAAGCGCAAGTCGCCCGCGCGGTCGAACTGTCCGCCGAAAAGTACTGTTCGGCCTCGATCATGCTGAAACAGGGCGGCGTAAAGATCACCCACGACTACGAGATCGTGAGCGAATCCGGCTAGATGCGGTAGGTGACTTGTTTCATTACTCCCGCCATGGCGGTCATGGCGGCGCGCACAGGTTCGGGCAGGTCGGCGCCACCGGCCTGTTTGGCGGTAGTGCCGTGTTTTTCCTCGTCGATGAGCATCTGTTCGAGAATGGCGCGGCTCTTGTGGTCGTCTTCCGGCAGCTTTTGCAGGTGATCTTCGAGATGTTCGCAGACCTGCTTTTCGGTTTCGGCGACGAAGCCGAGGCTCCAGCGGTCGCCGGCCAGGCCCGCGACCGCGCCGAGGCCGAATGACATTCCGTACCAGAGCGGATTGAACAGGCTGGGGCGCGAACCGAGGGCGTCTAGCCGCTGTTCGCACCAGACGAGGTGGTCGATTTCTTCCGCCGCGGCTTCTTCCATGGATTCACGGACTTCGCCGAGGCGTGCGGTGGCGGCCTGGCCGCGATACAGCGCCTGGGCGCAGACTTCGCCGGTGTGGTTGATACGCATGAGTCCGGCCACGTGGCGCGCCTGGGATTCGTCCAGTTCCGAATCGGGCTGGGCTTGCCCCGGAGATTCCCGTTCGGCGTGGCTGGAGCCCGGCACGCAGGTGCGCAGCGCTTCATCGAATCCGATCAGCAGGCGGTCGACCAGGGAATGTTCAGTGGGGCGGCTCATGCCTGAATTCTAGCAAAATCGAAGATTTTGCATGCGACGAGGCAGCATTTGCCGAAAACCTGGCAGAATCAGCGTTTCTCCCGGGCCACGGCGCGATAGCCGATATCGCCCCGGAACTGGACGCCGTCCCAGTGAATGCTTCGGGTGAGTTCATAGGCCGCCTTTTGCGCGGCGGCGATGTCTGCGCCGAGGGCGGCGGCGCAAAGCACCCGGCCGCCGTTGGTAAGGACAGCGCCGTTCTTGCGCGAAGTGCCGGCATGAAAAACCTTGCGGTCTTCGCCGGGATCGCTGTCCAGTCCCGAAATCGCGGCGCCCTTGGCATAACTTCCCGGATAGCCGCCGGCGGCAAGCACTACACCGAGGCAGGAGCGCGGGTCCCATTGCGTTGTGACCTTGTCGAGGTCGCCGCTGAGCGCCGCAATGCAAAGTTCGGCCAGATCCGATTGCAATCGCATCATGATCGGCTGGGCTTCCGGGTCGCCGAAGCGGCAATTGAATTCGACCACGTTGACCTCGCCGTCGGGCGAAATCATCAGGCCGGCGTAGAGAAACCCGACATAGGGATGACCGTCGGCCGCCATGCCGGCGATGGTGGGGCGGATCACCTGGTCCATGATGCGCTCGTGAACTTCACCGGTTACAACGGGCGCCGGTGAATAAGCGCCCATGCCGCCGGTATTGGGTCCCTTGTCGCCGTCGTCCCGCGCCTTGTGATCCTGGGAAGTAGCCATGGGCAAGATGTTTAAGCCATCGCTCATGACGATGAAACTCGCTTCTTCGCCCGCAAGAAATTCTTCGACCACCACGCGATGCCCGGCTTCGCCGAAGCGATTGCCCGACAGCATGTCTTTGATCGTGGCGATGGCTTCTTCTTCGGTTCGGGCCACGGTTACGCCCTTGCCCGCGGCGAGGCCATCGGCCTTGACCACAATGGGCGCGCCATGCTCTCGCACGAATTCCGCGGCGGGCGCCGCCTCGGTGAAGACTTCATAGGCGGCGGTGGGAACGCCGTGACGGCGCATGAAATCCTTGCTGAAAGACTTCGAGCCTTCAAGCCGAGCGGCCTTCGCTACCGGGCCGAAGCAGGCAAGACCCTGCTGCTGAAAATAGTCGGTGACGCCGTCG
Organism: Pseudomonadales bacterium; assembly: GCA_022822865.1. Lineage (GTDB taxonomy): Bacteria > Pseudomonadota > Gammaproteobacteria > Pseudomonadales > Pseudohongiellaceae > UBA9145. The sequence goes on along the minus strand of JAJDYJ010000013.1, from coordinate 9,819 downwards.
ACCAATGGAGCTTCCGGGCCGACGACGGTAAGCGCCACATCCCGCTCCCGGGCGAAATCGGCCAGGGCGGCAAAATCCATCACGCCAATGGGAACGTTTTCGAGTTTGCTTTCCGTCCCGGTGCCGCCATTGCCCGGCGCCACGTATACCTTTTCCACATCGGGCGATTGTGCGCATTTCCAGGCCAGGGCGTGTTCGCGACCGCCGGAACCGATTACGAGTACTTTCATGTGACGGTCGTCCTCAGTGCCGAAAATGGCGTATGCCGGTGAAGACCATGGCCATGCCGTGTTCGTCGGCGGCGGCGATCGTTTCCTCGTCGCGCATCGAGCCGCCGGGCTGAATCACCGCGGTGACGCCAGCCGCCGCCGCGGCGTCGATGCCGTCGCGGAACGGAAAGAAAGCATCCGAGGCCATCACCGAGCCGGCCACTTCGAGTTTCTCGTCCTGCGCCTTGATACCGGCGATGCGGGCGCTGTAGACCCGGCTCATCTGGCCCGCGCCGACGCCGATGGTCTGCTGTCCCCGGCAATAGACGATGGCGTTGGACTTGACGTATTGCGCCACGGTCCAGGCGAAAAGCAGATCGCGCAATTCGTTCTCGTCCGGCCGGCGCCGGCTGACGATCTTCAGTTCGTCCCGCGTGGTTTCATGCACGTCCGCGTCCTGCACGAGCAGGCCGCCGTTGACGCGTTTCAGGTCCTGGCCGGCGGGACGTTGCTCCGGCCATTGCCCGCAGGCGAGTACGCGGATGTTCTGCTTCGCTCTCGTGGCCGCCAGCGCCTCGTCCGAGACCGAAGGGGCGACTATGACTTCACTGAATTGCTGCTCGAGAATACAGGCGGCGGTTTCTTCGTCGAGTTCCCGATTGAAGGCGATGATGCCGCCGAAAGCCGAAGTCGGGTCGGTCTGAAAAGCTGCCCGATAAGCCGCCAGCGGCGTTTCCGCCACGGCCACGCCGCAGGGATTGGCGTGCTTGACGATCACGCAGGCGCAGTTGCGGAAGGACTTCACGCATTCGAGCGCCGTATCGGCGTCCATGATGTTGTTGAACGAGAGCGTCTTGCCCTGCAATTGCCGGGCGCCGGCGATACTGCCCGCGGGCGGTTCGCGGTCGCGATAGAAAGCGGCCGCCTGATGCGGATTCTCGCCATAGCGCAGTTCCTGCTGCTTGTGGAACTGCCTGTTGTATGTGCGCGGGAACCGGTCGGCAGCGCCGTCCGCGGCGAGGCGGGCGCCGAGATAGTTGGCGATCATGCCGTCGTAGGCGGCGGTATGTTCGAAAGCGGCGGCCGCAAGCTCGAAGCGCGTGGCCTCGTCAAGCGAGCCGGCGCCGGCTTCGAGGGCCGCGATCAAGCGGTCGTAATCCGCGGGATTCACCACTACCGCGACGAAGCGGTGATTCTTCGCCGCCGCCCGCAGCAAGGTCGGGCCGCCGATATCGATGTTTTCGATGGCGTCCGCAAGTTCGCAATCAGGCCGATTGACGGTCTGCTCGAAAGGATAGAGATTGGCCACCACCAGATCGATCGGCGGAATGCCATGCTCTTCCATGACTTCCAGATCGATATCTCGGCGGGCGAGAATGCCGCCGTGAATCTTCGGGTGCAGGGTCTTGACGCGCCCGTCCATCATCTCCGGAAAACCGGTGTAGGCGGAAATTTCGATCGCCGGAATTCCGGCTTCGCGCAGCATCCTGTGGGTGCCGCCGGTGGAGAGTATTTCGATGCCGAGCCGTTCGAGCGAGGCGGCGAATGGCGCGAGGCCGGTCTTGTCGGATACGGTGATCAGCGCCCTGCGCACCGGGGCGGAATTCTCGGATGTCATGGGCTTGCGTGCTAGATGAGACCGTATTGCTTGAGACGGGCGCGTAGCGTACCACGGTTAAGCCCGAGCATCACGGCGGCCTTGCTCTGGTTGTTGCCGGTGCGCCGCATGACATGGGCCAGCAGGGTGGATTCGACTTCGGACATGACCAGGCGATGCAGATCGGTCACGGGTTCCCGCCCCATGTTCTCGAAATAGTGGTCGACCGAATTGTGCACCTCTTCGCGCAAGTCGCTCCCGGGGCGCGATTGCGCGGAGACAGCGGCTTGCACCGCCAGGGCGGCGCCGGCTTGTTTCATGTTGAACCCGCATTTTTGTCCGCTTGGTTTTCTTGTTGGATGCGCGGAAAAGAATCGATCTTGTTCTGGTTCCGATAATAGCCTTACCGGGTCGCTTGCGGAAGGGGAAAATACGGCTCTTCAGGGCGCCCGGAAGGAAACTTCGTAGTTTACCGCCCGCGGACCGGGATTCATGAGTTCGAGTTCGATCTGTACGGGCGAATTCGGCGGCATGAGGTCCAGTGCCCGCAGGTCCGGATGCAGATACTCGGAGGGCGGGAATTCGCGCATGGCGACGGTGCGGGCGTCGAGCGAAGTGAAACGCAATACGACGACGGGAAACGGCTGCGGGAATGGCGCGGCGTTGTGGAACCGGGCGGCGAGCAGGTAGGCGTCGGGGTAATCCGGATGGGTGCCCAAAACGGTATTGTCGTTGCGAATGCTGTCCGGGCGGGAATAAACCGGCAATTCACAGCCGGCTCGCGCGCAAAGTTGCGCGTAGCCGGGGCGCAGCCAGTCGACCTGGCTGTAGACGGACATGTGACGCCAGAGGAATTGCGCGGCCAATAGCGTCAACAGCGACAGCGCCAGGGTCGAATAGCCGAAAAACGCGGCCCAGTCGAAATAGTTCCTTCTCCGCAATTGCACGGTGGATCTGAACTGTTTCAAGGATGCGCGCCCGTCTTCGGGGAGTGCTTCGAACCGGCTCTCGATTTCGGGCAGCGCCAGCGGTTCGTCGTCTTCGGGCAAGGCCAGCGGCTCGTCTTCCGTTTCCGTTGTCTCCTGTTCCTCGGGCGCGCGGCCGACGAATACGGAATCGGGCGGGTCGGTTTCCTCGCCGGGCTCCAGCAGGTTGTCGGCGGCGGAAAAAACGCGCAGGCAGGCGCCGCAACGCGCCAGACCCCCGGAGGATTCGAGCTGTCGCCGGCTGATGTTGAAAGTGGAACCGCAATTCGGGCAGCGGGTAACGCTCAAGCTCATATTGCCGTCAATCCTGACTCGTTTGCGCGGGCATCAGCGCGCGAGCTTGCTTTCCAGGTAATGGATGTTGTAGCCGCCCTTGCGGATTTCCGGGTCGATGACGAGATCGCGCATCAGCGAAGCATTGCTCCGGATGCCGTCGATAAGCAGTTCCTCGAGCGCGATCTGCATGCGCGTCAGCGCCTGCTCGCGGTCCTGGGCGTGGGTCACGACCTTGGCGATCAGCGAATCGTAATGCGGCGGCACGGTGTAACCGCTATAGAGATGGGAATCGACCCGCACGCCCGGCCCCCCGGGCGCATGATACAGCTTCACCTTGCCGGGACTCGGCAGGAAGCTGGCGGGATCCTCGGCATTGATGCGGCATTCCACCGAATGCCCGTTAAACGAGATCTCATCCTGGCTCGCGGACAGCGGTTCGCCGCCGGCTATCCGCAATTGCTCCTTGACGATGTCGAAGCCGGTGACCATTTCGGTAACGGGATGCTCCACCTGCACTCGCGTATTCATTTCGATGAAATAGAAACGCTCGTCCTGATAGAGGAATTCGAGCGTGCCGGCGCCGCGGTATTGCAGCCGCCGGCAAGCGTTGATGCAGGCCTCGGCGACTTCCTGCCGCACTGCGTCCGGAATCCCCGGCGCCGGCGCTTCCTCGATCACTTTCTGGTGGCGGCGCTGCAGGGAACAGTCGCGGTCGCCGAGATAGAGGGCATTGCCCTTGCCGTCGCCGATCACCTGCACTTCCACGTGGCGCGGATTCTCGAGATATTTCTCCAGGTAGACGGCGTCGGAGCCGAAGAAGGATTTCGCTTCGGTCCGGGTGACGTAGATCGACTGCAGCAGATTGGTTTCGTGATTGACCACGCGCATGCCGCGCCCGCCGCCGCCCGCCGCAGCCTTGATCAGCACCGGATAACCGATCTCGCGCGCGAGTTGGATGCTGCGTTGCTGATCGTCGTCCAGCGGTCCGTTGGAGCCCGGCACCGTGGGTATGCCGGCTTCGCGCATGGCCTGGATGGCGGACACCTTGTCTCCCATCAGGCGAATCGTCTCGGCGCTGGGACCGATGAAAACGAAGCCGCTGTTCTCGACCTGTTCGGCAAAATCGGCATTTTCGGAGAGGAAGCCGTAGCCGGGGTGCACTGCGTCGGCTTCGCTGACTTCCATGGCGCTGATGATGGCCGGAATGTTCAGATAGCTTTCGGTGGGGCTCGGCGGGCCGATGCAGACGCATTCGTCGGAAAGACGCACATGCATGAGGTCGCTATCGGCGCTGGAATGCACTGCCACGGTGCCGATTCCCAGTTCCTTGCAGGCGCGCAGAACGCGCAAGGCGATTTCGCCGCGATTGGCGATCAGGACTTTTTTCAGCACGGCGGCGTTCCCAGACTAAAGAATTTCTAGACGATCCGAACCAGCGGCTGGCCGAACTCCACCGGCTTGCCGTCCTCGACCAGGATGGCTTCCACCACGCCGCTGAACTCCGATTCGATCTGGTTCATCATCTTCATGGCTTCGACGATGCCGATTACGTCGCCTTCCTTGACCTGCTGGCCGACTTCGACATAAGCCGGCGAGGACGGCGCGGGCGCCCGGTAGAAGGTGCCCACCATGGGAGAAGTCACCAGATTGCCGGTTTCGGCCGCGGCGGGCGGTTCTTCCCGCTCGGCTTCCGCATTCGCGGCGGGAGCCGGCGCAGGGGCCGCCGCGGCAACCGGCGCCGCGGCGGCGACCGCCGGAGCGATTCTGGAAGCGCGGCTGATGCGAACCGCTTCCTCGCCTTCCTTGATCTCGATTTCCGCGATGTCGGAAGTTTCGAGCAATTCAATCAGTTTCTTGACCTTGCGAATATCCATCGACGTTCCCCCCGCTTTGCGGTCAGTTTGCCAGTTTGCGGCAGGCGGCCTGCAATGCCAGTTCGTAGCCCTGGGCGCCGAGACCGAATACGCAGCCGGCCGCGATGTCGGAAAAATACGACTTGTGGCGATAGGGTTCGCGGCTGAAAAGGTTCGACAGATGCACCTCGATGAATGGCACGCCGGCGGCGAGAATGGCGTCGCGGATGGCGATGCTGGTATGCGTGAATCCGCCGAGATTGACGAGCATGAAGGCGGTGCCGTCGACCCGGGCCAGTTGGATCCGGTCGATCAGCGCGGCTTCGGAGTTGCTTTGCAAGGCGTCGAACTCATGGCCGGCGGCCGCGCATTGTTCGCGCAGGCGGCCGTTGATGTCATCGAGCGTGTCGCTGCCGTAGATGTGCGGCTCCCGATGCCCCAGCAGATTCAGATTGGGCCCGTGCAAGGCCAGGATTTTCGCCATACGACTCACCGGAACTGTCAATTTCGACGCTGATCCACGCCAATTCAATTAATTTCGGCGCATTTTCGCAGAAAATGAGTTGAAGTGCAGCGTTTTTTGAAATTCTGCGCAAGCCCTGCGCATTTCATGCCGCCCAGCGATCGAACACCAGGCAGGCATTGGTGCCTCCGAATCCGAAACTGTTGGAGAGGACTCGATTCAGGCCGGCGGCGTCGCGGCGCTCGCGCAGGATCGGCAATCCTTCGGCCTGCTCGTCGAGCGTGTCGATATTGATCGACTCGGCGATGAAGTCGTTGTCCATCATCAGCAGGCTGAAAATCGCCTCGTGTACGCCTGCGGCGCCCAATGCGTGCCCGCTGAGGGACTTCGTGGAATTGATTGCCGGAACTTCGTCGCCGAACACCTCGCGAATTGCGGTCAGTTCGGAGATATCGCCCACTGGCGTGCTCGTGCCGTGAGTGTTGATGTAATCCACATCGCCTTGCAGGCCCTGCAGGGCCATGCGCATGGCGCGCGCGCCGCCTTCGCCCGAGGGCGCGACCATGTCGTAGCCGTCCGAGGTTGCGGCGTAACCGGTCAGTTCCGCGTAGATGCGGGCGCCGCGCGCTCTGGCGTGTTCGAGTTCCTCGATCGCCAGGGTGCCGCCGCCTCCGCCGATTACGAAGCCGTCGCGATCCCGGTCGAACGCGCGCGAGGCTGTCTCGGGAGACTCGTTGAAATTCGTGGACAAGGCGCCCATGGCGTCGAACATGTGGGCGAGAGTCCAGTGTTCTTCTTCGCTGCCGCCGGCGAAGACCAGGTCCTGCTTGTTCAACTGGATCAGTTCGGCGGCATGGCCGATGCAATGGGCGCTGGTCGCGCAGGCGGAAGATATCGAATAATTGACGCCCTTGATGCCGAAGGCGGTGGCGAGGCAGGCGGACACCGAACTGCTCATGGTGCGCGGTACGCGATAGGGGCCGACGCGGCGAATGCCGCGCTCGCGCATGACGTCGAAGGAATCGAGCTGATCCTTGGGCGAGCCGCCGCCGGAACCCATCACGATGCCGATCCGTTCGCTGGAAATCTCGCCGTTCTCAAGCCCGGCGTCGGCTATGGCCTGTTCCATGGAGATATGGCCGTAGGCCGCGCCTTCGCCCATGAAGCGCAGAAACTTGCGGTCGATCCGTTCTTTCAGATCGATATCGATGCGCGCGCTGACCTGCGAGCGCATGCCCATTTCCGCATATTCGGGGTTGAATCCGATGCCGCTGCGGCCTTCCCGCAGGGATTGCAGCACCGAATCCTTGTCGTTGCCCAAGCAGGAAACGACTCCGATTCCGGTCACTACGACGCGTCGCATATGTTCCTCGTGAATTGGCCGCTACTGAAAAGACTGTTCCGGCGTGAACAGACCTACCTTGAGACTCCTGGACGTGTAAATGGTTTCACCGTCCGCCGCAACCGTGCCGTCGGCGATGCCCATGACCAGGCTGCGCCTGATGATCCGGCTGATGGACAGGTCGTACTGCACCCTTCGGGCGGTCGGCAATATTTCGCCGGTGAATTTTACCTCACCGGCGCCTAGGGCACGACCTTTGCCGGGAAGCCCGCGCCAGCCGAGATAGAAGCCGACGAGTTGCCACAGGGCGTCAAGTCCGAGGCAGCCGGGCATGACGGGGTCTTCGGGAAAGTGGCAGGAAAAGAACCAGAGATCGGGACGAATGTCTAGTTCTGCGCGAATCTGGCCGCGGCCGAATTCTCCGCCGCTGTCGTTGATTTCGGTGATACGGTCGATCATGAGCATGTTGCCGACCGGTAGCCTGGCATTGCCCGGACCGAACAGCTTGCCGAAACCGCATTCGAGCAATTCGTCGTATTCGTAGGAGCTTTTCTGGACGAAGCCGCCGGACGTCCGGGAAGTTGGTGTCATGCGCAGGGTCGCTTGATTTCGAGGCTGCGAGTTTAGCGTGACCGGCCCGAATAATCGACCGCATTCGATTTGCTATTATGCCGGGCAGCTTTGTGGGGTTTTTTGATGTTGATTCCAGTCGTGTTGGCGGGGGGCGCCGGGACGCGTTTGTGGCCGCTTTCCCGGGCCGGGATGCCGAAACAATTCGTGTCTTTTCCTGGCCGCGAGTACACGCTGTTTCAGGAAACGCTGCTGCGTCTCGGTGGCGGCGCAGGTGCGCCTGTCGTTGTCTGCAACGAACAGCATCGGTTTCTGGCGGCGGAACAGTTGCGGCGGGCGGATATCGAAGGAGGCCGCATATTGCTTGAGCCGGCGCCGCGCAATACCGCGCCGGCGGTGGCGCTTGCCGCGCTGGAAGCGATGGAAACCGATGCCGGAGCGCTGTTGCTGGTTCTGCCCAGCGATCATGCGATCGGCCGGCCCGAGCGCTTGCTGGCGGCGGTCGCCGAGGCCGAGACATTCGCGAGAGAAGGATATCTGGTGACGTTCGGCATCGTGCCGGACGCGCCCGCTACCGGTTACGGGTATATGGCGGCAGGCGAAAACCTCGCGCGGTCATCCGCCCGCAAGCTCGACCGTTTTGTCGAAAAACCCGATCCAGCTACCGCGGAAGCTTATTTCGCTTCAGGCGATTTTCTCTGGAACAGCGGCATGTTCCTCTTCGGCGCCGCGACCTATCTGGCGGAACTCAAGCGCCACGCACCCGAGATAAACGAAGTCTGCCGCCAGGCTCACGACGGGATCGAGCGCGGCTCGGACTTCAGCCGTTATCCGGACGACGCTTTCGCCGATTGCCCCAATTTGTCGATCGACTATGCCGTCATGGAACACACCGGTAGCGGCGCGGTGGTTCCGCTCGACGCCGGCTGGTCGGATCTGGGCGCCTGGGATGCGGTCTGGGAGAATGCAGAACGGGATGAACAGGGTAATTCCATCAGCGGCGATGTAATTGGCCGGGATCTCAGCGGCAGCCATATTCAGGCCGGCTCGCGCCTCATCGCCGCGCTCGGACTGCGCGACCTGCTCGTTATCGACACCGCCGACGCACTGCTTGTTGCGGATCGCGCGCGAGCGCAGGAAGTCGGCGAAATCGTGCGTCAGTTGCGACAGCGCGCGCGAAGCGAGGCCGAGCACCACAGTCTGGTCAAGCGGCCCTGGGGAAGTTTCGAAAGTCTGGCAACGGGCCCCGGCTTCCAGGTCAAGCATCTGATCGTCAATCCCGGCGCCGCCCTGTCCTTGCAAAGCCACGCGCGGCGCGCGGAGCACTGGACCGTGGTGCGCGGCCAGGGCGTCGTGACCTGCGATGATCGGGAGTTTGCGCTCGGAGCGAACGAATCGACGGAGATTCCGCTCGGCAGCAAACACCGCCTTCGCAATGACGGCGATGAACCGCTGGAGGTCATCGAAGTACAACTGGGCGACTATTTCGGCGAGGACGACATCGTTCGCTACGAAGACCGCTACGACAGGGTGTAAGTTATCAAATGCCGCCGATCCGTAAATGCCTTTTCCCCGCCGCCGGTTACGGCACGCGTTTCCTCCCCGTGACCAAGGCCATGCCAAAGGAAATGCTGCCCATCGTCAACAGGCCGCTGATCCAGTACGGGGTGGAAGAGGCGGCGCGCGCGGGCATCTTCGACATGGCTTTCGTAACCGGCCGGAACCAGCGCGCGCTCGAAGACCATTTCGGCAGCAGCCGCGACCTCGAACGCCATATCGCCGGCTCTAAACGCGAATCCCTGCTCGATGACCTTTGCCGCCTGATGCGGGAATGCGAATTTTCCTATACGCGGCAACTCGAACCCCGGGGGCTCGGACACGCCATCCTCACCGGCGAGACCCTGATCGGCGACCAGGCTTTCGCCGTATTGCTGGCGGACGATTTCTGCGTCACCGAAGACGCCGGCGTACTGGCGCAACTCTCCGCCTTGTACGACGAGCATCGATGCAGCGTCGTCGCGATCGAGGAAGTGCCAAAAGCGGAAACTTCCAGTTACGGAATCGTCGCCGGCGAGGAACTTGCCCCCGGCCTGTATCGCGTGAGCGACATGGTGGAAAAACCCGAGCCCGGGGAAGCTCCGGGAAATCTCGCGGTAATCGGGCGTTACGTTCTTACGCCGGACATTTTTGACATCCTGCGTTCGACGCCCCCTGGCCGCAACGACGAGATACAGATCACCGACGCGCTGAAAACCCAGGCGCGGGAAGGAAAGGTGCTCGCCTGGCGCTTCCAGGGACGCCGCTTCGATTGCGGCAGCGTCGCCGGCTTCATGGCCGCGAACGCTTTCGTCTGGAACAATTGAGTCTCCCGCCGCCTCCCGATAAAGCTGGAAATTTCCGTGCGGATGAGTAACAATCGGACTCTCTTCCCGGGGGATCGCCGATATAATTTCAGAACAAATGGATTGATGGGTGGGCAAGCAAGCCCGTCTCGCAATGAAATTCTCACTTGATCGACTCGCG
>JAJDYJ010000025.1 GCA_022822865.1 Pseudomonadales bacterium | reverse complement strand
CGTCAGCCTCGCGATTACCGTCAGGGGCGATGGCACGGTTGCCCGCAACGGCAGCAGCGACACCGCGAACGCGAGCCGCCAGGTCCTGGTGCGCGACGCCGCGGCGCAGTTGCCCCTGCCCACCGCGCCTTCGGTAAGCATAGACGCCATTCCCCCGGGAATCGAGGAAACCGGCGTGAGACTCCGCGCGACCCTCGCCGGCGGCAATTACGACGGCGCGGCGGAGTACGAATGGAGCGTGACCGGCGGCGCCCTCGACGACGTCACTTCCGCGACGCCAAAATGGACGCGCCCCGCGGTCAATTCGGATACGGGTTACACCATGAGTCTCACGGTCACCGTGCGCGGCGCGGGAACCAAGGCCCGCGACAACCATCAGGCAACCGCCAGCGCGAGCCGGACCGCCCAGGTGCGCGATACCGGCACCGACCACGGCTACAACCGCGCATCGGCGACCCAGGTCGCGATTCCCTCGATCACCGCGGGGAGAATTGCGCCACAATCCGATGAAGACTTCTTCCGTATCGATGTCAGGCGCGCCGGAACGCTGGTGCTTGAGACCACGGGCGGAAGAGGCTCGGACTTTATCGGTGACCTGTTCGCCAGCAATGGAAGGCGTCTATACAACGATGACGACAGCGGAGCGGACAAGCATTTCCGCATTGCAACGCCATCCCTTGCCGTTGGCGTCTATTATCTGCGAGTGAAAGCGAGGTTCATCCAGTACGGCGGCAACTACAGCCTGTCGGTGGGGGGCACCGCCAACGATGACGAGGGGGCGGGGGCGCCGCTGGTGACCATTGATCCCATCGTCCCGGGGGACGCGGGCGCCGACGTAAACCTGAGCGCGACCCTGACGGGCGGTAATTACGACGGCGCCCCGGAATTCGTCTGGAGCGTGAGCGGCGGCGCCCTGGACGACAGTACTTCCGCCACGCCGACCTGGACGCGCCCGGCGGTCACCGCGAACACCGACGCCACGGTAAGCCTCACGGTTACCGTGCGCGGTACTGGCGGCAACGCGCCCAACGGTTCGAGTGACTCGCATTCCGCGACCTGGACCGCATTCGTTCGCGCCCCTGACGGAGACCACAGAAAATCGAGGCAACACGCCTGGCCGGTAGCCGACCCGAGCACCACGTCCGGCAGACTCACCAAAGGAGACCGGGACGCCTTCTACTTCAGCCTCGAATCGGAAAAGCGCATGTCGATCGAGACCACCGGAAGCACCGATACCGTGGGCCTGCTGTTTGACCGATTCGATCACGAAGAGATTACAACCGCGGACGACACCGGCGAAGGAAGAAACTTCAGGATTGTTCGCACCCTGGCGGCGGGCAAGTATTACATCGTTGTCCAAGGCTACAGGCCCTCGACTATCGGTCCCTACAATCTCGTGGTAAAGGAATACAGCAACTCCGCGCCGACAGTGGTCGCCAACAAGGCGCCAGGCGCGCAGCAGGCCATCGCGGGCGGCGCCCCCCTGGTCTGGACCGATCCGACCAGCGCGTTCAGCGACCGCGATGGGGAGCACGTCTGGCTGGAGCCCTCTTCCAGCAACGCAAGCGTCGCCACCGCCGTTCTTGAAGGGCTGACCCTGGTGGTGTATCCCCACGCGGCCGGCACGGCGACCGTCACGGCCACCGCCCGCGACGCCGAAGGGGCTTCCGCGGCGGTTTCCTTCACCGTCACCGTCAGCGCGCCCGCCACAGCCACTCCCACCGCCGCGTTCAACGGCGCGGGGGACACGCTCACGCTGTCTTTCAGCGACAGTTTTGCCGCGGGAGAAACCCGCGCCTACCAGGCCTGGGTGCGCCAGACTTCCTATCGTCCCAACTGGCGCAAGTTCTGCGCCACGACCACCCACGCGGGAACGACGGCGCAGACAAAAAACGTTTCTCTCAACGTGCCCCTTGGCGTCTACGCCGAACCCGGCGTCGAGTACGAAGCGATCTATCAACACGTCGGCGGTTCGTGCCCGGGCAGTCTGAACGGGCAATGGTCCGCCGCGGTCAAGGCGACCACGCCGGGAACGAGCGCATTCGACATCGACGTGGTGTATATCGGTTCCATCGCGGATGCCCACCGCGCAATCGTGGAAAGCGCGGTGGCCAAATGGGAACAGATCATCACCGCGAGCCTCCCCAACGTGGACTTTTCGCGGCAACCCCGGGGCGCGGACAACTGCATGAGCGGCTCTCCCGTGTTGAACGATGTCGTTGACGACTTGCGCCTGTATGTGAAAGTGCAAAACGGGGACGGACCAGGCGGCAACCTGGCGTCCGCGGGCTCCTGCCTCCTGCGGGAACGCTCGCTGATGCCCATCGTCGGCACAGTCTATATCGACGTGCAAGACATGGCGAGACTGAGCGCGGAAAACGGAAGAGAACTCGTCATGCACGAAATCGCCCACGCCCTGGGCTTCGCCAGCCGTTTCTGGCGGCCGGCCAGCCTGCTGCGCCAGCGATCCGTGGTGGCGAATGGCGAGAACGCTTACACTCCCAGCGACACCCATTTCACCGGCCCCCTGGCCCTGGCCGAATTTGACAAGGCCGGCGGTTCGTCCTATGGCCGGAACAAGGTCCCCGTGGAAAACAGCCGCGGCGGCGGGGGCACCCAGGACAACCACTGGCGGGAGAGCGTCATGGACAACGAACTCATGACCGGTTTCCTGGACGGGGGCGTCGACAATCCCTTGAGCGCCATCAGCATCCAGGCCATGGCGGATCTGGGCTACCAGGTCGATGTGAGCCAGGCGGACCCCTATCGGCTGCCGGGCAGCGGCGGTGTCGGCTCGCGGTCGGATTCCTCACGGCAGGGAATTTCGAGTTCGGACGACCATGACCACGAGCAGCCTATCGATATCGTGCTGCAAGACTCGGAAGTGTATGAGGAAACCGGGGGTATCATCGTGCTGCCCGCGGGCTCGGCGCAAACCGCCCCGGCGGGAGCCCAATGAGACTCGCGCCGGCGGCGCCCTTGCCGGCGGTTGCCGCCCGCGGTGGGAACGTGCCCGTTCAAACTCCACCGCCATGCGGGCTGGTCGGCGCAAAACCGCGGCGAGTCGAGCGGTATCGAAGTCGGTCGGATCCCAATGAAACTTGAGCTGTCGGCATTAATTCTGGCTTCGGCCGTCTGGCACGGGATTGCCTTCTCCGCTGAATCGTACTCCAGGGAATGCCTGCCGACCGGCGCGGTCCTTGCCGCCGCCGCCACTCTCGGCGCCGCCGCGGGCGCATACCGGCTTACCATGGTGGGAGGACGGCCGGGCGAAGAGGCGCGGTCGGCGAGCGCTTCCCTCGTGCTCGCGCCCTCGTCTTTCGGCGCCGATGCCTTCGCGCCAGCCGCGAATCCGCTGACCGGCGCCACGGACATCGATCTCCGCGCCGTGGGCGCCTTTCCCGTCGGCGACCCCGCCTCGCGGGACCCGGCGGCCCCCGGCGTGGTCGTTCTCGAATCGCGCCAGGGCGACGGCGCGCGAATCCTGCTGCGCCTCGGCGCCGACGCCAACCGCCCCGACAGCCCGCTGTTCGACGGCGGCCACGCCGTCCTCGAAGTGCGCGAAATCACCGCCGCGGGCTTCGCCGGAGACTGGCGCAGCGCCGCCGGGGGCATGATGGCCTCGGGCCACTTCTGCGCCCGCCTGCTGTGACATGGTCAGGGCTTCCCCGGCGAAGCCCTTTCCCGCGTCAATCCGCGCACAGTCGCGGAATGGATATTGAACACGCCGGAGCGATTCTGTAACATCTGCCGTCCTGTTGCGCGGGGGCTTCAGGGCATCGTTCCGGGACGTCTCGCGCGGCATTGCGATCATAGTGCCGCTATAGCTCAGCCGTGGTAGAGCAGCTGACTTGTAATCAGCAGGTCCCGAGTTCGACTCTTGGTGGCGGCACCAATTACATGCGATTCCTTTCTACGTCGGCCGCGGGCCTCTCTAATAAAACATGTGTTGTAAACAAATAAATGTGTCGGGAAATCAGCTCTATGCTGGATGAAAAATCGATTCGGGAACTGGTGGCCGAATACGGCCCCCGCGTAAACACCGGCCGCCCCATCCGGCAACTGATCGAGGACGGCGAGTTGCCGCGCCTGCGCGGAACCACGGTACAGGAAGGCAAGGTTTCCGATTCGGTCTACGGCGAGGCATTGCGCAGCCGCTGCGGCCGGCCCTTGCGGCTGATGTTCCGCAACAACCGCATTTCCACCCACGACGTCAATCGCGGCGCGATTCCTTTCAAGGATCAGATCCTGGCGCTGAACCACGATCACATGTTGCGCCTGGTGGAACCGGTGCTCGGCAGTTCGCAATTCGAGGTCGAGAATCTGCATCCGACCTCGACCGTGATTCCCGCCGAAAACCTGCAACTGTTCGGCCTGGAAAACGTGCTGCGGATGTACATGGCGGTCTCGAGCACGTCCACCTCGCTCTACCGGCACTGGCTCGCGGCGAAAGAGCAGGGCCTGAGCGAATTCACCTATGCCGGCCATGACCTGATCGTCGGCGAACTCGAGCCCGACGGCCGCCTGCCTTATCCGATGGATACGCCGAGCACCAAGGCGGAAGTGGACGCCACCACCGACGCCGCGTCGCTGATCGGCGCCGGGGTGTGCACGGCAGGGCAATACGCCCATATACGCAACGCCAGCCTGATGGCGTTCGGCCTGGTTTCCGGTTATCTGGCCCGCAAGGGCATGGTGCTGGTGGACACCAAGACCGAGCACGGCCTCAACAGCGACGGCGCCATCGTCGTCGCCGACGAGCTGTTCACCATGGATTCGAGCCGCTTCTGGAAACTGGACGAGCGGGGCGGGATTCTCAGGCGCGACGGCAAACCGGTTTCCTTCTCCAAGGAGTTTGCCCGTGGTATGGTGAAAAGCCGCGACCAGCAGTTCACCGAAGAGCAGGCCAACGAGATCGCCGTGCGTTATATCGGCGGCGTGCAACATCTGACCGGGAACGCTTTCGAACCCGACCTGCGGCCGCGGGACCGACGCATCGTCGAATCGACCAATCTGATTCTGGATGCGCTGCTTTGAGCGGGCCGGCCTGCCGGCCGGGCATGCGGAAGACGCGGAATATGCATTGCGCGACCGTCCGGACAATTAGAACCCTTTGCGCCGTTCTCGCCGGCCTGACCGCGGCCTGCGCCCCGGAGCAGCCGACGCCGCCGCCGCCGGCAGCCGTCGGCGAAGCGGAATACGAACTCGCGGAGCGCATGCTCGGCCCCAATACCGCTCCCTTGCTCGCAGGCCATATCGCCGCCCATTACTGGCAGGATAACGATCTGCTCGTCTATCGGCGCGCCGATCTCGGCGCGCAAAGCTATGTATTGTTCGACCCCGCCAGCGGCGAGCGGAGCGAACTGATCGACAATGAGCGTCTCGCCGCGGCCCTGGCGGAATTGCTTGAGAGGGAAGTCGATTCCCGCGAATTGACGCTGACCGGCATTCGCCTGGCCGATGGCGGCGGCGAGCTGAGTTTCAACTTCGACGGCGGGCGCTACTCGCTGGCGCTGGACGGTGAATACGCACCGCGGCAACTGGAACGCGCCCCTGCCGACGAATTTCTTTCTCCGGACGGCAGCCGCGCGGCCTTCATCCGCGAACACAATCTGTGGGTGCGCGATACCGCCACCGGTGAACTGACGCAATTGACTTTCGACGGCGAGGAAAACTACGGCTACGCCACCGACAACGCCGGCTGGATCCGCGGCGACGGTCCGGTGCTCAAGTGGTCGCCGGATTCGAACAAGATCGCCACCTTCCGCCACGACGGCCGCGAAGTCGGCGACTTCGTACTCTGGGATACCCGGGTCGGGCGTTCTGAAATCGACATGTGGAAGTATCCGCTGCCCGGCGACGAACACATTTTCATGATCGAACGGCTGGTGATTCACCTCGAAGCTGATCCACGGCCGCGCCTGGTGTTTTTCGACATGCCGCCCGACCCCCATCGTTCGACCACGAGCGACCATGTCGCCGGCGACGGCGGCGAGTTTCTCGACACCCAGTGGAGCGCCGACAGCGAAAGCCTTGCCTTCGTCTCCTCGTCCCGCGACCACAAGATCGCCCGATTGCGCGTCGCCGACATCCACGACGGCAGCGTGCGGGACGTCTATCGCGAGGAAGCCGAAACCCATTACATGGCGGGCTTCATCGGCGAAAACTGGCGGGTATTGCACGAGCGCGGCGAATTCATCTGGTTTTCCGAACAGGACGGCTGGGGCCACTTGTATCTGCACGACCTGGCGAGCGGCGAGTTAATACATCGCATCACCGAAGGCCCGCGGCTGGTGCTCGACATCCAGCGGGTGGACCCCGAATCGGGGCATGTCTGGTTCCTGGCCTCGAATATCGAAGGCAGGGACCCGTATTTCCACCACCTGTACCGGGTCGGCCTCGATGGCGAAGGGCTAGAGTTGCTGACTCCCGAAATAGCGCATCACGACATAAGCTGGTCGAATTCCGGCGAATATTTTCTCGATACCCGGTCTACGCCCGAAACCGAGCCGGTCACCGCTGTACGAAATCTCGACGGCGCCGAACTCGCGACGCTGGAAAGCACGGACATCACTGCATTGCTCCTGGCCGGCTGGAATCGGCCGGCGCCGTTCACCGTCAAGGCCAGAGACGGCGTTACCGATCTGCATGGGCTGATGTATGTGCCGATGATGCTCGACCCGATGGGGAGCTATCCGGTGCTCAACTATCTCTATCCCGGCCCGCTCGGCTCCAGCGTCGGCACACGCCGCTTTCTGCCCTCGCGTGGCGACAAGCAGGCACTGGCCGAACTCGGCTTCATCGTCGTCGAAGTCGACGCCATGGGCACGCCGGGCCGCTCCAAGGCGTTTCACGACATCTATTACGGCAACATGGGCGACAACGGCCTGCCCGACCAGATCGGCGCGATCCGGCAACTCGCCGAACGGCATCCCTGGATAGACCTCGCCCGGGTCGGCATCTGGGGCCATTCCGGCGGCGGCTTCGCCTCTACCGCCGGCATCCTTCAGTATCCGGACTTCTACAAGGTCGCCGTATCCAGCGCCGGCAATCACGACAACCGCAACTACGAGGACGACTGGGCCGAACGCTGGCAGGGCCTGCTCGAGTACAGCGGCGAGACCGACCCGGTGCGGGGTTACTCCCTGTCCAACTACGACAACCAGTCCAACCCGCTGCTCGCCGGCAACCTGCAAGGCAAGCTGTTGCTCGCCCACGGCCTGATGGACACCAACGTGCATCCCAACAGCACCATGCTCCTGGTCGAAGCCCTCATCGAGGCGGAAAAGGATTTCGACCTGATAGTCCTGCCCAATACCGGCCACGGCTTCCTCAACTCCCGCTGGTTCATGAAGCGCCGCTGGGACTATTTCATCGAACACCTGCAGCAGCGCCGGCCGAACGCGCAGTTCCGCTTCGGGGACAACATCCGCTGAGGAGGTGACTTGAAGTATCGTCTCTGGTTGCTGTTGTTCGCCTGTTGTATTTTCGGCGCCTGCACTGCAAGCAATCCCATCGAACAGGCCCTTCTTGCGGACGAACCCGCCTTGCGAGCGGTGATGCAGAATCTCCCGCACCACCAGGTGCAGGTTCTGTTCACCGAAATCGAGCGCGATGCGGAGGGTTCCGTCACGTTCCGTGAGCACAGTTTCGGACTGGACGAAAACCGGTATTTCTACCCCGCCAGTACGGTCAAGCTGCCGGTGGCCCTGCTCGCCCTGGAAAAGCTGGAAGAACTGGAAGGGGTCGATCGCCACAGCCGCTACATCGTTGGCGAAGCAGGCGAGGAAAGCAGTTTCACCGACGACCTGATTGCCTTGTTCGTGGTCAGCGACAATCCCGCCAACAACCGCCTGTATGAATTCCTGGGCAAGGACGAGATCAATCTGCGCCTGCGGCGCAAGGGCCTGAACGCCCGCATCTCCCATCGCCTTGGAACCCGCGATTCAGACTCGTTGCGAACCGAGGCAATCACGTTTTCCCGGCCGGAGGGCGGCCCGCTGCGCGTCGGACCGATCGACAACTCTCCGATTGAAGTGCTGCCGCTGGACAATCTCCTGCAGGGTTCGGCGTACATCGAGGACGGCAGCCTGGTTGAGGAGCCTTTCGATTTTTCCGAGAGAAACTACCTCCCGCTCAACTCGCTGCATCGGATCATGCTGCGGCTCGTGTTCCCCGAAGCGTTCACCGGGGAGGAGCGGTTTCAGCTCAGCGACGATCATCGCGAATTCGTACTGAATACCATGAAAACGCTGCCGCGGGAGGCGGGCTACGACGAGTCGGAGTACCCGGACGGGAGACTGAAGTATTTTCTGTTCGGAGACAGCCGGGAACGCATTCCGGAACACATCGAGATTTTCAACAAGATAGGACGCGCTTACGGATACCTCACCGACTCGGCTTATATCGTCGATCGCCGGACGAATCGGGAGTTTCTGATTTCCGCCACCATCCGCGTCAACGCCAACGGAACATTCAACGACGATATATACGAGTATGAGGAAATCGGCCTGCCCTTTCTGGCCGAACTCGGCCGGCAACTGGTGCTCGAGCGGTAGCCGACGGCAATGGATAGTATCGCCATGGATTATATTGAGGGCGCGCTCGGCGCCTTCGCCGATTTCATGTGGGGCCCGCAACTCGTCGTCTTGCTCGTGGGCGGCGGGCTGTTTTTCATGATCCATTCGCGGCTGCGGCAGTTCCGCTACCTGAAGCATGCCGTGGACCTGCTGCTCGGCCGTTACGATTCCCGTGAGGACGCCGGCGACATCACCCATTTCCGCGCCCTCGCCACTGCCCTGGCCGGCACCATCGGCCTCGGCAATATCACCAGCGTTGCGCTGGCGATCACGCTCGGCGGCCCGGGCGCGGTGTTCTGGATGTGGGTGACCGCCGTGGTCGGCACTTCGACCAAGTTCTATACCGCGAGCCTGGCGGTGATGTATCGCGGCGCCGACGATACCGGCAAATTGCAAGGCGGCCCGATGTATGTCATTCGCGAGGCGCTCGGGCGCAAGTGGATGCCTTTCGCAGCGCTGTTCGCGGTCGCCGGCATGTTCGGCACCTTGCCGGTGTTCCAGATCAACCAGGTCGTGCAGATTCTGCGTGACGTGATTGCGATTCCGGCGGGGCTCGCCAGCGCCGACGATCATTTCGCCTTCGATCTCGTCATGGGCCTGCTGCTGGCGGCCGCGGCGTTCGCGATCATCATCGGCAGGATTCAGCGCATCTCGGCCTGGACCGCCCGGCTGGTGCCGTTGATGGTGGTGTTCTATTTCGTGATTACCGCCTGGTTGCTGGTCAGCTATGCGGCGGAGATACCGGCGACTTTCGTCCTGATATTCCGCGACGCTTTCAGCGGCGAGGCGGTGGCGGGCGGCGCCCTCGGCGCGGTGATCCTGATCGGCGTGCAACGCGGTGTGTTTTCCAACGAAGCCGGGCTCGGCACCGAATCCCTGGCCCATGGCGCGGCGAAAACCAACGAACCCGTGCGCGAGGGTCTTGTGGCCATGCTCGGGCCGATCATCGATACGCTGATCGTCTGCACCTGTACCGCGCTGGCGATCCTGGTCACCGGCGTCTGGCAGGAAGACGCCGTCGGCGTGACGCTGACCTCGCTCGCTTACGAACAGGCCTTTCCCGGGTTCGGCTCCTGGCTCGTGCTGGCGATGGTTGTCGTGCTGGGCGCCACCACCGTGCTCACCTATTCCTACTACGGCGGCAAATGCATGGCCTTCCTGTTCGGCACGCGGCGGGAGAAGTACTACGTCTGGACTTACGTGGCGCTGATCGTCGCCGGCGCCGCGGCATCGCTCGAAGCGGTGGTGTACCTGTTCGACGGCGCCTACGCCACGATGGCCATACCGACCATGCTTTCCACCCTGGTGCTGGCGCCACGCGTGCGGGCGGCGGCAAAGGACTATTTCTCCCGACTGGACGGCGGCAAAATACTCCCCCTTCAGGGGGAGTCAAATCCGTGAAACGGATTTGGTGGGGGCGGCTCCGCCGCAAAGCAAATTCTACTAATGAACAGCCTGGTGGGTTTCCGGCGCGCTTTCCTCGTTCACGCCGAGAATCGATTCCTCGTCCTGGGAAACATAGCTTCTCGTCGTGATCGGGCTGCGCAGCAGGGGGCCGAGCCGGCTGACGAACTGTTCCATGTGGTCGGTCTCGTAATGGCCTTGCAGGCTTGCGGCATCGTCCCATTCCTGCAATAGCAGGACCTCGCCGGGGTCGGCGATTCCCTGGAAATACCGGTAATGCCGGCAGCCGTGCTCGTGCCGGCACAGGCGCATCATTTCCCGCATCAGTTCGAGGGCTTCGTCGACTTTTTCGGGAAAGAGCTGGAAGGTGCTTTGCAGGATAATCATCACGTCACTCCTCGACCGAATCCTGAGCGCCGCCGGCAGGAAAAACCGACAGTACTCAATTTATACATCGGCTATTCCCGCATAAGCAAGACGACGGTTCAGGAGTCTTCCGTCTCGTCCCACCAGGGATAGAAGCGGGGCATGTCGGTGGACGCCTTGTCGTTGAATTGCGGCGGGCGCTTGTCCCGGAACGCCTGCACGCCTTCCTTGCCGCTCGTGCGGCTCTGATAGTAGATAGCCAGGGACTCGACCTCGTGCGCTTCGCGCGGGTGAGTCAGGCAGACATTGCGATACATCATCTGCCGCGCCAGCGCGACCGAGACCTGGCTGTGCCGGGAGATGCGCGCCGCCAGATCACGGGCTTTCTCGAGTACCTCCTTGCCTTTTACGCGATGGGTGGCAAACCCGTTTTTCTTCAGTTCCTTCGAGCCGATCAGGTCGGCCCTGTAGATCCATTCCAGCGCCGTTCCCATGTTGACGATGCGCGGCAGGAACCAGGTCGAACAGGCCTCCGGCGTTATGCCGATGCGATTGAAGACGAATCCCGTCATCGCGTCTTTCGAGATGATGCGCACGTCCATGGCGCAGGTCATGGTGGCGCCGATGCCCACGGCATGGCCGTTGATCGCGGCGATGACCGGCTTCTTGCAGCGAAAGATGGCGAGCGTGAGCAGCCCGCCGAGGTCGCGTACGCCCTTTTCGATCTCCGGGTCGTGCAAACGCTCGCGCATGTCCTCGATGTCGGGCTCGAACGCCTCGTTCAGGCCGAATACGTTGCCTTCGCCGGCTAAATCCATACCGGCGCAGAAGGCCCGGCCGGCGCCGGTGACGACGATGGCGCTTACCGCGTCGTCGTCGCTGGCGCGATCGAAGGCGTCGATGAGTTCGTGGCCCATCTCGACCGTGAAGGCGTTGAGCTTGTCGGGCCGGTTCAGCGTCAGGGTGAGAATCGAGTCCTTCACCGCGTAAATGATGGTCTGGTATGACATGGACTTTCCTCGGGCCTGCTAGATGGCGTCGGCCGCTTTCAGTTGCGCGATGCGCTCGCCGGCGAATCCCCAGTCGGCGAGCACCTGCTCGCTATGTTCTCCGACCAGGGCAGCCGGCGACTGGATTTCGCCCTGGGTGCGGCTGAAGCGCGGCGCCGGGGCGGGCTGCACGACGCCTTCGTAGTCGACGAAAGTTTCCCGGGCCTTGTTGTGCGGGTGAACGGGCGCCTCCTCCAGGTCAAGGACGGGAGCGAAACAGACGTCGGTTCCTTCCATCGATTCGCACCATTGCTCGCGAGTGCGCGTACGGAAGATTTCGGCCAGTTTCTCGCGCGCGGCGGGCCAGTTCTCCTGGGCGTATTGCGGATCGAACAGCGGATCCTCGACGCCGGCCTTTTCCAGCAACAAGGCGTAGAACTGGGGCTCAAGCGAACCGACGGATATGAATTTGCCGTCGGCGCATTCGTAACTGCCATAGAAAGGCGCGCCGCCATCGAGGCGGTTGCTGTGGCGCTCCGTGGTCCACATACCCATTGCCATGAGGCCGTAGAAGGTGCTCAGCAAACTCGCCGTGCCGTCGGTCATGGCGGCGTCGATAACCTGGCCGCGGCCAGAGTTGCCGCGTTCGTGCAAGGCGGCGAGCATTCCGCAAAGCAGATACATGGCGCCGCCGCCGAAATCGCCGATCAGGTTCAGGGGCGGCGCCGGCGGCCGGTCGGCGTAGCCCATGGCGCCGAGCGCGCCGCCGATGGAAATGTAATTGATGTCATGGCCCGCGGCTTTCGCCAGGGGACCCGACTGGCCCCAGCCGGTCATGCGGCCGTAGATCAGCCGCGGATTACGCTCCAGACACACTTCCGGTCCGAGCCCGAGCCGCTCCATCACGCCCGGCCGAAAGCCCTCGATCAGCGCGTCGGCCCGGTCGATCATTTCCAGCGCCGTTTCCGCCCCGGCAGGCGACTTCAGATCGAGGGCGAGCGATCTGCGCCCCCGCGACAGCACGTTGGCGCGGTCGCCCGCGCCTTTCAGGCTCAGGCGATCGATCCGGACGACTTCGGCCCCGAGGTCGGAAAGCATCATGGCGCAGAACGGTCCCGGCCCGAGGCCGGCCATCTCTATCACGCGAATTCCCGCAAGTGGTCCCATGCCGGTGAATACTCCAGAAAATTCGCAGCGATGATATGCAATTTCGGAATCCCGCGTCCAAGCGCTTGCATGGTTCCGAGCCAGTCGCCGTCTTGTTGCGAACAGGGCGATGCACTATGCTTGCAGCCTCGTTCAAACAAGGTGGTTTTCTGAATGGAACTGGCGGGGAAAACGGCGTTCATCACGGGCGGGGCTTCGGGTCTTGGCCTGGCGGTTGCGAGGAATTTTCTCGCGGCGGGCGCCAATGTCATGCTGTTCGACCGTAACGGGGAATTGCTGCGCGAGGCCGGGGCGGAACTCGGCGAGCAGGCGGCCTGGCATGCGGGCGACGTTACCGACGAAGATTCGGTAGCCGCCGCCATCGCCGCGACTTGCGAGCGTTTCGGCGCCATCCATATCAACGTCAATTCCGCCGGCATCGGCGGCGCCGCGCGCACCGTGGGCCGCGACGGCCCGATGCCGCTGGCGCGCTTCGAACATATCGTCCGGGTGAACCTGATCGGCACCTTCAACGTGCTGCGGCTGTGCGCCGCGGTCATGAACGAAAACGAAGCCGATGGCGGCGACGGAGAACGCGGCGTCATCGTCAATGTCGCGTCGGTCGCCGCTTTCGACGGCCAAACCGGCCAGGCCGGGTACGCCGCGTCCAAGGGCGGCATCGTCGCGATGACCTTGCCCATCGCCCGCGATCTGGCGAGACAGGGCATTCGCGTAATGACCGTGGCGCCGGGCGTATTCGAGACGCCCCTGCTCGCCGCGGCGCCTGACGAACTGAAACAGGCGCTGGTTTCGATCACCCAGTTTCCGAAACGGCTCGGACAGCCCGACGAATTCGCCGCCGAGGTGGCGCATATCGTCAGATGCGCCTATCTTAACGGCGAAACCATCAGGCTGGACGCCGGCATCCGCATGCCGGCGATCTGAAACAGTAGACTTTTTCGGCCGCCGGTTCCGGCGGTCGCATCCCGAGAGAGGAAGAACATGGCTGAAGCATATATCGTCGGCGGAGTGCGAACCGCCACGGGGCGCAAGAAAGGCAGGCTCAGCGCCGTGCATCCGGTGGACATGGGCGCCATGGTGGTGGATGAACTCGTGGATCGCACCGGAATTCCCGCGGAAAGTGTCGATGACCTGATTTTCGGCGTCGTCATGCAGAACGGCGCCCAGGCGGGCAATCTCGGCCGTAACGTCACGATGTCGTCTAAGCTGCCGCTCGAAGTCCCCGGAGTGACCGTCGACCGGCAATGCGGTTCGTCCTTGCAGGCCATGCAATTCGCCGCCCAGGCGGTAATGTCCGGCACTCAGGATGTGGTCATCGCCGGCGGCGTGGAAGCGATGAGTACCGTCGAAATCGGCTCGAACGTCCGTGACGGCCTGCGGCACGGCCGCGGCGTGCCCAAGGGCGAACGGCTCGAAGCGCGATATCCGGGAATTCAGTTCTCCCAGTTCGACGGCGCCGAACTGTTGGCGGAAAAGTACGGCATCGGCCGCGAGGAACTCGACGAGTTCGGCCTGCTCAGCCATCGGCGCGCGGCCAGGGCCACCCGGGAAGGACACTTCGAGCGCGAAGTGCTGCCGGTTCCCATCGTTAGCGAAAACGGTTCGCCGGAATTGCATGAAATAGACGAGGGCATCCGCATGGACGCCTCGCTGGAAGGCATGCGCGGTCTGAATCCCCTGCGCGAGGAGGGTGTGATCACCGCCGGAACCGCCAGCCAGATCAGTGACGGCGCCGCCGCCGTGATGATCGCCAATGAACGCGCCGTCACGGAATTCGATTTGCCGGTGCGCGCCCGGATTCATTCGCTGGCGGTAGTCGGGTCGGATCCCGTGATCATGCTCGAAGGCCCGATTCCCGCGACGCGCAAGGTGCTGGAAAAGTCCGGGCTCTCGCTGGACGAGATCGATCTGTATGAAATCAACGAAGCTTTCGGTTCGGTGCCTCTGGCATGGGCCAAGGCGCTCGGCGCGGACCCGGAACGACTCAATGTGAACGGCGGCGCCCAGGCGCTCGGCCATCCGCTCGGCGCGACCGGCGCGAAACTGATGGTCACCCTGGTGCATGAACTCGAGCGCCGCGAAGGCCGCTATGGTCTGATCGCGATCTGCGAAGGCGGCGGCACCGCCAACGCCATGATAGTCGAACGCACCGACAAGCTGGCGGCCTGATCCGCGGCCAGGCCAGGTTTTCGAGGAATTTGAACATGCTGTCCGATCGCCGCGAAGCCCCCTGGATGAATGAGGAACTGCGCATCCTGCGCGACTCCGTGCAGCGCTTCCTGGAAAAGGAATTCGTGCCGCTGCAAGCCAAATGGGAAAAACAGGGCCGGGTCGACCGGGACGCCTGGCGCAAGGCGGGCGAGGCCGGCTTGCTTTGCGCTTCCATCGACGAGCGTTACGGCGGCGGCGGCGGCGATTTCAGGCACGAAGCGGTGTTTCTGGAAGAATTGGCCCAGTCCGGGGTCACTTTCGGCAATAGCGTGCATTCGGGAATCGTCGCCCATTACATCAATGCCTACGGCACGGAAGAACAGAAGCGGAACTGGTTGCCGAAGATGGCGACCGGAGAACTCGTGGCGGCCATCGCCATGACCGAACCCGGCACCGGCTCGGACCTGCAAGCCGTGGCGACCACGGCAATCGCGGACGGTGACGATTGGGTCATCAACGGACAAAAGACATTTCTGACCAATGGCATGAATGCCGATCTGATTTGCGTTGTGGCGAAGACGGATCCTTCGGAAGCGGCGAGCGGAGTCTCCATCGTCGTCGTGGAAACGGCAAACGTAGAGGGCGAGGGCGGATTTTCCCGCGGCCGCAATCTCGAAAAACTCGGCCAGAAGGCCGCTGATACCGCCGAAGTGTTTTTCGACGATGTCCGGGCGCCGAGGGAAAACCTGCTCGGCGGCGTGGAAGGCCAGGGCTTCGTGCAATTGATGCAGCAGTTGCCGCAGGAGCGCCTGATCATCGCCGTCGGCGCGGTGGCCGCCATGGAAAGAGCGTTGCGAATCACCTCGGAATACGTCAAGGAGCGCAAGGCGTTCGGCAAGCGCATCCTCGACTTCCAGAACACCCAGTTCAAATTGGCGGAACGATTCACCGAATTGCATATCGCGCGTTCATTCGTGGATGACTGCGTACAGCGCCTGCTGGCCGGCAAGCTCGACGTCGGCACCGCGGCCATGGCCAAATGGTGGACGACCCAGAAGCAATGCGAGATCGTCGACGAATGCTTGCAGTTCTTCGGCGGCTACGGCTACATGATGGAATTTCCCATCGCCAGGATGTACGCCGACAGCCGGATCCAGAAAATCTACGGCGGCAGCAACGAAATCATGAAAATGCTGATCGCCCGCGAAATCTGACCTGCGGAGTTCAGGCGCGCAAGTCTGGCAATTGGTAACCCTCGTCGGCGAGGCGGGCGCGGATGATCTTCTTGTCGATCTTGCCCGTGGTCGTGAGCGGAATGTTGTCCGTTTCCATGACTTCGTCGGGCAGTTGCCACTTGGCGAAGGCCTGACCGCAATGCTCGATCACCGCCGCCGGATCGAGCTCCTTGCCTTCCGCCATGATGACCAGGGCCACCGGGCGCTCGTCCCATCTCGGATGCGGCTGGGCCACCACGGCGGCCTGGGCGACGTCGGGCATGGCGACGATGTGATTTTCCAGGTCGACCGAGGAAATCCATTCGCCGCCGGACTTGATCAGATCCTTTGACCGGTCCGCGATCAGCAGATACTGGTCGGGGTCGATCTTGGCGACGTCGCCGGTGACGAGCCAGCCGTCGTGGAACTTGTCGGGCTGGGGATCGTTGTAATACTCCGCGGCGATCCACGGGCCGCGAATGCAAAGTTCGCCCACGGTCTCGCCATCGTGGGGCAGGGCGTTCCATTCCTCGTCGAAGATTTCCATTTCCAGGCCCGGCATCAGCAGTCCGGCCTTGGCGATATTCTCGAATTGCGCGTCCTCGCTCAGGCCGCGCTGGGTGTACTTGGACACCTTGCGCGAAAGGGTGCCGAGGGGATTGGTTTCGGTCATGCCCCAACCCTGGATCATTTCAATGTTGTAGTTGTCCCAATACCAGCGAATCATCGAGGGCGGCGGCGCGGAGCCGCCGCAGGTGAGCCGGCCTACGGTTGAGATGTCGTACTTGCCCGGGTTGGCTTCCAGCGTCGCTTTCACGCCTTGCCAGATCGTCGGCACGCCGGCGGAAATGGTCACTTCCTCATCCCGCATCAGGCGCAGGAACGCGTCGGGAATCATGAACCGGTGCGGCATGACCTGCTTGGCGCCCAGCATGGAAGCGCAGAAAGGCAGCCCCCAGCCCATGGCGTGGAACATGGGCACGATTCCGAGCGCCGAGTCCAGCGCCGAAAACCCGATCGAGTCGGTCAGGCATTCGGTCAGGGTATGCAGATAAGTCGAGCGGTTGGTGTACATCACGCCCTTCGGCTTGCCCGTGGTGCCCGAGGTGTAGCACAGGCCCATGGGCGCGGTCTCCGGGATGTCCGGCCATGCGTAGTCGCTCGCCTGACCGGCGATGAAGTCCTCGTAATCGACCTGGTTGCCGAAGGAGCTTTCGCCGCCTTCGCCATGGCGGCAGACGACCAGCAATTCGACGCAGGGCAGTTTGTCCCAAAGCGGCTCGAGCAGCGGCAGCAGGTCTTCGTCGGCGAAGATCACGCGGTCGTTGGCGTGATTGACGATGTATTCGAGATCCACCGGCGAAAGGCGGATGTTCAGCGTATGCAATACCGCGCCCATGGAAGGCACGGCCTGGTACAACTCCAGGTGGCGATAATTGTTCCACATGAAGCTGCCGACCCGGTCGCCGACGCCGATACCCGCTCCCTTCAGCGCGTGGGCCAACTGGTTGGCCCGATCCCAGGTCTGCTTGAGCGATTGCCGGTGCGTCCCGTCGGCCTGCATCGTCACGACTTCGACGTCCGGGTCGAGCTGAGCGCCCCGGCCGAGAATGCGGGACATGAGTAATGGGGTGGTTTGCATTGTCATCGGAATCAACCTCAAGCGTGCCTGGCCAAAACTGCGCAGGCAGCATATCTAATTAGCAGGAGTCGTTCAATGTAAGCCAGATCACCGTAAAAGCGCGTTTGCAAGGCAATTCCCGCGCCATTATGCTTGCGGCATTTTTATCTGTCGGAGAGTGCGATGATCAGCGCCGAAGAACACCCGAAGAAGAAAATCACCGTCCTGGGCAAGACCATGGCTTATGTCGAGATGGGCGAAGGCGACCCCATTGTGTTCCAGCACGGCAATCCGACTTCATCGTATCTCTGGCGCAATATCATGCCGCATCTTGCGGGGCAGGGCCGCTGCATCGCTCTCGACCTGATCGGCATGGGCGATTCGGACAAGCTCGACGATTCCGGCCCGGACCGCTATACGCTGCTGGAGCACCGCGAATATTTCGATGCGGCGCTGGAACAACTCGGCGTCGGGAACAATGTCACCTTCGTCATCCACGACTGGGGCTCGGCCCTCGGTTTCGACTGGGCTCGCCGCCATCCCGGCAGCGTCAGGGGCATCGCCTACATGGAAGCGATCGTCCAGCCGGTTGCGACCTGGGACAATTGGCCCGAAGCCGCCCGTCGCGTATTCCAGGGTTTCCGTTCGCCCGCTGGAGAGGATATGGTGCTGGAGAAGAACGTGTTCGTCGAACGCGTGCTGCCCGGTTCCTGCATACGCAAGCTGAGCGAAGAAGAAATGGAAGTCTATCGCCGTCCCTTCGTCAATTCCGGCGAGGGTCGCCGTCCGACCCTGACCTGGCCCCGACAGATTCCTATTGCCGGCGAGCCCGCAGACGTCGTTCAGATCGTGCAGGACTACGCCGATTACTTCAGCAAGGCCGATGTGCCCAAACTGTTCATCAACGCCGAACCCGGCGCCATCCTGATCGGCCCCCAGCGCGAGTTCTGCCGCTCCTGGCCCGCCCAGCGGGAAGTCACCGTCCGCGGCAACCACTTCCTGCAGGAAGACTCCCCCGACGAGATCGGCCAGGCCATTTCCGGCTGGCTGCGGCAAATTTCCGCGTAACGCATTGTCACAATTGGACGGCTTGTGGCCTTTCGGATTTATTGAAGGCCGGTCGCGTACTTCGTACAATCAGGCATTGGACTTCGTGGCGGGCCTCGCCGCGCATAATGAAATCATAGAGGACTACTCGATGATCAGATCAGGCATGTTTCGATCGCTGGCCCTGCTGGCGCTGCCACTGGCGGCCGGCGCGGCGGCGCAGGACCGGGTCGGCGATTTCTCGCTGCTCGACCAGACGGGTTATCACCATGGCATGAGCTGGTACGGCGACCACGAACTGATTGCCTTTCTGGTGCAGGCGAACGACAGCGAGGCCGCCGATGCCGCGCTGGCGGAGTATCTCGAACTGCATCGGCGCTACGATGGGCAGCGGGTCGAATTCATGATGATCAACCCCATGGGCCGGCTCAACCGTGAAGCGGTGCAGGCCTGGCTCGACCGGCGCGATGTGGCGCTTCCCGTGCTGATGGACGACTCGCAAGTCGTCTCCGAGGCCATGGGCATCGAACGCACCGGTGAAGTGTTGCTGTACGATCCGAATTCCTTTCAGGTCGAATACCGCGGTTCAGCGGCGGGCGCGGGCGCCGCGATCGACGAATTGCTGGCCGGCGGGGAAGTCGGCAATCCGCTGATCGCCACTGCCGGGTCTGAAGTCAGCTACCCCGATTCGGGCATTCCCTCCTATACCGCCGACATTGCGCCGGTTATCGCCGAAAACTGCGCAACTTGCCACCGGGCCGGCGGCGTGGCGCCATTCGCCATGGACAGCCACACCATGGTGCGCGGCTGGTCGCCGATGATTCGCGAAGTGCTGATGACGCGCCGCATGCCTCCGGGCCAGATCGACGGACATATCGGCGAGTTCATCAACGACCGCCTGATCGACCGCGAAGACATGCGCAACATGATTGCCTGGGTCGAAGCCGGCGCTCCCATCGACGGCGACAGCGACCCGCTGGCGGAACTGACCTGGCCCGAGTCCAAATGGGCCTTCGGCGAGCCGGATTTGGTGCTGGACATTCCGGCTACCACGGTTCCGGCCACCGGCAACGGCGTATTCGTGAACGTGGAAGTACCCATGGAATTGGGGCAGGACCGCTGGCTCCGCGGAAGCCAGATCATCGCCGGCGACCGTTCCGTATTGCACCACACGGTAAATCGCCTGGATTATCCGGAAGAATTCGGCCGCCGCGGTGGTTTTCTCGGAGAGAGGCATCCGGACAAGGCGGACATCACCGCGTACATCCCCGGCGACACGCCCGACCTGGCGCCGCCCAATACCGGCGGTCTGATCAAGGACGGCTCGGTGCTGCATCTCAACATGCACTACACGCCCAATGGCCGCGAGACCGTTGACCGCAGCGAACTCGGTTTGTGGTTCTACCCGGAAGGAGAGGTGCCCGAAGAAAGAATGAGCGGCCGTTGCGCCTGTGTTTTCCCCAACACATGGACCACGATTCCTCCACATGATCCGGCCTTCGAGCAGACCGCGAGCATCGTCATCGAGCGCGACGCGAAAATTCACAGCTACCTGCCGCATATGCATTTCCGCGGCAAGTACATGCGCTTCTACGCGGATTATCCCGACGGCACCAGTGAGGAACTGATCAACATCGCCAAGTACAACTACAACTGGCAGTTGAGCTATACCTACGAGGAACCCAAGTTCGTTCCGGCCGGAACGAAGATCACCGCGGTTGCGGCCTGGGACAACTCGGACAGGAATCCGAACAACCCCAACCCCGACCGCGCAGTGGACTGGGGCAACGAAAGCTGGGACGAAATGTTCTTCGGCGCGGTTAGCTGGAAGTTTGAAGATCAGGGCGGGGACTAAGGCAAGGTTCTGTCATTCTGCGCGAAGTCGCAGAATCTCATGGGGATTGCCACCTGCCTGAGATTCTGCGACTGCGCTTCGCTCCACGCAGAATGACGGGTAGGGGCAATCACAGAACCCTGAAAATATCGTAGGCGACCTTTCCTTCCACCTGCTTGCTCTTGCCGACGCAAATGATGTGGTTCACCCAGTCGTATTCTTCCGAGGTGGTGCTGAACAGCGGCGTCACGCGCCAGTAGAGTCCGTTCTCGCCGTTGTGCACGATACCCCGGTAGGTCATGTAGATGTGGGCGCCGTCGTCGGTTTCGAGCGTGATGCGCACGTCGAGCGCGGAATGGCCCGAGACCTGGGTGATCCAGTCGGCGCCGCCGGACAGGACGGTTCCGTTCAGGCCGGGTCCGCTGAAAGTCCCGCCGGTAACCGGCGCGATGCGCGTATGACCGGTATCGATCTGCCCGGCCACGTCGAGCAGCAACTCCATCAGGAACTCGGATTCAAGTTCCGAGGCCGGGGATTGCGCTCGCGCCAGCGAGGCGGCGCCCAGGGCCGCGGCCGCGCCCACGCCCAGTTTGGTGAATGTCCTGCGGTCCATATGGTTCTCGTTATCGCTCATTGAAGGTTCTCCTGTGGAAGGCGATCAACCAGCCCTTGCAAGGCTGCGTAGTTTGTCGAATCGCCGCAATATCGCGGGAAGATAGAACACGTCCAGCAACAATGCCAGCACCACGATGGGCACCAGTAATCTGGCGGCCTGCTGGAAATAGAAGGTGCTCGCGGCCATCAGAAAAGTCGTGCCGAGGGTCAGCACCAGCGTTGTGATCGTAAGCGCGGGTCCGGCGGTGCGGATCGCGTGGGAGACGGCGGCCTGAATGTCTTCGCCTTCGCGCCGCTTCGCGAGGTAGTGGGTCAGCACATGTACGGTATCGTCGACCACCAGCCCGATACTGATGCTGAACAGCATCATAACGAACGGGTCGAGCGTGCCGACGAGCAGTCCCCAGAATCCGAACACGATTGCGGCAGGCAGTAGATTGGGAACGATGCTGAGTATGCCGAAATACAAGCTTCCCAGGCCGAAAATCAGGGTGAGCGTGATCAGGGCCAGGCTGAGCGAATAGCCTTGCAGCAGTTCCACTGTCACGCGCTCGTCCATGCGTGCGAATACCAGCAGGCCGCTGCCGTGGACCAGGGTGGCATCGGAAAACGTCTGTTCGAAACGGGCGTCGATCAGGGCGTCCAGGTCGAGCAGTTCCTGATTGGACATCGGCCGGGCGTTTACCGTAAGGGCGGCGATAGACCGGTCGCTGCTGAGGAAATTCGACAGCGGAAAATCGAGATTCTGTACAAAGCGGTAGGCCCGCAGATAATTCCCGATGGTTTCGGAATCGTCCGGCAGCAGATAGGCGTCCGGGTCGTTGTAGCGCATTTCGTTTACGGTTTTCAGTAACTCCACCACGCTGGCGGTGGATTCGATCTCGTCCCGCTCTCCCAGCCAGTCGAGCAATGCTTCCATCCGGGCCAGAAACGCGGGATCGATGGCGCCGTCCCGGACGCCCGCATCGACGGCATAGCTGATCGACGGACCGCGGTCGAGGCGCTCGCCGACGGCGTCGAAATAGTCGCGCAACCCCGCGGCGTCGCTGA
Source organism: Pseudomonadales bacterium (assembly GCA_022822865.1). Classification (GTDB taxonomy): domain Bacteria; phylum Pseudomonadota; class Gammaproteobacteria; order Pseudomonadales; family Pseudohongiellaceae; genus UBA9145. The sequence goes on along the minus strand of JAJDYJ010000025.1, from coordinate 37,580 downwards.
TGAAATCGAGCCGGTTGAAGTCGGTTTCGTTGAGCGGCAGCATGCTGATGCCCACTACCGCGAACGCCGAGCAGAACCAGAACAGTTGCCGGTCCCTGCGCCGGCCTATAGTGACGACTCGGTTCATCGCCTTGTGCAGAAGATCGCCGTCACTTGAACCGTTTCCGGTCTTGATCAGCCGGATGAGCAAACTCGGCAGCAGGGCGGCGGTCAGCAGCCAGGAAAACACGATGCCGACGGCGACGGTGCTGCCGAAGTCCGAGATCGCCGGCGAGGAACTCAGGTTCAGCGACGCGAAGCCGATCGCCGTGGTCAATGCGGCCAGCGTTACCGGGCGGATGTTGTGCAAGAGACTGAAACGCATCGCTTCCGCCTCCGGCATCCCGCGCAGCAGGCCTTGCCGGTAGATCGAAATCACATGGACGCTGCTCGCCACGCAAACGACGACGATGATGACCGGCGCGATCGCCGTTACGGTATTGAACGAGAATCCGGCCAGACCGAGCGTACCCAGAGCGCATAGCAAGGTCAGCAGGGTATGCGTGAGAATGGCGAAGCCCGCCCGCACCGAGCGGAAGAAGCCGCAGATCGCAAGAATGCAGGCCAGGATAACGAACGGCAGCAGGCCGCCGAGGTCGTCGAGCATGGATTGCCGGCTGGAATACTCGAGCAGGACTTCACCGCTGATATGGATTTCCAGCTCCGGAAACTCCTCACGCAACGCATCGCGCAAGCGCAGGGCTTCGCGGGCGGCGTCGAGCCGTTCCGGCTCGTCCGCGAACTCGGCGTTCAGACGAATGCGCGTGAAAGCGAGACTGGCGTCGGCCGAAAGCAGATTGCCGGTAAGCAGCTCGTCCGCTTGCGCGGTTCGCGCCAGGCCGGCCAGTTCGGCTTCGCCGTAGTCCCGGAAATCGGCTGCGAACAGCCGCCGCAGATTGCGCGGCGAATAGTAGTCGAGCAACGAAGAATGACGGCCGGCCAGGGGAATTTCACGGTAACGTTCGCGCAGGGCGTCGATCGCCCGCAAATGGCCTCTGGTGAAAATGCTCTCGCCTTCCGGCGCCAGGAAGGCGAAGACGATTTCGGTGGCCCGCGGGAACTCGGCTTCGAGCAAATCCAGCTCGTCGAGATAAGGATCGCTGCGCGTCAGCAGTGAATCGAGCGAGCTGTCGAAGCCGAGTCTGAACACGCCCCCCGCGAGCAACAGGCTGCCGATTACGCCGGCCCAGAACAGCGCATGCCGCCGGGACAGGCAGAAACTCGCGATGCGCCCGGTCATCGGGTCCGGACCGTGTTCAGGCTCCCGCCGTCAGTCCAGGGGCCGTATCGAGTTGGCATAAAACTCCAGCAACCTCATGTTGTCCGGATGGATGCGGAAATGATCGTCCTCCTCCAGCACGAGCCCATGTTCCCGCATCAAATGCAAAGCGTTCTGCACGGTGCGCGGGCGCGGCTTTTCGGCTTTCTTCATCGGCGAGCCGCGGGCGATCATTTCGTCGATGATGTCATCGCAGGCGCCGGCGATCTCAAGCGAAGTCATCGCTTCGTCAGGGCGCCGCAGCAAGGCGAAGGCGGCCAGCGGGGCAGGCAGTACCGGCATGACATGATGCAGGCGCCGCATCATCAGTTCGGCGATTTCCGCCACATGGCGAATGCGCTGCTCTTTTTCCAGGTGATTCAGGTCGAGCCCACGTTCCCCGCAATACTCGCGCATGTCCAGCGGCTCGCCGAAATTGACGCTGGCGTAGCCGTAGCGGCCAAAGCGCTCCCGCGGCCCGGTAAACAGGTTGCGGCGCAAGAAACGCCATAGGCGCTTGAGATGCTCGCCGGCGGAAGGATGTTTCGCCCGGTCGTCCCAGTCGAGCAGATTGCTGTCTTCGAGGATGTGGTCGTAATTGATGGCGACGGGGATGAACACCACGCCGCGGTCGCGCTTCCAGTCGTAATGGCGCAGGATGTAATCGAGGAAGCCGAGCCTGGCTTCGCCGAGCCGCCCGTCGCGGCTGAGCCTGCCTTCCGGAAACACCGCCTGGCAGACGCCGTTGCCCGTGGCCAGATGGATGTAACGTTCGAGCACCTTGCGATAGAGCGGGTCGCGGGAATCACGGCGCACGAAGAACGCGCCCATGGCCCGGATCATGGTTTCCAGCGGAAAGATCCGCGCCCATTCGCCAACCGCGTAAGACAGCGCCGCGCGTTCCGCGGCGAGATAGCTGACCAGAATGTAGTCCATATTGCTGCGATGGTTCATGACGAAAACCACCGTCGACTCCGGGTCGAGTTGCTGCAAACGCTCGGGATGCGAAGCGCCGACGCGGATGCGATAGATGAAGCGCGAAACGCTCTTGGCGAGCCAGTAGAAAACCCGATAGTAGATATAGGCGTTGAACGCCGGCACGATCTCCCGGGCGAAGGTGCGTACCCGCTGCTGCAGCACCTCCCGCGGGATATCCTGCTCGTGGGAGGTCTTCTCCAGCATCGCCAGCACGTCCCGGTCAAAGATCAACTGGTCGATCAGCACCTGGCGTCGGGTTTGCTGCAGCGGCCGGATCTTGATCTGCAAGCTGGTGTTGATGCGGTCGACGGCAATGTTGAGCCGGCGGCGCAGATACCAGCGCACGCCGGGGAAGAGTATGCTCATGACCGCGGCATAAGCCGCCAGCCCGAGCAGGATGAGATACAGCCAGAGCGGAACGGACACGTCTGTGGAAAACATGTCCGTAGCATGCCTGAAGCGTCAGGTTACGGCCAGCGGCCGCGGGACGTTTGCTTCAGGCGCCGGGCTTGCGGTAAGCCACGTTCTTGCTGATCGCTCCATCGACGGTTTCCGGCGCGATCAGAACGGTACACGCGACCGTCAGCGCGCCCGCGGCGCTGACGAACATCGAAAAAGCCGTGGCGGCCTCGTCATCGGGGAGATCCACGATCAACAGCAGGTCGTCGTCGCCGAAAGCGTAATAGAAACTTTCGAGGGAGCCGCCGAGCCCTTCCACGGTCTGCCGCAGCGCCTCCCGGCGCCCGGTTCCGCCTTCGCGAATCAGGCCTTCGACTCCCGCCTGGGTATAACTCGTTCGAAACAGATACTTGGCCATGTCTAATCCAGCTCTGAAAAAAGTGGGCTTATGATGGTCTCAACCGGGACTTCGGTCAAGCGACGTCAGGCGGCAAGCTCCGCTTTGACCTGTTCGGCGGCCCGCAGCGCGAGAGCGGCGATGGTGAGGGTCGGATTGGCCGTAGACGCGGTCGGGAAAACGCCGGCGCCGACGAGAAAGAGATTGTCGTGGGCATGGCTGCGCAAATTGCGGTCCACAACGGAGTCCAGCGGGTCGTCGCCCATTCGCGTCGTGCCGATGACATGGCCCGAGCCCTGGAATTCTTCCGAATGCTGTACTTCGCTGGCGTTCAGACGCGCGAAGATTTCATCGTGCACATCTCTCGCGTAATCGAGTCCGGCCCGGGAGTATTCGCCCACGCGATAATGCATTCGGGGCAGCGGCACGCCGTAGGGGTCGGCGTCCTGGGGGTCGAGCGTGATTCGATTCTCCGGATCGGGAAGTTGCTCGGTCAGCGCCGCGAGTTGCACCTCGCGCGATGCGTGCCCGGCGATTTCGCGCCGCAGGTCCGTCCCGAGCAAACCGCGGCGCGTCAGCGAATCGGCCAGGGTCACCGGTCCTCCGGTCGGCCAGTTCCAGCCGTCGTTGCTGATCTGGATGCGCAAGGCCGATCTTTGTGAGCGGAATGCGCCGTCACGCAGATTCTCGACGCCCGAGGTTGCCATGGGTCCGCGGTAGGGCCATACCGGCTCGCCGGCCAGCGCCCAACTGAGCTGGATCGGATGATCCATCAGGTTGCGGCCGACCTGATCGGAGCCGTTGGCGATGCCGCCGGGCGCCGTTTCGGATCGAGATTGCAACAGCAGGCGCGGCGTCTCGACCGCGTTGCCCGCCAGAATGAAGACGCGCCCGCGGGCGAGATCGCCGGAGCCGTCGGGCCGGTGAAACCGGATCGCCGAGACGCGGCCGCCGGCGCCGGTCTCGATTAAAGTCGCCGTGGTGCGCTCGTGAATCACGGCGCCCCGGATCTCGGCCCGGTCGAGATGGACCATGGCGTCGTATTTCGCGCCCACCGGACAGATCGGAATACAGGTGCCGCTGCCGCAACAGGCGGGCCGGCCGTCACGGGCCACGGAGTTGCGCGCTTGCGGCGTAAGCCGCACCTGATATTGCGTGCCTTCCAGCGCGCGTGCGAAAACCCGGTCGAGCCAGGTGCCCGGAATCGGCGGTTGCGGAAACGGGCCGGACCGCGGCGAACCCAGGTCTTCTTCCGAATCCCCGGCGACGCCGAGTTCACGCTCGGCTTCGACGTACCAGGGCTCGAGTTCGGCATAGTCGATGGGCCAGTCGACCGCGCGGCCGAAATCCGAGCGCATGCGGAAATCGCTTGGCACATAGCGCACACAGGTGCCGAGCCAATGCCAGGATGTGCCGCCGACGGCTTTCAGATAGGTGCTTTTGAATACGTCGGGGCCGGCTTGCCGGTACCAGTGGCCGCTGTCCAGGGTGTCCGGAAATTCGGCTTCGGGCAGCCGCTCATACGGGCTTTCAGGGGTCTTGATCGCGGTATTGAGAAAAGTCTGGAAGGCCGCGCCGCGATTGACCCGCGGGCCGGCTTCGAGCACTGCCGCGCCGACTCCCGCGCCGGCGAGCCGGTCCGCCAGCAGCGCGCCGGCAAAACCCGCGCCGACGATAATGACGTCGGCTTCGATCGCGCTCATTGCGCGGCCCCGGCCGGCGGTTCGCTCCAGTCTCCCGGCGCCGCGCTGCATTGGCCGGGTGGCCTGGTGTAGTCCAGCGCGCGCCAGACGAGGGCGTCATAGTATGCGCGCAGGGATGTCCCCGTTGCGTCCGGATGAAATCCCGAATACCAGGCTACCGCGATCTGCCGAGCCAGTTCGTCATTCCCGGGAAGCCCGTCCGCCAGCAAACTCTCCAGCGCGTCGCCCAGCCCCGCCGCTCGCAGTCCATCCATCATGTGCAGCGCCAGTTCGGGATCGATTCCGGCTTCGGAAAATCCGGTTAAACGTGCGGAAAGCGCGCGGAACGACTGCAGCTCATCCTGGCCCAGGGCCGGGTGCGCCACTCCCGCGGCGATCAGGGAGGCAAGACGGATCGTGAATCCACGACGGGTGAGCGACAAGGCGGCGCCTGCCTGCACCGGCATCAGAATATGGCGACCAGACAGCCTTTCGAATCGGGAACGTCGTCCATATCGACCACACCGCCGGCAAGCACGGTGTTCAGCGCGTCTTTCAGATAATGTTCGCGCGCTTCGTTGCGCTGGGTCTCGTAGCCCAACTGGTCGTTGATGGGGCCGCGATAAAGCACGTCGCGGGTACGGGGATCGACGATGAATACCTCGGCGGTGCGCTCAACGCCGAGCGCCTTGGCCAGCGCCTGATCCCGGTCCTTCATGATCGGGAAGTCGATGCCGAATTCGTCCGCTTCCCTGGCGATGCGCGGCAGGTCGTCCTGGATGTTGGAATTGAACATGGAGAAGGCGATGTTCTCCGGCCCGAACTCCGCGCGAACTTCGCGGTAATTCGGCAGGGCCAGACGCGCGATGGGGCAGCCTACGCCTTGCACGTAGAATACGGCGTAGTCGTAGTCCTTGTAGGTGTCAAGGGTGTGCACCTCGCCGAGGTGGTCGGTAAGCTCAAACTCCGGCATCGTTCGCAGCCAGCCGTCGGCCACGGCCGCGCCGGCGGCAAGAACAAATGCGCAGGAAATGAGAAGGCCAATCGATCGCTTCACTGTCAGCTCCGGAAGTCTGCTATCCACAAAAACCGAGAATCGGACACGGTCCGCTCGCAACGTCAAATCCTACCAATTTCGAAAAACCCGTCAAAGCGGCAAATTGTCGCGGTAACAGATTGTTGCAGTCGACTCGCCGCCGCTTTCCGGCCGCTATTGAGGCGCTATCGGCTTCGGAGTATGCTCATTGCATCTCGGCGACGGCCGCTGCCGGAGAGAGTCATGAACCTCAAACACACGATGTTCGGCGCTACGCTCTGCCTGATCCTGCCCGCGGCAGCGGCGGCGCAGCAGGACTGGGAGACGCCGCGCACCCCGGACGGGCAGCCCGACCTGCAGGGCGTCTGGACCAACTCTTCGCAGACTCCCCTGGTGCGGCCGGAGGAATTCGGCGCCAAGGGATTTCTGACCCGGGAAGAAGCGCAGGACGTCGAGCAGGGCTGGCGCGACCGCTACAACCTGCTGGCGCAGCCGATCGACCCGGAACGAGGGCCGCCCACCGACGGCAACGCCGATTTCGGCTATAACAGCTTCTGGTGGGACCCGCGGGACGACGCCATCGAGATCAACGGCGAATATCGCACCTCGATCATTGTCGATCCGCCCGACGGCCAGATTCCCTGGGTGGAAGGCGGCGCGCCGGGGCACGACCTGCGGACCGCCTGGCGCAACCGGCCGGGCGTCGAACCCTTCGACGACTATCCGGTGCGGCCTTTGGCCGAGCGTTGCCTGCTGACTTTCGGCTCGGGATCCGGGCCGCCCATGCTGCCGATCCTCTACAACAGCAATTACCAGATCGTGCAGACGCCCGGCTATTTCATGATTCTGGTCGAAATGGTTCACGACGCGCGCATCGTTCGCCTGAACGGCGGCCATCACGAAGCCGATTTCGAAAAATGGATGGGCGACTCCGTGGGATATTGGGACGGCGATGTGCTCAAGGTCGAAACGCGCAATTTCCATCCGCAGCAATCCTTCCGCGGCAGTTCCGGCGAGGTCGTGATCCGCGAGGAATTCGAATTGCTCGGCCCGGAAAAGATTCGCTATCGTTTCACCATCGACGATCCGCTGACCTATACCCAGCCCTGGTCCGGGGAAGTCGCCATGAACCGCAAGGCCGCGGAAGAGCGCATGTACGAATACGCCTGCCATGAAGGCAATTACGCTTTCGCCGGCATTCTCGCCGGCGCCCGGCGGCAGGAACTGGAGACCGAGCTGCAGCCCCGATAGCGGCGCAAGCTGAGTATTCATGACCTCGAGGGCTGTCAGACTCTACGGCGAACTGGTGTTTGGCAGACCCTGGCTGGTCATCGGCATCACCGCGCTCGTCGTTGCCTTCTTCGCCTGGTTCACCCAGTACTTCAGGCTGGACGCCTCGGCGGATTCCCTGCTGCTGGAAAACGATCCCGACTGGGAATTCTTCCGCCAGGTGGAAAACCGCTATGGCATCCGCGAGTTCGTCGTCGTCGCCTATATTCCCGATGGCGAGTTGTTCACCCGTTCCGAACTCGAAAAACTGAACCGGCTGCATAACGACCTGTTCGCCATCGACCGCGTCGAGCGGGTGGACAGCATCCTCAACGTGCCGGTGTTCGCCGATACGCCGCTGACCGGGATTTCCGAAGACTATCTGACCTTGCTCGACGAAGACGTCGATCTCGCGGCGGCGCGCACGGAAATGATGGCCAATCCGATCTACATCGACGCGCTGATCAGTCCCGACGGCAACGGCGCCGGCATGCAGGTCAGCATCGAAATCGACCACCGGGCCCGGGAACTGCTCGACCGCCGCAGCGCCTTGCGCCAGTTGCGGATCGACGGGGAAATCGACGCCGCGGGGCTCGCGGAACTGGGCGAGGTCGAAGCCGCCTGGGCCGAATACAGCATCGGCGTCAACGAAAGGCAGCACGAACTGATTACCGCCGTGCGTGAAACCCTCGACCGCTATCGCGACGGCGCGCGAATCCATCTCAGCGGCGCGCCGATGATCGCCGACGACCTGATTTCCTTCGTGCGCGGCGATTTGAGCAGTTTCAGCATCGCGGTGCTGATACTGATCATCGTCGCGCTTGGCCTGATTTTCCGCAAGATCCGCTTCATCGCCATTCCGCTGATCTGCTGCGCCGCGGCGGGAACGATCATGGTGGGCACGCTCGGATTGATGGACTGGCGCGTTACCGTGGTGTCGTCGAATTTCGTCTCGTTGTTGCTGATCATCACGATCTCGCTCACGGTGCATCTGACCGTGCGCTATCGCGAATTGCGCGCGACCCGCCATTTCAGCCGCCACGGCAAGATGTTGCGCCACGCCGTGCTGAGCATGTTCCGGCCCTGCCTGTATACGGCCCTGACGACGATAGTCGCGTTTGGCTCGCTCATCGTCAGCGGCATCCTGCCGATCATCACCTTCGGCTGGATGATGATGATGGGAGTCGCCACCGCGCTGATCGTCGCCTTTACGCTGTTCCCTTCGATCATGTCGACGCTGCCGGCGGACCGCTCCCGGCTTTCCTCCGACCTGCGCCTGAACCTGACTTCGGCGCTGGCCCGGCTGACCGACAGGTTGCGCGGCCGGGTATTCGTGATCTACGCGCTGATCCTGATCGTCGGCGTCACCGGCCTGACCCGGCTGCGGGTCGAGAACAGCTTCATCGACTACTTTCGGGAAAGCACCGAGATCAACCAGGGCATGAGCCTGATCGACGCACAACTCGGCGGCACCTTGTCCTTCGACGCCATCGTCCGATTGCCGGAAGAAGAGGTCGCATTCGAGGACGATTTCGGCGACGACGGCTTCGGCAGCAGCGGTTTCGACGGCGGATCCGACGACGCCTACTGGTTCACCGCCCCGCGCATGGCCGAGGTCAAGGCGATTCACGAGTATCTCGACGCCGACCCGTACACCGGCAAGGTGCTGTCGCTGGGCGCCGTCGTGCAACTCGCCGAGCAACTGAACGATTACGAACCGGTGGACGGCCTGCTATGGGCGGTAATGTACAATCGCATCCCGCAAACCTTGCGCGAGGCGGTGCTCGATCCCTTTGTGCGGATCGACGACAGCGAACTGCGCTTCAACGTACGCGTACGCGAATCGGCGCCGGACCTGAATCGCAACGAACTCCTGCAACGGGTCGAAGCCGGGCTCGAAGAGGAGTTCGGCTATGAGCCCGATCAGGTGCGCCTGACCGGTTTGCTGGTGATGTACAACAATGTGCTGCAAAGCCTGTTCCAGTCCCAGATTCTCACCCTTGGCGTGGTCATGTTCGCCATCATGCTGATGTTCCTGGTGCTGTTTCGTTCGCTGCTGATAGCGGTGCTTTGCATCGTTCCCAACGCCATCGCCGCCTCGCTCGTGCTCGGCATCATGGGCTGGCTCGATATTCCGCTCGACATCATGACGATTACCATCGCCGCGGTGTCGGTGGGCATCGGCGTCGATAACACGATTCATTACATGTACCGGTTCAGGCGTGTGTTTCCCCGCTTCGGGAACTACCGCAAGACCATGTATTACTGCCACGACAGCATCGGCCGCGCGATGTATTTCACTTCGATGACGATCGTCGCCGGATTTTCGATCCTCGTCTTGTCGAATTTCATTCCAACCGGCATATTCGGCCTCCTGACGAGCCTGGCCATGCTGGTCGCGCTCACGGGGTCGCTGACCCTGTTGCCGCAATTGCTCGCGACTTTCAAACCGCTGGGACCGGAAACCGGCCGATGAGCAGAATCTGCCTTGCCCTCGTTCTTTCCCTGCTGTTTGCCTGCGGGGAAGGCGAAACCGTGCAGGTTCCGGCAGAGCCGGCTCCGCCGCTGTCAACTCCGGAGTTCATCGTCGCCGGCTACATGAACGATCCCGCCGCCTTGCGCAGGGGCCAGGATCTGTTTCTCGGCTCCTGCGTCAGCTTCTGCCACGGCCTGATCGAGGAGGAGCCCGATCAGGCCGATGCGCTGTTCCTGTTCGATTGCCGGTGGACCCACGCCGAGGATAACGCGGAGATGTTCCGCATCGTCAAGGAAGGTATCCCGGATACGCGCATGGTCGGTTTCGGCGAGAATTTTCCCGAGGGCGACAGCGATGTCTGGAAGATCGTCGCCTATATCCGGCAAAGCCAGGACAACTGCGGGGAAGTCAGTCGCTGATTTTGCGGAATCGCGCCTGGCGGTCCCGCGCGAGCACGCAGACGACCATGAAGTCGGGCATGCAGGCGCGGGCGAATACGATGGCGGTGCTCGCGTCTTCGAGCCGGGCGCGGATCACGCCCGACACGCCGGCGTAGTTTATTTCTATCTCCAGTATCGACCCCGCCACCCTGCCGGCGGAACTCGACCACTGGAAGCCGAGGGATTCGAGCTGGCGCAATTCGACGCGGTCGTCCACAACGTTAACTTCCACCGAAAACAGCGTGCCCTCGGCGTTCCAGACGCCGTTCCAGTACTGCGCGTAATCTTCGGCGGCCCGCGCCTGCGGACCGAGCGCCAGCAGCAATGCGAGCGTCAGCACTCTCACGGAAACTCTCACAAGACCAGACCCACCCCGAACAGGTCGCCGTGGAAGACGAATACGGCCCAATAGATCGCCAGGCCAAGCAAGCCGCCGACGATGTCCCAGATGACGATGCGGAATTCGTATTCCGGAATCGAGGCGCTTCGCCACAGGGTCACGAACTTTACGGCGCCCCAAAATGTGAAGCCGCCGAACAGCAGCATCGAGGCGAGGTCGCCGTTGGTCCACAGGTGCGCCGCGCCCCACAGGGTCACGCCGAGCACCATGGGGTTGCGCACGTTGCGCCGAATCCCGGACATCGGCAGAAAGCTTGCCAGCAACAGCCAGAAAACCGGAAACATCAGGTAATGCGAAACGTTGCGCAGACCGAAAGGCGGCTCCCAGATCATGACGAAGGGCGCGATGGACTTGCCCCAGACGATCAGCGCGAGTCCGAGCAGGGCGGTCAGGCTGTAGGCGCCCTTGTACGCGCCGGGCGAAGGAAAGCGTCCGGCCAGCGCCTCGCGCAGGCCGAATTCCCGTAACGTGTGGGGGAAGAGAAACAGGATCAATCCGAGAACGAGAACAGTCATGCGTCCGCCTCCTTACGGGGTCGGGCATTGTAGCACGGGGGCGGGTTCCGGCTTCTCGGGCTCATGTTAAACTATGCCGGTTTATCCAGGACATCGCGCCGATCGTTCTTTATCGAGAAAAGAGGGGGGTCATGAAGAAGCTGCGATTGACGACGCTTGCCGCCTTGAGTTTCGCGATCCCGTTGAGCGGCGCCAACGCCGCCGAGAGGTATGTCTCGCTCGGATTGGGGATTGCGGAAGAGAAGGTCGAAATGAACTCGCTCGTGCCGGGATTTTTGAATTGTCAAAGTTTATTGGTCTCTTCCGCCGCGGCCGTCGATTTTTGCGGAGGCCCTTCGTCGTTCGAGCCCAGCGGCGCCGAATTCGAGCTTGAGTACGCGCTTGCGGGGGCGGCGAGCCTGGGGTTCGAATGGGAGGACTGGCGGCTGGAACTGGAATATTCGGGCCGTGAACACGGCGGGCGGTCGCTGCCGCGGCCGGCGTTGCCCCTGGTGGAGCAGTTCAGGGGCGTCGACCTTGGCGTGATCGGCGGCCTGGTCGGCATCCCTTCGACAAATCCGGGACATGAAATCTCCCGGCTGAACTCGCAACGGCTTTTTGTCAACGCCTTCTACGGTTTCCGCACCGGCGTCGCCTGGAGGCCCTTTGTCGGGCTCGGCGTCGGAGTGGCCAGAATACGTTACAGATATGTATTGGAAGGAAGCGAGTTGACGTTCCATGCTCCGGATTTCATTTCGGTCCCGGCCCTGACCAGCGAAGAGCCGCTCGTTCCCCAGCTGTTCGCTTTCTCGAACCGAACCGTTCTCGACGCCGAATCGAGCGATAACGTGCTGGGTTACCAGTTCATGGCGGGAGTCGACCGTGAACTCGCGGATCGGACTACCGCTTTCGCAACCGTGCGCTGGAGCCGCTTCGAGTCTTCGGAAGTGACGAATCTGGCGCCCGGTCAGCTTGGCCCTTTCGGGCCGCTGTCGCATTTGCTCGTCATATCCTCGACTCCGCGAAGTCTGGACGATATCGGCGGGGTTTCCCTCGTAGCCGGCATCCGCTTCGGCTTTTGACATCCCGCACCGCCTCACATTAAATGTGGGGGATGAAGAGATGGCGAGGTTTCTTCCTGGTACCCTCGCTCGCGCTGGCCGGCTGCGAGGAGCCGCCCTTGCAGGCCTACGGACAACTGGAATCCGACCGGGTCGAAGTGGTCGCCGAATCGAACGAGCCCATCGTCGAGATCGCTTCGCTCGAAGGCGATGAACTCGCCGCCGGCGCGCCGATCCTGCGGCAGGACACGGCGCGGCTCGACATCCGCATCCGCGAGGCCCAGGCCAATATCGCCCGCATCGAGGCGCTGCTCGAAGAGCAGGTCAACGGTCCGCGAATCGAAGCCATCGAAGCCACTCGCGCCAGCCTGCTCGAAGCCGAGATCGAACGCGATTTCCGCGAGCGCGAACTCAATCGGCTGACCGGTTTGCGCGAGCGCAATCTGACATCGGAAGAAAGCGTCGATCAGGCGCGCAACCTGCTTGAGCTCGCCGCGGCGAGAATCGAGATCGTTTCCGCGCAGCTTGACGAACTCGAAGCGGGCACCCGGCCGGAGCAGATTGAACAGACCCGCGGCCTGCTCAGCCAGGCCACCGCACAACTCGATTCGCTCAAGCTCGACCGCGAACGCCTGCATGTGGCGGCGCCGGTGGACGGCTTGGTCGACACGCTGCCATACGAAGTCGGCGAGCGACCGCGGCCAGGCGATGTGGTCGCCGTGTTGCTGACCGGCGAGCAGCCTTACGCCCGGGTGTACATCCCCGAACCGCTGCGGGCGGGCTTGCGGGTCGGCAGCCCGCTGCGCATCGCCGTTGACGGCATCGGGCAGCCCCTCAATGGAACCATCCGCCGCATCGCCGGCGAAGCCAGTTTCACGCCGTATTTCGCGCTCACCGAAAGGGACCGCGGGCGGCTGTCGTACATGGCCGAAGTGCGCATGCCCGATCTGCCCGAACGGCTGCCGGAAGGTCTTCCAGTACAAGCGCTTTTTACAAATGATTGAACAAATTCATCCCTGCCGCGAAACATGAAGGACAGTGCCGAGTTTGCGATCCGGGCGCGCGGGTTGACGCGGCGCTTTGGCTCGCTGGTGGCGGTGAACGAGGTGGATCTCGACATTCCCACCGGCAGGATTTACGGCTTTCTCGGCCCCAACGGTTCCGGCAAGTCCACCACCATCCGCATGCTCTGCGGGCTGCTGCGGCCGAGCGCCGGGCGGGCAACGGTGCTCGGCCTCGACGCCGCCAGGGATTCGGAAGCGCTGAAAAACCGGATCGGTTACATGACCCAGAGTTTCTCGCTCTACCAGGACCTGAGCGTGGGCGAGAATCTGCAATTCATCGGCGAGATCTACGCCATACCGCGCCGCGAACGCCGCCGCCGCGTCGGGGAGTTACTGAGCCGGTATAATCTCGCCGGGCGCGAAGGCCAGCGCGCCGGCGCCCTCAGCGGCGGCCAGCGGCAGCGCCTCGCCCTTGCCGCCGCCGTCATGCACCGGCCGCAACTGCTGCTGCTCGACGAGCCCACCAGCGCGGTGGACCCGAGCAATCGCCGGGATTTCTGGGAAGGGCTGTTCGAGCTCGCCGAGCGGGGCACGACGATTCTCGTTTCCACCCATTACATGGACGAAGCCATCCGCTGCCACAATCTGGCGATTCTCGACCGCGGCGTGAAAGTCGCCGACGGCTCGCCCCGGGCGCTCGGCGAAAGCATCGGCACCCATGTGGTGGAAGTGCGGGCGGACAATGCCGACGCGGCGCATCTGGCGCTGGGAAAAATTCCGCGGATCGTCAGCCTCACCCGGCTTGGCTCGCGATTGCGCGCGCAGATACCGAAGCGGATTGCCGAGCCGTTGGCCATTGTCGGCGAAGCCTTGCGGAATGCCGGCATCGAAGCCGAGATCAATACAGTCTTTCCCGATCTCGAGGATATCTTCGTCGCGGTCACCGAACTACGCGAGCATGGGCGGGACGGCCGGGAATCCGGTGGGACACCTATCCGGGACTCTGTCATTCCGCGCGGAGCCGCGGAATCCCGGGCGGAAACCGCGCCAGCGAGATCCCGCGACTACGCGCGGGATGACGGGAAGGGCGAACATGAGGGACATATGGAGGGTTCCGAACGATGAAATCCCTGGTCCGCGTCTTCGCCGTCATGCGCAAGGAATTGCGGCAACTGTCCCGGGACCGGCTCACCTTCGGCATGATTATCGGCATGCCGCTGCTCCAGTTGCTGCTGTTCGGCTACGCCATCAATACCGATGTGCGCAATCTCTCGGCGGCCTATGTGGACGAGGCGGACTCGCACCTGTCGCGCCAGTTGATCGCCGACATGGGCGCGGCCCAGGTGGTGACCTTCGGCCAGCGAGTGGCAAGCCCCGGCGAGCTTGTCGCCCTGCTCGACGCGGGCGGCATTTCCGTGGGCGTCGCCATTCCCGACGATTTCGACCGCCGGGTGATCGCCCGCGACCGCCCGGCGCTGCAATTGCTCGTGGACGGAACCGACCCAATCGTCCTCGGCGTGGCGGAAAGGCTCGCCGCCATCCCCCTGGGCTTCGATTCCCAGACCGGGATTGAGGAGCGGCAGCGCATGATCGAAGTGCGCAACTTCTACAATCCCGAGCGCCGCTCGGCGGTGAATATCGTCCCGGGGCTCGTCGGCGTGGTGCTGACCATGACCATGGTGCTGTTCACCAGCGTCGCCGTGGTGCGGGAAAAGGAGCGGGGCAATCTCGAACTGCTGATCAACACCCCGGTGCGGTCCACCGAATTGATGCTCGGCAAGATCGTTCCCTATATCGTCATCGGGCTGATCCAGCTCGCCCTGATTCTGGCGGTGGGGCGCACCGTGTTCGCGGTGCCGATCATGGGCAGCGAATGGCAGGTGCTCTTGGCCTCGCTGGTGTTCATCTGCGCCAATCTTTCCCTCGGCCTGCTGATTTCCACCGTGGCCGCGAGCCAGTTCCAGGCCATGCAGATGACCTTTTTCGTCTTCCTGCCCTCGATCCTGCTTTCCGGCTTCATGTTTCCCTTCGAAGGCATGCCCGAAATCGCCCAGGGCATCGCCGAAATCCTGCCGCTCACGCACTTCAACCGCCTGATCCGCGGCATCGTCCTGCGCGGCGCCGACATCTCGATGATGGCCCGGGACATGGCCGCCCTCGGCGTCTTCACCGCCGCCGCCCTGACCCTGGCGATAGCCCGCTTCAACAAGCGGCTGGATTAGGGCATGGAAGAGCCGGGCTAATTCCTGCCGATAACGACCTGAACGGATGTGTTAGAATTCAATTTCTTCCCATCCGGCGCAAGCCACGTTCCCATGGTTACGAAAGTAAACTTGCTTGACCCTGACATAGAGCCGACCGACGAGGAACTGGAGGCGTTAATGCGTGATTTTCAGCGGGTCGTTCTGGAGCGCCGCGAAAAAACGCGGGCCGCGTTTGCTTCCAGGCTTGCAGAGCAGATCAGGGCGGCCATGAGGGAGGATTCCGCCATCGATCCACCACGGGCATCTTCCAATCCCGGACATGCCTGCTGAACCGGTAGACAATCCTCGCCCGAGATTGATTGTGATTGCCGGACCGAATGGGGCCGGCAAGACCACCTTGACCGAACGGGTGCTGGCCCATGAATGGCTGGAAGGCTGCGAGTATGTGAATCCGGATCAAATTGCCCAAACGGTGTTCGGTGACTGGAACGACCCCAGGGCGATTTTGGACGCGGCGCGCGAGGCGACCCGAAGACGCGAATTGTGTCTGGAGGAGGGTAGATCGCTGGCCTTCGAGACGGTATTTTCGACAGAGGAAAAACTGGCGTTCGTCCGGTGTGCGGTCTCCGCCGGTTATTTCGTCCGAATTTTCTTTGTTGGCACCGATTCTCCGGAGATTAACGCGCAACGTATTGCCGGACGCGTTATGGAGGGCGGACATGACGTTCCCATTCTCAAGATCGTCAGCCGATACGGCAAATCCATCGCCAACCTTGTTCGCGCGATCCCGATCGTTGACCGGGCATACGTTTATGACAACTCCATAGAAGGGAAGGCGCCAAGCCTGCTCTTCAGAACCGTTGACGGAAATCTGCGAAAGACGTACCGAACAAACCACGAATGGGCGCAGGTAATCGTTACCGAGTCTTCCAGGCAAACCGAATCCAGGTGAGTCAATGGAAAGGACGCGGGCGAACGCAGCCTGCTCGGCGCGGCGGTGGCCCTGACCCTGGCCGTCCTCCGCTTCAGCAAGCGGCTGGATTAAGGCCAGGAAGAGTGTCAAATCCCCCGAGTACAGGAGCGCGATTCACTCGAAATTTTCGATTTCATTCACCGAGACCGTCCAGATAGTTCTTGTCCACCGACAGATTCGCGGGTCCGGAAAATGCGCCGGCGAGTGAGCGGTCGAGGGTGAACTCGCGGTCGCCTATGGGCAGTTCGCGGATGCGTTGGCCGGTGAGGATGTAGATGGCGTTGGCGACGGCCGCGGCGACGGGTGGGGTCGCCGGTTCGCCGAGGCCACCCGGCGGGTTGCCGGATTCCACCAGATGCACGACGATTTCCGGGGTGGTGGCCATGCGCAGCATTTCGTAATCCGGGAAATTGCCTTGCACGACCTGACCGTTTTCGATGGTGATGGCGCCGTGGAGCGCGGCGGTGAGGCCGAAGACGATGCCGCTTTCGATCTGGGCTTCGGCGCCGTCGGGATTGACCGCCCAGCCGCAGTCCATGGCGCAGGTGATCTTGTGGACGATGGGCCGGCCGTCTTCGCCGATGGAGACTTCGGCGACCTGGGCGGCGATGCTGCCGAAACTTTCCTGCACCGCGATGCCGAGGGCGTGGCCTTCGGGCAGCCCGCTGCCGTAGCCCGCCGACTCCGCCGCCACTTGCAATACGTTGCGGTGGCGCGGGTGCTCTTGCAGCAGGTCCATGCGCAACTGGTAGGGGTTGACCCCGCCGCGGTGGGCGATCTCGTCGATGAAGGACTCGATGAAAAAAGTCTGCTGGGAATGGTCCACGCTGCGCCAGGAGGCGATGGGCACGTGGGTTTCCACGTCCACCACCCGGATCGACTGGTTCGGAATCGCATAGGGAATATGCGCCGCGCCGGGAACCTGGATGGGGCCGGTGAAGCGGTTATGCCAGGCGGTTACCCGGCCTTCGCTGTCGAAGGCGGCGCGGAAGTTGCTATGCACCGCGGGCCGGTAGTAGTCCTGGCGCATGTCCTCCTCTCTGGTGAGGATGGTCTTCACGGGAACGTCGAACTCCCTGGCGATCAGCGCGGAGTGGTCGATCACGTTCCAGGTGAAGGGCAGGCGCCGGCCGAAACCGCCGCCGAGATAGCTGTGGTGGTAGGTGACGTCGTCTTCCCGCAGCCCCGCCGTCGATGCGGCTCGGGCCTTGATGGCCAAGGCGTCCTGGGTGCTGGTCCACAGCTCGGCCCGGTCGCCCTGGATGTGCATGGTGCTGTTCATCGGCTCCATGGCGGCGTGGGCGAGATAGGGCACGCGGTAGTTCGCTTCGAGTACGTCCCCGGCTTCTTCGAGGGCGGCGTCGGCGTCGCCGGATTCGAAATCCTCCGAGCCGTTGTCGCTCGCCAGCGCCGCGTCGAATCGCTCCGCCAGCATGGCGCTGGAAACGTTGTCGTTCTCGGTGGGTTCGAATGTCGCCTCAACGAGTTCCAGCGCCTGTTTGGCGCGCCAGTAGTTGTCGGCGACCACGGCGTAGCCGTCTTCGAGTTCGACGACTCGCCGCACGCCGCGCTGTGCCAATGCCTGGCCGGCGTCCACCGAGACCAGCTTCGCGCCGAACACCGGCGCGAGGCGCAGGGCGGCGTAGAGCATGTCTTCGCTGTGGGCGTCGATGCCGTAGGGCGCGCTGCCGTCGACCTTGGCTGGAATATCGCGCCGGGAAATGGCCTTGCCCATGAGATTGAATTGGGAAGGCTCCTTGAGCACAGGATTTTCTGGAGGCTCCATCCGCGCCGCGGCTTCCGCGAGTTCTCCGTAGGCGAGCGAGCGTCCGCTGGCGGAATGATGCACATGGCTCAGTTCGGTGCTGCATTCCGCAAGCGGAACGCCCCAGCGTTCGGCGGCGCATTGGAGCAGCATCTGCCTCGCCGCCGCACCGGCCACGCGAATGGTGTTTTCGCCGGTGTAGCGCACCGAGGAGCTGCCGCCGGTAGTCTGCAGATTGGCGATTCTCGCCACGGTGAGGGCGCTGGCGTTGACCACTCCCGTGAGAAAGGGCGGCAGCAGTTCCTCGCCAAAACCCTTGACGATGGCATCGTTGGCGAACAGGTCGGTGGCGGGCGCCTGCTCGATGTCCACGAGTTCCCAGTCGGCGTCGAGTTCGTCGGCGGCCATCTGGCCGAGGGCGGTGTGAATGCCCTGGCCCATTTCGGAATGCGGCACGTACACGGTGATGCGATTGTCGGGCTGGAGGCGAATCCAGGAAGTGACGAAACGTTCGCCGCCTTCGGCGAGGGTGTTATTGGCGACCCGGTGCCGGCTCGGACGGGTGGCGGCGTAGCCGATCAGGACGCCGCCGCCGGCGACGGCGGACACCAGCAGGAACTTGCGTCGGCTCAGTTTGGGTTTGTTCATGGCTGGCTCCTAGGCGGTGGCGTCGACGGCCATGGCGGCCGCGGCGGCGTGGATCGCCTTGCGCACCCTGGGATAGGAGCCGCAACGGCAGATATTGGTGATGCCGGCGTCGATTTCCGCGTCGCTGGGCGACGGGTTGCGCGCGAGCAGGGAGGAAACCGCCATGATCATGCCCGACTGGCAGTAGCCGCATTGCGGCACCTGGTGGTCGATCCAGGCTTGCTGCACCGGCGTGAGTTCGTCGCCGCCGAGCGCGGTGGCGAGACCTTCGATGGTGGTAACGTCGCGCCCTTCCACGGCGCTTACCGGAGTGATGCAACCGCGCACGGCGTTGCCGTCCACGTGCACGGTGCAGGCGCCGCAATTGCCGATGCCGCAGCCGAATTTGGTTCCGGTCATGCCGAGCTCGTCGCGCAGCGCCCACAGCAAGGGCATTTCGGGCTCGATATCGAGTTCCCGGCTCTCTCCGTTCAATCTGAAGTAGGCCACGTTTCCCCCTTTGGAACAATGAAGTGAGACGGGATTATATGTAATCGGCCCAGGGGATTAAAGGAGGTCGCGCATTGACGTTATTCTGCGCGTAGTCGCAGGTTCTCATTGCGTGGCCACTGCGAGAGATTCCGCGACTGCGCTTCGCTTCGCGCGGAATGACATCTTGAAAGGAATTGCTCAGGACATGCAGGCTCCAGTCGGCGATAATGCGGCGGAAGCAACGACAGCGGGGACAGGCGATGAACTGGCGAATTCTGGGTTCCGAGGCGGTGGGCACTTTCGCGCTGGTATTCACCGGCTGCGGCGCCGTGGTGGCGAACGATCTTTTCGACGTCGGCTTTGGGGCCCTCGGCGTCAACATCGTTTTCGGCATGGTGGTCATGGCCGTAGTGTATTCGCTGGGGAACGTTTCCGGCGCCCATATCAATCCGGCCGTGAGCGTCGCTTTCTGCGCCTCGGGCCGGCTGCCGCGCAATCTGCTGCTGCCCTACATCGCCGCACAGTGCTTCGGCGCCATCGCCGCGGCCTTCCTGTTGCGGCTGCTGTTCCCCGACCATTCCGGTTACGGCATGACGGCGACCGTGATCGACGTGCCGCGCAGCTTCCTGTTCGAGATATTGCTCACTTTCCTGCTCATGTTCGTGATCTTCAACGTGCTGAGCGGCAACGGCGCCAGGAAGACTATGGCCGGACTCGTGATCGGCTCAGCCGTGACCTTGCTGAGCATGTTCGGCGGCGGCGTCACCGGCGCTTCGATGAATCCGGCCCGCTCCATCGGCCCGGCGCTGGCCGCGGAAAATCTCGACCTGATCTGGCTGTACCTGACCGCCCCGCCCATCGGCGCATTGCTGGCCTGGCCCGCCGCGCGCTGGTTGCAGGGTGACAGTTTCCTGGACGATTCGAGTTAATCCCTGGACCCCGACAGGATCCTGCGTATTGCGTCCACAGTAAACCCGGCGCGAAACTCGACCATTTGCTCGCCAAGTTCCACAAACTCTTCTACCGGAACAATGGAAATTCCATTGATGGATGCAAGGCCGGCATCGATCCGCTGGGAAACTCGCACCTGATCGGGATCCGTCACCATCATCATCGCCGTCACCCAGATGTCGTCGTGATACCCATCGTGCGTCGATTCCGCGACGCCAAGTTCCCGTTCCGTAAACTGCTCCGTTTCTACCCAGCCCGGATCATAGAATTCCCGGACATAGTGAATTCGCTTATCTCCGTCTCCCCATTGCGCCGTCAATGCCGCCGCGACATTGGCCATACCGCGTTGATTCCCGCCACTGTCGCCGATCAGGACGATGTCGGTAAAACCGGCTTGTCCCAGGCTGAGCGCAATGTCCGTCAGCAAAGCCTCATAGGTCGCCGCGGTCAGACTGATACTCCCGGGAAACTTCATCGCCCCGCTGGGCGGGTCGATGTTTCCCTGCGGCACGAATTTGACAACAGGCGCACAAAGCGCGTTGCCCAGCTTCTCCGCGATAGCAGGACAAATCGCTTCGAGTATCAAATTGTGTTTCCCCGTCGCCAGATAAGGCCCGTTTTCCTCAATGCCGCCAGTCGGAACGATAACAGTCGTAACCCCATCGGCTATCAAATCCCGAATCTCCATAAACGTCAGTTCTTCCATCCAGAAAGACTGCCCGGCAGCAATGGGCCGCTCCGCCGCCAGCAATTCATCGTCAGTAAAAACAACCTGCGCCAAAAGATGCGGAGAGTGCGCCACGACAAGACTTGTAGCCCACACACAAATTCCTCTCTTGAAATTCCCGAACAGCCTGTACGTTTTCAATTGTCCGTCCTCCGCAAAATAGCCCAGCAACGCTACCACAGAAACCAGGAATGCAGAACGACCGGAGGAAACGCACAACGTGAGTCGCCGTCTGGTGGCATTGGGTGCAGCGGGCGTGTGAGGCATGGATGCCGAACGCGAAGCCTACATGGACGTATTTACGGCGTCCGCTGCACCCAATGCCACCAGATGGCGACGGATCGAAGCCACCCAACGCAGATGTATTTACGGCGTCCGCTGAACCTCACGCCACCCGGCGTCAACTCACATGGTGCGGAACTGATTGACGCCGCCGACTCCGAAGGGATATTGAATGCCAGAATGAGAACCGCTGCTAGACTTCCACGGTCAAAGCCGCTGTAATTGCCAGCATTTCAACTTTGCTTGCTTATCTTGGGTGCTACCTCAAACGAGTGTCTGATTTGCCATTTTCCCTGCGCCATATTGTGATTTTGGCCGTAGTAGCGATCATCGTCTTGACCGCCATCCTGTTGCGTACCAATTCGAGCGGGGAAAACGGCCCGATCGCCATCCTGGATATCAGCGGTGACGAACTGCTGGCGCGGGGCGAATATCTGGCGATCGCCGGCAACTGCGCGAGTTGCCACACCACGTCCACCGGCGAATTCATGGCCGGCGGGCTGGCATTCGAAACGCCGTTCGGCAAGCTGTATTCAACCAATATCACCCCCGATGCGGAAACCGGAATCGGCAACTGGAGCGATCGGGAATTCCTGAACGCAATGCGGCATGGCGTCCGGCCCGATAACGAGCATCTGTACCCGGCGTTTCCCTACACCGCATATACCAGGATTTCGAATGAGGACATCGCGGCGATCTATGCCTATTTGCAAAGCGTTCCACCGGTAAATCAAGTCCCACCGGAAAACGAATTGTCGTTCCCGTTCAATATCCGGTCACTCATGGCCATCTGGAAAGCACTCTATTTCGAACCGGGAGTATTCGAACCGGACGAAGAACAATCCGACGAATGGAATCGCGGCGCCTATCTGGTTGAAGGACTGGCCCACTGCAGCGCCTGCCACACCCCGCGAAACTTTTTCGGAGCGGAACGGAAAGAGTTGCACATGAGCGGCGGCGAGTACCTCGACCGCGTCAGAACCGGAGCGCACCGGCCCTGGTCCACGCCCAATCTAACCTCGACAGAACGCGGTCTTGGTTTGTGGACGCAACGGGAAGTTGAAGACTACCTCCAATCGGCGCGAAACGATTTCCTGGAATCGTTCGGGCCAATGAACGAAGTAATCATGAACAGTACGCGATTCCTGTCGGACAGCGACGTCACCGCCATGGCCCACTATCTCAAGAGTTTGCCCGCCGTCGACGAGCCCATCGCGGAAGAGCCGGATTCTCAACTCATGGGTCGCGGCCGCACGATCTACAATCTCCACTGCGGCGCCTGTCATCTTCCAACCGGCGAAGGCGACCCCGAGATGGCGCCAAGACTGAATGCTGGCAGCCTGGTCGTGCAGTCCGCGAATCCGGCGTCCATGATCAATGCCATCCTGTACGGGCCGGAAACTCCGGGACACCCATTGCCGCCAAGATGGCTGGAACCCATGGATGAGTTCCAATACCAGCTCGACAACGAAGAAATCGCGGCGGTCGCCACCTACATCCGCAATTCCTGGAACAACGCGGCGGGCATCGTAACCGCCGCCCAGGTGGCGCGTCAGCGTTGGCGATAGGCGGTGAATGGATTCGCGTTGGCCCCCACCAAATCCGCTTCGCGGATTTGACTCCCCCGGAGGGGGGAGTGTCGCGAGGCTTCGATTGGGCGGGGTTGGCGGATTGGGAGGAGCGCGCGCTGTTCGCTCCCCCTATGGGGGAGTCGAAAAAACCGAGCGTAGCGAGAGATTTTTCGGTGGGGGCATTGGACCCGCGGGGTTGGTCGCGGGGTTGGGCGCTTTGCCCGGTTGGAGGTTATATCCTATTATGGCGTTGTTGGCTGCATTCAACTTACCAGCAAATGAGGCAGTCAGAGGTTTGAATCTTTCGTTTGCCGACAAACCGGGACGGCCCGCCGCGGTGATCGCAATCGCGGCAATGCTGTTGCTGGCCGCCTGCGGGCGCGATACCGCTACTTCGGCAGATCCGCCGGAAAGCGCATCCGTCCTCAGAACGCGCCTGATGACCGGTGAGCAATACACGAATACGATCGCGCGGATATTCGGCGAGGACATCAGCGGCAGCATTCTCCCTCCCATTCCACCGATGGCCCGGACCGATGGCCTGCTGGCTTCCGGAGCTGCCTATGTCGGCGTTACGTCCGATCAGATCTCTCAAATCCAGCAGACCGCGACGTCGATAGCAGCGAAAGCGGTCGATGAAGAACATCGTGATTTTCTGATCCCCTGCCGGCCGGAATCTCCGGAGGAAGCCGATCCCGCTTGCGCCGAACTGTTTTTACAAGAGACGGGTCGATTGCTCTACCGTCAGACACTCGAGGACGCTCGACTTGCCGAGCTTGTCGATATCGCCGGATATGCGGCGGAACAAACGGAAGATTTCTATTCGGGATTGGCCCTGGCGCTGGAATCCATACTGATCGGCCCGGAATTCATTTTCATCGTGGATCGGGCGGAACCCCATCCGGGCCGCCCGGGAACGGAGCGGCTCGACGCCTGGTCCCTGGCCTCCCGATTGAGTTTTTTCCTGTGGAACGGGCCTCCGGACGACGCTTTGCTGGATGCGGCGGAAAGCGGAGAACTGCATACTCAAGCAGGGCTGAGCGCTTCCGTTGAGCGGATGCTGTCCAGTACAAGACTGGAATCGGGCATGCGCGCGTTCTTCGATGACATGCTCGGCTTCGACGAGTTCAACAGCCTGGCGAAAGATCCGGTCGTCTATCCGATGGTTACCGGGACCACCTTGCAGGATGCGCGGGAACAGACGCTTCGAACCATCGTCGATCACCTGCTTCACCTGGAATCGGACTATCGCGACCTGTTCACCACTCGCAAGACATTCATGTCTCCGTCACTGGCCGTGGTCTATGGCATTCCCGCGAGTAACGGCTGGATCCCCCATGAATTCGACGCGGACAGCCCGCGAATCGGGCTGCTGACGCAAGTCAGTTTTCTCGCCGCGAATTCCCATGCGGTGCGCAGTTCACCGACACTGCGGGGGCAGGCCCTGCGCGAACGCTTCCTCTGTCAGGTCGTGCCTCCGCCACCGCCAAACGTTGATTTTTCCTTGCTGGAAGAAGCCGAACATGCGGCCACGGCGCGCGAGCGGCTCGACGTGCACAACACCAATCCGTCTTGTGCGGGATGTCATTTGATTACCGATCCGATCGGCCTTGCACTGGAAAATTTCGATGGCGCAGGGCGTTTCCGGGAGACGGAAAACGGCGCGGCCCTGGACTTGAGCGGTGAACTGGATGGCGTGTTCTACGACGATGCCGTCGGGCTGGCATCGGCAATGCGGGACCATCCGAAACTCTCGAACTGTCTGGTCAATCGACTTTACGCCTATGGCACCGGGGGTCCGGTTTCGTTACGGCGCGATCGCGACACGATTCGCTGGTTTGAAGACCGCTTCGCCGCGAATGGGTACAAACTGGGCGCGCTGCTGCGAGACGTGGCGCTAAGCGAGGCGTTTTCCACTGTATCACCGGGTGAAATTCAGGGTATTATGGACGGTTCAGATACGAGTGAAACGCCCTACCGCTTCAGTGGGCCGGAATTCGGCTCAACGCCGCAACGGTGAAATCATGAGCAAATTCAATCGACGCAGATTTCTAAAAGGAACCTTGAATGGCGGGGCGATCGCCATAGGTCTGCCATTGCTGGATGTTTTCCTGAACGAAAACGGAACGGCATTGGCCAACGGCGCTCCCATTCCCATGCGCTTCGGCACCTGGTCCTGGGGTCTCGGCATGAGCGAATCGATATTCGTGCCGAAAAAAACAGGGCCGGATTATGATCTGCCGGAAGAAATAGCGGCCCTGGCGCCAATTCAGAAGCACATCAACCTGTATACCAATTTTCATGTGTTCAAGGATGATGCGCCCAATTTGTGTCATCACTCCGGCTGGGTCGTTCTGCGCTCCGGTATCGCACCGATGACCGCGGAGAATCGCCCGGGTGAAACCATCGATGTCGCCGTTGCGCGTCAAATCGGCAACGCCACCCGGTTCCGCAGCCTTAGCGCAACCGCGACCGGTGACGCGCGGGACAGCTTCAGTTACGAAGGCGGAAACTCGGTAAACGTTCCCGAATGGTCGCCCCTGAGATTTTATCAACGTCTGTTCGGGGAAGATTTTCAGGACCCCAATGCCGAATCCTTCACCCCGGACCCGCGGGTGATGGTGAGAAAGAGCGCACTCTCCGCCGTACAGGACGACGCCAAAAAGCTGGAAAAATCCCTCGGGTCGGCGGATCGCGCAAGACTCGATCAATACTTTACGGGATTGCGCGATCTCGAGAGGCGCTTCGATTTGCAACTCACGAAACCGGACCCTCGCGCTGCCTGTATCGTCAGTGAAGCGCCGGAAGACCTGCCGACCGGACTCGACGCGGATCTCGTCTCGAAGCGTCATCGCATGATGACCGATCTGATGCTGATGGCGGTCGCCTGCGATCAGACTCGCGTGTTCAACATGTTTTACGCGTCGGCGTTTTCAGCCACTACCAAACCGGGCTATGACAAACCCCATCACACGGCGACGCATGAAGAAGCGGTGGACAGCGATCTCGGCTATCAGCCCAATGTGTCCTGGTTCACTCGCCGCGCCATGGAAGAGTGGGCTTACTACGTCGGGGCTCTGGCCGACTTCCGCGAGGGAGACGGCTCCTTGCTGGATAACGCCTTGATTTATTGCACGACGGATCAGTCTTTCGCCAAGACGCACGCCATTGACGGAATTCCCATGTTCAGCGCCGGAACCGCCGGCGGCCGGGTACGGACA
This sequence comes from Pseudomonadales bacterium, assembly GCA_022822865.1. GTDB lineage: Bacteria > Pseudomonadota > Gammaproteobacteria > Pseudomonadales > Pseudohongiellaceae > UBA9145. Next base: position 11,834 of record JAJDYJ010000025.1, on the reverse strand, counting down.
GGTTTGCATATCGATGGAGCCGGATCGCCGGGTTGCCGCCTGGGTTATACCGCTCAACGCCTGATGGGACTGGAGATCGAGTCCTGGGGAGACAAGAGCAACACGACCTCGGGTGAGATCGGTGAAATACTGGCGTAAAGCCTCCCCACTCCCCCTCCGGGGGAGTCAAAACCGCGCAGCGGTTTTGGTGGGGGTGAACTTGCAACGTCATACAGCCAAATTGAAACTTGCCGGCGCGGCGCTGGCCATCGCCGGTATTGGCTCAACTGTTCTCGCGGCGGACGGGGAATTCTTTACCGAAGCTTACAGGGATATCCCCACACCTCCTGAATTCCATGTCGAGTTGACCGATCTCGATGGCCCGGTCTTCGCCGACAGCGCCGGCAAGACACTCTACAAATGGCCGCTGCACAAACTTCGCAATGGCTATAGCGGAGAACCGCCCGGCACGCCGCGGTGCCACGACGAAGTACTCACCGTGACTGCCGGGCTGATGAGTCCCTATCCTCCGGGCATCAAGCTGCCCGAACTCGACCGGCGTTTGAGTTGCGTGGATCTGTGGCCGCCGGTGGCGGCAAGCGACGATGCGGAACCCGTGGGCAAGTGGACGATCGTCGAGCGCGACGACGGCATCCGGCAATGGGCGTTCGACGAGCAGCCCCTTTACACATCCGTTCGCGACGAGCGGCCCGGCGATGTAATCGGCGGCACGACGCGGCGTTACGGCGGCGACTCTCCGGCGTATCGCGTTCCCGTCGGGCCGCCTGCGCTGCTTCCTCCCGGCTTTGCCGTTCGGTCGACTTCGGTCGGCCGGATGCTCACTACGGACAGGAACGAAGCGGTATACGCATATGGCGGCGACACCGCCACGACAACGAATTGCCATGATGCCTGCCTGGAAAACCGGAGCCCGGTCCTCGCCCCGGCATTGGCCCGCGCCCAGGGCGAATGGTCCTTGCTGGAACGCTCGCCGGGCATACGTCAGTGGGTCTTCAGGGGCCGGCCGCTGTATACCCATGATCTGGATACGGGATCCTGGAGTCAGCAGGGCAGCGATGCCGCCGGGTGGGATAACGTCTTCACGCAAAAGGCGCCGGCTTACCCTCCGGAATTTACCGTGCAAACCACTATTGCCGGAGAGGTTCTGGCGGATTCCAGCGGCAGAACGATCTACGTTTACCGCTGCAGTGAAGATTCCGCCGACCAGCTCGCATGCGACCATCCGCAGGACACCCAGGTGTACAGGCTCGCCATGTGCGGCGGCGGCAGTCCCGAAAGGTGCGGGGAGCATTGGCCATACGTTTTGGCGGGAGCCGACGCGAAGAGCATCAATCGCAGTTGGCGCGTCCTGTCCATCGATCCGGACACCGGCCGATCGGCGCTAGACGGCGAACAGGGAACATTGCGGGTCTGGTCTTATCGCGGCAGACCGGTGTACCTGTTCGGCGGGGATAAACTGCCGGGCGACGTATACGGTGACGGCGCCGGGGAATGGCGAGGCCAGCGCAACGGCCTGAAAGCGTTCTGGCTGCGAGACGATTTCATGGATGGAATTCTCTGATGGGACGCGCGCCGCTTTTCATCGCCGGTCTGCTGACGGTCGCCTGCGCCGGCGTGCAAGCCGACGACGGCAGTTTGCGTGACGGTACGATCGCCTATGTGATGACCGATCTGTTCTGGTCCGTATATCAGACAGCGGACGGGAGTCGGGAATGCCCTCGCGGTTTCAACGATGGGCCGCGCGAGCAATTTGAGCAACTGTTTCCCGCGCATGAGTTTCTTTCGGTTGAAGATACTCAGCTCAGGCAGGAAATCGAAACCTGGCATCCGACCACCGAGCCGGACGGGTTCGAGTTTCTTGAAGTCGAAGGCGAGCTTTCCTGGGGTCTGAATCTGGATGGAGAGACCGGGCCGAACGATTTCACTCACCCTGACGGCAGCCCCGGCATCGATAACGAAGTCTATCGCGCCGTCGGTTGTATCATCGGTTTTCGCGGACCGGACGGCGTCGAGTTCATTTTCCAGAACAAGGCCATACTCGACCGCGTATACAACCGGATGATGATAGAGCTTACCGGCGTCGACGATCTCGAGAACGACGATGCCGTGACGCTTACCTGGTACCGCGGAATGGATCGACTGTTGACCGACGCCACCGGACAGAAGGTCATGCCCGGCGGCACACAGCGAGTCGACCGGCGCTGGGGTGAAAGCCTGATTCGCCGGACCCGGGGCAAGATCGTCGATTCGGTGTTTACCAGCGAACCGATCGACGAACTGGTGATACCGTGGATGAATCTGAACGTCCCATCGATACAACTATTTCGCGATGCGCGATTGCAACTTGATTTGACCGGCGACGGCGCGACCGGGCTGCTGGCCGGCTATGCCGATGTGGATACCTGGTATTACCAGCTCATTCGCAACGACTCAACGCACCATTTGAGCAATGGGCAGATTTCGGGAATCTCGCTTTACAAGGCGCTGCGCCGTTTGGCCGACGCGCATCCCGATCCGGAAACCGGCGAAAATACCGCGATTTCGACCGCGCTGGACATCAAAATGACACAGGTTTATATTGCCCGCCAAGCAAGGAACAAGTGACTGGCGCTCCTTCAATCCCTCTCAAACATAGTAGGTATGCATATGAACAGAATAACCGGCGGAAGCCTGTTTCTGGCCCTGACGATTATCGCCGGCTGCGCCAGCGGACCACCGCCCGCGGTAGGCATGTGGGGCGTGGACATGAACACTCCCCTGGGCGTAATCCCGGTTACCCTGACGCTCAACGAAGACGGCACCGGCAGCATGTCGGCGGCGAATCTCGGCGAAGCGCCGGTATCCGACATCGTGTACGACGGTCCGAACGTGACGTTCACCGCCGAAATCGACGCGCAGGGACAATCCGTGACGCTCGACTTCAGCGGCGCGGTGGACGGGGATGCGATCGAGGGATCGTTCGGTTCCGATTTCGGCGATATCGCGGTCTCGGGCACACGCCAGTAATCCCGCCTGCCGGAAAGCGGCCGGTCTCAGAATCTGTCCGGACTGGCCGCTTCCCAGTCGCGCCGGAATACCCCTGGCACGTCACCGCCTGAAAGCAGTTGGCCGGGCTCCAGCGCACAATTGACTTCCGCGTAGGTATGTACGCCGTCGTCGCGGCGGATGTACAGATGCTCGGCGCATAGTTCGTCCGGGCCGTTCAGGCCCATCGCGCCGCACAACTCCAGAAACGCCTCCACCGTCGCGCGCTGAAAGCGATAGACCCGCCGCGCTTTTTCCTCGACGTTTATGGCGCGGCCGAGCGCCTTGTCCTGGGTCGTCACGCCGGTGGGGCACCGGTTCGTGTTGCAGGCGCGGGCCTGGATGCAGCCGAGGGCGAGCATCATCGAGCGGGCGGCGTTGACGGCGTCCGCGCCCAGGGCGATCTTTTCCAGCATGTCGAATCCGGTCGCGGTGATGCCCGAACTGATTACGCGAATATCCTGCTTCAACCCGGCGCCCCGCAATATCTGGCTGACCAGGTTGGTCGCTTCGAGGCAGGGCGCGCCGAGCCGGTTGGTGAATTCCACCGGCGCCGCTCCGGTGCCGCCTTCGGCGCCGTCGACGGTAATGAAATCCGGCTGGATGCCGGTTTTCAGCATTGCTTTCACGATGGCGTTGAATTCGCATGGTTTGCCGATGGCGAGCTTGAAACCAACCGGCTTGCCGCCGCTGAGTTCGCGCAGCTTCTGCAGGAATTCGAGCAGTCCCACCGGGTCTTGGAATTCCGGATGCCGGGGCGGAGACAGCACTGTCTTGCCTGCTTCCACCAGGCGAATCTTCGCGATTTCTTCGGTCACCTTGGCGCCGGGCAGCACTCCGCCATGCGAAGGTTTCGCGCCCTGGGAAAGTTTCAATTCCACCATCTTTACCTGATCCAGTTTGGCGCGCTCGCCGAAAGCGCCCGGGTCGAAGCGGCCGTCTTGCCGCCGGCAGCCGAAATATCCGGTTCCAATCTGCCAGATCAGGTCGCCGTTGTGCCGGGTATGGTAGGGACTGACGCCGCCTTCGCCGGTGTTGTGCGCGAAGCCGCCGAGTTCGGCGCCCTTGTTGAGCGCCATCACCGCGTTGGCGCTGAGAGCGCCGAAGCTCATGGCGGAGATATTCAGCCGCGAGGCGTCATAAGGTTTTTCGCAGGCCGGACCGCCGAACGACACTCTGCCGTGGCTTGCGTCGAGATGGGTGGGAAGCAGCGAATGCCGCAAGCTGCGGTAACCGTCTTCGAGCAGATTACGCTGGGTGCCGAAGGGGATCGTGTCGCTCGTGCCCTTGGCGCGGGAATAGACGATGTCGCGCCGCTCGCGGCTGAACGGCCGCTCCTCGAGATTGTTGGAAATGAAGTATTGCTGAATCTCGGGGCGGAAGAACTCCAGGATGTAGCGGATATTGGCCAGCACCGGATAGTTCCGGCGCAGGTTGCTTGCGCTGAAGAAATACTCACGGGTACCTGTCGCCGCCCAGGCGAACAGCAGCAGAAACAGCGCGAGCTGCAATGGCGCCGAGCCGATCGCGGCCCAGGTCAGGGAGAGTTCGTCCATGCTCAGCAGCAGCCAGAGCAGGCTCAGCGGCATGAACAGGAAAGCGATCAGCAGGTAGAGGCGGGCGACTGGGGTCATGGCGGCATTCTCATGGGGAAAAGCTAAACGGGATTCGAAGGTTACGCGTCGCCAAAGGTGTGTTAAAATTTGGAGTACATTAATAACAAATCGTTCAACGATTCAAGACGGAATATGATCATGAAAACGAAATGTATCCTGCCTTTGCTTGTCACCGCTGTAATTCTGACTTCATTCGCCGCCGAAACCGCCCAGGCCCAACCCGCGGGCCAGGGCCAGTCCGCGGAGGACGTGGAGGAAATCCTCGTCGTCGGGTCCCGCCGCAGGGACCGTTCGGCCGACGATTCTCCGGTGCCGGTGGACGTCATCGGCGGAGACGATTTTCTGTCCCAGGGGGACAGCGATCTGGATTCGCTGCTCGCCGCCCTGGTGCCTTCCTATAACGTCTCCCAGGAGCCGATCTCCGACGCGGCGACATTCATCCGTCCGGCAACCTTGCGTTCGCTGCCGCCCGACGCAACGCTGGTGCTCGTCAACGGCAAGCGCCGCCATCGCGCCGCGGTTATCGCGCTGCTCGGCGCGGGCATCTCCGGCGGTTCCCAGGGCCCCGACCTGTCGGTCATCCCGGCCATCGCGCTGGACCGGCTCGAAGTGCTGCGCGACGGCGCCTCGGCGCAATACGGTTCCGACGCCATCGCCGGCATCATGAATTTCGTGCTCAAGGAAGACGACGAGGGCTTTACCCTCGACACCAAGTGGGGCAGCCACTTCGAAGGCGACGGCGATGCGCTGACGATCGCCGGCAACGCCGGATTCGGGCTCGGCGACGCCGGTTTCGGCAATATCAGCTTCGAATTCAAGGAGCAGGATCCGACCAGCCGCAGCGTTCAGCGAGGCGACGCCCAGGGCCTGATCAACGCCGGCAACACCAGCGTGCGGCAGCCTGCTGCCCAGATCTGGGGCGCCCCCGAGATTTCCGACGATTTCAAGATCTTCGGCAATTTCGGCATAGACCTCGGTAACGGAGCCGAAGCCTACATGTTCGGCAACTGGGCCGAACGGCAGGTGGAGGGCGGTTTCTACTATCGTAATCCGCATACGCGGGGCGGCGTATTCCAGGGGCCCACGCTGGCTGACGGCAGATCCTCGGTAAAAGTGGCCGACCTGACCGGCGACATGTCCGGCAATTGCCCCGCGGTGGGAATTACCGACAACGTGCCCGACGCCGACGCCCTGGCTCACATCCGCAACGACCCCGGCTGCTACTCGCTGATCGAAAAATTTCCCGGCGGCTTCACGCCCCAGTTCGGCGGCTATGTCGATGACATCAGCCTCGCCGGCGGCGTGCGCGGCGAACTCGATTCGGGCTGGTTCTACGACCTCAGCGCGGTCGCCGGCCAAAGCGGCGCCGATTTCTACATCTACAACACGATCAATCCGCAGTTGCTTTCGCGGCGCAACGACATTCCCACCTATTACGACGCCGGCGGCTATGTCGAAACCGACCGGGTGGTGAACTTCGACCTGTCGCGGCAGTTCTTTCCGGGCAACGTGGACAGCGTGAACGTGGCGACGGGAATCGAATACCGCGACGAGACCTTCACTATCCGCAACGGCGAACCCAATTCGTTCTTTATCGACCCGAACCTGGCCGCCCAGGGCTTTGGCGTCGGCTCGAACGGCTTCCCCGGCTTCCAGCCCGGCGACGCGGGCGAGAACACCGTCCGCGCCTGGGGCGCATATGTCGATGTCGAGTCGAACGTGAACGAAGTCCTGCTGGTCGGCGGCGCCCTGCGCTTCGAGGACTACGCCGACTTCGGCGACACCCTCGACGGCAAGCTCACCGCGCGCCTGCAGGTCGCCGACAACGTCGCCCTCCGCGGCGCGGTCAGCACCGGCTTCCGGGTGCCGACGGCGGGGCAGGCGAACCTGCGCAACGTGACCACCGAGTTCAACATGGGCCGGCTGGCGGATATCGCCACCCTGCCGCCGACCAACCCGATCGCGCAGCAAAAAGGCGCCACGCCGCTGACGCCCGAAGAGTCGGTGAACACCACGCTGGGCCTGGTTTTTTCCGCGGGCGACCTCGACGTGACCCTCGATTATTACAACATCGAGATTTCCGACCGTATCGCCTTCACCAGCCGTTTCAACCTGACCCAGGCCGATGTCGACGCGCTGCTCGCCGCCGGCGTCTCCGACGCCCAGAGCTTCACTTCGGTGCGCTTCTTCTCGAACCAGCAGACCGTGGAAGCTTCCGGCATCGACCTCGTGGCCACGCTGCCTTTCGACCTCGGCGAGGGCGACAGTACGCTCACCGTCGTCGCCAACTGGTCCGATGTCGAACTGACCGACTTCGATCCGGGCTTCACCAGCGACAATCGCCGGCTGCAGATCGAACGGGGCCGCCCGGATTCGCGCTTCACCGCGACCTGGACCCATTTGCAGGGAGCCTGGCGCTTCATGGCGCGGGTCCGTCATTACGGCGAGTTCTATGACGCGCCCACCAACGACGGCAGCGTCGCCTTCTATCCCGAACCGGCCACCCTGTTCGATTTCGAGGCGGCTTACGAAGTGAGCGACTCGCTGACCGTGATCGGCGGACTGCAGAACGCCTTCGACGAGTATCCGATGACAAATCCCCACGGCGAAGTGGCGGGTCTGATCTATCCGGAGCAATCGCCGTTCGGATTCAACGGCGGGTTCTACTATCTGCGGGCCACCTGGAACGCGTTTTGAGCGACCGCAAACCCCGGGTCCGCGGCGTCGCGGGCCCGGGGGCTTCAGAATTGCATGACGAAAGTCATGCTCGTTTCCGTATCGGTGTTCTCGCGGCCGGCGGGCACCTGGGTCTGATGTTTCAGATCGATCGAAAAGCGTAACAGCAGATTCTCGACGATTTGCGTTTCGATACTGCTGCGGGCGCGAAAGATGCTCGTTTCCTGGCCGGCCTCGGTGCTGAACTCCTGTAGAAAAGCCGCGGAATCCGACAAATCCCAGTTGAAATCGGCGGCCAGGCGAAACATGGCCTCGTCGAAGTCCTCTTCGAGCGTACTCGAGCGGCGATAGCCGCCCCCGATATTCAGCGTCAGACCCATGTCTTCGCGGTCCGTTAGCAGATTGCGTCCGTAGTTGAGCGAGATGTCGGACTGGCCTTCGTAGCCGCTGAAGCGGTCGTCGTCGTGGGCGAGCCGCGTCAGCACGAAGCTCTCCTCGTTGATGTTGTAATTGGCCTCCGATACGTAGTAAACCCGTTGCGCCGCGAGTTCGTCCTCCTTGGAGGAACGGAAACCGTCGACTGTCAGCCCGAAATCCCAACCGTCCAGAGCGTAGTTGACGGCGCCTCTGAACTGAATGTTCTCGTCGTTCGTATTTCCGGACGTATAGATGGCGCCCAACTCGATTTCGCTTTCAAGCGGGCTTTCTTCGTCTTCTTCCGCGGCGAACAGGGCCGGGCTGAGCAGAATCATGAGGACGAGAGAGGAAATAGAGGTAGAATCAGACAAGTCGTGGCTCCTTGACTTCAGGTAGGCGGAATTTTACAAGTCCTGCCCACGATTCGCCATTTGTGAAGTTTCCGGTGTCAAATTCATGGTAACGCCGGATTGGGCCGCGGATTAATTCCGCGGCCGATTTTGCCGACTTATCGTAAATGAAAACGCTTTTCCTGTTGCGGCACGCGAAGTCCAGTTGGGACTATCCGAAGTTGCGCGATTTCGAGCGCCCCCTTGCGGCCCGCGGCGAGCGGGAGGCGCCGATCATGGGAGGGCGCTTTCGCGGACGCGATTCCAGCGTCGATTGCATCGTTTCCAGCCCCGCCGTGCGCGCCCGCTCGACCGCCATACTGATGGCCGAGGCCATAGGATTCCCCGTCGAAGACGTAATCAGCAATCCCGACCTCTATTTCTGCGGCACCGCGATGTATCTGAAGGCCGCCAGCCTGGTCGACGACGATTACGATTCCGTGATGCTCGTTGGCCATAACCCGACCATCACCGACTTCGCGAACGAAATGGCTGAAGCCGACATCGCCAACATCCCCACCTGCGGCCTGGTCGAACTCTCGCTGCCCATCGCCCGCTGGTCCGAAATCAGTCGCGGGGACTCCACGCTGGTGGAATTCGATTTCCCGAAGAATGAGGATTGAGGCGGCGCAAATCCACGCCTACCCTTCGAACAGGACGCGTAGCGATACCGCGCAAATCCGCAGCCTCGGCAGTACACTGGGAGCGCCGGTCCCGGTCAAATCCCTCGCGTCCCATTCGAGTTGCGTCCGAAGGTATGCAGCAGTTCGGCGGTCGCCACCGTCCAGGGCATGACTTTCTGCCCGTGCCGGTACACGCGGGGGACCGCGATCTGTTCGGAAAGGCTATCGTCTATTTTGGCCAATAACGAATCTCTCCGTTCCAGAATCCGACTCCGTTTCGAGATATCCCTTTCCCAAACGAGCGCTTCCCCGCATTCGAAAATCGCCGCGCGCTCCGCGAGAACCCTGGGGTGGCCGTGCAGCCAGCGCAGGAATTCCATCGACTCCAGGTTCTCGACCCAGAACGCGCCGAACGAATCCCTGTAACTGTGCGCGGTGGCGGCTCTGGCGAAACTGGAGTCGTGCCAGATCGTCAGCGGCAGGATGAGTTCGGCGCCGAAGAGAGCTTCCGCGACATAGGGATTCCCGACGAAGCCGAGGCGCATACAGGTAGCCGCCTTCGCATGGTTCTCCCGCAGTAGCCAATACAGGCCAAGCTCGTACCAATAGGGCGGGAATTCCGCGGCGTTGGTCTCGAAAACTTCGCGCGCTTCTTCCTCTCTGCCGTTTCGAAGATACTCGGAACCGATTTGAAAGCGCCAGCCCTGGTGGTCGTCTGGATCCCAGGCCAGGATCTTCTCCATCAGCGCGACCGCCTTCGCAATTTCATCGAGGGCGATCAGACAGTCGACCACGCCGCCGGCGGCTCGGAGGAACGGCCGGTTGTCCAGGTGCGGCCATTCCACCTTGCCCCTGAAATCCGGCGGCAGCGCCGCTTCGCCGAGGTTGAATCCACGTTCGAAGGACTTGAGCGCGGTTTTTATCCGGCCCCGGTCCATTTGCTCGAAACCGACATGGGCGTGACCGTCTATGAACAGGGGATATCGTCTGGTGAGATCGCCGAGCCTGCGCAAATACTCCTTGCCGCCGATCTCGTCCCCGTCCAGTTGGTCCTGCAACTTGTCGAACTGGCGAACGCAAAGCTCATATTCCGGCGGATACCGGAAGACCGCTCCACCGTCGTGAATTTCAACAGAGATTGACATGTGTTCAAGCCAGCATTCGATCTTCTTTGACGAGAACTCCGGCGCACGGAAACCGAAAGTGCCGCCGATGGTAGCAAAGTTGTTCAACCGATGTCTTATCCGGTGATCGGAATCGGGAAGAAGTTTGCCGTGTTCCGATCGTCGGGCTTGATGGTGCTAAGATGGAGCGTAACGGCGACCGTCTGGGTTCGAGCGTTGGTTTTGCGAAGAAATTGTTCTGGCAGAGTTGAGTTCGCGAGAGAGTCGGGTTGGCGGGCGTTCCCTTCGATGCTGGCGCTGACAGTGCTGCTGGGCTCGCTTTCGGCTTGCGAAGATTCGGCCGAGGCGCCGGTGGCGGTGGACGATGTCATGTCGGGGCGCTGGTACTCGGCCGGGCAAGTAGCCGCCGGCGCGGCGGTTTTCGCCGAACATTGCGCGGAATGCCATGGCGGGGAGGCGCAAGGCACTGTCGCCGACTGGCGCGCGCGCCTGCCCGACGGATCGTTTCCGCCGCCGCCCCTGAACGGTTCGGCCCATACGTGGCATCATCCGATTTCGGTATTGTTGCGGGTGATCGACATGGGCGGCGAATCGCTGGGCGGGCAGATGCCCGGATTCGGGCAAGTGCTTGGCGACGAAGAGAAACTCGCGGCGATCGCCTGGTTCCAGGAGTTCTGGAGCGATGAAATATACGAGCAATGGCTGATGATGGGAGGCACGAATTAGAACCCTGTCGCTGATCCTGGTGGCGCTGCTGACCGGCGCCTGCTCGACCCAGCCGCCGGCGAATCCCGCGGTCTGGGAATCGCCCCTGCGTCAGGACCACGGGCTGGTGGGACGCATCTGGGACAGCCGCCTGCAGCGCTTCGTCACACCCGGAGAATTGCTGGACGGTCTGGGCGAGGCGCGGTTCCTGCTGCTCGGCGAAAAGCACGACAACGCGGACCACCACCGCTTGCAGCTCGCGGTGCTGGAATCGCTGATTTCCGCCCGGGCGCTGTCCGGCGTCGCTTTCGAGATGATCGATGCGTCCCGGTCGGAGAAACTTGAGGGCGTCGCCGGGCGGGAGTTTGCCGACGCCGCGGCGTTGAAAAGCTGGCTCGAATGGGACGACGGCTGGAACTGGGATTTCTATTCGCCGCTGCTGCTTGCTGCCCTCGCGGCGGACTTGCCCCTGGCGGCCGCCAATATCGACGAAAGCGCGGTCATGGAAATCTATCGGGGCAATGGCCCCGCGCTGCCGGAGTACGTGTACGACGCCGAGGCCATGGACAAGTTCCATGCCGATATCGACGAGAGCCACTGCGGCCTGCTCCCGGAAAGCCAGTTCTCCGCCATGGTGCGGGTGCAGCATAGCCGCGACCTCGCCATGGCCCGGGCCCTTGGCGCCCTCGCCGGAGACGCGGGCGCCGCCCTGTTGATCGCCGGCAAATACCACGCCCGCCAGGATCTCGGCATGCCCAACTACCTGCTGGCCCTCGAACCCGGCCTGCGCCGGGAGCAAATCATCTCGCTTTCCTTCGTTGAAGTGCGGCCCGATGAAACCGTGCCGGTGACCTACCTCGAACGCTTCGGCGGAATTGCCGACCACGACTACCTCTGGTTCACTCCCGCCGCGGAAGAACAGGACTACTGCGCGCAATTGCGCTGATGCCGATCGAATCCCCCACCGTTTCCCGGGCGCAAGGAATGGGGTTCCGGGAATCCCTGAATCGCTCTGCCGGAACTTGACCCGGCTTATCCGGGCATGTTATCTCTTCCGTCTCATTCGGTGTGAGGCTAGTTACCGGCAGGATTATGAAAATCCGCGAAAAGCACTTGACCGGGAAATTCACGGATCATGACACCATATTGTTAGCCGAGCCGAGCCGAGCCGAGCCGAGCCGAGCCGAGCCGAGCCGAGCCGAGCCGAGCCGAGCCGAGCCGAGCCGAGCCGAGCCGAGCCGAGCCGAGCCGAGCCGAGCC
>JAJDYJ010000055.1 GCA_022822865.1 Pseudomonadales bacterium | reverse complement strand
TCCATGCCTCACACGCCCTCCACACACCCCACAAGCCAACGGCGACTTACGTTGTGCGGATTTCGTCGGCGCTGCCAATCAGTCCAGCGACTGTACCCAGACGTTGCGGAAACGGATGGTTCCGCGCCCCCACTGGAGAGCTATCGGGCCTTCGGCGAACTGGCTGTCGCGCACGTCGACCGTGGTTTCGTTGTTCAGTTGCACTACCAGGTGATCGCCGCGCAAGGTGATGTGGTAGACGTTCCAGCGGTCGCCCACCGTGGGTCTCGGTTCGTCGACCGAAGCGATATGGACGATGGCGCCGGTGCCGAACGAGGGATCGGGCCGCTGGTCGAAGATGTTCGCTTCGTAGCAGTTGCGGTCGGTGATGTTGTCGCGATCCTGGCAACGCAGGTAGATGCCGCTGTTGGCGTCGTGGCTGGCCCAGAATTCGACGTGAAGTACGAAGTCGCCGTAACTGTCACGAGTCACGAGCCAGGATGCGCCGCTGCCTTCGTCGGCCCATACGGAACTCGCGTCGGTGGACCAGTTGGCGTCGCCGACTACGGTGAAATTGTCCATTCCTTCGGTTCCGCTGATCAGGCTGATCCTGTCTTCCTGGGCCGACGCGGGCAGCAGAAAAAGGCAGATCGCGGCGATAGCGGGCAAGCGAAACATATTGCTGAGCGTTTTCATTCGACTATCCTCTTGAGTGGTGGGTCTGGGTGGATTTGAACCACCGACCTCACCCTTATCAGGGGTGCGCTCTAACCAACTGAGCTACAGACCCGTCAATGACGGCGCCCGGACAGGCAGGCGACGCATTATAAGCAAATCGCTCGAATAGACAAAACTCACGTTTGAGGCTTCGATCCGTCACCGTCGGCTTGCGGGGCGTGTGGCGGACGCCGTAAATACATCCCTGTAGGCTTCGCGTTCGGCATCCATGCCTCAGACCCGCCACACGCCCCGCAAGCCGACGGTGACTCACATTGTGCGGATCCCATCCGCTCAGCTGTTTTTGGATTCGCTTTCCAAGAGCAGGTCTTTGGCGGCGTTGATTTTTTTGGAGAAATAGTCGGAGCCGCCGCGGTCGGGGTGGAATTTCTGCATCAGTTTGCGGTGGGCCTGGATGATTTCGGCGCGGGCGGCGCCCTCTTCCAGGCCCAGGATTTCGAGCGCGAGTTGGCGGTTCATGGTTATTTCGGCCGCGCCTTCCGAGGCGCCTTCGTGTTGTTCCGCGCCGGTGCGCCAGTCGGCGTGACTGCGGTCGAGATAGGCTTCGAGCACCTGGCAGGAATCGGCGTCGGCGCGGCATTCGCCGTGCAGTTGGCGCAATTCTTCCAGGCTCAGGCTGCTGAGTTTACGGCCGGAGAAGCTTCCTTGCAGGATATTGCCGTCGAGGTCCCCGGAACCGTGCACGAGTTCCATTTCGAGATATTCGGTGCGCAAGGTGGAAGTCTGGCGCTGGCCGGCCGTGCCCGGCGACAGGCGGCTGCCGAGCATTTGCCATAGCGGCAGAAAGCGCAAGGCCGCCGGCAGCAATCGCAGCAGGAAGGCGCCGGCGGCGCCCAGGGGCGCGAGTATCCATTGCACCGGCAGGCGTCCGAGCATTATCAGCAGGACGACGAGCAGGAGCGCCGCCGTCAAAATGAACAGGTTGCGGTTCTGTCTGGCGTTGAGGGAATAGCGCTGGCTGATGGATTTGGCCGTGTACCAGGCCAGAATCGGCAGTGTGATCAGCAACAATAGCCGAACGATCATGCGGTCTCCTTTCCGTTGTTCACCGCAGTTGCCGCTCCAGCAATTTCACTTGCTGCCCGGAGCGTTTGCTGAAATCCTGCAAGGCGGTCAGACCGCCGGCGGCGAATACCGCCACGGCTTTCAGCAGATCGCGCAATTGGCTCGCGCTGCCGGCGTCGAACCGGCAACAGGCGCCGCCGGAGAGCCGGGCGAGTTCTTCGAAAGCCTTCCTCGCATGGCCGTCGTATCCTTCGTGAAACAGGAACAGCGGCACTCGCAGCACGCCGAGTTGTCCGGCCAGATGCGCCAGCCGGTCGAGACTTTCTTCCATGGCGTCACCGACGTAGACCACGGCCTTGACCCGCTTGACCTTGTTCTCGGCCTGCACATGCCTGAGCAGGCGGCCGATCTGGGTGGCGCCGGCCCGGCAGCGGATTTCCGTCATCAACTCGAGCAATTGTCCGCCGTCGGTATGCCAGTCGCTGGCCTGGAATTCGCCGAAGCCGCGGAACCAGCAAAGTTGTACATTCAGACCGCCCAGATCGCGGGTGGCCTGGAACATTTCGGCTTGTTGTTTCGAGGCCATGTCCCAGGTGAACTCGCGGCTCGCCGTGGCGTCAAGGGCGAAGATCAGCCGCGCGTCGCCGGCGCTTTTCGGGGTCGCCGCAAGCCTGGAGAGGAATGCCTGTACATCCTGCTTGCCCGCGGCCGCGGGCTTGCCGGCGCCGGTGCGGGCCGGCTGCCGCTTGCGGTCGGACCGGAACAGATCTTTCATGCGGGTCAGTATAGCGGGAACGGCGGCGCAACGCCGCTTTCGGCGCTGATATGACCAAGCCTTGGCCGGTTCCGGGAGACTGTCTGGTGCGGACGGAGAGACTTGAACTCTCACATCTTTCGATACCAGAACCTAAATCTGGCGCGTCTGCCAATTCCGCCACGTCCGCGTTTGCCGGCGGTGTTCCGGTTGCGGAATCTCTCTTTCAAGTTATACTCCGCGCCGTTGCCAGCGAGCGGAGTTTACCATGCCTGACCTGACCCTTGACGTCGATAACGGCGTCGCCACCTTGACCATGAACCGGCCCGAAGCGCGCAATGCCCTGAGCGAAACGATGCGCACGGATCTCGCCCAAGCCTTGCACGATGTCGAGCAGGATCCGGCGGTGCGTTGCGTCGTGCTCACCGGTGCGGGAGAGCATTTCATGGCCGGCGGCGATGTCAAGAACATGGCGGAAGGCCTGCAAGGCAAGACTCCGGAAGAAATTCGCAAGGCTTACCTGTTCCGCATTCACGATCTGCATCCGATCATGTTCGCCATGCGCCGCATGCCGAAGCCCGTAATTGCGAGTTGCCGCGGCGCGGCCGCCGGCGCCGGCGTCAGCATGGCTCTGGCCTGCGATCTGATAATCGCCGCGGAAGACGCGTTCTTCACCCTGGCCTATTGCCGCATCGGCACGAGCCCGGACGGTTCTTCCTCTTTCCATCTGCCGCGCGCGGTCGGTATCAAGAAGGCCATGGAAATCGCCCTGCTCGGCGACCGCTTCGACGCGCAGACGGCGAAGGACATCGGCATGATCAACTATGTCGTCAAGACCGAAGAACTGGCGGCGGAAACCGATAAACTCGCCCGTCGTCTGGCGAACGGGCCGACCCACGTTTACGGCAACACCAAGGCGCTGTTCTATCGTTCGCTGGAAAGCGAGTTCGAAGCGCAATTGCAGGCGGAAGCGGAATACTTCGCGGATTGTGCGTCCCGTTCCGATTTTCGGGAAGGCGTTACCGCGTTCAGTGAAAAGCGTGCGCCTGTGTTCACCGGGGAATGACTTTGGCGCGGAATCCACGGCTGCGCCGCGCTCCGCAACTCGGGTTTATTGCACGCTGCTTTGACCGCTGACTACAGTTTGCAAGGATTCGATCTGCTCCTGTAGCCGAAACAGCGACTGGTTGATTTGCAACCGATGGGCGTTGACCGATTCCATCGATTGCTCGATGTATTCGAGTCTTCCGACCAGCCCGAGTACGGTGCTGTCACCGCTGTTCAACGCCTGGCGGATCGATTCGAGGTCATCTTCCATTCCCGCCAGGTTCTGCATGTCCCGGTCCAGCGCGGCAATTGAATCTTTCGTCGATTGCAGTTCGTTGTCGAGCCCATTGAGGCGCCGCTGAACTTCCGATACGGCGTCGTTCGCGTCGGCAATCTGCCGGCTATTGTTGGTGGTCGCTTCGTCCTGACCCTCGTTAATCAGCCCGATTCGGGCGAGTTCGCCCTCGATGTCCTCGAATTTCTGAGTGAACGTACGATAGTTGAGCCAGAGCAGATCGTACTGCTCGATCGTTCGTTCGATGCCTTCGCGCAAATTTGTTGCCTCTTCCGCCGCTTCCTGCCCGGTAACGTTCAGTTGCAGTTCGAGATCCCCCAGGCGCAAATCGGTCTGGCGCAGATCGGTCCGGTACATTTCGTTATAGAAATACCAGCCCATGTAGCCGTTCGCGCCGACTGCCAGCGTCAGCAGCGCCAGCATGATCCGCACCGGCCAGGTGCTGGCGCGCTCGACACGCGCGCGGTAATAGCCCGGCGGAGCGATTTCCTGTTCTTTCGCGCGGCGATTGCCGAGGTGGGTATCCATATGGTCCCGGTCGGGAACCATGGATGGAATTTCATTCATTTCGTCGTCTTGGCCCATAGCGGGCATTATCATGGAAAGCGCCCGGTTTCCACAAGCGCGAAGACTGTGGCTTCGATTCGTCGCAGCCGGGTGGTGTGGGGTGCGGCGGACGCCGTAAACACGTCCCTGTGGGCTTCGCGTTCGGCATCCATGCCTCACACGCCCGCCGCACCCCACACCACCCGGCTGCGACTTGCATTGTGCGGATCTGGTGGCGCGGTGTTACTATTTCCAGGACGAATGATGAAAGCGTTGCGCGGACACCACCGCGTGGACGGGCATGACAATACCAACCGGAGGGGCTCATGGAACTTACCAATCTCATCGACTACCTGTTTCGCTGGATACACTTTTTCGCGGGCGTGACCTGGATCGGACTGCTGTATTACTTCAATTTCGTGCAGACCGAATATTTCAAGGAAGCCGGCGACGCCAAGGCCAACGCCATCGACAAGCTCGTCCCGCGAGCCCTCTGGTGGTTCCGCTGGGGCGCAATGTTCACTTTCCTCTCGGGATTGGCGCTGGCCGGCTTCATCGAGATGCAAGGCGCCGGACTGAACTACTACATCCTGCTGGGAATGACCCTGGGCACCCTGATGTTCCTCAATGTCTGGCTGATCATCTGGCCAAATCAGCAAATCGTCATTGCTTCCAACCGCCAGGTAATCGACGGCGGTGAACCGTTGGCGGAAGCCGCGGCGGCCCAGGGCAAGGCCGGCCTGGCGTCGCGCTCAAATACTCTCTTCTCGCTGCCGATGCTGTTTTTCATGGGCGCCTCGGCGCATCTCGGCGGCACCGGCCGCGTTCCGATCATGCTGGAAGGCAGCGCCAGCATGATCGCCATTGTTCTTACCCTGCTGATCGTCGCGCTGCTCGAATTCAACGCAATCAAGGGCAAGACCGGCCCCATCACGAGCGTCAAGGGCGTAATCCACTACAGCGTCTGGCTGACCGCGGCCCTCGTGCTGATCATCGAGTTCCTGTAAAAAAAGAAGCCCGGATCGGCTCACGCCGATCCGGGCTCTTCGTTTTCGTAACCGAATTGCGCGGCGGCGAATTACATCATGCTGCCCATGCCTCCCATGTCGGGGGCGCCTGCCGGCGCGGCCGACTTGGGCTCGGGGATTTCCGACACCATCGCTTCGGTGGTGATCACCCTGCGATTGCTCACCTTTGCACGGCGCACTGCAATTTCCGGGCTAAACGGGTTCCCTAAAAAGGCCTACTGAATAATTGGATCTGGTGCTCGAACGAAGTGCCTAGAGGTAAAATCCAGTACGCCTTGTATGGCACCCAGAATCCCGGCCTCTCCAAGGTGCTCATACTCCACTTCATAAAAGTAGGAAAACCCTTCCGGAATAGAGTAACTTAACGGCAAAATTCTGCTTCCAAGTTGCTCTCCCAGAACCCGATATATGACATTTCCTTCATCAGAAGGAACATACATTACTCCCGACTCCAATATTTCTTGAAACTCATTTCTTGCCAAAGAAAGTGCATCTTGATTGAACATTGAAAAATCCTTGACATTAAACTTCTCTTGTTCCGCAAAAGTGGCCCTTACCAAAAATTGCATGTCTGATTCTCTTGGATCGTTTTCTTCGTTGATTACTTGGATTTGATATGGGGACTGAAGGTAACTGATGGACAAACTTGATTCTACGGATCCGCTGAAAGGATCGCCTTCATCAGCCGAAACGCTGTAGCAGCGCACCAACTCTCCATTGCAACTGTCAGGCAGTACGTCAAGAGAAAACGGTTGCGTACTGCTCAAAAAGTTACCAGATTCATCCAACATCCAATTCAAATCAACAATCTCTGGAACTGTTGCCACCACAGCAGCATTTTCTTCAAAATAGTCTTGATTGTTTATCCAACTATTCAGTTCCAAAAAGAATGTAGTAGTTTGAAGTGTCAACTCTTTGGAAGAAAACGGCAATACGTCAGTATCTACACCCCTCATGATTAGATCACTGCCACTGGAAGGAGCAAACACAATCAGGTCATTGACGCTTGGAATAAAGTCGGACAATCCTAAAAGAGCAATATCTTTTTTATCATCACCATTCAATTCAGCCAAAATCAATGTCGATTGAATCGATAAAGGTTCGTTCAAGGTATAGTTCTGAGCATCTTCGATTTCAAAACTCCCGTCGATCTGCTGGATCAACACAAAATCTAGAATGGCAGGAACATAGTTTATACTTGGATCGCGAATGAGAATATCCAGCAAATCATCATCATTGAAATAACCCATCTCCGCAGTGTAAAAGCAATCGAAGCCGAGTTCTGTTACTACAATCACATCTGGATTGTAGCGGGCAGAGTGTGGATCGGTGTCGGCTTGAAATTCTTGCAGGTTTGTAAAGCCGTCTCCATCCGGATCAAGTACGCTGTCCGCGGGATCATTATAGTTGAGTTCGTAGGTGCGTTCCCAAGAGTCAGGAATCAAATCGCCGTCCGTGTCAGTTGCACCCCAAGAAGTTACTCCTTGAAAGTAGTTCGGCCTTTCACATTCCAAGCCAGATTCGATGAATCGCAACAAGGCATCAGATCTGGAAGAGTACTCAAGAATAATCCCTTTCCAGAAAATAAAAGTAAATAACGCTAAACCACCTAAAATAGCAATCTGGGGCGAAAACCAATACTTTGCGCTTATCATACCTGTATATTCTCAATTTTTCGGACATGTGATGCTAGCGATTGAGTCTTCGTAGTTACTGCCGTTTAGGTAGCTATTTCTGTTATTCCATGTAGAATTTCTATAAACGTAGCTTACGAACACTGCGTTTTCTATATCAGAAATTTCTGTCAACTGCTTAACATTTGCTTTGGACAATACATGCTTTTTGGTGAGCTTGTCGTAGTATGAAGTAAAGAACGGAAAATCATCACCATTATCGCAGATCTGTAGCAAATTCCTTCTTGCAGTAGACACTCCATCAGCCGGGTTTATATGCCTTCCAGGTGGATGGTTATGCCATACGATAGCTCCCTGTGAAGGGCGTACAAATTCGACTTGTTCTTCGTCGAAAGAAGTACCCGTCCGTCCAATTTGAAATCCATCACTCGTAGGCAATATAACGGCGTAAAATTCTACTCCAACTTCCTTAACGAAATCGTAGAAATTTGAATCATGAATTGCTATAGCAGCTTCATCTAGTGTGGTATACGTGGTTCCTTTTATTTTTGCAGAAAGCTGTTCAGACCTTACCAAAATATTTTCCCTTTGTTTAACTGTAAAGTCATCAGGAGAGCATCTAACTCGAAGGTCATTGCAATCTGGCAACCGACGCAGTACATCGTAATTTGGAGAACTCTCAAGTTGAAGCAAATTGTCTGGCAGCTGGGCAATTCTTTTCCCAGTTGCAAGCGTTTGGGTTCCTTGGGGGGCCGCCAGTTTCTGCACATCGACGTTATGTTGAATAAACCTAACGATACTGAGTGTGTGGCCCAACGTTCCTGTGTGCGAAGTTGGGTCTACTATTTCTGCTACAGAGCCAATTTCAACGTCATAAAGCAGATTTCCAAATACCGGGACATTCAAGTAGGCTCCCAACGTAAGCGAGATGGCCATCGCTTGTTCCGTGCCCGGAGTCAGCACGGCATCCTCCGCCAGCAGCGGCGTCAGGTAGCGCGCGGACAGCAGCCAGGCATCCTGGTTGAATCCGGAAAAGTCCCTCACCGTGACCTTCAGGGTCGGGCTGTACTTCACCTTGATTATCGCCTCGTAATTGTCCTCCTTCGGGTCGTCTTCCCTATCCGTCACGAAAACCTGGTGAGGCTTCGTTCCGTAATCGCA
>JAJDYJ010000036.1 GCA_022822865.1 Pseudomonadales bacterium | reverse complement strand
CATCCCGGATCACGCCAGCGCGATCCGACTCCCGCAGGCTCAACACCACCTCCTCGCTCGACAAAACAGCCCCTCCCAACAAAACAAAAAGGGGACACTTTAACTTTGCTCAAAGGGGACATTACTGCTTTGGGCTAACAGAAGTATCGATTCCGGCGGGCGAGGCCGGAAACCTGTCAGGCCAGAACGTATTCGACGCCTGTCGACGACAGGCCTACGAAATCGATGTTCGCGAGATTCAGATCATGCTCCGCCACGATTGCGGCCAGGTCGACGGCGGACAACTCGCCGCTATCCACCAATGCGCCCCAGTAAGTACTGATGTCTTCGGGCGTTTCCATGCCGGTCACCGTGGAGTAGTAATGGTCCACCATCGCCGCGCCGTCCGCGTCGGATCCGATGAAAGTGTCGATGGCCAGTTGAAGCAGGTTATCGTAAGCCAAGCCAATGTCGAAAAGATTCAGGAATACCCCGAAAAGCGCGGGATCTTCGTGCCCCTGCGGACCCCTGAAGGCCGCCAGCAGCTTCAACACCGCGCCGGCGTTGCCGTCCAGATCGAAAGCAAGATTCACATCCGGGAACATCAGGCGTTCGACACCCGATAACGTATCGCGCCCGGGCAAATCCGGGGAATTGCCCGCCGGGTTTCCTTCCGCTTCCACCACGATCCGATCTTCAGTCACGACGATCGAGACATCGCTCCTGTTTTCATCGTATATCGCAAAATCGACGCCATCTCCTCCGACAAGAGTATCCGCGCCCGAGCCTCCGTGAAGCCGATCGTTGCCCGCGCCTCCGTCAAGCAAGTCGTCTCCGAATTGTCCGAACAGCGAATCGCTTCCTTCCTTGCCTTCTACTACATCCGCCCCGCGTCCCGCATGAATTTCGTTCGCAAGATGGTTTCCGATCAGAGTATCGTCATGTCGGGAGCCGATGAGGTTTTCGATCTCGGTGCCGAAATTGACGGTAATCTGCCCCGGCCCCGTTATCCGATTCTCCTTTCCGTAGAAACTGTTGAAGCCATGACGCAGATGTTCCAGGTAAATGGTTACCGCTGCAGTTGAAGAAGCGGCGTCGATCGTGTCCTCGCCCCCTCCATCCCAGATGAAATTCGGCGAGCTGAAGTCGTATATGTAAGTGTCGTCTCCTATGCGGGCCTTCTTGCTGGGGCCGTACAGGTATTGCAGCGCCGCGATGTCCAGGTCGCTGAACGCCAGTTTGTAGTCGTTGGGCGACTCATTGTAGGACATCATCGTCCACGTCGAGCGATCTTCGGCCTGCGAAAGGGTATGGGGCGCGTCGTCGAATGGATGTTTCAGTCCGAGCGCGTGGCCCAGTTCATGAACCACGACATACGATCCCCTGGTTCCCGCATTCAACGTCGAGTTGGAGCCGGAGTTGTTTATGAAAATGTCGGAGCCGTAACTGAACTCGCTTGGAATTGTGGCGCGGTTTATTCCATCGCTTGCATCGTACAAGCCAATGGCGATCGTGTTTCCCTGGTATGCGTTCGTCGTGTTTACAAAGTTAACGTCAATCACGAATTCAAGGTCATTCAGTAAATTCTGGAAATTTCGTTGTTGAGTACTTGTCAGCCGGGCATATCCTTTTGTCAAATCTACAGAATCGCCGGAACTTGAAGTTGTCGAGCCCAGATACGAAGGTGGATCGGCAGGAAATGCGTACCGAATCGTTTTTTCCTCTCCCAGCAGGATTGAATAGAACGATCCGGAAGAATGATTGTCCAGCAGTGCGGAAATCCAGTATGGAAGCGGAATCGCTCCTTCCACATATTCGAGGTTTTCGATAAAGGAGGGGATAAATATGTACGAACTGGAAACGATGGCCGTGTCGTTTCCACCGCGATCGTGTATGTGATCGGTCAGATCCCTGACATAGTACGTATCGTTGCCGTGGCCGCCGTGCAGCGAGTCGAAACCTGCGCCTCCATCGAGAACATCATGGCCGTCGCCCCCATTTAACGCATCATCGCCCGCCCCGCCGATCAGAACATCGTTTCCATTGCCGCCGTCCAATACGTCATTGCCTGCGCGGCCGTCCAGGGTATCGTTTCCATTGTAGCCAGTAAGCCTGTCGTCGCCTTCGCCGCCGACCAGGGTATCTGTTGATCCTGTTCCTGAAATTTCGGCCATTCTCGGAAAATTCCGGATTTTCTGGAAATTGTCAGGCCAATAATAGCGCACCGACCTCGGCGCCGAGGAATACATACAGGGCGGTAATCGGGAACGCTCCGATCAGGACGGCGGCCCCCATTCTCAGCGCCGGCATCTTCGCCAGGCCGGCGACGTAGCAGATCGCATCGGTGGGTACGAGCGGAAAACCCGACCAGCCCATTACCACCCAGAAGGCATTGCGGCCCTGCATGCGTTCGCGGATGAAGCTGATCTGTTTGGGGTACAGCGCCTGCAATCGCTCGTCGTAGGAACCGATGCCGGGGAAACTGTGTACCAGCAGCGCGCCGCTGAAGATGCCGGACATGGAAACGGCAAGTACGGCCAGCGGCCAGTCGGGAAAGGCGAGCGCGCCGGCCAGAATGAAGGGCGTGCTCGGGATCAGCAATACAGCCCGGACAAGACTGATAAGAACGTAAACGACGAAAGCTTCGGTACCGAAGCGCTCGAGGAATGCGGCCAGATTTTCCCGTTCGAGCAGTTCCGGGTTCAGGAACAGCACCAGCGCGGTAGTGGCGACGAGGCCGAACCAGATCAGATTGAGGTGCTTTGCCATAGCGGCCTTTCGCCTTTCCGCTTCAGGTATACAGGTGACAGGCCACCTGTCTTTCGGCGTCGCGCAAGGGGATCAACTCGGGGGTGACTTCGTGGCAGACGTCCATCACCTTGGGGCAGCGGCCCGCGAAGCGGCAGCCGGGTGGAACGTTCACCGGCGAGGGGATTTCGCCCCGGATAGCAGTTGAGTCCCGGTTGCGTTCGGTTTCCGGATCGGGCTCCGGATTCGAGCCGACCAGCAGTTCTGTATAGGGATGTTTCGGCTCGAAATAGATCTCGTCGGCCGCGCCGACCTCAACGAGGGAGCCCAGGTACATCACCGCCATGCGGTCGCTGACGTGCCGCACCATGGACAGGTCGTGGGCGATGAACAGCAGGGTAAGGCCGAGCGACTCCTTCAATTCGCCCAGCAGATTGACGACCTGGGCCTGCACCGAAACATCGAGCGCCGAGACCGGCTCGTCGCAAACGACGAATTCGGGTTCGAGTATCATCGCCCGGGCGATACCTATGCGCTGGCGCTGCCCGCCGGAAAACTCATGCGGATAGCGCGAGCCGTGATCGCCGGTCAGTCCCACCTGGTCGAGCCAGGCGGCGACCCGCCTGTTGATCTCGGTTTTCGGCAAATCGGTATGCAGGCGCAGTCCTTCGCCGATGATCTCGGCCACGGTCATGCGCGGGTTCAGCGACGAGTACGGATCCTGGAAGATCATCTGCATCTTCTTTGCCAGGCGCCGGAAATCCGCCGGGGCGTATCGGTCCGGCAGGGATTCTCCGCGATAGCGCACCGTGCCCGCGGTCTTGCGATACAGACCGAGCAAGGTCTTGCCGAAGGTGGATTTGCCCGAGCCGCTTTCTCCCACGAGGCCGACAATCTCCCGCGGCGCCACGGCCAGACTGACGTCTTCGACGGCATGCACCCGCTGACCGCGGCCTATTTCGAAATAGCGCGTCAATCCGACGGCTTCGACCAGAGCGCTCATTCAGATTCCCTCCCCCGCGGCCGCGCGGAAATGCAATTCCCGCGGCCGCTGCCTGGACATCTCGTGGTGCAGCCAGCAGCGGCTGTAATGGTCGGCCCCGATCGTGAACCCGGGTGGGTGTTCGCGCTCGCACAAATTCATTGCGTGCGGGCATCGCGGCGCATAGCCGCAACCGGGAGGCGGCGCGAACAAGTCCGGCGGACGCCCCTCGATCGGTTTCAGTTCGGCCTGTCGCGAACGGTCGTTGACCGGCATCGCCGAACGCAGGCCGCAAGTGTACGGATGAGCCGAGCGATAGAAAATGTCGTCGGCCGAGCCGTGTTCGACGATCTTGCCCGCGTACATCACGGCGACCTCGTCGGCCATGCGCGCGACTACGCCGAGATCGTGGGTGATGAGGATGATGGCCATGCCGGTCTCGCGTTGCAGATCGCGCATCAGGTCGAGAATCTGGGACTGGATCGTCACGTCCAGCGCCGTGGTCGGCTCGTCGGCGATCAGCAGCGCCGGCTTGCACGAGATCGCCATGGCGATCATGGCGCGTTGCAACATGCCGCCGGAGAATTCGAACGGGTATTGGCCCGCGCGCTTGCGCGCTTCCGGAATACGGCAGGATTCGAGCAGGCGGATTGCTTCTTCCCGCGCCCGGCCCGCGCCATAGCCGCGATGGACCTGCAAGGGCTCGGCGATCTGGGCGCCGATGGTCATGGTCGGATTGAGCGAGGTCATCGGATCCTGAAAGATCATGCCGATCTCCGACCCGCGCACATCGCGGCCGTTGACGACGTTGTTGCCGAGAATCTCCTGACCGCGCAGTAGCGCGGAACCGGGGCCGATGCGTCCCGGCGGAACGGGAATCAGGCCCATGATGCTTTGCACGCTGACCGATTTGCCGCAGCCCGACTCGCCGACGATAGCCAGGGTGCGGTTCGAGTCGACCGAAAAATCGACTCCGCGCACGGCTTTCACGGTACCGCCGCGGGTCGCGAACTCCACATGCAGGTCTTCCACCTGCAACAGCGGCGGCGCCGTCATCCCGCGTTCCTCATGCGCGCGTCGAGGGCGTCGCGCAGGCCGTCGCCGAGCAGATTGAAGGCGAGTACGGTAATGCTGATGAACAGGGCCGGAAAAATCAGTTCATGCGGCGTGGTCAACATGGTGGCTATACCCTCGTTGGACATCGAGCCCCAGGAAGGCGTCGGCGGCGCCACGCCCATGCCGATGAAGGAGAGAAATGCCTCGACGAAAATCGCCTTGGGAATCTCGAAGGTCAGGGTCACGAGCACGACCCCGAGCGTGTTCGGCAACATATGCCGCAACACCAGGTAGTTGGTGCGCGCTCCAAGCAATTGCGAGGCCTGCACATAGGCCGCCTCGCGCAATTGCAGAATCTGCCCGCGGACCAGCCGGGCCGTGGCGGGCCATAACAGCACCACCATCGCCACGAGCATCGGCATTACGCCGCTTTCGCCGGGCCCGATGCCGAAGGCGATCTTGAACAGGATCATGAACAGCAGGAAAGGCAGCGCGACGACGAAATCGGCGAAGCGCATCATGAACTGATCGACCCTGCCGCCGATAAAGCCGGCCGCGGCGCCGAATACCACGCCGAACAGCACGAACAGCGCGGGCGCGACGATGCCGATGAACAGCGAGACGCGAGCACCGGCCATCAGCCTGGCAAGCATGTCGCGGCCGAGATAGTCGGTGCCGAGGGGATGCAATTGCAATTCGATCGAATCGCCGACCGCCAGTTGATCCTCGTTCTCGATCAGCCCGCGGTCGACGGCTTCCGCCAGCGTCGTGACACGTCGCACATCGACGGTCAGTGACTCGTAATTGGCGGTTACCGCGCCGTCTTCGCCAAGTGCCACGACCGAGTAGAAGTAGCGGCCGGGGCGCAGATCGAGACGGTCCTCGTGATACAGGACGGTATTGTCGAAGAACTCTGCCAGCGGCATGCCATAGGCCAGTTCGGGACCGACCGGAAAGATGTTGCGATACACGCGATGGCCGTTCGCCCCCGGCAAGGCGTCCCATTTGAGCCGCACCGATTGCGAAGTGGCGTCGCCCACCACATGCAACGGCCCGGCCTCGCCGGCGCCGTCCCAGGATTGATAATCGGGCACGATCAGCGCGGCGCGGTCCACCCCTGGAGGCTGGCTGATCTGGTCGAGATCCTGCACCGCTGAATCGACCCGCCAGATCCAGGGCCCGGCAATGGTGAAGAACAACAGTCCAAGCACCAGATAAAGCGAAGCCAGCGCGCGCCGGTTGGCCTTCAGCCGCAGCCACGCATCCTGCAGATACGATAGCGACGGACGGCTGATGCCATGCACGTCGCGCTGCCCGCTGACCGGCAGAAAATCGGCGGCGCCGTAACTCATTTCATTGCAGCCTCACGCGGGGGTCGATGAAACCGTAGAGCAGATCGACCACGATCACCATGAACACGAGAAAGGCGCCATAGAACACCGTCGTGCCCATGATCACCGTGTAGTCGAGTTGCTGCACGGCTTCGACGAAAAAGCGCCCGAGCCCGGGGATGGCGAAGACGAGTTCCACCACGAATCCGCCGGTGGTGATCACCGCGATCTGCGGTCCGAGCACGGTCACCACGGGCAGGATCGCATTGCGTAATTGATGGCGTGAAAAGATGAGCGCCGGCGGCACCCCCTTGGACTTGGCCGTGCGCACGAAATCCGAATCGATGATTTCCAGCATCGAGGATCGCATCAGGCGCGTCAGATAGGCCATGGTGCTCAGACCGAGCACCAGCGCCGGGGTGAGCATATGGAAGACGCTGCCCCAGCCCGCCACCGGCAGCAAGCTGCGCCCGGCCAGGGTATTCAAGGTCACCAGGCCCAACTGACTCAGCGCCGCGACCACGAAACTCGGCACCGAAATGCCGAGAATCACCAGAAACATGATGACGTAGTCCGGCATCCGGTTGCGATACAGGGCCGTGAGCGCGCCCCAGAGCACGCCGCCCGCGGCGGCGAACAGCACCGCCAGAATCCCCAGCGTGGCGGAAACCGGAAAATGTTCGCGAATGATGTCGTTGACCTGGCGATTCTCCTGGGTAAAGGAAATGCCGAAATCGCCTTGGGCGAGATTGCCCAGGTAGATCAGGTACTGGTTGAACAGCGGCTGGTCGAGACCGTAGCGCGCTTCGAGATTGGCGCGTATCGCCGGCGTCATCGCGCGGTCGTTCAGCAGCGGGTCGCCGGGCACATTGTGCATGGCGAAGAAAGTGGCGGTGGCGATGAACCAGACCGTCACCACGCCCTGTAGCAGGCGCTTGCAGACGTACCAGGCCATTCCCTGCCGCATGGGGTCAGTCGGCCGCCTGTTCGTCTATCCGGGCATAGGTGTAATCCACCTCGGGGCCGACGGCCCTGCGCTTGAATCCTTTCAGCCGCGGATCGACGACGAAGGACCAGCCGCGTTCGTACATCGGCACGATGACCACGTCTTCATGCACCAGATCCTGTATCCGCGCGAAAGCCTCCATGCGCCTGACCGGATCGAGTTCCGACTGCGCAATGCGTATGAGGGCGTCCATTTCCGGGCTGGAATAGCGCCCGCGATTGTTCAGGTTCCAGGAGGAGAACAGGTCGCCGAAGGTCAGCGCGTCGTCGTAGTCGGGACCCCAGCCGCTGACGACGATATCGAAATCGCCGGCGTCCATCTTCGCCAGGCGCTGCTTGAAAATCTGCTTGTCGATGCGCATTTCCAGGCCAAGATTGCGCGCGTACACGGCCTGGAAATATTCCGAGGAAACCGTACCGAGGGGACTGTCGTCGGCGAGCAGGTGGATCGGCGGAAACTCTTCCAGGCCGAGCTCCTGCCGGGCGAGTTCAAGGTGCTCCCGGGCTTTCGCCACGTTGTACTCATGGGGTATGGGCGGATGCTCCTGGCGAAAATAGTCTTCGGCGCCGCGAATCCAGTACGGGAACAGGCTGACGGCCGGCATGTAGCTCGGCTCTTTCAGCGCCTTGTAGACGAATTCCACCGGATCCTGGGCCAGCAGCAGGGCCTTGCGGAAGTTCTTGTTGGCGGTGACGTGGCCGTCGCGGAAATTGAGTTGCAGGAAGAATACCGTGCCGTCCATCGAGCGGTCGATCCGCCAGCGCCGTTCCATCGCCTCGCCGAGCATTTGCGGCACGAGTTGCGTATCGGCGATCTGGCCGTCCTTGAACAGATTCAGGCGGGCGTTCACGTCCTGGGTGATATAGCCGACGTTGATCGTGTCGATGAAACCCTTGTGGTCTCCCCAGTAACCCGGATTGCGCTCCCAGCGCATCGACGCGCTATGCACCCATTCGGTCATCAGGTACGGACCGTTGTAGAGCAGCATGTCGGCGTCGGCCCCGAAGCGGCCGCCGGTCGACTCGAAAAAGGCCTCATTGATGGGATAGAAGGTAACGAAGGCGACCAGCTTGTCGAAATACGGCGTCGGCTGCTCGAATTCGACTTCGAGAATTCGGTCGCCAACGGCCCGAACGCCCAGCGTTTCCCTGGGCAGGTCGCCGCGATTGATCGCCTCGGCGTTTTTCACCGGATACATGATGAAGGCATAGGCCGAAGCCGTGGCCGGATCCTGCACCCGGCGCCAGGCGAAAACGAAGTCGTGGGCGGTAACCGGCTCTCCGTTGCTCCAGCGGGCGTCCTCGCGCAGCCAGAAGGTCGCGCCGTCTTCGCGGATTTCCCAGCGTTCGGCGACGCCGGGAATCAGCGCCATCTCGTCGTCGTAGGTCAGCAGTCCTTCCATGGTGTGGAACAACACGGTCAAACTGCTCGAATCGGTGGCGCGCCCGTAGTCGAGTTGCGGCGGCTCGGTGCGCAAGGCGATGGTGATGGCGTCGTTTTCCGCGTCGATGGCGCCGCCGGTCACGGCGCTGCCGGTGCTGTTCGCCGCCAGGCCGAGCAGCCAGACCGCGGCCGCCAGGCCGAACACGACGTACAAGGCATGGAGCCCGAGTTGCCTGAGCGCCGGGAAACTGGCCTGGGAAGATCGCGCGTTCATGGTCGCCCGCTACAGCATCGCGCCGACCACGCCCACCAGGCCCGCGATCAGCAGATACACCATGGCGAAAAACCCGAGGCCAAAGCCGAGGCTGCGGCTCTTTGGCTCCTTGACGTAGCCCCGGTAGTACAGCAAGCGGCCGATAATGAACACCAGCCCGGCCACCGCGGCCGCGGTGGCATTGCTGTACATGCCACAGACGACCAGCGCCGGGATGAAGGCGATGAGCTGCTCCAGGGTATTCTGCTGCGCCCGGAAATGACGCTCGAATTGCTCGTTCCCCGTGGTTGCCGGCGCGGCGACTTCATACTTGAGCCGGGCGCGGCCCGTGGCCAGGGCGAATCCCATGTACTCGACGAGCGCCAGCACGACGATCAGCGCGATCAGTGGTTCCATTTTTCATTCCTCCTTTGCGGAATCGTTGCTTTCGGCCATATACCGCTGCAGGTAGATTTGCGAGTCGGTCCGGTCGAAGGCCTTGAATTCATAGTCCGGGTGCATTTCGCGCATGCGCGAAGCGAGCAGCCCGTGGGCCGATACTACCAGCGAATCGACAATAAGGTTATCGGTATCGCACTCCCTGGCGAGGTCGAGCAGCCGCTCGAAACCGGCGATGAAGTTATCGGTGTGCGAACGGCGGATCTCGGTGCCGAAATACAACTCTTCCGCGGTGGTTTCGGAATCGTTGGCGAGCAGGGTGATGAACATGCGCGACCAGACCTCGTAATCGCCGTAGGCGAACTCGCGCCAGATTTCCTGCAATTGCTCGTTGTTGTAATTGCTGTTGCCCACGGGGCCCTGGCTCGAAATGAACAACATGCCGACGACGGCGCCGAGCTGCCGGCGGGTGCTTTCGGCGATCTTGAAGAAAGTTTCCTGGCGCGCGTTGAGTTCGGTCGCCGCGATAGCCTGGGTCTGCTTTTCGCTGTTCAGATTGCTGCGGCGCAATTCCTCGTTGTTTTCCGCCAGCACCGATTGCTGGATGAAGAGGCCGATAACCAGCCAGAGAAAGGCGAGGAAAGCGAAAGCGCCTTCGAGAAAATTGCCCATCTCGGCAATGGGCAGGTCCATGAAACGGCTCCACCCCACGTTCGCCTGAATGTAGACGCCGAGAAAGACGAACCAGAACAGCGTGACCAGCAGTCCGAACAGGATGCGCCAGTCCCGGGGCAGGATTTTCCAGTGCATTGAATCAAATCTCTGGAATTCGCGGTTCATTCAAACATATCAGGAACCGCCCCGGCCTGCAGGCGTGGCGAACGTCTCGACGATGGCGTCGCGGATGACGGGCATGTCTCCCCAGAGGATGAAATGGTCGCCCCCGGGGCGCGGCAGCAATCGGGAGTTCGCCAGTTGCTCGTGCAGGAAGTCGGCGTTTTCCGGATGGACCAGGGTGTCCTCGTCGCCTTGCACGATCAATGCCGGCATGGTGAGGTTTTCCCAGCGCGGCAGCATGTCCTCGAGTTGCGATCGTACCGCCATGATTTCGTCGTTGGCGCCCATGAGCCGGTCGCCGAGAACGAATTCCGGCCACCAGAAGCTGATGTAGTTGTACCAGCGCGGTCCGCTCAGTTCCGGGTCGGCGGTGGTGGCGACGAATACGAGGCCGCCGACCAGTTCGGTGTAATCCATCGCCGCGCGGGCGATTACGGGGCCGCCATAGGAATGTCCCATGAGAATCGCGCCCCGGCCGGAACGGTCCATTTCCAGGATCGGCCGCAGGGCGCGGGCCTGGGCCTCCAGAGACGGTTCCTTGCTTGCGGCTCCCGAAGTCCAGCCGACCCTGGTGACGGAGATCATGTGAAAGCGTTCCTGCAGCAGCGGATCGGTGAGATACGTTCGGAAAGCGCGCAGCGAGCCGGGAGTGCCGTGTACAAAAACGAGCAGTTGCCGGGATTCCCCGGCAGGGGGAACCACTTCGACATATTCGATATTTCCGAGTTGCCGCACGTCGCCGGCGCCGGCGATCGGACCCGATCCCCCGCCCGGCGAATCGGGAGGCCCATCGATCAGGGCGCAGGCGGCCACCAGGGCGAGCGGCAACAGGACAATCAGCCAGCGGACGATTCTGCGTCTGCCTGACTTCAACCGGGCCATGTTCGAAAACCATCGTTACGGAAGTTCGGACTTTAGCACTTTGCGGCGGCGGGCGGCAACGAACGCCTGCTCGGATTCGTCGTGAACGCCGGATGGCGTGTTGAGTTAACCATCAGTTACTATTAGCGCCATATCTCCGTACTGGAAAAACTGACTGAAGGCCACCGACATGACTCTGTCTTGGGCGTTGTCTGGCATCTACTGGGGCAGCATGACTTTTCTCGTTGCCTGGATTTTCTGGCCTGAGTAGCTCATGCGCTGGTGGCCGTACTTTCCAGTTTCTCCTAACTGAAAGTCTAGCCCCTCCACTAAGCGTATTAGTGTGTGCATACTGGCATCATTAATTCTCGGGGTATTTAACATACCTTTCAGCAATAAAGACTATTACGCTTTGAATTGCGAAAACCAACTGCGAACTAGTAACATATTCAGGGATAGGTTGGTACGTTCTCCAGTCACTAATAGTTCTAGCCCCGTACGCTAGAGGAGAGTGGCCAAGGTATTTTGACAAAACCCGAAATACTTCTTCGGACTCTCTTGATGGATCAAACATCACACCTGATTCAAGTATGGTTCTGAACTCGTTCTGCGCCAATTTTAGCGCGTCTTGGTTAAAAGCGGAGTAATCCCTTATATCTATAGTTAATGCATCGCTAAAACTGGCTTGTACTTGATATAGGACATCCGGAATGTCTGGATCATTATCCAAATCAGATATCAGTAATTCAAATACTTCCGAAGTATACTCGACCACTAATTCATCTGTTGGAGGCGAATTCTCAGGATCTGAAGCATCAACCACCACATTGAAGCAGCGTATACGAGGAGCCATGCATTCATTGTCCGAACCCAATCGCTGAGGTGATGGCACGCCACCTTGGGAAGAGACATTCACTTCCGCCACCCAGGATAACTCTTCAATTCCCGGAACAGTGGCCACTACAGAAGCATTTTCCTCAAAATAGTCCCATTCTAATGATTTGATCCATTCATGCAAATCATAAAAAAAACTAATGGCTTCCCGTGTAAGTTCTATATGGTTATGCGGCAAAGATCCTAAGCTTCCCAATATCTTTATATCCGAAACGGGGGCAAACACTATTTGATCGCTAACTCCCGGAATATGCTCGGACAAATTTGTCAAAACCAAATCTGTTGCACCGTCAGCGTTTATTTCTGCAAGAACGATGGATGAAGATATGATATCCAGTGCCGGGATATCAAAATGCGATGCATCTTCGATGACAAAACTATGATCTGACTGTTGCACCAGCACAAAACCTCTTATATCGGGCAAATACCCCTTACTCGGATCCTGAATGAGTATGTCGAGTAATTTATCATCATTGATAAATCCAGCTTCGGCGGTGTAAAAACAATCAAACCCCGGAGATGGAACCACAATTATGCCGGGATACAATTCCGAAAGTCTGGGATTGGTGTTTCCCTCAAATTCTTGCAAATTTGAAAACCCATCGAGATCAACGTCTTGTGAAGCATCATTTGCGTTACCGGGATCCAGATTGTAAAGTATCTCCCAGTAATCATCCATCCGGTCACGATCATTATCAACTTCTACATCGTAATTGAAGTATTCTCTTGTAGAATATTTCGGACGAATGCATTCCGAATTGGTTGCAACATTACCAGAAGATCGGAATATATTGGCATCTAAAGTTTCCCTTCTATATTCAATCAATAACAACAACAGCAAAGAAGCAATTATAAAAATTGACAGAACAGAATATAATTTTAATGAAATAAATTTCACTCTACTTATATCACTCTATTTTCGGACAATCAAAAGATACAGGATCTGCACTATTATCAAATGCATCTGACTCAGATTCCCATTTCCCATTCCTTAGTTCTTCCAATTCAAATCTGAAAGATGATGGATCAGTAATCCCAACTACTTGCTTTACCTTGGCTCGGGACAAGTACGCTCCTGACGCATATATCGTATAGTCTTGATCTTCTTGGCATATCCGCTTGCCATGTATTTCCGCTGCTGCCACGGCATCCTGTTGCCAAACGGATCCTCCTCTCGGATGATTATGAATGGCAGTTTTTCGCTCTGTCATTTCTACAGGAAATCCTACACGATCCGATCTGAAGCTGGTGAAGCTAGACTCGATTTCTACCGGACTGTTCGTGTCGTCAATAATTACTCCAAATTCAATGCCTAGCTCTCTGGCAAATTCAAATAACTCGGAATCATGAATCGCTCGCGCCGCCGCTTCTGCGGTGCTGTACGTAGTTTGCTTCAAGTCTTCTGTAAGCTCTTCCATTCTAATCGTAATAGCTTCTTTTTGAGAAACACTAAAGTCATCTTCGTCGCATGCTCTCAAAGGTTCACAAGTCAATAAAGTCCCGAGAATATCTAGATTATCAGAGTTATTCCGTTCTTCTTCCGTAATCTGTGACTGTGGGCTTGGCAGTGTGATTTTGTTGCGCACAAAATCCATATCTTTCAACACATCACTTATGGCACCACTATGTGTAGTATGGTCTTCAATCTGAAATACCACGCCATCGCCTACTCCAAGCAGGCGATTATTGAGGACTTCTGTATTCAGATACGCCGCCAACGTAAGCGAGATAGCCTTCGATTGTTCCGTGCCCGGAGTCAGCACGGCATCCTCCGCCAGCAGCGGCGTCAGGTAGCGCGCGGACAGCAGCCAGGCATCCTCGTTGAATCCGGAAAAGTCCCTCACCGTGACCTTCAGGGTCGGGCTGTACTTCACCTTGATTATCGCCTCGTAATTGTCCTCCTTCGGGTCGTCTTCCCTATCCGTCACGAAAACCTGGTGAGGCTTCGTTCCGTAATCGCA
>JAJDYJ010000069.1 GCA_022822865.1 Pseudomonadales bacterium | reverse complement strand
GGCCAAATCAATGCCCACCCGTGTAATATCGGTCATGGTCCGCTCCGTTGTTGAAAAACCCAAAGTCATTTTGGCCTTCGAGGCCGTTGAAATGAAGCGGGGCGGACCATCCCATCAGGGACGTACTTGCGGCGTCCGCTGAACACCCCCTGGCCCGGCGGCGACGGATCGAAGCCACAGCCCGCCGGGCGGGTTATAATTCTGCGACTCAAAATGTAGTGCTGGAATCTGGATGAGCAATATCGCGGAATATATGCGGGACGTGGGGCAGCGGGCGAGAGCGGCCAGTGCGGCGATTGCCCGTGCCGGGACCGCGGAGAAGAATCGCGCCTTGCTTGCGACCGCGGAAGCGATCGATGCCGGGCGCGAGGAATTGATGCGGGCGAATGCCGAGGATTTGCAGCGGGGCAGCGAGAAAGGCTTGGCTGCGCCGTTGATGGATCGCCTGGAGCTTACGCCGAAGCGTATTGACGGGATGATCGAAGGTTTGCGGCAGGTGGCCGCGCTGGATGATCCCGTGGGCGAAGTTAGCGGACTCAAGTATCGGCCGACAGGGATCCAGGTGGGGCGCATGCGCGTGCCCCTGGGGGTGATCGGGATTATTTACGAGTCGCGGCCGAATGTTACCTGTGAAGCGGCGAGCCTGTGTCTGAAGTCCGGTAATGCGGCCATTTTGCGCGGCGGTTCCGAGGCCTTGCATTCGAACCAGGCGATCGCCGGCTGTATTGGCGAGGGTCTCGCGGAGGCGGGACTCGATTCCCATGTCATTCAGGTGCTCGACCGTCCCGACCGGGAAGCGGTGGGCTGCATGATAACCATGCCGGAATACGTCGATGTGATCGTGCCCAGGGGCGGCAAGGGGCTGATCGAACGCATCAGCCGGGAGTCGCGCGTGCCGGTGATCAAGCATCTCGACGGCAATTGTCACCTGTATGTCGACGATCGGGCGGATCTCGCCAAGTCGGTCACGGTCGCGGTCAATGCCAAGACCCAGCGCTACGGCACCTGTTGCACGCTAGAATCCCTGCTAGTGGCGCGTCCGGTGGCCGGAGAGTTCCTGCCCCGGGTGGCGCGGGTTCTGGGCGAGTCGGGCGTCGAGTTGCGCGGCTGCGAAGAAACCCGCGGCATTGTCGCCGAAGCCGTGCCCGCCACCGAGGAAGACTGGCTCGCCGAGTATCTCGCGCCGATTCTCTCGATCCGGGTGGTCGACGGGCTCGACGAGGCCATCGTTCATATCAATCGATACGGCTCGCGGCATACCGACTCGATCATGACCGAAGACCACAATCGGGCGCAGCGCTTTCTCAGGGAAGTCGATTCGAGTTCGGTGATGGTCAACGCCTCGACCCGGTTCGCAGACGGATTCGAATACGGGCTCGGCGCGGAAGTCGGAATTTCCACCGACAAGTTGCATGCCCGCGGACCGGTCGGGCTCGAAGGGCTTACTTCGCAAAAATTCGTCGTGCTCGGAGACGGTCATATCAGGCAATGAGCGAACGCGTCGGTGTCTTTGGCGGCATGTTCGACCCGGTACACGACGGGCATATGGCGATAGCCCGTCACGCGCTTGAGTTGCTGCGCCTCGACCGGCTGCTGCTGGTTCCCTGCAATCTGCCCAATCATCGCGAAGCGCCGGTCTGCAGCGCCGAACGCCGAGTCGACATGTTGCGGCTTGCCGCCGCCGGCGAAGCGCGCATGGAAGTCGATCCCATCGAGATCGACCTTGGCGGCGTGTCCTACACCGCGCGGACGCTGGAGCGGATTCGCGAACGCCTGCCGCGGGCCGCGCTCGTACTCGTGCTGGGGCTGGACGCCTTTCTGGGATTGCCCGGCTGGCGCGATCCGCGGCGATTGTTCGAACTTGCCCATGTATTGGTAATCGCCAGGGGAAAACTGCCGATGGATTACGATATGGCAGGCAGATTCGGCGGCGTCATGGCCGCCGGCCCGGAACAGTTGTTCGGGGGCAGCCGGGGCAACGTGCTGCTGACGGATGAACCACGGCTCGAAGTATCGTCCTCCGCCGCGCGCGAATTGCTTGCCCGGGACCGGAAAGCGCCGCTGCCCGCCGCGGTGTCGGCTTATGTAAGGGAAAATGGACTCTATCGTGCGGAAAAGTCATGACGGCGCATAGTCTGGGCAGCAAACAACTGGCCCGGCGCGTCGAAAACATATTGGGAGATCTGAAAGGCCAGTCGATCAATTGCATCAACGTGCAGAAATTGACGACGATTACCGACTACATGGTCATAGCCACGGGAACTTCCCGCATCCATACAAGGTCCCTCGCCGACGAAGTCGTCGAAAAAATGAAGGAGCAGGGTCACAAGGTGACCGGAGTGGAGGGACTTCCAGCCGCGGAATGGGTGCTGGTGGATCTGGGGGCGGTGGTGGTACACATCATGCTGGCCCGGATTCGGGCCCTGTACGATCTCGAAGAACTATGGAGCCTGAAACCCGCGAGCAGCGCCTGAGATCCCGCGCAAAACAAGGAAGATTTACGGCAAAGATGTACAATGGCAAAAATAACTGAAAGAAAGCCGCGCAAAGACCGCGCCACGCGGGGAGACGGCGAATGACAGGCAGATGGCATTTCCGGGATCACGAGGCCGAGCGCCGGCTGTTCAACCGGCGCGTCTTGCTGGCGAGTTCCGCAATTTTCCTGCTGCTGGCCATCCTGGTCGCCAAGCTGGTCGATCTGCAAGTCGTGCAGTACGAGTATTTCTCCGCGCGCTCGGACGGCAATCGGCTGCACGTGCAATATGTCCCGCCGCAACGGGGCGTGATCTACGATCGTTCGGGAACCTTGCTGGCGGACAATCTGCCGGTCTACAACCTGACCATAGTACCGGAGGAAGTGAACGATCTCGCGGTCACCCTGGACTATCTCTCGGGTCTGGTCGAACTTAGCGACAGCGACCTGGAAACATTCGAGAACCAGTTGCGGCGCAGCAGGGTGCCGTACTCTTCGGTGCCGTTACGCTATGTATTGACCGAAGAGGAGAAATACCGGGTTGCGGTCAACGGCCACCGCATGCCCGGCGTCCGCATGGAGCCGCAACTTATGCGGCATTATCCCTTCGATTCGCTTACCGCGCATTCCGTGGGCTATGTCTCGCATATCGATCAGCAGGAACTCGACGCCCTCGACGAAACCGAATTCGAGAATTACGGCGGCACGACGCACATCGGCAAGACCGGAGTGGAGCGGACCTACGAACATCTGCTGCACGGCCAGGTCGGCTATGAAACCGTGGAGAAGAATAATCGGGGCAGGGTGATGCGAGTGCTGGCAAGCACCGAGGCCATCGCCGGCAACGATATCGCCCTGCATCTCGATCATCGCCTGCAAATTGCGGCGGAAGCAGCCCTTGGCGACTATCGCGGCGCCGTGGTCGCGATCGAGCCTGAAACCGGCGGCATCCTGGCCATGGTCAGCAAACCGGCATTCAATCCGAACCTGTTCGTTACCGGCATCAGCAGCAGGGACTACGATCCCCTCGTCAACGATACAGTCAATACGCCGTTGTTCGACCGCAGCATCAGTCCCTATCCACCCGGTTCGACCATCAAGCCTTTCCTTGGATTGGCAGGGCTGCAACTGGGACTGGTGGACTATGAATTCACGATCGACGATCCCGGTTACTTCCAACTGCCCGGCGTTTCCTATCGCTGGAACAACTACACCATGCGCACGGCCATCGGCGGCGGCCATGGCATAACCGATCTGCGCAAGGCGATCTACCAGTCCAGCGACACCTTCTTCTACGACCTCGGCCATCGCATGGGCATCGACGCCATGCACGACTTCATGTCGCTCTTCGGCTTCGGCGGCAATCTGGCGCTCGACATCGCCTATGCCCGCTCCGGCGTATTGCCGTCCCGGGACTGGAAACTGGAAACCCGAGGCGAGCCCTGGTATCCCGGCGATACGATCAATTCCTCGATCGGCCAGGGCTATATGTGGGCCACGCCCCTGCAACTTGCCACCGCGGCGTCGATGATCGCCAACGAAGGCCGCGCGGTCCGGCCGCGCATGCTGAAAAGCGTCGGCGGCGAGCCATACCGGTTCGAGGAGGAATTCTCCGCGGCCGACGTGGTGCTGGAAGACCCGGACTACTGGCGCTACATGCGCGATGCAATGACCATGGTCGTGCATCGGCCCTATTCGAACGTCTTCAGGGACTACGGCACCGCCTACGAAGCGATCGCCAGGGCAGACCCGGACATGAACTACAAGATCGCCGGCAAGACCGGCACGGCCCAGGTTGTGGGGATCAGTCAGAGTATTCGTTCGAGCACGGAGATTCGCGTATCCGAACAGAACAAGGATCACGCGTTGTTTATCGCATTCGCTCCCGCTGGCCATCCGCGGATCGAACCCCGGATAGCCCTGGCGGTATTCGTCGAGAACGGGGAACACGGCAGTACCGTGGCCGGACCGGTCGCGAAGAAAGTCACCGATGCCTGGCTGCTCGATATTCTGCAACTCGATCTGACAGTCGAACTCGAGCCGGAACCGGCGCCGGAGCAGGATCCATTGCAGCTCAACCCGTCCGAGGTCGCCGCGCTCGATGAATAGCCGGGATTACGTCCAGGTTTCAGGCGCTCCGCAGATGCGGCCGACCGTACGGGCCATGCGCTGGCTTGCCGCCGTCAAGATCGATTTCTCCCTTCTGGTACTGGTGCTGTCGCTTTGCTGTTTCGGTCTCGCGGCCTTGTACAGTGCTTCGGACGGCGATAGCGGGCTGATCCGCCGCCAGGCGTTTATCGTCGGATTGGGCGTAATTGCGATGCTGACCGTCGCCCAATTCGATATGCGCCTGGTACGCCGCGCGACGATGTATGTCTATCTCGGAGGTCTTGCCCTGCTTGGACTGGTATTGTGGATCGGTGTGGAAGCCAATGGCGCACGCAGTTGGCTCGATCTGCCTGGCCTGCCCAGTTTTCAGCCTTCGGAGTTGATGAAAATCGTCGTGCCCGCCGTGCTTGCCGGGTATCTCTCCAGCCGGCCGTTGCCTCCGCGACTCTGGCATATCATCGTCGCCGGTGTGCTTGTACTGATCCCCACCGCGCTTATCGTGCTGCAGAACGATATGGGCACGGCGATGCTCGTGGCCATGGCGGGCTTCTTCGTCCTGCTGTTGGCGGGAATGAGTCTGAAACTCGTCGTCGCCGGGGGCTTGCTGGTATTGCTGGCTTCACCGCTCTGGTACGTTTTTTTCGCGCTGGAGCATCAGAAGAACCGGATCCTGAGTTTCATCAATCCCTATACCGATCCCGCGGGGGCCGGCTACAACATTATCCAGTCGCAGATCGCGATCGGTTCAGGCGGCGTTTACGGCAAGGGTTTCGGAGAAGGCGACCAGTCCAGGCTCGATTTCATACCCGAATCGAATACCGACTTCATTTTCGCCGTGATTGCCGAAGAATTCGGGTTTGCGGGCGCGCTCGTACTTATCGGCCTGTACGCGCTGCTGCTGACGCGCGGCCTGCTGATCGCCGTCAACGCCCACAACATGTTCGCGCGGCTGCTGGCCGGCGGTATCGTACTGATCGTCTTTTTCAATGTGTACGTAAACATGGCCATGGTAGTCGGACTGCTGCCGGTCATCGGACTGCCGCTGCCGCTGATCAGCCGCGGCGGCACGGCGATCGTCGCCCTTTTTGTCGGTTTCGGCCTGCTCATGTCGATCGATGCTCATTCGCGCAGGTCTCAGTCGCCCCGGGACTAAAAATTCCGCGCTTCCGGACGCTACCTTGAAAGCGTGTCCTGGAAATTTCCGATCGTGTCTGGATTGAGTGCAAAACTTGCCGTTCTGGTATTGCTGGGCGCAGTCGCGGCCGGTTGCGGATCGTCGTCTTCGAGTGGTGGAAGCCGCTATTCGATCTCCCAGGACCGGGCGCCCGCGCGGGGAATCGATCCCGATTCGATTCCGGAAGTCGTTCCCGGGCCGATCGTCCGGACCGGCGCCGGCAATCGCAGCCCGTATACCGTGTTGGGGCGGACATACACCGTGCTGCCTACGGAAGAAGGTTATTCGGAGCGCGGAGTCGCTTCCTGGTATGGCGAGAAGTTTCACGGCCACAAGACCTCCAATGGCGAAGTCTTCGACATGTACAAGGTCTCTGCGGCCCACAAGAGTCTGCCGATTCCCAGTTTCCTGCGCGTCACGAATCTCGACAACAACCGCAGCATCGTGGTCAGGGTAAACGACAGGGGACCGTTCCACGGTGACCGCATTGTCGATCTGTCTTATGCCGCCGCGTTGAAACTGGGTTTTGCCGATCGCGGAACCGCCAGGGTGCAACTTGAGGCAATCACCGGAGAGTTTTCCGGTTCGTCTTCAGTTGCCAGGCATTTGCCGCGCGCCGCAACCGAAAATCCGTCGGTCGAACGCATAGCCGCCGAACTGGCCAGGGTGGAAACGGCGCCTGGCGGGCTCTATCTGCAAGTTGGCGCGTTTTCCGTTCCCGGCGCGGCGGAAGATCTGTCTCGCCGTGTGCGCGCCTTTACCACCCGGCCGGTTTTTATTCGCAGTGTCGAAGTCCGCGGCCACGGTCTGGTACACAGGGTCCGCGTCGGCCCGGTAAATGGCCCCGAAGAAGCGCGGCAATTGACTTTGCTGCTGGTTGCCGCCGATTTGGGAAGTCCTTACACTGTATCGGAGTAACCGAACGAACACGGTCCGATTCGACTGGATGCATTCTATGCTGTCATCAATAGCCCCCTCAATTGAATCTCCGGCTTTCGGCAAGGGGATTCTCCTGCCCGCGCTGTTTCTGGCCGCGCTTGTCCATGCCGCCGCGGCCATCGCCCAGCCGATCATTCCTCGACCACCCGAAATCGCGGCAAGCAGTTACATTCTCATGGACGCCAGTACCGGGCATGTGATTCTGGAAAACAACGCCACCGAAGCGCTGCCCCCGGCGAGCCTGACCAAGATCATGACCGCCTATATCGTGATCGAGGAAATCATCAGCGGCAATCTGAGCCTGGAAGAGGAGGTGCATATCAGCGAGAAAGCCTGGCGCATGGATGGCTCGAAGATGTTCGTCGGAGTCGATACCTATGTAAGCGTCGAGGATCTGCTGCGGGGCATCATCATCCAGTCGGGCAACGACGCCAGCGTCGCCATCGCCGAGCATATCGCCGGCAGCGAGGACGCCTTTGCCGACATGATGAACCAGTATGCCGAGGTGCTGGGTCTCGAACAGTCCTTTTTCATGAATTCCAGCGGTCTCGACAGCGACGAATACTACAACCGGATGTCGGCGCGCGATCTGGCTTTGCTTTCCCGGGCCACCATCGGCAATCACCCCGAGTTTTATCCGATGTACGCCGAACGGGAGTTCACCTATAACGATATCCGCCAGCCCAACCGCAATACCCTGTTGTTCCGGGACCGCAACGTCGATGGCCTGAAAACCGGCTGGACCGACCGCGCCGGTTACTGCCTGGTCACATCGGCGGAACGCGACGGCATGCGTCTCATCGCCGTGGTCATGGGCACCGAAAGCGAAAATGCCAGGGCCATTGAAACGCAGAAAATGCTCACCTATGGATTCCGCTATTACGAAACCTGGAAATTGAACGATTCCGGGCAGGTCCTGACCAGCGTGCCGATCTGGTCCGGCCAGCGGGACACACTCGATCTGGGCCTGAACGAGGAAGTGCGCGTCACGATTCAGCGCGGTCGCGGCGAGGAGCTCGAAGCCGCCGTAAATGTCGACGAGATTATCTACGCTCCAGTCGAAACCGGCCAGATCATGGGTACGGTGGAAATCACTCTCGATGGCGAACCGGTATACAGCGGTGAGGTCGCGGCCTTGCAGGGCGTTGCCCGCGGCGGCGTCATGAAGCGCATGACCGACTGGTTCAGCCTGAGATTCAGCAATCTGCTTTCCAATTGAGCGTTGCAAGTGAAACTTGAGCCGGTCGTGCGCGATTTCGGACTGGTCGACTATGTTCCGGTCTGGAAACGCATGGCGCGCTTTGCCGCCACCGCTGAGCCGGAAACCCGGGAGGAAGTCTGGCTGCTCAGTCATAAACCGGTCTTTACGCTGGGGCAGACTGCGAAACGGGAGCATCTGCTTGCCCTCGGCGACATCCCCGTGATTCAGACCGACCGGGGAGGACAGGTGACCTACCACGGGCCCGGTCAATTGGTCGTATATCCCTTGCTCGACCTGCGCCGCCGCGGCATCGGCATCAGGCAACTGGTCGATCTGATCGAGACGGCGCTGATCGAAGCACTCGCCGGGGCGGGAATTACCGCCGCAACTCGCTCCGGCGCACCGGGGGTGTACGTGGGAGAGGCAAAAATCGCCGCTCTCGGTTTGCGCGTCAGGAGAGGCTGGAGCTATCACGGCCTCAGTCTGAATATAGACATGGATCTTGCTCCGTTCAACTCGATCAATCCTTGCGGTTTCAAGGGGCTTGAAGTGACCCAGGTGGCAGACCTGATCGGCAGGGAAACCGGGCTGATGGAGCGCATGAAATCCTTGTTGATGGAGGCGAGTTTGCATCGACTCGAGCAATTTCCGCTACGGCGGAGCCGCCCGGCAAAAGGGGAGGCCGCACATGCCTGAAAGGAAGCGAAGAAACGTTCTTGTGGAAGGGGAAAAACTCCGTGGCGCCGATAAGTTACGAAGGATTCCTGTGAAAGTTGTTCCAGCCACGGACTTACCCGAGAAGCCGCCCTGGCTGCGCGTAAGGATCCCGGTCTCGCCCCGTATTGCCGAACTGCGCAGAAAACTGCGCAATCACAGGCTGGCCTCAGTTTGTGAAGAAGCCTCCTGTCCGAATCTGGGCGAGTGTTTCAGCAATGGCACGGCGACTTTCATGATCATGGGCGATATCTGTACCCGTCGATGCCCATTCTGCGACGTGGCCCATGGCAAACCCCGGCCGCTCGATCAGGAGGAACCGGCCGAACTGGCCAGGGCAATCCGCGATCTGGAACTGACTTACGTAGTCATCACTTCGGTCGACAGGGACGATCTGAAAGACAGCGGCGCCGGACATTTTGCCGCGTGTATCCGTGAAACCAGGCGCCTGAACCCCGACATTCAGGTGGAAATCCTCGTGCCCGATTTCCGCGGCCGCATGGATATCGCGCTGCAAATACTCAAGCTGACGCCGCCGGATGTTTTCAATCACAACCTTGAATCCATTCCTCGCCTGTATCGCAAGGTCAGACCCGGAGCGGATTATGCCTGGTCATTGCGGTT
This sequence comes from Pseudomonadales bacterium, assembly GCA_022822865.1. Taxonomy (GTDB): domain Bacteria; phylum Pseudomonadota; class Gammaproteobacteria; order Pseudomonadales; family Pseudohongiellaceae; genus UBA9145. The sequence continues at coordinate 6,927 of JAJDYJ010000069.1, read as the reverse complement.
ATTAAAGGAATTCAAGCAGTTACATCCTGACATACCGACCAAATCCGGGTTGATGCTCGGTCTTGGAGAAACCCTGGAAGAGGTTCGCGCGGTGATGCGCGATCTGCGTGGACACGATGTGGACATGCTGACGCTCGGCCAATACCTGCAACCGAGCCGCCATCACCTGCCGGTCGAACGCTTCGTGCATCCGTACGAATTCGACGAGTTGCGGAAATACGGAGAATCGCTCGGCTTCCGCCATGTCGCCAGTGGACCGCTGGTACGCTCGTCCTATCACGCCGACCAGCAAGCCAGGTTGCTGCGCAGCGCCTGAAACATGAAATCACCCGCGCTGATCCTCGCTGCGCTGCTGATCGCATCGGCGGCGGCCGGAGCGAGTCTGCTGGTCGGCAATATCCTCTGGTTCGGGCAGCAAGGCCTGCTGTTGCGCGCCGTGCTTTTCCTGCTGCCGGTACTGGCCGCGTTGACGGGCGCCTGGCTCGTTTTGCGGACGCGTTCGCCGCGAACCGCGCGGCTGCTGGCGCTGGCCTGTATCCCCGTACTGATTGGCGTATTCGGTTATTTTCTTTTCTGGATGCCGCGATTCGCGGATTCCGTGCTCAGCATCGAAATGGTGGAGCAACGGCTGATAACCGACAGTTCTTCCAACGCCCTGGTGGAAATCGGCTTTGCCTTTCCGATTTTCACACCCACCGTAAAACTGCGCAACGGCGAGCTGTTCAGCCGGGAAGTCGACGTCTATCTGCGCATGATCGACAGCGATGGGCGGCCTATGTTGTACCGGGCGGTGCGCGAAGAGGTTCCACCTGGAACATTGAACGTCGAAGCGACGGTGCGCGGCATGCTCAGCGCCAATGAACGCTACCTGTTTCTGCCCGTGCGGCTGGCGCCGGGAGAAGAAATCACCGGCAGGCTGGTTTTCGTCATTACCGCGCTCGACGAGGGTGCCTCGTTCATGGGCGAAATGCGCCGGGCAAACCTGGTGCAATTCGAATTGCGCGACGCCGCGGAAGGAGAATTGCTGCTGGAAGTGCCCGTGGCGCGCTGAACCCGGGATCGTTCCGGAGAAATGCATGCCTTTGAGTGGGCGTTGATGCTATGTAAGAATGCCGCATTCGGTATGCTGCAAACAAACGGGAACATCCATATGAACAAGGTGGCGGTAATCAACGGGGCTCGCAGATGAATATGCCAATAAAGTCCCTTGCGGTCGGAACGATTTTCCTGATTATCGCGGGGCAAGCCGCATCCCAGGAGCAATGGCAGGCGCCGCGCACCGAGCATGGCGCGCCCGACCTGCAGGGATTCTGGACCTCGGCCAGCATAACGACCCTGGAGCGGGACCCGGCGCTGGGCGAGAAACTCGTGGTTTCCGAGGAGGAGGCCAGACAACTGGAGAGCGCCAATCTGCTCAATCAGGTGACCGAACTCGACAACGCCCCGAGCGACCCGGACCGTCCGCCGCCGACGGACGGCGATACCGACGCGGGATACAACGCGTTCTGGATCGATCCGGGCACCCGGCTCGCCCGGATAATGGGCGAATATCGCACCTCGTTCATCGTCGACCCCGCCGATGGCAGGATTCCCTACACCGAAGCGGCCGGACTCGCATTCATGGGTTACCGCGAGCAATCCGGATACGACGGGCCGGAGCAGCGCCCGTTGGGCGAACGATGCATGGTCGGCTTCGGCTCGACCGGCGGCCCGCCGATGCTGCCGGTGCTATACAACAATTCCTACCAGATCGTGCAGAACGAGGACTATGTCATGATCCTGGTGGAAATGAATCACGACGCCCGCATTATCAGGCTTGACGGCGAACCTCTCGACGATAGTTTCAATCCCTGGCTGGGCGATTCCGTCGGCCGCTGGGAAGGGGACACGCTGGTGGTGGAAACCTCCAGTTTCCACCCGCAGCAGAGTTTTCGCTTCGCGATCAAGCACCAGCTCTATCTTCCGCCCACCGCCAGGGTGACCGAACGCTTTACCCGCGTCGGTGAAGACGAACTGCTTTATGAATTCACGGTAGAGGACGATGTTGCATACGGCCGCCCCTGGAGCGCCCAGATTCCGTTCCGCGCTGGCGACCGAATCTACGAATACGCCTGTCATGAAGGCAATTACGCCTTGCCCGGCATCCTGGCCGGCGCCAGACAACAGGAAGTGGACGAAAATTGAGCCCTCAAGACGCGCCGGGCCTGGCGGCCGGCGATAGCGATACGACAACGAGCCGCGGCGAATTCAGTTCGCGGTTCGGCTTCCTGATGGCGGCCTCCGGCTCGGCTGTAGGTCTCGGCAATATCTGGGGTTTTCCGACGAACGCCGCGTCCAACGGCGGCGCGGCCTTTCTCTTTACCTATCTCGTTCTGGCATTCGCCCTGGCCTATCCGGCGCTGATGGCGGAACTCATCATCGGCCGCCACGCCAAGGCGAACTCGATCAAGGCCTTGCAAAGCATCTCGCGAGGGCCGAAAACCCGCACACTTGCCGTATTCGTCGGTTCGCTCGGAATCGTCACGGTAAGTTTCATATTGAGTTTTTACGCCATAGTCAGCGGCTGGATGATGGCCTTCTTTCTCGATCCTCTCGCGCGGCTGACGGGAATGACGGCGGCGGCAAGCTGGCTTACCACGGAAAGCGAATTGCGCAATGGCATTTTCGTGGTGCTGTTCATGGCGCTGACGATTCATATCATCCGCGCGGGAGTAAAGAACGGCATCGAGCGCTGGGCTTCGCGGCTGATGCCGATGCTGATTCTCATCCTGTTACTGCTGATCGTTTACGTGTTATCGCTGCCGGGGGCGATCGACGGTTTGCGCGCCTACCTGGTGCCGGACATCTCCCAGGTCGCCAACCCCAGATTGCTCGTTGACGCCATGGGGCAGGCCTTCTTCTCGCTCTCTCTCGGCGTCGGCACCATGCTGATCTACGGCTCTTACATCAGCAAGCGGGAAAACCTGCCGGTGACCGGCAGCCTGGTAGCCTTGCTCGATGTAGGCATCGCCGTGATAGCGGGCATGCTCATTCTGCCGGCGATGTACGTGGCTTTGGCCGGCGGAGTGGAAATCTTCAATCCCGACGGCAGCCTCGTGGCGGGGCCGGCCCTGATCGTTTCCGTGCTGCCGGAATTATTCGGCGCCATGGGAGCCATGGGCATATTCGTCTCGCTGGCGTTTTTCCTGCTGATGACCATCGCATCGCTGACATCCTCGATTTCCATGCTCGAGGTGCCCGTGGCGTTCGCGGTCGAATATCGGAACATGAATCGGGGCAGGGCGGCCTTGCTGATCGGGGCCATTGTGACCTGCGTTTCGCTGGTGATCGTTCTTAATTTCGACCTGTTGTTCGACCGCGTCGTGAACTATGCGACCGAAGTGAGTCAACCGCTGTTGGGATTCTTTTTCTGCATTTTCGTTGCCTGGATCTGGCGGCGAGACGCGGTGCTAAAGGAAATCGTGCAAGGAGCGCCAGAGGCGGAATCGGGAATATTCTGGAAAATTTGGCCAGTGTACGTAAAGTTTGTTTGTCCAGCAGCCATTCTTCTGGTTTATTTGGGGTAATGTGTTGATTGGCTATCGGCTTCGAACCGTCGCCGTCTGGCGGGCTGTGTGCAGCGGACGCCGTAAATACCTCCCAGGAGGGTTCGGGCGCGGCCTGCATGCCTCGCACGCCCGCTGCACACAGCCCGCCAGACGGCGACTCACGCCGTGCTGAACCGGTAGATGTCATTCTGCGCGAAGTCGCAGAATCTCGTCGCCAGAATGGGAGTTGCCGGTCAGCAGACAGGAGACATGCAATCATGAGAAATATCGGTATCGATCGCTTTTCGCGGCGTGGGTTTCTGAGTGGTTCGCTGGCGGTTGCGGCTGTTGCCGGGGTGCCGGTCGGGTCGGTTTTCGCTCAGCTTGACGGGCCTGTCGGGGAGGTCAGGGCGCTCACGTTCGATGTGTTCGGGACGGTCGTGGATTGGCGGTCTTCGATTGCTCGGGAAGGGCAGTTGCTGGCGGCCGGCAGGGATTTTGACGTGGACTGGTACGAGTTTGCCGATCGCTGGCGCGGGGGGTACAGCCCGTCAATGCGCCGGGTTCGTTCGGGGGAATTGCCCTGGACCAGGATCGACGATCTGCATCGGATGATTCTCGATGAACTGATCGAGGATTTCGGCCTGCAGGAACTCACGGAGGAGGAAAGAGTCCACTTCAATCTTGCCTGGCACCGCCTGTCGCCCTGGCCGGACTCGGTAGCGGGATTGAACCGGCTGAAGACGCGATACGTGATTACTACCTTGTCCAACGGCAATGTCGCGCTGTTGACCAATATGGCGAAGAACGCCGGGCTGCCCTGGGATGCGATCCTGTCGGCGGAACTTGCCGAGCGATACAAGCCGGATCCGGCGGTGTATCTGAAGGCCGCTGATCTGCTCGGATTGGCGCCGGAGCAGGTGATGATGGTCGCGGCCCATCCCGGCGACCTGCGCGCTGCGGCGGCCCAGGGCATGCGCACCGGGTATGTGCCGCGGCCGCTGGAACGAGGTCCGGATCGGCCGTTTACGCCGGACACAAGCGGCGATTTCGATGTGACGGCTACCGATTTTCTCGATCTGGCGCGGCAATTGGGCGCCTGAACCACAGGTATGAGGCATCAAGACATGAACAGATTTTTGAAATTCCCGGGGGCGGTATTACTGCTTGCCGCGCTGGCGGCCTGTTCCGGCGAAGATCAGGCGCCGGTTCAGGATTCCGGTGTGGAGCCCGAAGCGGCGGCGGAGGTACAGGTGGCCGGCAATCCCTTTTTCGCGGAGAGTCCGCACTATTTCAACTTTCCCCCATTCGATCTGATTGCGAACGAGCACTACCAGCCTGCTTTCGAACGCGGTATGGCGGAACAGATCGCCGAAGTGGAAGCGATAGCCTCACAGGAAGCCGCTCCGGATTTCGAAAACACGATCGTAGCGCTTGAGTTGAGCGGACAATTGCTCAACCGCGTTTCCTCGGTTTTCTTCGCATTGTCCAGCGCCCATACCAACGACGACATTCAGGCCCTGCAGCAGCAAATGGCGCCGGAACTTGCGGCCCACAACGATGCGATTCTGCTCAATCGGGACTTGTTCGCGCGTATTTCGGCCCTGTACGAAAGTCGGGACGATCTGGGCCTGGACCCCGAGTCTCATCGCCTGCTTGAGCGATCCTATATCGACTTCATCAGGGCGGGAGCGGGGCTGAGCGAGGAGGAGCAGGAGCAACTCAGGGACATCAATGCCCGCATCGCGGTGCTGGAAACCCGGTTCAGCCAGAACGTGCTGAGCGAAGTCAACGAGTTGGCTATCGTCGTCGACAGCCGGGAGGAATTGACCGGACTTGACGAGGCGCTGATAACCGCGGCTGAAAACGAAGCCGAGTCGCGCGATTTGCCCGGCCGGTTCGTTGTGCCATTGCTCAATACGAGTGGACAGCCGGCCCTGGCCAGCTTGCAAAATCGGGATCTGCGCCAACGCATTCTGGAAACCTCGCTGTCGCGTGGCTCCCGCGGGGGAGAATACGACAACCGCGAGACCTTGACCGAAGTTTTGCGGCTGCGCGCCGAAAGGGCGAGATTGCTCGGCTACGAAAATCACGCCGCGTATATCCTGGAAGACGAAACAGCAGGCTCGGTAGAGGCGGTCAATCAGCGCCTCGCAGAACTTGCGCCGCCGACCGTCACCAACGCCCGGCGCGAAGCGGCTGATCTGCAGCAGATGATCGACGACTCCGGCGAAGATTTTACTCTGGCGGCCTGGGATTGGGCGTACTACACCGAGATTCTGCGCACGGAACGGTTCGATTTCGACGAAAGCCAGTTGCGGCCCTATTTCGAACTCGACAATGTGTTGCTGCGGGGAGTCTTCTTTTCCGCGGAACAATTATTCGGCATCACCTTCGAGGAACGTTTCGACCTGCCGGTCTATCAGGAAGACGTGCGGGTGTTCGAGGTGTTCGACGTCACCGGCGAGACGCTGGGCTTGTTCATCGCCGATTTCTATGCTCGCCCGAACAAGCGCGGCGGCGCCTGGATGAACGCTTATATCGCCCAGTCTCATCTGCTCGGCAGCCGGCCGATCGTGGGCAATCATCTCAATATCACCAGGCCGCCGGAAGGCGAGCCGACCTTGCTGACCTTTGACGAGGTAAACACGGCGTTCCATGAATTCGGTCACGCCCTGCACGGCCTGTTTTCGGATGTTCGTTATCCGAGTTTCGCCGGCACCAGAGTGCCGCGCGACTTCGTCGAGTATCCGTCCCAGGTCTACGAGATGTGGGCGGTCTGGCCGGAAGTGCTCGAAAACTACGCGGTGCATTTCGAGACGGGCGAAGCCATGCCCAGGGATTTGCTCGACAAGGTGCTTTCCACCCAGCAGTTCAACCAGGGTTTCGCTACGGCGGAATATCTGGCTGCATCGATCGTCGACCAGGCATTGCATCAACTCGCGCCGGAAGACGTGCCGGGCGCAGGCGAAGTGATGGAGTTCGAAGCGCAAGCGCTTGAGCGGGCGGGCATGGCAATGGACGAAATTCCGCCGCGTTATCGCGTGCCGTATTTTTCCCACATCATGGGAGGTTATTCAGCGGGCTACTATTCGTACATCTGGAGCGAAGTGCTCGATGCGGACTCGGTGGAATGGTTCCTGGAAAACGGCGGCCTGCTGCGTGAAAACGGTGTACATTTTCGCCGCACCTTGCTTTCTCGGGGCGGCGCCGAGGACGCCATGACGCTGTTCCGCAATTTTCGCGGCAGGGATGCGGATATCAATGCCTTGCTTGAGCGGCGTGGGTTAAATTAGGGCTGGTGGCTTCTATCCGTCGCTGTCGGCGGGCCGAGGGTTCAGCGGGCCCCGTAAAAACCGACCAGTAGGCGCCGGGCGCCGCAGACAAGCCGGGCACCCCC
>JAJDYJ010000071.1 GCA_022822865.1 Pseudomonadales bacterium | reverse complement strand
GGGGCGAGTGCTGCGGACGCCGTAAATACATCCCTGTAGGCTCCGGGCTCGGCATCCTGCCTCGCACGCCCGCAGCACTCGCCCCTCCCGCCGGTGACTCACAGAGTGCTGGTCCCCAAATTTCGCTCTCGCCCACCAGACGGCGACGGGTCGAAGCCACAAAACCAGAATAAAACCAGTGAACTTGAAGCAAGTTCCGGCTTCGGCCGATAATCGTTCTGTGGGATGAGCAAGGGGGCCCGGATGAAAGGAAAGATCGAGAAATCGGACGAACAATGGCGCGAGGAACTGGCGCCCGATGTCTACCGGGTGACCCGCGAGAAGGGCACCGAACTGGCGTTCACGGGGGAGTACTGGGCCAGCAAGGATCCGGGAACCTACCTGTGCGCGGCCTGCGGCGAGGCATTGTTCAAGTCCGAGGACAAGTACGATTCGGGTTCGGGCTGGCCGAGCTTCAGCGCTCCCGCCGAACAGGCCTCGGTCGAGGAGAGTCTCGATCAGTCCCATGGCATGATTCGCACCGAAGTCACCTGCAGCCGTTGCGGCTCCCATCTGGGCCATGTCTTTCCCGACGGCCCGCCGGAAACCGGGTTACGTTATTGCATCAATTCCGCCGCGCTCGATTTTCAGAAGCGGCAGTGAGATTTGCCGCCCTGCTATGGGCCCTGTTCCTGCCCGCGGCCGCGTACGCCCAGCAGCCGGAGCATCGATTGAACCTTGGCGCCTATTTCGCCGAAGGCAGGTTCAACGGACATTCCGATACCACGATCCGTTATCTTCCCGTCGGTTATCAATGGCAGGGAGAACGCTGGGGATTCCAGCTGCTGACGGCGGGCCTGTCGGTAACCGGCGTCGGCAACGTGCTGGTCAATATCGGCGAGGTGACCAGGGCGGTCGCCGGCTCCGAAGTCACTACCGAAGCGGGATTTGGCGACACGATAGCGGGAGTCAGTTACGCGCTGGCTCCGTTTGCGGACTGGGCGCCTTTCGTGGATTTGCGCCTTGACGTCAAGTTACCGACGGCAGATGAGAATCGGAGCCTGGGTACGGGGAAACTCGATTTCAACTTGCAGGTCGATTTGTCCCAGATTTACGGCGGAACGACCTGGTTCGTCAGTCTCGGACGAAATTTCCGCGGCCGTACGGACTTGTTTCCCGGATTGAACGACAACAGCTTCGCCCAACTCGGTTTCGCGCGGCAGCTTTCGGAGCGGACCAGCGCCGGGGCGTTTTACGATTATCGCGAGGCGCCCGCGGTTTTCGCCAGGGAAACCCACGAGATATATCCCTATGTCAGCTTTCAGCTTTCGTCCCGCTGGTCGCTGACCGCGCTGGTTGGACGTGGTTTCACCGAGGGCAGCGCGGATTATGCCTTGCAGGGGCAATTGAGTTATGCGTGGTGAGCGGAAGTCCTGACCGGAAGGTCAGAAACGCATCGGCTGCACCCGGGGCGGCAATATCGCGGGCCGCTGGATCACGCGGCCTCTTTGTACCTGGGGCAGTTCGGGCCGCCTGATGCGATTGGGGCGCTGGGCCGCGGCGGGATTTTCCGCGGTCTCGGGTGAGAGCGTTTCGTCCGCTTTGGCGGCGGCGTTCTCGGTGAGATACCTGGCCAACTCGGCCCAGGTAATCCGCGCCGGGCCGGGTTCGGGATCCGAAACAGCGGCCTCGGCAACCTCGACCGCCGCATCTGCCGTATCCAGCGGCCCGGTCCCGGTCAACTGCCGCTCCGGAGTCCGTTCGGGCGCGGGCGTCCGCGATGAAGTCCGGTCGATCTCGGGGGGATAGTATCCTTCGACGCTTTCCAGAATGCGTTCATAGATCACGGCGTCGCGCCGCAACTGCGCCTGAATCGAGTCGGTGATCGCGATTTCCGCCGTGTGCTCCGCGGCAAATTCCGGTGCGGTGACTACCGTTACCGGCGGCAAAACCTCGCTTGCTTCCGGGATGCGCCTGATTTCCTCTGCAACGACTTGCTCGGCGATCACGACAGCATCCGGCTCGAATCGAATTCCGACTTCGCCGGCGTCTCCAAGGAAGGGCCTGAGTCCGGTGCCGCCGAGTCCGCTACCTCCGGTCGGCGTTCTTCCCGTGCCGCCGAAGCCGCTGCCATCGTCTTCGTCGCCGCCGAATCTGAAACCTCCGGAACTGCCCGTATTGAGCGCGGCTACGGCAAGGAAAAACAGCGCCAGCAACAACCTCTGCAGATTCGATAGCTGAATTGAAATCTCGGGCATCAGCTTTCTTCCGGGAACTCCTTGCCGGTCCGTTTCGAAGTGGTGTAATTGAAGATACCGAAGTTTATCCGATACCTCGAATCCTTTCGAGCGGAATCGGCTTTTTGCAGCGCCAGGGCGCGCCGGTTCAGCCTGGTCAGGGCTTGCATGCCCAGTTTGCCGGCTTGGTTTTTCAACTCCTCGATTGAGTCGGGGCTGAGTCGGTCGTAGTAGACGCTGCGGTCGAAATGGGTCGATTCGCCGCTGCGCAAATTATCTGCCCCGGCGGCCACATGGTCCTGCAGATTTTTGCCGAAAAAGAAAATTTTCTCGTCGAATCCGCGTTCCGGGGTGAAGGCGCCGGTATTCAGCACGACATGATCGTTCTCCAGCCTGGCTACGCCGAGCTGGATCCATTCGTCAAGAATCACGCGCGGCCGGATATCCTGCCGGCAGACTTCGGCTACGAGAGTATCGAAACCGGGAGCGCCAGCGTCGGTGGTCTTCAGGGGCAGCGCGCGTGGTTCGCCGCCGGCTCCGGCAAAGCGGTCGGAGCCCAGCCATTCGGCGACGAGCTGCGCGCCGAGGGAAGCGGCGGCGGCAGGCTGTCCCGGCTCGGGGCGCTCATTGCGCAATTTCTTGATGTCTTTTCGATGAATCCCGGTAAGCAGGTTGATGCGGCTATCCGACAACGGCGCCGTGTCGACGGAAAAATCCGACTCGGCCACCTCGACGTAGACCGACTTCAGAATCCGGATCAACAGCGGATATGTAAGCTGATAAGAGATCAGCAACCGTACGAGGGGACGCATGATCCGGCGTACCGCGTCGACCAGACGGGCGGGAGGCATTTCCGGCGGATGTTGTTCTGCTGGGCTCATTGCCGCAAATTATAGCCATGGCTGGAAAAAATTCCCACAAAATGCCGCTTGTCATATTCCGGTAACAAAATTCGGGTTATACTGCGTGGGAAAAATTCCCACCGGCCAATTTTCGACCTGGAATCGAGTCTGGATTTCGAACCGGGTTTCAAGAAGGAAGCGGGAAGAGTGAACGCCAGGCAGTTCTATACTCCGGACTATTTCGCACCGGCAAGCGGCAGCCGGATTTTCCGGGCGCCGTATTCATTGCACGAGGCCGACGGTCTGCTGCGCCTGCCCAATGGTTCCCGGCTCGCCTTCAACACCTACGGCGACACGGAAGGCTTTCCTCTTCTGTATTTCCACGATACCGGCAGTTCGCGGCTCGAAGCCTCCCTTTTGCACCAGGGTGCGCTGCGATGCGGCTACCGCCTCATCGCTTTCGATCGCCCCGGAGTGGGTCGTTCCGACTATTTCGTCTGCAAGTCGCCGCGCTCATTCTGTGAGAAACTGCTGTCGGTTCTCGCAGAGCTCGACATTGGCCGTTTCGGTATCCTGGCGAAAGGCGGCGGCGGCATTTACGCCTTGCATCTGTGCCGCATGAGCCCGGAACGGGTGGTGGCCCAGGTCAATCTCGCGGGCATTCCCGCCAGGGCGCTGGCCTCGCCGAGCGGAGCCTGCGCGCTGCTTGCCGGCGTCATTCCCCTGGCCGTGGACAGACTGTTGCGGCTGAAGCAATTCCTCTCTCCGGACGAGCCGGGCGCGGTACTCGATAAATTGCGCGAGGAATTGAGTTTTTCCGACAAGAAAGTGCTGGCAAGGCCCGAGATTGCCGATGTTCTGGAAGCGGATCAGGCCGAATCCGTACGCGCCGGCTATCGCGGCATGGCGCAGGATCTCGCCATCAGCTTCCGCAAACTCGAAGTGCCGCTCGAAGAGATCGCGGTTCCGACGGAAATCTGGCATGGCTGCGCCGACCGGCTGACCTTGCGCGCGGATTGCGAATATCTTGCCGCCCGCCTGCCGCGGGCGCGTCTGCATCGGGTCTCCCAGCGAGGCCACTTCTTTTTCATCCACCACATGGATCAGATACTCGGCAGTCTGCGCCGCAATGTGCGCGAGACCGAAATGCTGCTGAATTGAACAGCCCCCATTTGATGTGGGAGAATCCGCCTTCCCCGCGAGCGCCCGGGTCGCGCGCTCGCCCGTTGCCGATCGGCAGAGAACATTATGCGAGTTGAACTTAGCGGTTCCGAGGGACTTGAAAGGAAACTGACCATCGCGGTGCCCGCCGCCGAGGTGGACGCGAGCGTGGCCGAACGCCTTCGGGAAACCGCCAAAAACGTCAGATTGAACGGATTCCGCAAGGGCAAGGTGCCCTTGAGCCTCGTGAAGAAACGCTTCGGCCCCGGCATCAGGCAGGAAGTCGTCGGCGAGTTGATGAACAAGAGCTATATGGAAGCGATCGAACGGGAAGGGCTGCGTCCCGCCGGCCAGCCGAAACTGGAACTGACCGAACTGGACGAAGGCAAGGATCTGCAATTCGCCGCGGTTTTCGAAGTGATTCCGGAAATCGAATTGCCCGATTTTTCCCGCATCAAGATTGAAAGTCTGACTGCCGAAGTAACCGACGAAGACATCGCCGCCATGATCGAAACCTTGCGCAGGCAGCGGCAGACCTGGGAGCAGGTAGAGCGCGCGGCTGCCGCTGACGATCTGGTGTTCATCGATTACACGGGGCGCGTGGACGGTGAGGAATTCGAAGGCGGAACGGCTGAGAACAGGGGTGTGCTGATAGGTTCGGAACGTATGATTCCCGGCTTTGAAGAGTCGATCAAGGACCGCAAGCCCGGAGACGAATTCACCTGCAAACTGAAATTTCCCGATGAATACCATCAGGAAGATCTTGCCGGCAAGGACGTGGAATTCGAGATAAGGCTCAATCGCGTCACCGAGGCGAAATTGCCCGAAGTCGACGATGAATTTTACAAGAGCTTCGGCGTTGAAGAAGGCGGAGAGGACGCTTTCCGTGAGGAAATCGTCCGCAATATGGAGCGCGAACTGAAAGCCGCCCGGCGCAACAAGATGAAAGGGAAAATCACCGAAGCGGTGGTCAAGCGCGCGAACGTTACCGTGCCCGAAGCGATGATGAACGATGAAATCGCGCGGTTGCGCGCGCAAACGGTGGAAAGCATGGGTGGCGCCGGTGAGAACCTGCCGGAATTGCCTGAAGACATGTTGCGGGACCAGGCGCGGCGCCGGGTGGTCATGGGACTGGTGCTGACCGAAATCGTCAAGACCACCGAAATGAAGGCGGACGCCGCAAGGGTGCGGGAAGCCGTCGAGGAACTCGCCTCGACCTACGAATCGCCGGAAGAAGTCGTACGATGGTATTATGGCAACGACGAGCAATTGTCGGCCATCGAAGCTTCCGTACTTGAAGATCAGGTATTCGACTATATATCCGGGCAGGCGAAGCTGACCGAGAAAACGGTTTCCTACCAGGAAGCGATTCGAGGCTGATACTCCCAAGGAACGCCAGACAATGACCCGTAATCCATCAGCCCCACAGTCGGCGCTCGTTCCCATCGTGGTGGAACAGACATCGCTCGGAGAGCGCTCATACGACATCTATTCGAGATTACTCAAGGATCGCGTGATATTCCTGACCGGTCCGGTCGAGGACCATATGGCGAACCTGATCGTGGCGCAGATGCTCTTTCTCGAGTCCGACAATCCCGACAAGGATATCCACCTGTACATCAACTCCCCCGGCGGCTCCGTGAGCGCGGGTTTGTCGGTCTACGACACCATGCAGTTCATTCAGCCCGAGGTCAGCACGATGTGCGTCGGACACGCCGCGAGCATGGGAGCCGTGCTGCTGGCCGGCGGCGCTCCCGGCAAACGTTTCGTGCTGCCGCATTCGCGCGTAATGATCCATCAACCGAGCGGCGGCGCCCAGGGGCAGGCCTCCGACATCGAAATTCAGGCCAACGAGATCGTCAGGATCAGGAAAAACCTCAATGACCTGCTCGCGCGCCATACCGGTCAGGACGTGGAAGTCATCGCCCGGGACACCGAGCGGGACAATTTCATGAACGCGCAACAGGCTCTCGACTACGGTCTGGTGGATAAAGTAATCGAAACACGGGTAGATAATAAGTCTATCGGCAAATCAAAGGACTGATGCGCGCGTATTCCCGGCGCGTGTATCATATTCACGAAAACGACAGATCGTCTGACAATGTCGAACAATCGTTATAACAAGGGAAATGGCGGCGGAGAGCTGCTCAACTGCTCTTTCTGCGGCAAATCCCAGCACGAGGTCCGCAAACTTATCGCGGGGCCGTCGGTATACGTTTGCAACGAATGCGTCGATCTTTGCAACGACATCATTCGCGAAGAGAGCGGCGTGCAGGAAGCCGCCACGGGCGGCCGCAAACTGCCGATTCCGGAAGAGATCAAGCGCACGCTCGATGAATACGTCATCGGGCAGGACAATGCGAAGAAAGTACTCGCGGTAGCGGTATACAACCACTACAAGAGGCTCCGCTCCGACCGCCGGGGTTCCGACGTGGAACTCGGCAAAAGCAACATCCTGATGATCGGTCCCACCGGCACGGGCAAGACGCTGCTGGCGGAAACGCTGGCGCGCCTGCTCGAGGTGCCCTTCACGATCGCCGACGCTACAACCCTGACCGAAGCCGGCTATGTCGGCGAAGACGTCGAGAACATCATCCAGAAACTCCTGCAGAAGTGCGACTACGATGTCGACAAGGCCCAGATCGGCATCGTTTACATCGATGAAATCGACAAGCTCTCGCGCAAATCCGACAATCCTTCGATTACCCGGGACGTTTCCGGAGAAGGCGTACAACAGGCCCTGCTCAAGTTGATCGAAGGCACGGTTGCCTCGGTTCCTCCCCAGGGAGGCCGCAAACATCCGCAGCAGGAATTCCTGCAGGTCGATACTTCAAACATCCTGTTCGTCTGCGGCGGCGCTTTCGCCGGTCTCGACAAGATCATTCGCGCGCGTTCGGATCGGGCGGGAATCGGCTTCACAGCCGAAGTGCAATCCGCCAGCAACAAGAAGCAGGTCGGAGAGACCCTGCGCGACGTCGAACCGGAAGACCTGATTAAATACGGCCTGATTCCGGAGTTTGTCGGCAGATTGCCGATGATCGCGACGCTTGACGAACTCGACCTCGAAGCGCTGGTGAGAATCATCCGCGAACCCAGGAATTCCCTGACCAGGCAGTATGAGAAACTGTTCGAGATGGACTCGGTCGAAATCCAGTTCCGGGACGACGCCCTCGGCGCCATTGCGGAAAAAGCCCAGGAGCGCAAGACCGGCGCGAGAGGATTGCGCTCGATCATGGAATCGGTGTTGCTCGACACCATGTATCGAATTCCATCGCTGGAAAATGTCAGCAAGGTGATTATCGACGCCGCTGTGATCCGGGGTGAATCCGAGCCCCTGCTGATGTACGAAAACATCAAGCAAAGCGGAATTTCAACGGCGGAATAGCCGGCTCCCCGGCAAGGCCGGGTCTGGACTCCGCGGCATTTGTTATGACTGATACCCCTTCACAAGGAGAATCCGCCAGCCTGCCACTGCTCCCTTTGCGGGACGTGGTCGTCTATCCGCAAATCGTGCAGCCGCTGTTCGTGGGCCGTCCGCGCTCGCAACGCGGTCTCGAAGTGGCCATGTCGAACGACAAGCAGATTCTGCTCGTGGCGCAGCGGGATCCGTCGGAAGACGATCCCGGCATGGAGGATCTGTTCGAAGTGGGCACCGTGGCCGCAATTCTTCAGCTGGTGCGTCTGCCGGACGGTACGGTCAAGTTGCTCGTTGAAGGTCTGCAGCGGGCTCGCCTTGCGAAGGTGCTGCTCGAAGGCGACCATTATCGCGCCGAATGCCGGGTTCTCCCGTCCGAAGAGGCGCCGGAAGAGGAAGCGCAACTGCTCGTGCGCTCGCTGCTGGCGCAATTCGATCAATATCTGCAATTGAGCAAGAAGATTCCACCGGAAGTGATGACCTCGATTTCCAGCATCGAGGATCCCGGCCGGCTGGTCGACACGATCATCTCCCATCTTTCCCTGAAGCTGCCGCAGAAACAGGAGTTGCTCGAACAATCCGACGTCAGCGCCCGCATCGAGTTCATGATGGGCCTGATCGAACACGAAATCGATCTGCTGCAAGTGGAAAAGCGTATCCGCGGGCGCGTCAAGAAACAGATGGAAAAGAGTCAGCGCGAGTACTATCTGAACGAGCAGATGAAGGCTATCCAGAAGGAGATGGGCGAGCTTGAAAACGTTCCCAACGAAGCCGACGAGCTGAAGAAGAAGATCGAAGATTCAGGCATGCCGAAGGAAGCAAGGGACAAGGCGCTCGCGGAATGGAAAAAGCTGAAGATGATGTCGCCCATGTCGTCCGAGGCCTCGGTAGTGCGAACGTATCTCGACTGGATGACTTCCATGCCCTGGAAGAAACGCAGCCGGGTAAGACTCGATCTGAAAAAGGCCGAAGCAATTCTCGAAGCCGATCATTACGGGCTGGAGGAAGTGAAGGAGCGGGTGCTCGAGTATCTCGCGGTCCAGAAGCGGGTGAAGAAACTCAAGGGGCCGATTCTTTGCCTGACGGGGCCGCCGGGCGTCGGCAAGACTTCGCTCGGAGAATCCATCGCCAGGGCGACCAACCGCAAATTCGTTCGCATGGCGCTTGGCGGAGTTCGCGACGAAGCCGAGATTCGCGGCCACCGCCGCACCTATATCGGTTCGCTGCCGGGCAAGCTGTTGCAAAAACTGGCCAAGGCTGGAGTGCGCAATCCGCTGTTTCTGCTCGACGAAGTCGACAAGATGGGCATGGATATCCGCGGCGACCCCGCCTCGGCCCTGCTCGAAGTGCTGGATCCGGAGCAGAATCACAGTTTCAGCGATCATTATCTTGAGGTCGACTACGATTTGTCCGACGTGCTGTTCATCTGCACCTCGAACACCATGGACATTCCCGACGCGCTGCTCGACCGCATGGAAGTCATCCGCCTTCCCGGTTATACCGAAGAGGAGAAGATCGGCATAGCGGAACGCTATCTCGTGCCTAAGCAGAAAAGCGCAAATGGCCTCGGCGATGACGAAGTCGAGATCGGCAAGGACACGATTCGCGATCTGATCCGTTTCTACACGCGCGAAGCGGGCGTGCGCGGGCTGGAACGGGAACTCGCGAAGATATGCCGCAAGCTCGTGAAGGACAACACGCTGAACCGCAACAGCGAAACGACCGTGGTCAAGCCGGATATGCTCGACAAGTATTGCGGCGTGAGAAAATTCGATCACAGCAAGGCGCTCGACGAAAACCGCATCGGCCAGGTGAACGGACTGGCCTGGACCAAGGTCGGCGGAGAACTGCTGACCATCGAAGCGAGCGCGGTGGAAGGCAAGGGCAAGACAATCAAGACCGGTTCCCTCGGCGACGTCATGCAGGAGTCGATCCAGGCCGCGTTGACCGTGGTGCGTTCGCGCGCGGCGGCGCTCGGCGTGAACGCCGATTTCCACGAAAAGTACGATATCCATATTCATGTGCCCGAAGGCGCCACGCCGAAAGACGGCCCCAGTGCCGGCGTGGGCATGTGCGTGGCGCTGGTTTCGGTGTTGACCATGATTCCGGTGCGGGCCGATGTCGCCATGACCGGAGAGATCACCTTGCGTGGCCAGGTACTGCGCATCGGCGGACTGAAGGAGAAGTTGCTCGCGGCCCACAGGGCGAAGATCGAAACCGTCATCATTCCCGCCGAGAACGAGCGTGACCTGACCGAGATTCCCGACAACATCAAGTCCGAACTCGACATCGTGCCGGTGAACTGGATCGATCAGGTGCTTGAGGTGGCGCTACAGCGATTGCCGGCGCCACAGACCGAAGAAGCATTGCCGGGCAAGAAAAAGGAAAGCCAGCAGGAAGAAATCGATACGGGCGGCGACGGCAAGTCCATCAGCACGCATTGAGTCCGGGTCGCGTGCTCCGTTCCGGAGCGAAATCAGGTCCTGCAACGGGCTCGGAAAGCCCTGTCGGCTATGGATTTCGCCCGATTTCCAAAAGTATTTGCAGTTGGGACAAGGATAGCTTGACAGTTCTTTTGCGCTATTGATATAAGTCCGCAGTAGCAGCGAAGTCGAGCAGAAGGCAAAGCTGCTTCTGCGTCGAATCAAGTTCGGACATATTTCATGCGGCCAGGAGGGCCGGCATCGGTTGCAGGCGGATTCCTGCAGGGATGGGGTTTGTTGAATTGAACTGGTTCGTTCGGAGACAACGGGCTCTCTGCAATAAGAAATTTCAACACCAGCTAATCTGATAGGGGATAAGCATGAACAAATCTGAACTGATCGATGCGGTCGCAAACAACGCTGACCTGACCAAGGCAAAGGCCGGCGATGCCGTTGAGGCCGCACTCGGCGCCATTTCCGACGCGCTCAGTAGCGGCGATTCGGTGGCGCTTGTGGGATTCGGCACGTTTTCCGTGCGCGAGCGCGGCGCGCGTACGGGCCGCAACCCCAGAACCGGCGAATCCATCCAGATCGCGGCTTCCCGGGTTCCCGCCTTCAAGGCCGGCAAGGCATTGAAAGACGCGGTGTCCTGACCGCGACAGGACGTTCCCGGCGCTGAGCACCTTCAGCGCCTGAAACGGGAATCGGTCGTCAATCAAACCCGGCGATCAATGATTCAATAAATGGGCGCGTCCTGGATGCGCCCATTTTTAATTCAGCCGGAAGTCGAAACCCGGCTGTCGGCCATTACGAGATGCTTCAGAACATCAGAGACAATTCCCAGGGCGTGGTCGCCAAGGTGATCATCGGCCTGATCGTTGCCGTTTTCGCACTCTGGGGAGTGGAATCGATTATCGGCGGATTTGTCGCCACGCCCCCCGTCGCGGAAGTGAACGGCGAAGAAATCAATGATCTGCAATTGCAGATCGGCGTGCAGAATCTGCTGGCTTCCATGGGACCCGATGCCGGAGCGCTCGACCCCGGCCTGGTCGAAGACATCGCGCTCAATCAACTGATCGACGAAGTCGTGCTGCGGCAGGCCGCGGAACGATCGGCGCTCGCGGTTTCCAGCGCACAGATCGACCGCTTCATTCTCAATTCCCCCCAGTTCCAGATCAACGGCGTGTTCGACAGCGAACTCGCCCTGCGTACCATGACCAGCCAGGGCATGTCGGTGCCCATGTTCCGCGACGATCTCGGCCGGCGCATGATGCTGTCGCAGATCGCCAATGCCTATGCCGGCTCCAACTTTCTGACGTCAGGCGAACTCGAGCAACTCGTCGAGTTGCAACAGCAGACGCGCGATATCCGCTATATCGCCATTCCCATCGGCACACGGACCCTCGGCACCGCAATCAGTGACGAGCGCATCGGCGAATACTATGAACTGAACCAGGAGGATTTTCGCGAGCCCGAAACCGTCGTGACGCGCTATGTAGTACTCGATCAGGACGTGATCGCAGAGGAAATAGCGGTCGACCCGGAGGAATTGCAGGCCCGCTACGAACAGGAACGCGCCGAATACCAGGGCGCCGCGGAAAAACGCGCTTCCCATATCCTGTTCGAGACTTTCGGCATTTCCGAGGATGAGGCGCTTGAGCAGGCGCGCGCGGCCCGCCAGCGGCTCGCCGACGGCGAGGATTTCGCGGCCCTGGCGCTCGAGCTTTCCAGCGACACGATTTCAGCGGAAGAGGGAGGAGATATCGGCTATACCGACGGCACGGCCTTCCCGCCCGAAATCGAATCGGCGCTCGAGGCACTGGAGTTGGGAGAAACTTCAGCACCTGTCGTCAGCGAGTTCGGCGTTCACCTCGTGCAATTGACCGAAGATACCCAGGACGAATACCCGCCCTTCGAGGAAGTTTCAGCGCGTATCGAAAGAGATCTGAAAAGCTCGGAAGTGGAGTTGATCTATTCCGCGCGGCTGGAAGACCTGTCGAATCTCGCTTTCGAGAGCGGCGATCTGGAAACGATTTCCGAACAGTTGAACCTGCCCGTTCTCACGAGCGAAGCTTTCGGCCGCAACGGCGGCGCGGACATTTTCTCCGACCCCACCGTGGTCGCGGCGGCCTTCTCCGATGAAGTGCTGTTCGACGGCAACAACAGCGATGTACTGGAACTCGACGACACCAGGGCCGCCGTGGTGCGGGTCGAACAATTCAACGAGTCCCATATCCGTCCGCTCGACGATGTCCAGGCCGAAATCGCCGTACTCCTGCGCACCGAAATGGAGCGTGAAGCCGCGGCAAGCCTGGGGAACGAAGTGTTTACAGCGCTGGAATCCGGTGAAGATCTGGCAGAACTGCTGGCTGCCAACGAACTGGAATGGATCGAGGAAAGCGGAGTCAACCGCAATGGAATTCAAGTCAATCCGGAGATCGCGCGGCACGTTTTTTCCATGTCCCGGCCCGAGGAGGGACCCTTGCACGACAGCCTGGTGCTGAGCAATGGAACTTTCGTGCTGGTCGAACTGACGGCCGTCAATCCCGGCTCACTGGAAGACGTCCCCGAAGAACAACGCCGCGTCCTGGCCCAATCCCTGTCCGCCGACCTCGGCAACAACGATTTCCAGCGCTACCTGCAAACCCTCCGCGAAAACGCCGACATCACCCGCCAGGAAACAATTTTCGGCGATTTCGGAGAATCAATTCCCTAATTTCCGCACGCTGTAAGTCGCCGTCGGGTGGCATGGGTTACAGCGGGCGTGCGAGACAGGATGTCGAGCCCGGAGCCTACAGGGATGTATTTCCGGCGTCCGCTGTAACCCATGCCACCCGATGGCGACGAATCGAAGCCACTGCGTATCTGGTGCTCAATCCGGCAGGGCGCCCATGGCCGTGGTATTAAAACCCCCATCCACGTAAAGCACCTCCCCGCTAACCCCCGAAGCCAGATCGGAGCACAGAAAGGCCGCCGCGTTGCCTATTTCGTCGATGGTCACATTGCGCCGCAACGGCGTATTGCGAGCGTTGTAGTCGAGCATCTTGCGAAAGCTTTTGACACCCGACGCCGCAAGCGTGCGCACCGGCCCCGCGGAAATCGCGTTCACCCGAGTGCCCTCGGGCCCAAGACTAGCCGTCATGTATCGCATGTTCGCTTCCAGACTGGCCTTGGCGAGCCCCATTACATTGTAGTTAGGCAAGCTGCGCATGGCGCCGAGGTAACTCAGCGTGAGCAGGGAGCCGTTTCTGCCTGTCATCAGCGGTCTGGCGGCGCGGCCGAGAGCGACGAAACTGTAAGAGCTGATTTCGTGCGCGGTGAGAAAGCCTTCGCGGGTAGTGACATCGACGAAGTCGCCGTCGAGTTCGCCCGCCGGAGCAAAGGCCAGGCAATGCACCAGTCCATCGAGACCGTCCCAGGACCGCGCCAGATCGGCAAACAGTCGCGCGATTTCCGCATCACTGGTTACATCGCAGGGAAACAGCAGATCCGAACCCGTCGCTTCGGCGATTTGCCCGACGCGTTCGCCCAGCCGCTCGTTCTGATAGGTGAACGCCAGTTCGGCGCCTTCCCGATGCATCGCGCGGGCAATGCCCGTGGCGATGGACAACTTGCTGGCGACGCCCAGAATGAGAATTCTTTTTCCTTCCAGAAAAGCCATGATTTCACCTGACTCCATGCATGAAATGCTTGAGAACCGGCGCCAGCAGCATTGCCAGTACGCCGAAGCCGATGCTATACCATCCCGCGGTGGAATATACCTCGACATAGTTTGCCAGCGCGGCTCCCGCATCGACGACTTCCCCGCCGATTGTGTCGGACCCCGTCATTGCCGCGATCTGTCCGGAAACGTAATTACCCGCGGCCGAAGCGAGAAACCAGCATCCCATCATCATTCCCACCACTGAAGGCACCGACAACTTGGTGGTCATGGACAGTCCCACCGGCGAGATGCACAACTCGCCCATGGTATGCAGCAGATACAGCAGAATCAGCCAGATCAGGGCCACCTGGGTGGGATCGTCGGCCCGGCCCGCGCCGTAGACAAGCAACAGGAAGCCCAGGCCCAACTGGATCAGGGACAGGGCGAACTTCATCGGCGTCGACGGTTCCATGCCCTTGCGGTTCAGATATAGCCAGACAAAGCTGAACAGCGGCGCAAGCAGAATGATAAAGGTCGCATTTACCGACTGGAAAACCGCGGCATGGATTTCAAAGCCGAATATCTCGCGATTCACGTTGCGGTCGGTCATCAGGTTGAGCGAGGAGCCGGTCTGTTCGAACAATCCCCAGAAGACGATCTGATAACTCATCAGGAACAGGCAGACGAGCATCCGATTGCGATCGTGCGGTTCGCAGCGGATGAACGAATAGCCCAGTACCACCGTGATCATCAGCACCAGGAAGAAGGCGAGCAGGCCGCCCACCAATTCCCGGTATTGCATGAGTTGCCAGAAAACCAGTACGCCGCCGATCGAAAGCAGATAGATCAGCCACTCGGTATTCAATCCGGGCGCCAGCCTGCGTTGCAGCAATTGCGGATTTTCCGGCTCGCCCGCGTCACCGAGCAGATGCTTGCCGCGAATGAATACGATCAGGCCCGCCAGCATGCCGATGCTGGCGGCGCCGAACCCCCAACTGAAACCGCCGTATTGCAGCAGCAAACCGCAAATCAGCGCGCCGAGCAGGGCGCCGGTATTGATGCCCATGTAGAACAGGGTGAACGCACCGTCGCGGCGGGGGTCGTTTTTCCGATAGAGCGAACCGACGAGGGTCGAGATGTTGGCCTTCAGGAATCCCACGCCCATGATGATCAGGGCCAGCGAAAAATAGAAGATCTGCAGGTAGACAGGATCGCGTTCCACGGTAAGTTCATCGCCGATCATGGTCTGGACCGCCGGATTTCCTTCGAGCGCCATGCCGGTATGTCCGGCGATCAGGAGGATCGCGCCCAGCGTCACGGCCCGTTTCGCTCCCAGGTAGCGGTCGGCGACAACGCCGCCGAGCACGGGCGTGATGTACACCAGGGAGATGTAAGCCGCATAGATTCCGGCGGCGGCTTCGTCGGAAAACAGGAAGTGCTGGGTCAGGTAGAAAATCAGCAGGGCGCGCATGCCGTAATAGCTGAAGCGTTCCCACATCTCGGTGAAAAAACACACCACGAGTCCTTTCGGGTGTCCCAGGAATTCCCCGCTGGCCGCGGGGGCGCTCACGCTGATTTCGCTCATGTCAGTTCAGCCCGTCGGTTGGTGGGGCGACCCTCAACATCTGCCCCGGAAAAATCACTTGATCGGCCTTGAGGGCGTTCCATCGCAGGATATCTTCCAGCGGAACGTCATGGCGCCGTGCGATCCGGCCCAGGGTATCTCCCGGCCTGATCTGGTAGTCATCGATTTCAGGCCCGGGAACCGGCCCGGGAATCCAGAGATATTCGCCTGCGACGATGAAATCGTCGTCGAGTCCATTGCGTGAACGCAATATGTCGACAGACACGAAAGCCGCCTGGGCGATGCCGCTCAAGGTATCGCCCGCCCGAATCCGATAGCGGGTCGAATCGACTTGCACGGCGCCGGAGTCCTGCTGCAGCGCAAGTTGCAAGGCTTCGGCATTGTTGGCGGGCAAATGCACGAAGTCGGGGCCGCCGTCGAGCGGAGTCCACCATTGCCGGAAACCTGGATTGAGACTGCGCATGATTTCCGGTTCGAGGCCAGCCAGTTCAGCGGCCAGCACCAGGCTGGCGCCGCTGCCGACCCTTACTCGCTCGAGCGCTTGCTCGTCGGCGATATCCGGCAAGGTGAAATCGATCTCGCCGGCGCCGGCAAGCATACCGGCCAGCGCAAGGATGCGCGGTATGTGTCTCTGCGTCTCGACAGGCAATGCCAACGCCCAGAAATCAACGCTTCCGGGATTGGCCGAAAGTGCGCGCAAGGCGCGGCTCACGGTTGCCGGGCCGGAATTGTAGGCGGCAAATGCCAGCAGCCAATTGCCCTCGAAACGCTGCTGCTGGATTTCCAGATAATCCAGCGCGGCGGTAGTGGCCTGAATCGGATCCCTGCGGCCGTCGAACCACTCATCGACGCGCAAGCCGAGACTGCGCCCGGTATCAGGCATGAATTGCCAGGGACCGGCCGCCGCCCGGGGCGATCTTGCGTAAGGATTGAAACCGCTTTCGACAAATGGCATCAAGGCGATTTCCATGGGCATGCCGCGCCGTTCGATCTGCTCGACGATATTGTGCAGAAACGGCCGCGCGCGTTCGCCTACCTGCTCAAAATAATCGGGTCGGCTCTCGAACAACCGTATTTGTTCCTGTACTTCAGGCCGGCCGTAATGTTGCTGAAGTTGCAATCCGGAATGTATCCGCCCCCACAGATTATCGTATCGGGGCCCGGGTTCAGGCCCGGTTTCAAGAGAGTGCCCGGGAAGCGGGTCGAACAGCGAATCTCCGGAGCCTTCTCCCGGCGGGGCCGGGAAACTGCCGGTGCGGGAAGCCTGCGCGGCGCCGGTCGGGGAACCCATCTCGGTCGAAGCGGTCGCCGTAATGCCTGCGGCGTCATCCGTCGTCGGCGTCGTCGCGCAGGCGGAAAGCAGGGCGGCCAGCGGCAGCGACAGGCGCGCGTAAGCGGAGATGCCGCAAATCGGGACGGAACCGCGAGGCAATTTCAGAACTGATCTTTCCATTTACGAATCGTGGCGAATACTTCGGTTTCGTCCGTGGCGGGGCGTCCGAGCCGCCGCCCGGCGCTCGCGGCAAGCTCCGGCAATCCGCAACGCAGAAACGGATTGGTCGCCAGTTCAAGTCCGATAGTGGAAGGAAGAGTCGGTTTGCCGATATCTCTTTTACCTTGCTCGTTTCTTATGCGCGATTGCAGTTCGGAATTGGCCGGATCCGCGGCGGCGGCGAAGGAAAGGTTGGCCAGGGTGTATTCGTGTGTGCAATGTACGGCGGTTCCCGGCGGCAGGGCCATGAGTTTGCGCAGCGAGGCGAGCATTTGCGCCGGAGTGCCTTCGAACAGTCTGCCGCAGCCCGCGGCGAACAAGGTGTCTCCGCAAAACAGAATCGGCGTATCATATTGACTGCCTTCATGGAAAAAAGCGATATGGTCCAGGGTATGACCGGGCACTTCGAACACGCAAAACTCCGCACCGAATACTTCGAGCCGGTCGCCCTCGGCAAGCAGCTTGCCGATGCCCGGAATGCCCGGCGGACCGAATACCCGCGGCCGGTACTTCCCGATCAACTCGCCCAGGCCGCCGGTGTGGTCCATATGGTGGTGGGTGATCAGGATATCGCTGAGATGCAGACCGTGGGCGTCGAGGAATTCGATGACCGGGGCGGGATCGCCCGGGTCGACGACACAGGCGCTGCGGCCATCGCTGTCGATGACAGTCCAGATATAGTTGTCCCGAAACGCGGGCAACGGGTGGATTCGCGAAATCATGAACCAGCTTTCCTGAGCCGACCGCAACATGTTATAGACTCGAAAAATGATTACAAGTTGCCGTAACTTCATGTGGCTTCGATCCGTCGCCGTCTGGTGGGCTGTGTGCGGCGGACGCCGTGAATACGTCCGGGAATCTGCAAACATCGTGCAAGCCGTCCCTGGCGCGAGGCTGTCGACTTCGATCAACCCCAGCCTTGCCATCCATGGCAAGTCGTTCGGCCCTCAAGAAGCTGCGCTTCTTGTCGGCTGCGCCGACCGGGCCTCACCCATGCCTCGCACGCCCGCCGCACACCGCCCGCAAGACGGCGACTCACGCTGTGCTGAACTGAAAAGGCGCCTCCGATGACAGGCCCCTCGCCGCTTGAAGCCACGGAATCCGCGATGTCGCCGGCGCGGCTGGCGGAAACCATCGACGAGTGGTTCGGGTCGTCCCAGGGGGCGGCGGTCGCGCGCGCCGAGGCCCAGGTGGCCAGGCCCTTGCTGAAACAGCTGTTCGGCTACCGGATTCTGCAACTCGGCGGTTCCGGCAACAGGTCCTTCATCGAAGACAGTTCGCTGTACCACAAGATTCGCTTCTCCCCCCGTTATCGGCCCGAATCCGGCCTGCCGGTAGCGAATGCCGAGGAGTTGCCCCTTGCCACGGACAGCGTTGACGCCGTGGTGCTCTATCACGCGCTCGATTTCGCCGGCGATAGTCATCGCCTGCTGCGGGAAGCTACCCGGGTACTGCGGCCGGGAGGCAGGATGCTCATCATCGGCTTTAATCCCTATAGCAGTTGGGGGTTATGGCGGCTGTTCAGGCGCCGCGGCGGCATTCCCTGGGGCGGCCGGTTCATTGCCCCGGGAAGAGTCGCCGACTGGTTGCGCCTGCTCGACCTGCAAGTCGACAGCATCCGTTACGGCCTGCATTTTTTCCCGGTGCGCATGAAGTCGCTGCTCGGGTACGCGCGAAGCTGGGAGCGCATCGGACAAAGGATCAATTCGCCATTCGGCGGCGCCTATATCATTCTTTGCGTCAATCAGGTGGCTCCGGTCACGCCGATCATGGAGAAATGGCTGCCCTTGCGCGCCCGCACCGGCGCCATCGTTGCGATCGAGGGCCGGAATGCGGGATTCGGGCGGACCTGAGCCTTCATGGAAAAAAACGTGGATCTGTTCACCGATGGCGCCTGCCGGGGCAATCCGGGCAATGGCGGCTGGGGTGTGCTGCTGCGTTACGGCGGCCACGAGAAGGAATTGTATGGCGGCGAGCGGGAAACCACCAATAATCGAATGGAGTTGACCGCCGTGATCATGGGGCTGAAGCAATTGAAGCGGCCATGTCAGGTGCGGATCACCACCGATTCGCGGTACGTTATGCAAGGCGCCACCGAGTGGCTGGAAGGCTGGAAGCGGCGGAATTGGCGAACCGCGGCGAAAAAGCCCGTGCTGAACCAGGATCTCTGGCGCGAGTTCGACTGCCTGGCCGCGGAACATGAAATCGATTGGCGCTGGGTCAGGGGCCACAGCGGCCATCCCGAAAACGAGAAGGCGGACCGGCTTGCCAATCGGGGAATCGACGAAATGACCGCATGACAATCCGGGGAACGGGAGTAATGAACTGAATGCGTATAGTGGCGCTTGATACCGAAACCACCGGCACCGAAATCGGCGAGGGTCATCGAATCGTCGAAATCGGCTGCGTGGAAATCGAAAACCGCAAATTGACCGGCCGCGAATTTCGCCGCCTGATCAATCCCGAACGGAGCATCGATCCGGAGGCTTACAAAGTGCATGGCATCAGCGAAGAGGATGTTGCCGACCAACCGGTCTTCGCCGAAATTGAAGAGGAACTCGTCGAATTCATATCCGGGGCCGAAGTGATCATGCACAACGCCGGCTTCGACGTCGGTTTCATCGAAAACGAATTTTCCCTGACGCCTTCCGCGCTCAGCAAGCTGGAAACCATCTGCGATGTGACCGACACCTTGCAGATGGCCAGATCCAGACATCCCGGCCAACGCAACAGCATCGACGCCTTGTGCAAGCGCTACGACATCGACGCCAGCGCGCGGGAAAAGCATGGCGCATTGCTCGACGCCCGGTTGCTTGCGCAGGTTTATCTCGCCATGACCGGCGGTCAGATCAGCCTGGTGCTCGGGGAAGAGTCGCGCGTGGACAAGCGCCCGGCGGCGGCCCGCCGGAAAACGGGCGGTTCCCGCGCGGCGCTGAATCGATACGAGCCCACGGACGAGGAAAAGGCAGCTCACGAAGCCCTTCTGAAGAAGATCGACGGCCTGTCCGGTAACGGTTGCCTGTGGCGAGAAATCGAGTCGGCACAGTAACGATTACTGTTGAACGGAAGCGGCAAAGACTATACCATTCGCCCCGTTTTGCGCGCCGAAAATGCCCAAAAAATAACGGCGTATTCACATCGAACAGGCGGCGCACAAACCCTTCCCCCTATTGAGGAACGAGTTACATGGAAACGCTCATCTGGAACAACGACATGCTGGTTTCCGGCATTCTGCTGGCGATTACGTTTGCCGCCATCTTCACCGAAGGAATTCACGGCGTACATAGGGTCAAATGCGCGATGATCGGCGCCGCCACCATGGTGGTGGTCGGACAGATCATGGGTTTTTACGATCCCGTTGGCGCAGTCGAGTCGATCGACTGGAACGTGATCCTGCTGCTCGGCTGCATGATGACCATCGTCGCCATCATGATTCCCACCGGCGGCTTTCAGCAACTGGCTTACTGGGTAGCGGATTTCAGCGCCGGACGCCTGTTCCTGTTGCTGGCCTTGATGGGCACCCTGGTAACCGTACTGTCGCTATTGCTCGACAATGTCACCACCGTGGTTATTTTCGGGCCGCTCATCATCCTGATCTGCCAGGCAATGAGAATCACCGCGATTCCCTTCCTGCTGGCCGCGGCGCTGCTGTCCGACACCGGCGGCGTGGCGACATTGGTGGGCGATCCGCCGAATATCATGATCGGCTCCGAGTTCAACATCAGCTTCAACGAATTCGCCCAGCACATGTTTCTCATGGTGCTTGTGGCCTGGCTGGTGATTCTGGTTTTCCTGCGCTACCTGTTCCGCAAGGAACTGGAAGTGAAACCGGCGCCGCTGGAGCTCGAGGATCGGGAAAAACTGGTTGACCCGCGCACCTGGTATGGCTCCCTGGCGATTCTCGTCATCATGGTAGTCGGTTTCATGGCGCACAACGCCCTGCATTGGGAGCCGTGGTTCGTATCCGCGCTGGGTCTCGCCGGCCTTGCCATCATCGGCAACAAGCTCGACATGGAAGAGTCATTCGCCCGCACGGAACTTGCCCTGCTCATGTTCTTCGCCTGCCTGTTCATCATCGTCGGCGGCGTCGAGCACAGCCAGTTCCTGCAATACATCGGCCAATTCGTGATTCCGTACGCCGAAAACAACTTGCTGATGGCGACCTTGCTGCTGATGTGGGTCGCGGCGATTCTTTCCGCCGCCATCGACAACATCCCGTTCACCGCGGCCATGCTGCCCATTCTCGTGAGCATGGACGCCCAGGGCATCAATGTGACCCCGCTGTTATGGGGTCTGGCGGCAGGCGTCGGCATGGGCGGCAACGGCACGCATCTCGGTTCGACCGCCAACGTCTTCATCGTCTCCATCTCGGAGAAGATGGCCAAGGACGCCGGCGACCCGAGCCTGGCGATCACGCCGGGACTGTGGTTCCGCAAAGGGCTTCCGGTAATGTTGATTACGCTGGTGTGTTGCACGATCATCATGTATCTGTTCTGGGGATTCTTCGAATCTCCGCTGCGGGAAATTCCCCTGCTGCCCCCGGCGGGATAAGGATTGACTCCGCCGGCCGGCATGCATATGCGTTGCCGGCCGGCGGAACAGCCCCCGATCGATACCGCCGGCATGGCCTCGCAAGCGACCCGGCCGGCGGATTTGTCCGAATCGGACAGATTGATATTGTTCCGCAAGGATCGAATCCTGCTCAACGCCGGCGAGCTGTTCTGGTCTCCTCGTTCCGCGGACTCCCTGGATGCGGGACTTTCCGCGCTGTTACAAGTTGGGGAGTCCGGCGGCAGCCGTTACCTGGTGGCCGAACTAGATGCCGACGCCGGGCTGGAAAGCAGATCTCTGCGTTCGCTGCTGTTCAGCGAGGCCGACACCGATCTTGAACTGCTGTCCAGAGCACGGCAACTTCTTAACTGGTACGGCACACACAGGTTTTGCGGAATCTGCGGTTCTGCCACGGTCCTGCGCGAAAGCGAGCGCATCCTCGAATGCGCCGCATGCTCACACCAGTTTTTCCCCCGCATCAATCCCTGCGTCATCGTACTCGTAACTCGAGGCAACGAAGTCCTGCTCGCGCGGAGCGCGCACTTTCGCACGGGATACTACAGTTGCCTCGCGGGATTCGTCGAGATCGGCGAAACGCCCGAGCAAACCATTGAGCGCGAAGTCCGCGAAGAAGTCGGCGTCGAAGTCAAGAACATCCGCTACATGGAAAGCCAGTCCTGGCCGTTTCCTTCCCAGTTAATGCTGGGCTTCCTGGCGGACTACCGTTCCGGAGACATAGTGCCGGAGCCCGGCGAAATCGAACACGCCGCCTGGTTTCACGTCGGCAATCTCCCGCCAACGCCTTCGGCAGGCGTCTCGGTAGCCGGAAGATTGATCGAAGGCTACGCGCAGTCGGCAACCAATGCGCCAAAATTCTGAACAATGTGAGTTGCCGCCCGACGGCGACGTATCGAAGCCACTATTCTCAATCAAGATACATCCTTTGAATCCAGGCCCGATTGCGGGCACAATTCGGGGCCGGTCCAAGCGACGTCCCGGACGGGAGTAAAGTGATGGAATACCTGATCGAATACGGCATGTTTCTGGCCAAGGCGGCGACCATCGTGCTCGCCGTCATGCTGGTCATCGGAGCGATAGCCGCGGCCGGCAGCCGGCGGCGGGAGGGCGGCAAGCGCGGCCGGATCAAGGTGACCGAATTGAACCGGCATGTGGAGGAATTGCGCGATGCCTTGCGCGGCAGCGTCCTGGACAAGGCGCAGTTGAAACACTTGACCAAGGCCGAGAAAGCGCAGCGGAAGAACGAGGCCAGGCAGCACAAACAGCGGGCCAAAGCGGCGGCGGCAGATCCGGAGCAGGAAACCGACAGCGAGAAGCGCACATTCGTGCTGCGTTTCAATGGCGACAAGGAGGCCGGCAAGGTTGCCTCCCTGCGCGAGGAAATCACCGCGGTTCTGTCGATTGCCCGGGAATCGGACGAGGTCCTGCTATGCCTGGAAAGTCCGGGCGGCATGGTGCATGCCTACGGCCTGGCGTCTTCGCAACTTTCCCGCATAAAGAATCGCAAGATTCCGCTGACGATCTGTGTCGACAAGGTCGCCGCCAGCGGCGGATACATGATGGCCTGTCTTGCCGACAGACTCGTCGCGGCGCCGTTCGCCATCATCGGTTCCGTCGGCGTCCTGGTGCAGCTGCCGAATTTCCACCGGGCCTTGCAACGCCAGGAGATCGATTTCGAAATCATCACTGCCGGCGAGTTCAAGCGCACCTTGACGACTTTCGGCGAAATAACCCAGCAAGCCAGGGACAAGGTCCAGGAGGATGTCGATAATATTCATGACCTGTTCAAGAACTGGGTCAAGGACCATCGTCCGGCTGTCGATCTCGGTCAGATCGCGACCGGCGAAACCTGGGTCGGCATGCAGGCGAAAGACCTGCAACTGATCGACGAAATCAGTACGAGCGACGAATGCATCGTCGCCGCTTGCGACGAACACAAGGTGTACGAAGTCGAATACGTAATTCGCAAATCGGCCCACGAGAAATTGAGCGAGGTCTTGTACGCCGCCCTCGACCGGCTGTTGCTGAAGTGGTTCAACAAGCCGGTCAATTCCAATCTGCAATGAGAGCGAGGTTCCGATGTCAGGCAGTTTCCAGGCTTATCAGGTTTCCGAAGGCAAGGACGGCAAGTTCAGCGGCCGCATGGTCAGCCGCGAGGTGGACCAGTTGCCGGCCGGCGAAGTGCTGGTCCAGGTTCAGTATTCCTGCCTGAACTACAAGGACGCATTATCCAATGTCGGTAATCGGGGAGTGACGCGGAATTACCCCCACACTCCCGGCATCGATGCGGCCGGTGTCGTGAAAGCATCTGAAACCGACCGGTTTTCACCCGGGCAGCAAGTGATCGCTACCGGCTATGATCTCGGCATGAATACCGTCGGCGCTTTCGCGGAAATGATCCGGGTGCCGGCGGACTGGGTATTGCCCCTGCCCAAAGGTCTCAGCGCCCGGGAAAGCATGATCATCGGCACCGCGGGCTTTACCGCTGCGCAATGCGTGGAAAAGCTCATGCACAACGGCCTGGAGACAAGCGACGGACCGGTCCTGGTCACCGGAGCCAGCGGGGGAGTCGGCATCATGGCCGTGGCCCTGCTTGCCAAACTGGGCTTTGCCGTGACGGCAAGCACCGGCAAGGAGGCTAGCCACGAATTGCTGAAAGCGCTTGGCGCCGCGGAAATCATCGACCGTAATGCGCTTTCGGAGGCCAATCCGCGGCCAATGCTGAAGCAGCAATGGGCGGGAGCCGTCGATGTAGTCGGCGGAGTGACCTTGTCCAACGTCGTCAAGAGCCTGCGCTACGGAGGTAGCGTCGCCTGTTGCGGCCTCGTCGAATCCCCCGAGTTCCCGGCCACCGTATTCCCTTTCATCCTGCGAGCTGCAAACCTGCTGGGCATCGATTCCGCGGAAGCCCCGCCTGAGAAGAAAATCGCCCTGTGGAAGCGCTTGGCATCGGACTGGAAACCCGCCGGCCTCGAAAACATCGCCACCGAAATCAGCCTCGATCAACTCAGCGAAAGCCTCGATACGGTTCTGCGCGGCCAGGCCCTAGGCAGATTCCTGCTGCGACTCTGAGCAAAATCACGTCTTTCTCAGGGCACGCACAACGTGAGTCGCCGTCTGGTGGCGTCCGCTGCACCTGACGCCACCAGACGGCGACGGCTCGAAGCCACAAACAGTAACTTAATCGCGGCGCAATTTCGGATCCACCGCAATGGGCGTCGGACAGAGCATTACCACGAAATAGGACGAGAACAGGAAGGTCAGGATCGCCGCCCCCTGGATCGTCATGGCTGCGGTTTCGCTGATCGAACCCGCCTGCAAGGCCACGAAAGCGATCAGCAGCGAAAACTCGCTGATTTGCCCGAGTCGGAGACCCGCTTCCCAGGCCAAAGCCCGGCGTTCGCTCAGACGCAGCAACAAAGCGCGGAATACTATGGGTTTCACGCTCAGGGCGAGTGCGGACAGGACCACCGCGGGCCAGATGAAGCGGTCGATCAGGGCGATATTGAACTGGGCGCCGAGCGAGAAAAAGAACAGGATCAGAAAGAAATCGCGCAAGGGCTTCAGGCGGTCCGACAAGTAGAGGGAGATCGGGCTCGTAGCCAGACTGACTCCTGCCGTGAAAGCGCCGACTTCAGGCGTCAATCCGATCAGTTCCGCTGTTTCGGCCATGCCGAGACACCAGCCGATCGCGAGCAGGAAAAGATATTCCTTGAACTGGTCGTATCTGGCGATCAGGGGCACGAGCACGAAGCGGGTCGCGGCCCAGGCAAGCAATAGCAAGGCCGGGAACGCCACCAGCGTGCGCAGCGTCGCGGCGCCTTCCAGCGTCCCCTGATCGAGAAACACGAGCAGGAAGATGGCGATAAAGTCCTGCAGCAGCAGGATGCCGACGATGAGCTCACCCATATGGCGCTGATGCAATACGGTCGTGGGCAGCAGTTTGATGCCGATGATCGTGCTCGAAAAAATCATCGCGAAACCGATTACGAGGCTGTCCTGGAAGGAAAAGGCGAACAGCAGGCCAGTCGCCAGGCCGAGAAACATGAACAACAGCGAACTGATCAGCGTGACCAGAAAGGTATTGCGCAAGGTATGCATGAGCTTGGCGGGCTGCATGTCGAGGCCGAGCAGAAAAAGCAGGAACAGGATGCCGATCTCGGCGATGTCCACGAGCAGGGAAGCGTCGGAAATGAAATTCAGCCCGAAAGGGCCGAGCAGAATGCCAACGACGATGTAAGCCACCAGCAACGGCACGCGCAGGAACAATGCCACCGTCGACAGCACCGTTGCGCCGGTGAATATCAGAAAAAAGGAAAACAGTAAGGATTCCGCGCCCATTATTTCCGCCCGACGCCTCCGCGGCGCCGGAACAGCGGTAATGGCTCGTCAACGCTGGACTGATAACCGGTGCTGAAATCCGAGAACGCCTGCAGGCAGGTTTCCGGATCCTGATCGTGGCGCAAGGCGAACGAATTGAAGCCGCAACGGGACATGTAGTAAAGCTGATCGCGCATGACGTCGCCGATGGCGCGGATTTCACCTTCGAATCGGTAACGCTCGCGCAATTCCCGGGCATTGCTGTAAGAGCGGCCATCGGCGAATACCGGGAAATTCAAGGCGATAACGGCAAACTCGGCCAGCTCCGCCATGATCGGCTCCGGCGTCTGGTGACTGTCGAGCCATACGCCCTTGTCGCCGGGATACTCCTCAAGCTGGGCGCGGAAATTGAGCCAGAACTCCAGCGGAACGATGAAACTACGGCCGGGGACAGCTTGCAGTACTTCCGGCCCGGTCGCTTCGCGCAACACCGTCCAGCGGTCCCGGGGCAGAATCGCCCCGTCCTTAATGACTGTCGGCATAGACCGCCTGCTTGAATGGTTCGTGGCCGATCCTGCGATACGTGTCGAGAAAACTCTCGTCCTGCCGCCTTTCTGCCTGGTAGACGTCCACCAGCGTGCGCATCACCCCGGGCACTTCGTCGCGGGCGAACGAGGGCCCGAGAATCTTGCCGAGACTGGCCTCGCGCGCCGATGAGCCGCCGATGGAAATCTGGTAAAACTCCTCGCCTTTCTTGTCGACGCCGAGAATACCGATATTGCCCACGTGATGATGTCCGCAGGCATTCATGCAGCCGGAGATGTTCACTTGCAGATCGCCGATTTCCTCGAGTTCCACTGCGTCGTCGAAAAAGCGCTGGATCTCCTCGGCGACGGGGATCGACTTGGCGTTGGCGAGAGCGCAGAAATCGCCGCCGGGGCAGCAGATGATGTCGGTGAGCAGGCCCAGCGCGGGCGTCTGCAGCGACTGCGTGGACAGATCCCGCCATAGATCGTACAGCCTGCGCTGTTCGACATCGGCCAGAATGATGTTCTGCTTGTGGCTGACCCGGGCTTCGCCGAAGCTGTACTTGTCGGCCAGGTCGGCGATGAATTCGAGTTGTCCGTCGGTGACGTCTCCCGGCGCGACGCCGGTCTGTTTCAGGCTGATGGTGACGATGCCATAGCCGGGTTGTTTGTGCCGCCGGACGTTGCGCCGATGCCAGCGGGCGAATTCCGGATCCTCCCGCAACTTTTCCGCCAGCGCGTCGGAACCGTTGAAGCGTCTGACATAGTCCGGATCCACGAAAAACGACTTGAAACGCTCGATTTCCGCGTCCGTCAGCGTCAGCGCCGAGCCTCGGATGCGCTCCCATTCGGCATGCACTTTCTCGCGGAATTTCCCGACCCCGGTTTCGCGCACGAGGATCTTGATTCGCGACTTGTACTTGTTGTCCCTCCGGCCTTCGCGGTTGTAAACGCGCATGATGGCTTCGAGCGCCGTCAGCAGATGCGGCTTTTCCACGTAGTCGAAGACGACTTGGCCGATTACCGGCGTACGGCCGAGTCCGCCGCCGGCGAGAATGCGAAAACCGATTTCACCGCTTTCCGCGCGAATGAGATAGACCCCGATGTCATGCACCTGGGTTGCGGCCTGGTCGGCGGGCGTACCGCAAACGGCAATCTTGAATTTTCGCGGCAGATAGGCGAATTCCGGATGGAAGGTCGACCACTGGCGAATGAGTTCGCACCAGGGGCGGCTGTCCTCGACTTCATCGGCGGCCACGCCGGCGTAATGGTCGGTCGTGACGTTGCGGATGCAATTGCCGCTGGTCTGGATCGCATGCATTTCGACTTCAGCCAGATGAGCCAGGATATCCGGCGTCTCGGCCAATTCCGGCCAGTTGAATTGAATGTTCTGGCGCGTGGTGAGATGGCCGTAGCCCTTGTCGAAATGGCGCGCTATGAAAGCCAGCTTGCGTATCTGCCGCGAAGACAGCAGGCCATAGGGGATCGCCACCCGCAACATGGGCGCGAGACGCTGGATGTACAGGCCGTTCTGCAAGCGCAGGGGCAGGAATTCAGCGTCGCTCAACTTGCCGGCGAGATAGCGGGCGGTCTGGTCGCGGAATTGCGCCACCCGTTCGGCGAGCATGCCATGGTCGTATTCGTCGTAAACGTACATGAAAGCGCCGCGGCTCCGGCCGACCGAAAAAGGACCGGCTATTGTAATAAAAATCCGATTCCGTTTGTAAGCCGGGCCAGGTTCAATCGAGATTGGGCGCGAGGAGGCGGCGCATGTCTTGCTCGCTGCAATTCTTGCGCGCCGCCAGATCGGCTACCTGTTCCAGGGTGATCTTGCCTACCGGGAAATATTTCGACCGCGGATGGGCGAAGTACCAGCCGGCTACGCTGGCGGCGGGCAGCATGGCGTAACTTTCCGTCAGGCTCGCGCCGATTGTTCCGGTCGCGTCCAGTATGTGAAACAGCGTTTGCTTCTCGCTGTGGTCGGGACAGGCGGGGTAGCCCGGAGCAGGGCGGATGCCCCGGTAACGTTCCTTGATGAGTTCGTCTTCGGACAGCGACTCATCCGGAGCATAGGCCCAGAATTCGCGCCGCACGCGTTCGTGCAGACGCTCGGCGAGGGCTTCGGCGAGGCGGTCTGCGAGGGCCTTGGCCAGGATCGCCTGGTAGTCGTTGCTTTCGGCTTCGAACCGGGCGGCGAGTTCATCGGCGCCGTCGATGGCGACCGCGAAGCCGCCAATGTAATCGGTTCGGCCACTCGACTCGGGCGCGATGAAGTCAGCAAGGCATAGCTGCGGCTGACCGTCGCCCTTGCAGGTCTGCTGGCGCAGAAAATGGAAGGTGGCGGATTCCCCGTCATCCGGGGTATGCAGGCGGACATCGTTGTCGCCGGCGCGATTTGCCGGCCAGATGCCGAGTACCGCGCTTGCGGTCAGCAGATTTTCCGTGACGATACGGCCCAGCAGATCCTCTGCGTCCCTGAACAGGTCCCTGGCAGATTCGCCGATTTTCGGATCCTGCAATATCGCCGGATACTTGCCGGACAATCCCCAGGTGATGAAGAACGGCGTCCAGTCGATATAGCCGCGCAATTCCTCGAGTGGATAATTCCGGATCGCGTGATTGCCGGTGAGTGCGGGCGCGACGATTTCAGTCCTGTCCCAGTCGATCGCGAACGGCCGGTTGTTTGCGGCCGCGTAATCGAGCAATTCGCGCCGCGCGCCGCGTTTTTCCGTGCGGTCGCGAATCAGCCGGTATTCCTCTGTCAGTTTGCCGCAAAAATCCAGCTTGGCTTCGCTGTTGAGCAGGGAACTGACGACGGCCACCGAGCGCGACGCGTCGGGCACGTACACCGCCTGATCGTTTTGGTAATGCTGTTCGATTTTCACCGCGGTATGGGCTTTCGATGTCGTCGCGCCGCCGATGAGCAGGGGAATGCTGAAGTCATGCCTCTGCATTTCTTTCGCCACATGGACCATTTCGTCGAGCGAAGGCGTAATCAGTCCGCTCAGGCCGATCATGTCGACCTGTTCTTCGCGGGCGGTCTCCAGTATGCGTTCGCAACCGACCATTACGCCGAGATCGATCACCTGGTAGTTGTTGCAGCCTAGCACCACGCCGACGATGTTCTTGCCGATGTCGTGTACGTCCCCCTTCACCGTGGCGAGCAGAATCCTGCCCTTGCTGCGGGCTCCGGCGCCTTCCTTTTCCGCTTCCATGAACGGCTGCAGGTACGCCACGGCCTGTTTCATGACGCGGGCGCTCTTGACCACCTGGGGCAGGAACATCTTGCCGGCGCCGAACAGGTCGCCGACTTCGTTCATGCCGCGCATCAGCGGGCCTTCGATCACTTCGATTGGCCGCACGGCCTGCCGTCTCGCTTCCTCGGTGTCTTCTTCGATATAACGGTTGATGCCTTTAACGAGTGCATGGCAAAGCCGGTCGTCCACGTTCCAGGCGCGCCACTGAAGGTCTTCTTCCGGTGAAGCCTTCTTCCCGCCGCTGACTTCCCCGGCCAGTTTCATCAAGGCTTCGGTGGCGTCCGGCGACCGATTCAGGATCACATCCTCGACGGCTTCCTTCAGTTCGGCGGGAATACTGTCGTAAACCGTCAACTGGCCGGCGTTGACGATGCCCATGGCCAGACCCGCGCGGATCGCGTGATAGAGGAATACCGAATGAATCGCTTCCCGTACGGCGTTGTTGCCGCGGAAGGAGAAGGACACATTGCTGATGCCGCCGGAGACGAGTGCGCCGGCAAGATTCTCACGGATGTAGCGGCAGCATTCGATGAAATCGACGGCATAGTTGTTGTGTTCCTCGATGCCGGTGGCAACCGCGAACACGTTGGGATCGAAAATGATGTCCCGCGGCGGAAAATCGAGCCGTTCGCGCAATAACTCGTAAGAACGCTTGCAGATTTCGTTCTTGCGCGCGAGCGAATCGGCCTGACCGCTTTCGTCGAAAGCCATGACGATGACCGCGGCGCCATGTTTCAGGCACAGCGCGGCCTTGTCGAGAAATGCCTGTTCACCGTCCTTGAGACTGATGGAATTGACCACGCATTTGCCCTGGGCGCATTTCAGCCCGGCTTCGATCACTTCCCAGCGGGATGAATCGATCATCAGCGGCACCCGGCAAATCTCCGGCTCGGCGGCGATCAGCTTGACGAACTTCTCCATCGCCGCATCGGAGTCGAGCATGCCTTCGTCCATGTTGATATCGATGATCTGGGCGCCGGCGGCAACCTGTTCCCGGGCCACATCGAGCGCTTCGTCGTAGTTCTCTTCGCGAATGAGGCGGGCGAAACGGGCCGAGCCGGTGACGTTGGTGCGTTCGCCGACGTTCACGAACAGTGAATCGGTGTCGATGTTGAGCGGTTCGAGCCCCGCAAGGCGGCAGGCGGGCGCGATTTCGGGAATCCGGCGCGGTTCGACTCCGGCCAGGGCGCCGGCTATTGCGCGGATATGTGCGGGCGTGGTGCCGCAACAGCCGCCGACGATGTTTACCATGCCCCTGCGGGCATAGTCGCCCATGAATGCCGCCATCTGCTCTGGCGTCTGGTCGTATTCGCCGAATTCATTGGGCAGTCCGGCGTTAGGGTGGGTTGTGACGTATACAGGAGCCAGCCGAGAGATTTCTTCCACATGGGGCGCGAGCTGTTCGGCGCCGAGCGCGCAATTGAAACCGACCGCAAGCGGTCCGGCGTGCATGACCGAATTGCAGAACGCCTCGACGGTCTGTCCGGACAAGGTGCGGCCACTGGCGTCGGTGATCGTGCCCGAAACCATCAGCGGCAAGCGCTCGCCGGATTTATCGAAGAATTCCAGGCAGGCATGGATCGCCGCCTTGGCGTTCAGGGTATCGAACGATGTTTCGATCAGCAGCAGGTCGCTGCCGCCTTCAACGAGCGCGGCTATGGCGATGGCGTAGTCCTCGACCAGTTCATCGAATGAAATATTGCGGAACCCCGGATCGTTGACGTCGGGCGAGATCGAGGCCGTCTTGCTGGTCGGACCGATGACGCCGGCTACGAAACGCGGCTGTTCCGGCGTGCGCGCGTTCATTTCGTCGCAGGCGGCGCGAGCCAGGCGCGCTCCTGCCAGATTCAATTCGCCATGCAGGC
Organism: Pseudomonadales bacterium; assembly: GCA_022822865.1. Lineage (GTDB taxonomy): Bacteria > Pseudomonadota > Gammaproteobacteria > Pseudomonadales > Pseudohongiellaceae > UBA9145. Next base: position 665 of record JAJDYJ010000071.1, on the reverse strand, counting down.
TCTCCATGCCGTAATCGGCCTGGGAGCAGCGGCTGGAATTGAAAGTGTTGGTCTCGACGATGTCGGCGCCGGCCTCCAGATAGGCCAGATGAATTTCCCTGATCGAATCGGGTTGGGTCAGGTTGAGCAGGTCGTTGTTTCCGCCGAGATCTGTCCCCCAATCGCGAAAACGCTCGCCGCGAAAGTCGGCCTCGTCGAAGCCCCGAGCCTGGATCATGGTGCCCATGGCGCCGTCGAGGAGCATGATGCGCCTGGCAAGAATCTCTTCCAGGCGCTTGTAACTGGCGGTTTTTTTCATGGCCGGGGTGCCGCCGGAGAAAAAGGCGCCAATTCTACCACCCCTCGGAAATTCGCTCCGGGCTTAGTGTTCTTTGGATGGTGGCTTCGATCCGTCGCCGTCTGGCTTGGGGGATAAGCAGCGGACGCCGTAGATACGGCCTTCAGTCATTGACTTCGGGCAGGTTTGTACATGCCGTCCCTGGCGCGAGGCTGTTGACTTCGATCAACCCCAGCCTTGCCATCCCTGGCAAGTCGTTCGGCCCTCAAGAAGCTGCGCTTCTTGTCGGCTGCGCCGACCGGGCCTCACCCATGCCTCACACGCCCGCCGCACATCCTCCACCCGACGCCGACTTACATTGTGCAGGAATTTTGATGCAGTACGATCA
>JAJDYJ010000048.1 GCA_022822865.1 Pseudomonadales bacterium | reverse complement strand
GTCGCTACGCTCCCTGCGCGCAAGGCCGACATTGACGGCGCCGGGCAGCAAGCATAGACTCTGGAAATCGAGGGCTGCAAATCAACCTGGGCACACCTTAAATCAGCCCTCGGACTGTCCTGTGAATCAGGACCACCTCACTGAATTGAAACAAACTTTGGGCGCGGTGGATGTCTCAAAATTTGCAGATGTCTAATTGTTAGACCGCACCATCCTGTAACCTGATTTTGAGAAGTGACTCACGAGCTTAGCAGTAAAAATTGGAAGCGGATCAATATCTACAATCTTGAGAAGCTCTACACCACAAGAAGTAAACTTAGCACCAGCCACTCTAACGGGCACGTTTTTTTCTGAGTTCGGTTCCAGCACCCACATTGCCTCTTGGTGGACAAACGGAATTTGGTAAGTCTGTTGCACTTGGAGAGGTAAATCAAGTGGACCGTAATGGTGGTATGAGCCGTAGTCTGGATGAACTAACCCATTCTCTGTCAGCTGTATAAGTACATCATACGATAGATTTTCAGCTTTTAGGCAGTTCTGCCCGAGCGTTCCACCGACTGCAGGTATGCGGGCGTCTATGATGTGACTTCCATCAGGCGTGAGCCGGATGCTGGCGGAGGCTGCCCTACAAAAATGCTGTGCCACAGATCGGTTAATGGCACCCATTATCCGCAAAGTCTGCAAAGAGTATGACCCAGGAGACTGTATTTCTCCAGCTAATATTCGCACGAACGCCTCTCGCACATCCTCCTCATCCACTGCGCCTGCTTCATTGTAGAAAGCTTGAAACCATCTATCCGTGGAGCACCTACTTTCAGCTTCTGCCTCACCATCATTTTCCTTAGTCGATTGATTGTCAGCACTGTCTTCAACTCGTCTTAGTGCGTCAATCATCAACTCATCGATGCATCTTTGTTTGACAAGTTGGTTTAAGACTACTGGAAGAGGCTGCCCAGTGGTGCTAGCTATTTGTTGCGCTTCATTTTTGAGATTTTCTGTACGATACCTTTGAAGGCGAGATGCAAGAGCTTTAAACCCGATGGTTGAGACTCCACCGGTTAGGTTGTCTATGGCTTTTCTAACATTAGGGATTCTGCGAAGCAGCGGTTTTACGGCACTCCACAACTCTGTTAATTCCCCGTGTAGACTTGATTCTGATGGTTCATTTTCGCCACTGCTAACCATAGTTTTTTCTCCTATGTAATATTGGAAAATTGTAATCTCCAATTACCTTCATTAGAGATAGGTGCCCCGTTAAAAACTGGGCGTCCAGACTTTCCTCAATGAATAGAGTGGTTTTGTCGCGCATACGTATGCTCAATCTGTCAAAATCCTGCTGACAGCCGGTTCGTCAATTTTTCAATTCTCCGCTAACGCATCACTCAAGAGTTCCGAACTGACGCTACCTGCCCCGCGTAGGGTAAGCCTATCAAAGCCGTCACCTCATTTTCCGAAACAGCTACGGGCTTTGCGTTTCAGGCGGGCCCAAAAGCTTGTTTCATCATTCTCCTGTTGCTGAACATACGCCTTCGTCAAATCGTTTCGATACCGGTCCAACCGCACGTCGGTTTCGACCCCGAGCCGATCAGTCCACACGATTCGATTCTTCGTAATCCAATAGTGGCTTCGGCAAGGAAGCGTACGGACTCCGATTGAAGGCATAATGCTGACGGTTTCTCCATCGTAGATCATCCGTCTCGTAGCAGGGTGCAGTCCGATTTCGCTCAATCCGCCGCAGCCACAAGGGCATCGATGAACCAGGGTCTTGTACTTCATGCTTATGTACAGCTTTCCTGCATCCAGTCGACTCGCATCAGCTGGAATGGTCTCTACGAAGGCCGGCACTATCATAGTAGTTTTCTGGCCGCCAACCCCGTTCATTGGGAACCACCTCGCTCGCGAGGCGTAATTTGGTCGGTTTCCAAGCGATACAGCAGGCATTCTAGCGCGCATCCTGGTAACATTTGCCCACGCATCTTGCGCCACGATTGAACTGCCAGTCCGGCAGCAAGGGCTCCCATATCGGGAAGTTCCAGCCTTCCATATATTTCCTGTCCAGATTGTCCCACCTGAGGTATGGCTTTGCGCCACGCCGCGTCGTGAGAGAGAGCGTTGACAATCCGAATTGAGCCGTAGACTTGAGAATTATCTGTACGGCTCAGAGATAGACCCACATCAACAAAGGGGATTCCGACATCCTCCATTGCGCTACACACGATGCTCCTTGCTTCGTCATCGTCCACGGCCATAAAACAATACGTAATGCCGGAGAGCGCTTGTTCTATATTTTGCTCGCCGACATTTTCCTGGTGACCAAATACACCTTTACGAAATTCCCTGTAGGTTTCTTCGAACCAAACCGCTTTGGGTTTCCCAATCCAGTCTGGATTGACGGCTCCGGGCATCCGAATGATGTTCTTTGCTTCGATTTTGTCAGCATCCCAGCCGTGAACCTCCGCGACATCTGCCTTGGCAACCAAATCGGCGATCCATGATCCAACACCGCCGAGGCCAATGATTGCTACTCGCTCACCGCGGACGAGATCAAGCCACTCCACCTCCTCGCGACTCCTCTCTTCCGATATTTGAAACGTGTACGGCCGTTCCAAGTCCCGTCCATCGTTCGTTTCGCCGGCCCTAAAGCCGCTGTAGACCGCGCTGATGTATGTCTTCAGCGCGTCCCATGCGTTGACATATTCCCCGCTATCTTTCTTAATCGATATGGTGCAATTGTTTTCACCCGTTTTGACCGAGTTTCCGATCGGTTCACCATGCCGGTCATAGACTCCACCCTGCGCCAGTCCGCGAATGTTCGCAACATGGGTGTTGCCATCCTGCCACTCAAGGCCTCCTTGAAGTTCGTCGGAGTCTCTCCCGATTCCGACCCAAATCTCACAACGCCCCGGAACACCGGGCGCGACGAAGCATGGAACGCCTACGGCCCCGAGTTCTCGCGACCTACGCACGATGCTCCAACCGCGTTTTTCCGCATCTGCGCGGAGCATAACCTCTGTCGTCATGCCAACGCTCTTCCTACACGCTTCCAGTCCATTTGTCGCGCCATGTTCCGACATCGTTGTCCGCCTACGACAAATGCGAGGGATCAACCGTTATGACCAAGCCGTCCTTTACGTCCACGGATTCGCCCGGATACAGTATCCCGCTACCCCCTGCGTAGTCGTTCCTCCAATCGATTCCAGGTTGCCCCTCAATGGCCCGCGAAGGGTCGAGCTTGTTCCATTCAGCCACAATCTCTTCGTAGCTGATTCTCGCTCGATCCCACTTTAACTCTCGACCGGCAATAACGATCTGTTGTGGTCCTTGGGGATGCTTCATTGTTTACCTCCGTTCGGTACTTCAATCTCAAGGCAATGCAAGCCTTTGGGTGGGAACGGATCATTGCCGAGGCTATCGCCTCGGCTGATCTGTCCATTCTTGTGGTGGATGCGCAGTTCGGTATTTCGATTGCGGCAAAGCACTCTACCGTGATGGATCGCATCCCTCTTGGTTTCGCGGTGGCTGCTGGCGCACCCTGCTCCGCCTCGCTTGACGTCCCATCCACCTTTGGGATTCGGCACCACATGGTGCGTTTTCGGTCCTTTTGGCATGTTCAATTCTCCTGTTATTCTCCTTGTGGCGATGACCTTCGTAATGCATAATGCGACGAAATCGTCATGAGTATGGCCAAAAACAAAGGGCCACTGGCCCCTGTCACAATCGTCATTTAGGAATTTACGATATCGTAATGAATTCGTCAAGCAAACCAACCGAGATTTTTCCGTTAAGGCTGCGTAGCGCACGGAGCGCCCGAGATCTAAGTCAAAGCGAATTGGCGAGTCGAGCTGATCTTCAGGCGTCTGCCGTTTCGCACTTCGAGACGGGGACTCGCAAACCATCATTCGACAACCTCAGGCGCCTTGCGGACGCACTGCGGGTGACGACTGACTACCTGGTCGGCCGCTCCGATAACATGGAGGCGTCAACGGCCACTGTCGATCAACTCCATCGCCACTACTCCGGACTGTCGGCAGAGCACCAGGAGATGGCGGACGAGTTCATCGAGATGCTGTCGCGAAAGGCCAAACAGGGAACTGAATGGTCCGAGTAGATGCTTATGCGACGCGATCAGTTCTCCATGGCACAGCAGGAGGCGGGGCGACTTCTCAGCGAACTCGGCATAGCCTCACTCCCAGTCAATCCTTTCGAAATAGCTAGTCTCCTTGACATCAAATTGAAAGCCATGCCTGCGTCCGCCGGCGGGGCCTCCGGCATGCTAATTCATGTTGCCGGTGTTTTCGGCATCGGCTACCCGACTCACATCAAAAACGAGGGCTTCAAGCGTTTTTCCGTCGCCCATGAGATAGGGCACTTTCGGTTGCCCGGACATGTCGATGCTGTCGTGGATGACCGCGGTCAGCACTTTTCAAGGGCAGGATTTCGCAGCGGAGATCGATACGAACAGGAAGCGGATCATTTCGCAGCAGCGTTGTTGATGCCCGTCGCCCCCTTCACCGCTGCCATGAACCGACTCGAGGATGGGCTCAAGGCCATAGAAGGCCTCCAGGCTACGTGCGAAACATCGCTTGAATCTACCGCCATCCGATACGCGCAGGTCAGCCGCGATCCCGTGGCCGTTATTCGGAGTGAAGGCGCGGTTGTCGACTACGCGTACCTGTCTGATCGGCTGAAGGAGTTTCCGAATATTGACTGGGTTCGGAAAGGCTCGAAATTGCCTTCCGGCACCGTAACGTCCGCCTTCAATGCCGATACCAACAACATCGCCCGAGGGCGGCGAGCAGAAGGCCAATCCAGTCTTCAGGACTGGTTCAATGGGCCGCACCGGCAGGAAATCTACGAGGAGGTAGTCGGCCTGGGCAGCTATGGCAAGACATTGACCGTGCTCACCGGCATGGAAGCCCCGAACGAATTCGAGGACGAAGAAGCCGAACTGGAAGAATCGTGGACCGTGCGCTTTCGCCGGTGACAAGTGATTGGGGCCGATAGATGAAAGGGGATTGCACGAACTCAAGCCGCCTGCCTTTGGCGCTCCTGCGCCAGTTCGTAGGCTGCCTGCAGCCGCATCCAATAAGCCGCATTGCTCCATCCAAGACGCTCCAGCGCCAAGGCCATAGCCGGTGAGATCCCCGCATTGCCATTCAACAACCGAGACAATGCCTGCCGGGTGCATCCCAGCCGCGCCGCGGCCGCGGTAATTGTCAGCCCCTCCGCTTCCAGGTCGTCACGGATGGTTTCGCCAGGATGGCAGGGATTCAGCATTGCCATTTTCAATTCTCCTCGGTCTCAGTGGTAGTCGAGCAAATCCACATCCACTGCCTCATTATCTTCGAATCGGAACACCACACGCCAATTACCCGCTGATGCTCCAGTAGCCAGCCTTGTCTCCTTTCAATGGATGCAGCCGGTAACCAGGCCGGGTTGCGATATCAGACGGGCCTTGCGCCTCTTCCAACGCAGTCAGAATCCGCCTCAGCCTCGGTGCCAAATCTGCCGCCAACTTGCGGGGATTATCGTCCTCGGCCAGAGCCCGCAATCCCTTGTGCTTTATTCGCATGATGCAATTCTCCCCCCGCAATGCATTGCGTTGCAAGTCTGAGCCAAACCCAAGATTTTGAACCTACACCACGCATAGCTGCCGCAGGATAGTTCTATAGCCGGGGTGGATGATGCCTTTTGACAAGGCCGTACGTACCTTCCCGAAGTAAAGGCATCACAGTTCCAGTCCGGAATCCCTTTTTCGGATCTGTTCGCGACCCAGCTCCTTTTCCGCCGACCCGGATCGTGTGTGCTCCATCTGTTCCCAGGCCAGATCCGGCACTGTGCCCTCGATTGATAGCCAGTGGTCAGTTGGAGGGCTTTCCATGGCCGTGTCGGGGTGATCCCGGGTCTGTTGAGCCTCTGGTTCCTTGCTTGACGCCAATTCTTCTTTTGGTGGGGGTTCGGTGGTCTTTTCCAGCTCTTCGCGTTTCGCCTCCCCGATGCCCTCCAGTGCCGCCATGCGCTCCCCTGTGACCGCTTCCAGCTGTTCCTTCAGCGCCCTGGCGTCATCGGTGACCAGTTCCGCCCGGTCCCTTGCCCGGCTGATTTCGACATAAAAACTTTTCTGGGTGGTCAGGTTCGGATGTTTTGCCTCCATGGCGGCGATCACGTTGTCCACCGTGCGGCCCTGGAAGGCGTGCACGGTCGAAGCCCAGGCGTAGTCGATATGGCGCATCTGTTGGCTGTTCTTGTCGAGATTCAGTTCGCGTCCGTCCTCCAGTTTTAGCGATATGCGGTCCTGGGTGATCTTCGTTACCTCAGCCGTGTGGCTGTTGACCAGGCCGTGGGCTTTGTCGTTGGCGGTCCAGCGGATGCGGTCCCCGGCGCGCAGTTGGATTTCTTCGGTCCGGTACACCTCGCTGCCGCCCCGTTTTCCCGCGATCTGGCGCGGGTCCCATTTTAGGGGCTGCCCGTCGGTTCCCCGCAAAAAGACCCGGTTGCTGTCCGGGTCGGAGGCCATCACGATCCGCTCTTCCCCCTTTTCCACGCCAAGCCGTCTGTAGGGACGGTGGAACACAACCACGTCTCCCCGCCGGTAGTTCTTGCCAACGGACTTTTCGGCGTTGGTGTACCCTTGGGAAACCAGCCTCTCCAGCGTGATTTCGGGACCCTGGATTTGCCCTTCCTTTTCAAGACGTTCCCGGATGTGCCCGTTGACGGCGTTGCGCAGCTTGTGGCTCGGCGCCATGATGCCGGTGCGCTCCCGGCCTTCCCGTGAGAGTTTGAGCCATCTCGCGGCAACCGCGCCGGCGATGTTGTCGGGTTGGACCTGGGCGATGCTGTCTCCCAGCTTTTCGAACGCCTGTTGGATTTCCCCCGCCAGGCTGGCCTCCACCGCGGCCTTCAGGTCCGGATCGCGCTGGCGCATGATCTCGTCCATGACCGCGGTTCGCATGCCCGCCGCCTGCAACTGGGCGAAGGGTTTTCCGGCATCCACCGCGTCCAGCTGCTTTTTGTCTCCCACCAGCACCAGGCGCGGCACGCGCAGGATGTTGGCGATCCGGAGCAGGTCCCGGGCCTGGGTGGTCGAGGCGAGCGAGCCCTCGTCCACGATCAATACCGTCTTCTCGAAAGCGGCGCGCATGTCCCTTTCGCCCTTTGGGGTCAATCGGCCTTCGGCCACCCCGGCGTTGCGGGCCAGAAAGCGCTGCAGGGTTTCGGTTCCGATACCCGCTTCCGAGGCCAGTGTCTGGGCGGCGGAGGCGGAAGGGGCAAGGCCTGCAATTTTGTATTCGTTCTTTTCAGCCAACTGTTTGACCCGCCGCAGCATTGTGGTCTTGCCGGTCCCGGCATAGCCCTGCACGCCCACCACCCGGTCCTTTGACCCCAGAATCAGCTTGGCGGCTTCCTGTTGTCCTTTCGTCAATGCGCCCCTGTGCAGCCGCGCGCTCACCATCCAGCTTCGCATCAGGGGAGAAACCCGGTTCTGGCCTTCCCGCATGAGCGAGATGTTCTCCCTTTCGTCGGCCAGGGCCTGGTCCGTGGTCAGGCCTTCGCCCGAGGCATGGGCTTCCGCGGCATGCAGGTGTCCATCGGCGAGCAATTCCTCCACCGCTTCCTTTGCCTCGAGAATGCGAACGGCGCCGGGGTCCCTGCTCAGCGCGGCCTTCAGAATATCGGTGCGGCTGAACACGGCATCCCGCTCGGAGAGATGGCTCATCGCCCATTCGGCGGCTTGTTGCGGGACCGTCTTTTCGGGTTCCGATTCGGGTTTCGGTTCCAGATCCAACTCCGGTTGCAATTCCGGTTCCGGCCTGGAGGCTCCCGCCGCAACTTCCGCCTGTCTTGCGGAGTCTTTTCCAATGGCATGACCAGGTTGCGATGCTTTCCCTTCCCGGGAAACCTCCCGCTGTCTGGCTTCTTCCACCAGTTCCCTGGCGTCCAGGCCAAGACCTTCCGCCTGCTTTTGCCAGCTTTCCCGCAGGGCCGCCTTGTCCACATCGCGCTTGCCCGCCCGGGTCATGAGCGCGGCCCGTTCCGCCAGTCCTGGATTTTCCGCCGAAGTCTGGTCGCCCCTTTCGGCCATCGCCATTTCGATTTCCTTCCTTCTGGTGGAGAACGCCTCGATGGTTTCCCGGGACACTCCGGCGATCTCGAAACGTCCGTCCGCGTGGGTTTTTTCGATGGAATAGCCCAGGCGCGACAGGTTGTGGGCCAGTTCGCCGCGATAGATCATGCCGATCAGCTTTTGTTGGCGGTAGAGGGATTCATTGGACATCGAGCGCCATTTGTTGTCTTCGCCAAGGAGCATGTTGGCGAGTACCGCGTGGGTGTGAAGCTGGGGGTCGAGGTTGCGCGAGGTGTCGTGCCGGAAAGTGGCCGCCACCGTTTTCTGGTTCCCCACCTGGACCATCCTTTTGCTGCTTGGATCCGCCATGCGGGTTTTGGCGGTGTTTTCCTCGACCCACGAGAGCGTGCGCGCCACGGCGCGGTCGTGGGCCTTCACCACCCGTTCATCGCCGCCCACCAACGCGGCCAGGGAAACGGATTTTGGCGCGGAGAAGGTCAGGTCGCGTCCCGGGCGGTGGGTGACTTCCCCGCCCTTGTCGCGCCGGCCCAAACGCCTTCCCGAGCCGTCGGGGACATGGCCTTCGAGCACGGCCCGGAAAGTGTCCGGGTCCACGGCGCCAAAAAGGCCCAGGGCCTCGGCGCCCCTGCCCCGCCACGCGCTGGCGTTGCGGTGTTCGGGATCGTCTTTCGCGTAGTAGCCGTCCCGTTCATAGTAGGACACGCCCTGGGAGGGGGAGGCCACGGCGCCGACCGAGACGACCATCGCTACAGCCAGCCTTCGTCATCCGAACCGGAATCGACATCCTGCCCCTCTTTGGTTATGTCCGCATTGGTCGATTCGGGCTCTTCCGTGTCTGTTTTCGCGGTTCCGGTTTGCTCATTGCCTTCCGCGTTCTGGTTTTGGTCCGTGCCCCCGTGCTTTGTTTCGGCATCCGCCTTCCTCGCGGGTTTTGGCTGGCCCTTCTTGTTGTCTTGGGTATTGACCCGCGTATCCGGTTTCGCGCCATTGTCATCTTTTCCCGGCTCTGGACAAGATGCGGTTTCCGCTTCCGGCGGCGGCGGCAGCAGCGGAATCTGCGCATCGGCCATCACCCGCGACGGCGCGGGCGGGATTTTTTCCTTGCGGGTTTGTGGTCGGGGCTTCCCTGGTCCGCTGCCGGTATCGGTTTGGCTGCCCGAATCCGGCGGTTTGGTGTCGGCGTAAAACTCCGAATCCGAAACAATTTCCGCATGGACTTCCGCCATGCCTTCCATGCCTGCCGCTGTTTCTTCATCGGTTTGCCGGGTGTCTTCCACCAACTCTTCCCTCCCCATCCCCTTCGGCCTTGCCACGAACCGCTCCGCCATTTTGGGCCGCTTTTTCCATTTCAGCCGGATGGGGGCGACCGGGAGCGGGCCGGGGAAGCGGAGCCAGCCGTGCAGGGCGTCGAGCTGCATGATCTCCGAGGCCAGGGCCAGCGGGCGCAGTTCCCGCTTTCTGGTCAGCGAGACGCCATCCCTTATGGTGCTGGCGCCATAGGAGAAGCCCTCGCTCATCTCCTCCACCTCGCCCCGGCCAAGGCTGTCGGCGGACCACTGGGCGGTGTCGCGGTCCGGGGAGGCGAGCACGACCCTGGTGCCGCACAGGCCCGAAATGGTTTCGGCGCCGTTTCTGCCATACAGGTCCCGCAGGGCCGAGATGACCTGGATGCCCAACACGAAACACCCCCCGAACTGGCGCGATTCGGCCAGGCCCGGCTGGAGGCTGGGCACCTGGTGCAGGGTGGGCAATTCATCCAGCACCACCCAGATGCGCCGCTGGTCGTCCTGCTCCAGGGAAAGCATGGTGTTGACGGCGATTTCGAGCCAGGTGGAGATGAGGCCCCGCAAACTGGCGTGCTGGTCGCCCCGGGAGGTGAGGAACAGAAAACCCTCTTCGCGGTCGTCGGCGGTCCATTCGCGGATGGAGAAGGGGTTGCCCGTGTCGGGCAGGAACTCCAGGGCGCCGATGTTGGCGGTGAGCATGGCGCGCACCGACAGCGCGGTTTTTGGATTGTCGGGATCGACGATGGACTGGGCCACCGTGCCCTGCATGGCCTTTGCCAGATCGGACAGGTCGGTCTTGAGCAGGTGTTCGACCAGAATGCGGTTTTCGGTCACGCCTTTTTGGTGCAGCACGCCCGCGCCGTTGGCGAACAGTTGCCTTGCGGCGGTGACCCAGAAGGGATCGACGGTGTCCTTTTGCTGGGGAATCAGCGCCGCGGCCATGGTGTCGAAATCCCGGGGGCCGCGGGCCTCGAAGAAGGGGGACCACCGGGGACTCCGGGCGTCCAGGGGATTGAGCAATACATCCCGGGAGGGATCATAAAAGGCGCGGGTGTACCCGCCCATCTTGTCGTAAATGACGCAGCGCCCGCCCCGGTCGCGGATCTGGGAGACAAGATCGGAGATCAAAACAGTCTTGCCGGAACCGGTGGTGCCGGAGATGATGGTGTGGCGGGTTTCAGTGTGTTTTGGATAGGGGACGCCGGCGACGCGGTGGGGTTTTTCGGCGGCGGCCTCCGCAAATACGCCCCAAATGGCGCGATGCGGGGGCCGGATGCGGCGTTTGAGCTGGCGCGCGGTGGCCAGCTCCACACCCCGGATGTTCTGGTCCCGGGTGAGATTGCGGCCGCGGATCCAGAACAGGACGAGCATGAGCGCGACGACCCCGCCCGCGAGCTTTGCCCCAAGAATGGCGCTGTCGAAGATCAGGTTTTTCAGGTTCTCCCGCACATCCAGCGCCGCCCGGTTTTCGGCGATTCGGGGGAGGGTCAGGACCACCTCGCGGCCTTCCCGCGAGCGGACGGTTTGCATCGCGTCCCGCCGGTAGCCGATCCCGAGTTTGGCTTCGGCCACGGTGACCATCATGGCGATGTACCAATCGTAGCCGGTGGTTTGGTTCCAGACGCGCCAGGCGGGCGCGGCGACAACGCAGAACGCGACCGCCAGCAGAGCCACCCGAATCAACTGGCTCCACATGTGCAGGCCGTGGAAGACGGTCTGGCCGCCGCGCAGGGTGGAGCCTCCGATGTTGCGCATCACTGTGTCCTCCGGTTGATTTGTGTTTTGGGTTCCGGGATGGAATCCGGGGTCCGGCACGGCCCGGCAGGGCGGCCGCGGCGTTTTGGGGTGTAGCCATATAGCTTGGATGGGAGTCAACATAAAAGCGAAAACAACCGTTGCCAATCAGTTTCGGCAGGGGTATTCCTACCCTTCCCCGCCATGCAATGACAGGCCTGCGATGCCCAGCGACCTGGTGCGCAAAATTTTGCGCACTACTTTGCGAGTGCGGCTTGTCCGGGGTGCGGCACTTTCAGGACACGCGAAACTGGCTAATTTGCCGCATCGCGAGGCGGAAGAACCACGCCATGCCAAGCGCTCAGCCCGGTACAGGTGGAAATCGACCTGGCCAGCGGCGAACTCGTCAACGCCCATGTCGGCGCAATCTGATTAAAGCCGCTGAACGTTGGCGCCGTCGTGCCGCACAATCCCCGGCGGATGCGTCTACCGCCGTTCAGGCCTGATCCGAAGGACCGCGGCCAAATTGCGGCTTGGTTAATCACACCGGCACACTTGTTATCGACTCGGCGGTTTCCGCCCGCAGTCGCATTCGGTTCAAATCCGACTGTCGGCCTTGCCCCTTCCAAGGCACTGCAAAATCACGGCGAACAATGGAATCTCCACCGGGAATACTCCCGTTTCCGCCTGGATCCAACCATCACGCCCGCACAGAGCCCGAAAGCCGGGGAGTCTGGGCCAAATCAACCCATTGGCGCGATATTCGCGCTAACATCCAAAATACTGCCATGAAGGAACGGAGCGATGCTTACCAAGCTCACCATACGCAACTTCAAGCGCTTTGACGAAGTCGAAGTGGAACTGGGCAATCCGGTCGTCTTCATCGGTCCCAACAACTCGGGGAAAACCTCGGCCATGCAGGCCCTGGCCCTGTGGGACATCGGCCTGAAGCGTTGGAACGAGAAGCACGCGGACAAGACCGCGCCCGAAAAGCGGCCTGGCGTCACGGTCAACCGCCGCGATCTTTTCTCCATTCCCCATCCCAGCGCCAATCAACTGTGGCATGGCCTGCATGTGCGCGATGTGCGGAACATCGAAGGTCGCACACAAACAAGAAACGTGCGAATCGACCTCATCGTGGAGGGAGTCAATAACGACAAGTGCTGGAAGTGCGGCCTGGAATTCGATTTCGCCAATGCCGAGTCGTTCTACTGCCGCCCTCTCAGGCTGAGCGGCGGCAAACACCCCGAAAGAATGGCCGTTCCGCCTGAAGCGAAGTCGGTACGCATTGCCTTCCTGCCGCCCATGTCCGGACTGGCCGCCACCGAAACCCGGCTGGATCAGGGCGCGGTGAATGTGCGCGTGGGTGAAGGCCGAACCGCCGAAGTGCTGCGCAACCTTTGTTACAGCATATTGGAGCAAGATCCAAACCAGTGGCAAACGCTCGTGAGCCAGATCGAGAACTTGTTCGGAGCCAGCCTGGAAGAACCCCGCTACATTGAGGCGAGAGGGGAGATCACGCTGGGCTACCGTGAACGGGGCGCCACACTGGACCTGTCATCCAGCGGGCGCGGTTTGCAGCAGACGCTGTTGATTCTCGCATACATGCGCGCAAACCCCGGTTCCGTGATCTTGCTGGACGAACCCGATGCCCACCTTGAGATTCTGCGGCAGCGCCAGATTTACCACATGATCAGCGAGGCCGCCCAAGACAGCGGCAGCCAAATCATCGCCGCGAGCCATTCGGAGGTATTGCTGAACGAGGCCGCAGGCCGGGACATGGTCATAGCTTTTGTCGGAAAGCCACATCAGCTTGGTTCCCGGAGCAGCCAGCTAAGAAAGGCCCTGGCTGAAATCGGATACGATCAATACTATCAGGCGGAGCAGACAGGATGGATTCTCTACCTCGAAGGTTCCACGGACCTGGCGATACTTCGAGCCTTCGCAAACCGGCTGGACAACGAGCGCGCCAAACGCGCTCTCGAAAGGCCTTTCGTGCATTACGTCATAAATCAGCCCGCCCAAGCGGAGCATCATTTTTTCGGGCTCAGGGAAGCGTTGCCAAACTTGAAAGGCATATCGATTTTCGACCGACTGGAGAACGAGCCCGCCGAAAATCCTTTCCTCAGGCATATGTTCTGGAAACGGCGGGAGATCGAAAACCATCTTTGCACCGAGAGAACGTTGGAGGCTTATGCCAGCCTTTCGTCAAGCGAGTTCGAGACCATGCCGTTGTTCGCGGCTTCCGAGGCCAATCGACGCTTGGCGGCCATGCGCGAATCCATAGCGGAAGTCAGTCAAGCGATGAAAACTCTGGGCAAAGGCTCCCCATGGGACGCCAATGTCAAGGCTAGTGACGATTTTCTTACACCTTTATTCAAATCTTACTTCGATAAGTTGGAGATCCCCAACCTGATGTTGAAAAAGAACTTTTATGAACTTGCCGTTTGTGTGCCCGAGAACGAAATCGATCCGGAGATTGGCGAAAAGCTCGACGCAATAGTCCAGGTTGCGGAGTCGGCAGAGCCACCCGTGTGAACTGACCCCACATGTGCAGGCCGGAAAAGACAGTCTGGCCGCCGCGCAGGGTGGAGCCTCCGATGTTGCGCATCACGGTACCCTCCGGTTGTGGTTGATGGATGGGGGTTGTTCCGGGGCGTCCGGGATCGGTTCCGACGCGGCGGAGGGTTCTTCCGCTTGTTCTCTCACGGACGCCGGTTGGAACGATTCCCGGGTGGGTGATTCGCGGTTCTCCGCAAGTGGCTCCGATGGATTCTCCGAATCCGGCTGCCGCTGCGATTCCAACTCTGGAGGCAGCCCAGTGTCCGCGCTGTCGGGGGCCAGATTGTCCGCCGTGCCGAAGATCCGCTGAAAGAATCCCCGGCCCAATACCGACTCGGCGGCGCCTTGCACCAGGGGCTTTTCCTGCTCCTCCTTCACTTCCGCGCGACCCGTCGCGACTTCCCCTTCGACATCGGCCGCCCGCGCCCCGCGTTCCGCCCGTCCCGCGTCCATTGTGGCCTGGGTCTCCGACCGCGCCGCGCGGACGGCTTCCTCCACGGATTCGGGTGTGGGCACCCCTTCCGCCACCGCCCGGTTTTGGATGCCCGCCGCCTGGCCCGCGTAACTTCCCGCGGTTTCCCGCAGCTGCCGGGGCGCCACCGCGTCTCTCGCGTCCAGATAATCGTCCCGCCCCGGCACGGATTCGGGGTCGGGACCTTGTGGCTGCGCAAAACGCTGCTCCACGAACGCCGCCGCGTACTGCCGCAGGGTTTCGGCCTCTTCCGGGGTTTGCGGCGAAGCGAGTTTGATGGCCCCCGCCGTCCCGAGCATCCTGCCGGTGGCGTCCTCCCGGCCGGACAGCCACACGAAGAACGGCTGCCCCAGTTCCCGGTCGATGGCCTGGGCCTCGCCGCGCACCCGCGCCGCCTGCTCCGACCAGTTTTGGGATTCCTGTAGCGCCAGCGAGGCGCGCTCCTCGAAACGTCGCATGTCGGTGAGATTGGCGGAAAGACTTTCATCCAGTCCCGCGTGGGCGCTTTCCCCGCTTTGCGCCGCGTATCTACGGGAAGCTTCCAGCACGCCGGACCACAGCTCCAGCACCTGTTCGCTTTCGGCGTACTCCTGAAGCCGGTTCCACGCGCCGGACTCGATGGTCTGGCCGCGCCAGCGGGCGGAACCGTCGGCGCCGACACGCGCGACCTTCCCAAAACCGCCCCCGATCTTCGCCTCCGCCGCCAGCGCCGCCATCTGGTCCCGGCTCAAGCCGGTGGTTTCCGCCATGCGGTCATAATGGTTCCGGAGCGCCTGCACCTGTTGGCTTTCGCTTTCGGTGATTCCCCGGCCGTGGGTTTCCCCGGTGGAGATGTCCTTCGCGTAGCGTTCATTGAGCCGGATGGCGTCGGTTACGGCGGCGCTGCGGGCGATGCCCGCTTCGAGGGAAAGCTGCCCGGAAATGGACCGGGCGTCCGCGGCGCGGGTTTCGTGGGAGGCGGCCAGAGATTCCGACAGCCGCACACCGGCGGCGGGAATGCGGCTGGTGGCCCCGGCGGCGTCGGCGACCACCGTGCCGTCTCCGGTTACCGTGAACGCGGCGCCGCCGGGGGCGTAGCTTGTGTACCGGCTGTCATCAACAGAAACCGAGGTGCGGATCTGCCTGCCTTCGAGCATGGCGTGGCGGTGGCTGTCGATATTGGTGTTGGCGAGCGAGATGTTGCCGGTGGCGCCCTCCCCGGCGGCGGAGACGGCGGCATCCTGTCCCACCGCGAGGACCGAGGTGGCCAGGGAGGTGGCGCGGGAGACCCCGTAGGCGAGCGCGGCGGCCAGAAAGGGGACCGACATGGACAGGTAGCCGGACATCACCGCGATATCCGCCGCGGCGGCGCGGACGCCCGCCTGGGCGATGAGCGAAATACCCACGTCCCCGCCGGGCATTTCGGCGAAAGCCGTCATGCGGTCCGCGGCCTCGCCCATGGCGATGCGGTGCAGGACGGCATAGAGCGGTCCCCAGGACTGTAGCCAAACGAGGCCGGTGACATAGGACCGGAAGATGGCCGCGCCGGCGGGGGTGAGCATCAAGAGCACCGCCATGGGGAAGGCGCCGACATACAGGCATTCGAAGACGACGCGCAGCAGCGGTACCCAGGTTTCGGCCTGCCTGCCGATGGCGCGGTAGGCCGCCACGGTCTGGGCTTCGGCCCGGGCCTCGGTGTAGGCCTGGAGCGCGGCGGCGTTGCCGGTTTCCGCGGACCATTGCTCCCCGGCGTCCTGAAAAGTGTTGAGGAGCATCTGCTGTTGCATGATCTGCGCGGCGGACCGGGAGGCGCCGGTCAAGAAGGCGTGCGCCGATGGCAGAGCCGCCATGAGTTCGGCCCGGGCCAGGGTGGCTGTGGCGGCCTGGGGAAAGAGTCTTTGGCCGAAGATCGTCCCGGCGCGCTGGATTTCGTTGTTCCACCGCGCCCCGAGCCGGATGGCCGCGTCGGCGCAGGTGGTGATCGCCTGGTCCACCCCGCCGCCGGCGTTGCGGGTGGAAAACGCCACCATGCGGGAGGGCGAGGCGCCGGCGGAGGGGGAGCGGTTGTCGGTGATCAGGGACCAGAGGTCGGCGGACTCGCGCAGTTCGTCGGCGGAGACATGGCCGAGGAGGAGGGCGTAGAAAACGCACTGGCGGGCGTAGTTGCGGAGGTTGGTTCCAAAAACGGCGTCGGTGATTTCAAAACGGGTGGTTTCGGCGGCGAGGCGGGCCCCAAAGATCATGCCGTGGCGCTGGTAGGCGAGATCGGCGGGGAGGGCGAATGTCTGTTCGGTGAGGCGGGTGAGGCCGTCGCCCACCTGGCTGGCGAGGGAGGCGAACAGGGCGAGGCCCATGGGCACGTTGCCCACCACCGCCGGGGCCAGGGCCGGGTCGAGGCGGTCCACCACCCGCACGGTGGCTTTGGGGACGATCATCGCGCCCCAGACGGCGACGAACAGGAGAATCCATTTGGCGTTGTCGCGCCAGGAGCCGCCAAAAGCGGTGCGGAACAGGACCCAGGCCAGACCCGCCACGCCGGCGAGCTGGGCGAGCATGACATAGGCCCCGCCGCCGGTGATGGCGGCGACGGCGTTCAGCAGGTCGACGAGATAGACGCCACCGCCCAATGTGAAGATCTCGAACATTTCCTTTTTGGTTCGGTTGCTGATTCTTGAAATGGGGTGGATTGGTGACGGGTGCCCCTCGCTGCAATCCCTCCCTATCCGCTTCTTTTCCCGGATCTTCCCCGCTCCGTCCTTTTCTGGTCTTTTTCGGAATGGATCCCGCCGGCGCCCTAGCGCGACCCGCCGCCGCGGGCGAAAGCCAGCGCGGCGCGCAGATCGGCCGACAGGGCGCCGGCGAGTTCGGTTTCGATCAGGCGCAGCCTTTCGACCACCGCCAGCGCGGTGTCGAATCGGGCGAGACCCGTGTTGCGGCGGGCCGCCAGGGCGGCGCGGTTGTTTCGCAGCCCCTCGCGCCATTGCTCCAGTTGCGCCCCATCGGCGATGTCCAGGCTTCCCGCGCGTTCCTCCACCGTCCGGTGCAGGTCGGAAATCCACACCGCGAGCAGGTCCAGGGCCACGGCTTCGGCCAGGGCGTTGATTTCGGCGTCGATGACCGCGCCCCGGTAAGCGGCGGCGGCGTTGATGACGCGGTAGACGGGGATGGAGGTCAGATTGACCAGTCCCAGCGCCGCGGGCGGCGGGGCGGTGTCGTTGCGGACCGATTCGGCCAGCTGGGTCAGCAGGTCCGCCACGCGCACCCGGAAACCCCGGTCCGCGGGGATCGCAACCTGCCCCAGGGTGGGGTTGAGGCAGGCGGTGGGGGTGTCGCAGCGGTAGAGGGGAAAATCCCCGCCGCCCTCCATCAGGGTTTCGGTGATCCGCCGGTCCAGCGCCAGGGGTTGCAGGATGGAAACCGCGGGGCCGGAGGGGTCGGCGTCGGTGGTGGGCGCGGTGACGATGACCGTGCCGGAGATCGACATGGCGAACTCCGCCAGTTCGTTGTCGGCGGACAGGAAGGGCGAGGTCCGCAGGGCGCGCCAGGCGAGATTGACGTTGACCGGCGACTGGCCGGCCATGGGGCCGGTCGCGGCGGCCAGGGTCGAGTTGCGGTTGCCGCCCGCGCCGCAGCCGTGGCGGGCGGCGGCGTAGTCCGAAAAGATGCCCTGGGAGGTGCCGATGGCGGCGCAGACGGCTTCGCCGGCGCGGTCGTTGCGGGACCAGGCGGCGCCCACCAGGGCCTGGGCGGTTTCGCAGGAGTTCAGGTTCCGGTTGTTGACCCAGGTGGACAGGGCCCGCAGTTTTGACATGGTTTCGGCGATGACCGGGGAGATGGTTTCCAGGGCGAGTTCGAAGGCGAAGCCGGTGGCGTTCTGGGCCACGGCGCGGCCGAATGCGACGAGCTGGTCGGAGTCGATGAAGGAGAAGGCCCCGGCGAAGGCGTCGATGCCGCCGCAGCCGGCGCGGAAGGACGGCAGGCTGACGGTGGCGATAGGTTCGGAGCGCACCGGGGCGCGAAGGTAGAGGTTGCCCAGGGTCCAGTGCCCGGAGGCCTGGCCCTGGAACGCGGCGGGGGCGGTGACGTTGACGGCGGCGCCCCGCCAAAAAGACTCCATTTCGGTGAGGACGTCGGCGCGGGCGGGGATGCCGGCCCATGCCCATAGCAGCGCCAGACCAGCGAAGATGCGACCGGTTTTACGGAATGGGCCTGTTTTGCGCCGGATTGCGGTGGGCAGGCCCGTATTTCGCCGATCGCAACTGTTTGGATAAGTGGGGGAGCTAGTAATCATTTCCCGTCTCCGTCTGGGTGAGGACAAAAATACGTTCGGCGAGCTGGTCCTCGGCGAGCACGCCAAAACCGACCGGCATGGCTTCGCCGGTGGCGGCGTCAAAGAGCGCCACGGCAGGCAGGGAAGCGCCATCAAAGCCCATTTGGGCGGCGCGGCCGTTGTCGGGCACGGCTTCGGGCCAGCCTTCCAGGGGGCCGCCGTCGAGGGAGACGGCGAGCACGTCAAAGCCGTGGCGCACGGCGAAAGCCCGCAGCAAGGGACCGAAAATCTGGCAGCCCATGCAGGCGCGGTGGCCGATGTAGATCAGACCAAAGCGTTCGCCGAGCGCGGCCAGGGCCGCGTCGCGGTCTTCCCGGCGGGTGTCGGACCAGAGCTGCTTTGCCAACGCCCCCACCGGGCGGGTCAACGTGTAATCGAGTTCCGGCGTCGTCCACACCACGCGGCGAAAGGCGTCCGAAAAGGCCGCGGCCCGCGCCAGCGCGGCCTGTTGCAGTTCGAGATACGCGGCAACGTTTTCGGGCGTGGGATCGAGCACCGCGGCCGCCCGGCTTTTTTCGAGTTCCTGCTGCAACGCGGCCACCCGGGCCCGCGGGTCCGCCCACTCCACAGGCGCGGGTTGGGAGGTGGCCGGATCAGGCGCATCGGTTTCGGCATCTGGGGCCGGGTCGCAGTAAAAATGCCAGCCGAGGGAGGTTTCATTGCCCTCCGGTCCACACCAGGCGCGCCACTCGCGGCCGTCGGTTTCCGCGCTGGCGTGCCGTGTGAACATCGCGGCCGAGGCGAGCGCCACGCACAGACCACAAACCGCGCGCCGCGTTTTCATGGATTGCCGCCCGCCAGATTCCGCACGCGGTTCCGCATGTCGTTTTCGACCGTATCCCGCTCCGGCAGGGTGACGCCGGGTTCCCGGGCGGGGTCGGCCAGTTCGCGGAAAAAATCCGAAAGGTCGAGCCGGTCGAAATCGATCCGCTCGATCTCGGCCACCAGAAAACCGCGGCAACTGCTCCAGTCAATCCCGAGCCGGGGGCGGGCCTGTTCGTGCAGCATCCGGCCGAGTTTGGAGCCGAACACGCACCAGCCGCGCTCGCGTTTCAGGCAGGCGTTCAAAATGCGCTGCACGCAGCGTTCCCCCAAAAACACGGTACGGCCCGCGTCGCGTTCCCGGGCGATGGCGAGCTCGTGGGCCGGGCAGTGGTACAGATCGACCAAAAGGCCCTTGTCATCGCAGCAGTTGGCCAGACCCCCAAAGCGCACTTGGCAGGCTTGTCGCGTTCCGGGGAAAAACGCCATGCTCTGGCGGTCGAATTCGTCGCCGCCCATTTCCAGCACCATGTTGAGCGAGGCGACCGAGCGCACAAAGCCGGTGTTGGCCCGCGCGCCGGTCCCCCCGCAATCGGCGCCCACGCACCAGGAAACGCCCCCGCAGGTTCCGCCCCGGTAGGCGTCTGTGACATCGGCGGGACAATCTGTGGCGCCTCCCGTTGCCAAACCATTCGCCCTGTGGGAGGAATCATCCGGGGTCACCCGGATCGCGTTCGCGCGCGCGATGCCGGCGTCGTTGGCGAGATTCGGCGGCGCGGGGCGGGAAGTGGTTCCGGCGATGACGTCGCGTCCGGCGGAACCGCCCGGATCGCTCCGGTTTGCGAGCCGGGCCCGGGCGGCGTTTTCGATGGTCGCGCCGGTGAGGTTCCGTTCGGGCGGATTCGTTCCAGAATATCCCGGCACCGTGTTGGCCCGGGTCGCGTCCCGGGCGATGGCGCCGGCGGCCGACAAGCCGTGCTGGCCAACCGCCCGGGCCGCGGCGCGCGGGTCCTGTTGCGGTCCCGCCGCTTCCGCCACGGCGAACAGGATGTTGGGGCAGGCGGTCAGGAGGACCACGGTCCAGACGATCAGCGCCACATGCCAGAAGAGCAGGTTCACAAAGAGCCAGGACGAGTTGCCCGCTTCTTCCTGTTTGACCTGTTTTGTGTTGGGGGAACGGTTCATGGCCGACCTCCGAGATCTTCCAGATACGCCCGCGCCACTTCGCGCCCCACCGCGCCTTCGCGGGAGACCGCCTCCAGCGCGGCGGCGAGGCCGATGTTTCCGGTGATCCGGTCGAACGGCGGCGGGGCGTCGTCGGCGCAGCCCCGGCTCGCGCAGGCGGGCACGCCTTTCGGCAGGACCACCACCGTCGGCGCGCGGGTGATATCGAACAATCGGAACAGTCTGGGATCGATGGCGACGCCGGCCCCGGCGCCATCCAGGCGTTCTCCGACCTCGGCCATCGTGGCCCGCATGCCATCGGGGGAGGGGCCGCGCAGCACCAGCGGGACGCCCGCCCGGGCCGCCTCTTCGGCCCATTGCCGCCAGCTGGGTGTTGGGACGGCAAGACTCATGAATACGAGTATCCGGGCGGAGTTTTGCCTTCCCGAAATATGGGTTGCGAACGCATCCGCCTCGCGCTCGGCGGACAACGGTTCCACCGCGCCTTCCGGTTTTGCGCCATCCACCGTGGTCCCCGCGGTCCGGCCGGCCCGGGTCAATGCCTCATCGAGCACCCGGTTGGTCCAGTCCGCCAGACCCGCGTCGTCGGCGCGGGCGCCGGACAGGATTTCCGCGGCCAGTTCTCTCGCGGCGGCTTCCGCGGCGGCGGCGGTCTTTTCCGCGGCTTGCGCCTGTATATTGGGCGAATCCGCGGCCACGGCCAGACCGGCCGACAGACTCCACGCCACCATCAACATGAACCTTCCGGAAATTCCGGAAAGTTGCCCCATGCGCCTTGCTACAACAGACAGCATGTGCGTTTCCTCCACAGCAGGTAGCCAAAACTCTCGCCCGCCACGGGGACCTCGCGCAGCGACTCCCAAAACACCGAAGAACGCCCGGTGGGATTACAGCCGGTAAATGGGGTCGTGGTCGGGACCGGCAGGGTCATCTGCCAGCGGTACTGGCTTTTTTGCATGATGGGCATGGGATAGGCCGCGCACAGCGCGGCGGGGCCGGCCGTGCCAAAAGCCAGGCCGAGGCGGTGGAGCCGGAAAACCAGCCGCTGGGCCGCGAGCAGGGAGGCCTGCACCCCGCCCACGTGGGCGGCGACATTGCCCGTGAGGGGGTACATGCCGCCCTGGCAGCCGGCGCACCAGAAGAGCGGGTCCAGGGGCAGGCCGGTGGAGGCCGCGGCGCAATCGGCGGCGCAGGCGGCCTGGGCGGGGAGGTTGCCAAAGAGCGCGGCTTCGGGATTGAGCAGGAAGGAAAGCTCGTCGTCGAGCCAGGCGGGGTCGAGCTCGGAGGTCCAGGCGATGTCGAAACCGCCGCTTTCGAGGCAGCCGAGATCGAGCAGGGCGCCGATCCAGTTGAGCAGGGGATACCGGTAATAGTGCGCGTGCCAGACCGAACCCCCCGCGCCATCGCCCCCGGAGGAGGCGGTGCGGCCCCGCCCGGCGGGAATGCCCGGATTCAGGTTCTGGCCACCCAGGTTCGGAAAGCACCAGGGTTCGCGGGAAACATCCACCAGCCGGGCCGGCTCCCAGACCCCGAGCGAAAGACCGACGCGGGGGATGGGCGAGCCGCAAAAACAGATCGGCGAGGCGGGGTTTGGGGTGTCCGGGGCGCCGCCGACGGCGGTGATGTCCACCGGGCCGATGGATATGGGAAACAGGCATTCCCAGCAGACATCGGTGACGGGATTCACGAATCGTCCCGAACAGGATTGCGCGGCGGCCTGGTTTGCGGCGAGCAGGCAGGCCAGCAGAAGCAGCGGCTGGGCGAGATTCCGCAAAAAAAGCCGGTTCATGGCCGCGCAGCCTCCCCCGAATCTTTCGCAGCGCCGCCGTTGAGCACATTGATCATGGCTTTCGGTCCAGCGACGATGATTTCGGTCACGTTGCGAACGTTGTCGTTGCCGTCGGTGTATTCGCGGATCGACAGTTTTCCCTCCACCAGCACCGTGCTGCCCTTGCGCACGCGCTGTTCCACGATGTCCACCGTGGGACCGTAAACGACGATGCGGTGCCATTCGGTGCGCTCGCGCAGCGGACCGGGTCGGGCGGCGTCGATCTCCCGGTCGCGCCAGCGCTCGGTGGTGGCCAGACTGAAAACCGCGGCGCGGGCGTTGTTTTTGAGCTGGATCAGTTCGGGATTGCGTCCGGCGTGGCCGAGCAGGGTGACGCGGTTGATATTCAGCATGGCGGTTGCCTCCTGTTGCTTGATGGATTCGTGTGGGCGGACGCGGGCTCCGCCTCGGATATGCGTTCCGGAGGATCGTCCGGCGCCGGGATTTCGGTGAGCCGCAGGAGTCTTCCGTGCCGGACCACGAGCGTGGGGGTGGCCCGGATGCCGAACCGCGCCGCCAGTTTGCCGCCCATATCGAAGTAAAACGGGTGGCCGTGGCGCCGCATGAGATCCAGCGGGCGTCCGGCGAGCAGGATGATCTTGACGGCCGGCGTTTCCGCCCGTGTCCCGTCCGGCGCCAGCGCCCGGGACATCGCCCAGGCGACTTCCGGGGCGCGGCGGCCATCGATAAACAGCAATTCCGCGGTGAGCGGCGCATGATCGAACGGGTTGACCCGCGTTCCGGCCGCGGCGATGACCTGGCCATCGGGGCCAGGGAGGTCTTCCGCCACGGTGATCGACGGATCGAACAGGCGGGTGTTCCACGCCACGGCGGGACCAATCCCCGCCACCGGGGCCGGTTCCTCCAGCGAGCGCCGGGCCTGTTGTCTCGCTTCGTTTTCCAGCCGGGCCAACTCGCCGGATGCGTCCATGTCCCGAAGCCGCGCGGCGATCTCGTCCAGCAGGTCCGATTCGGTCACCGGCCAGGACGCGCCGCGTGTGCCCAGGTCTTTTGCCGCGGCGCCCCCTATCGCAAGCAGCAATCCCAGCGCGACCCCAATTTTGGGTATTTTGTTTATCTTGGCGTTCCGGCGCGCGTTCATGGCCGCGCCTCGAAATCGGGGGAAGGGATAGTGTCCGGGCCCACCCACGGGCCTTCCAGCCCCAGCCAAGGGAGGTCCGGCAGGGTGACGGCGCGGCCCAACAGGTCCTCGCGGGCGATCAAGCCGATCTCCGCGTAGCGGCTGTCGTGGCTGTCCGGGTGGTCGGCGAACACGAAAAAGCGGCCGGGCGGAATGGTCACGTTCGTGATCGCGGTCAGCGGCCTGCCGTTTCGGGAGTGTGTCTTGGCCCTGCCGACGGCGACGCCGTTGACCCGCACCGTGCGGTCGGGATCGACGGAAACCCGGTCGCCCGGCAGGCCCCGGATGGATTTGAGATACGGCACCGGCGAGCCCGCGGATTCGGGTGGCCGGAAAAGCACCTCATCGCCAAGGACGGGCTCTCCCGAAAGCGGCAACAGCCAGTACCCCCAGGCCGCGTCGGACCAGCTCGCGTTCACATGGAGCCTGGAGAGGGCGAACAGCCAAATCAGCAGGGCGACAATGGAGATGCCCAGGATGATCCAGCCGCGGCGGGTGCGGCGATGGTCCGCAAAGGCAAATTCCCGGTTCATGGCGCAAAAGGCTCCCTTTCAAGCTTCCATTCCACCTCGGTCTTGATCCATTCGGTGATGTCCGCCGCGCCGGCCGCCACCGACTGCGCGGGCAGGATCACGAGGCGGTTCGCCTCCGCAACTCCGGCCAGGATCTCTTCCAGCGCCAAGGCCCAGTCGCGGGCCGACTTGGCGGCGTTCCCCGCGTCCGCTTCCTCCCGCGCCGCGTCACGCACCCGTTCCGCCACGATGTCCGTCAGGCGCACGGTAACGACGCGCGGCGCCTTGCCCGCAGCGGAAAAGGCGAACCCCGCCGCGATCACCGCCGAAATGCCGGCGTTGAGCAGCACGGCGCAGGCGAGCAGGCGCCAGCCGCCGATTTCTGGCCGGGGGCGCAGATCCACCCTGGCGCCATCGGGCGGCGCCGGATTGGGGTCATTCGGTGTTTCAGGCTGCTGGTGGCGCGTGTTCATCTTCCGGCTCCTCTTGGTTTGCGGCGGGGTTCACCGGATGCAATTCCGGTTGTCCGGGTCCACCCGTTCCCGGCTCGCCATCTTTCGGCGACGGGACGGTGAGTTCGCGAAAACGTTTTCGCCACGCCAGCGCGGCGCGACCTGGCTGCAGGGGACGGATCCGCCCCCGCATCGGCGGAAAGGCCGCCGCGGGGTTTTGGCCAAAATCCGTATTGGGGAAATCCCGCCGCAGCGCCGCCTCCAGCATGTGTGTCGCGAACCGCAACAGCTCCGCCTCGCCGTCGGTGGGACCGCCGTCGAGACCGGCGGCTTCGCGCACGGCCCGGTCGATGGCGCCGCCGTCGCGGCGGATGCGCTCCATGGCGCGGGCGGATACCGCCCCTCCCGCGCCCGTGTCTCCCAGCCAGGCCGTTCGGGCCTCGGCGAGCAAGGCCAGCAACGCCAGCCTGCGGCGGTTTTGGGAGCCAGCCAGGGATTCCACCGCGCGGCTGGCCAGCACCGCGTGCTGGGCGAGGGAGTAATAGTTCACTGTCCGGCCGCCCCAGCGACAGGTATTGGCCAGCACATGGGAAAGGGCCACAAAATCCACCGCATCGGCGGTCAGTCCTTCGGCGCTTTGCGGCCACCGGAGCGTATTTGCGATATCCCCGCCGCGCTTCATTTCCCGCGTTTGTCTGGTCACAAGCGTTCTCCTGTCTTGTCAATTTCTTGCTTGGCTTCATTCGGGGTGGCGGTGGACAATGCGCCAGCGCCCTGGGCGGTGCCGGAAGCGGTAAACTTGTCTTCGTCGTCTGTTTGGCTCGCCGGGTCCCCGTTCACGATGCGGTTGATAGCCTCCACCGTGGAAAGCCCCCGCTCCTTCAGTTGCTCCACCGCGGCGAACACCTGGCCCCGGGACGAGAACAGCGCCACCGACCAGGCATCCAGCGCCAGCCGCGCCACGCGCCAGCCGTCGGGGCCGTGCAGCACCAGTTCGGCGAATTGCCCGTCCACCGTCGTCAGGCTTTTCAGGGCCTGCTCCATCCCCGGATCGCAGTGAATCCGCTTCTCCTGTTTCAGCAATTCCACCGACTCGTCCTTCTGGGCCAGAAAGATCGTCCAGTCGGCGTTTTCCCAGGCGGCCCGGGCGGCGGGGTTGGCGTAAAAATCGTTCACCGACTGGGTGCCGGTGATGAGCGCGCCGCGGTATTTTCGGGCGCGCCGGGCGGCGCCCTCCAGAAAGGCGCGGCTGCCCTCCCCGGAAAGCAGGTCCCAGGCTTCGTCGATGACAATGGTTTTGGGTGTTGTCCGTTTTCCGTGGTACATCCGCTGGGTGGCCAAAAACACCACCAGCATCAACACCACCGCCTGCAGCTCGCCCCGCCCCTTCATTTCGGCGAGTTCAAACACCGTGATCGCCCGTTTCAGGTCGGGCACATCTGATCCCGCGAACAACCGCCCCATGGCCCCGCCCGGACACCAGGGTCCCAGCGCGGTGGCCATGTCGGCGGCGCGCGGATCGTCCTTTTGTTCCAGTTGGCGCTTTACGGCGCCGAGATCGGCTCCATTGCCGCCCGCATCCCAAGCTCCGGCAATAGCCTCGCTCAGCAACGCCGCCTCGATGTCGTCGACCGCCCCCTTGCTGCGGCACATGCGGGAAACCACCCCGGCCAGCATGGCAAAACACTCTTCACGGTAATCGCCGTCGCGTTTCGCCGCGGCCGCGTCGATCATCCCGAAAGGATTCAGGCAGGCGGCGTCCCGGCCGAATTCGATAAAGGCGCCGCCCAGGGCTTCGGCGGTGTGCTGGAAGGAGCGGCCGTCGTCGATGACCACGGCCTCCCCGCCCGCGCCGACAATGCCCACCACCAGTTCCTGCATCAGCACGGATTTGCCGGAGCCGGACTTTCCGGTGACCGCGACATTGAAATTGCCGGCGGTGTTCCCGAAAGGACTCCAGCCGGCGGGCTGGCCCCGGCGGCCGAGCAGGAGCAGCGCGGGGGGTGATTCGGTCGAATAACCCTGGCCGCGCCATTCGCCGTGGATCGGGGCCAGATGTATCGCGGCGCCGCTGGGCAGGGTTTTGAGCCGCCCCATCCGTTCAAAATCCGCATCCAGACCGCCCGCGGGCAGCATGGGCAGGCAGGCGAGCCAGCCGGGCAGTTGCACAAAACGCTCGGAGGCCAGACGCCAGCCCTGGCCGTGATAAATGGCCCGCACGGCGGATTCGGCCTCTTCGATGGCGGTTCTGGGGGCGTAGGCGCAGACGGAATAAAAGACCCGGACCAGGCGCTCGCCCTCCTTGAGGCGGGTCGTGACGGTCTGCCAGTCCCGGGCTTTTTCGGGCAGTCCGGGGAGGTATTTCGCGATGCCGGTTCCGGCCTGCTGGGTCGCCCGCGCGGCTTTCAGGAACGCGCGCTCCGCGGCGTCCCCGCCGCCGGTGAAGATCGTCAGGCAGGTGAGCACCGGGCAGCCGGGTTGCAGGAAGCCGCGGAAAAAATCCCCCAGCAGCGCGTTGCCGCGCCAGCCGGGCCAGACTTCGGGGAAAGCGGCGGCCGAAAGCACCCGCGCGGCGACGTCTTCCCCGTCCGGATGGCAAAAAACCAGTTCCCTTGGCGTGACCGAAAACGCGTGGCCCGGCGCGGCGCATTGTTCATGGATGGGATCCAGGGGCGACCAGCGGCGGCGCGGGCGCAACAATCCGCCGTCTTCCGCGCCTTTTATGTTGGGCGCGGTCCATTCGGCGGTCAGCGAAAGCAGCGCGTCGGGCCCGATCCGCCGCGCCGCGGCGCCCACCGAGGCCAGCGTGCCCTCCAGCGCCCGCCGGAAGGCGTGCAGGGCGGTTTCCGGCGCGGGTCCCGGCCCACCGGCAAGCGTGGCGCACAAAAACACGCGAAAATCGGACAAGGTGAAAGGCGGACCGCCTTCGCGCAGCGGACGCCACCCCGCGTGTTGCAGCATCCTCTCCCGCGAGCCCGCCATGGCCGCCTGGGCCGCCCCGGCACTTTTGCGGTGTTTTGACCAGTCCGCCAGCGCCGCCCCGAACCTTGGGCTCGCCCAGTGAATGACCTGTATGGCGCAGTTCGTGGGCGCGGCGTCGGCCAGCGCGCCGGACAGCGCTTCGAGGGTTTCCGCCTCGATGCCGGCGAACGGGGGGATTTCCAGCACAAAGCCGATGCTGGCCGCGTTGACAAAAAGTCCGCTGACCTCGTCGAAAGCGCGCCAGGGCAGCAGGGCCGGAAGGGCCGCGGGGGATTGGGGCGGCGACCAGGGTGCGAGACCCGCCGGGCCGTCGAACAACTCCAGAAAGCGCGAAAGCATCAGTGCGGTCTCCGCCAGGTTGCGGGAGAAAGCACGATGCGCACCCAGGCGCCTTCGCGGTACACGCCGGCGGCGTCCACCCAGGGGGCGATCCAGACGCGGCCGATTTTTTCCAGAATGCGGGCATCGGCGACGGTCGGGATTCCGGTGACGTGTGCCGATGAAGTTTCCTCTGGCGGCGCCGCTTCCGTGGCGACATCGCCGGCGCCCGCCGATATGCGGCTGTCGCCACCAGTCAGCCAGCGCCATAACCGCCCCACCGGATTGCAACTCGATGAGCAGAATTCGTGTTTCTCCGATGCGGCCCCATCTCTCGCATCAGGTCCCTGGACCGCTGCCGCCGCGGACGCCGTTCCGGTCGTTTCCGCACCCGATACCCGGGCCGAATCCAGCGCCAACGGCGCCAACGCGGTGGGCTGCGCCAGCGGCCGGACCGCCGGGTCCGCCCGCTCGACACTGATGCATTGGCTGCCCTGGGTGAGCGGACACTGCCAGGCCTCGCCCACATGGCCGGCGCCGCAGCTTGCCAGGGTCAGCAGCAAGCCCAATCCCGGAAAAAGGGACCGGCAGGGGATTTGGCTGGATTCAGTATTCATTGTTCACTCCGCACAGGGTTGGATACAGGCCGGCCGTCGAGCCGCGTGCCCTCCAGAAACACCACGGTCACTTCCGTGCCCGCCCGCAGTTGTATGACGGGCTGGTACTGCTCGGCCCGGCGGATCAGGTAGTCCGACACCCGGGTTCCGGCCGAACCCGCCCCCGCGCCAATGCCGGCGCGACCGATATCCGCCATTCCGGTGTTCGCCACCGCGGCGCGGTTGCCCCCCGTGGCGATCGCCGTTGGCGAAAACGCGGTCGCCACCCCCTGGCCCGCGCCGGACACAAGTCCGGCCAGAAAGGCCCGCTTCACCAGCGCGCCCTCGCGGCTGACCACCGGACCGCGCACGCCAGCCTTGCCCATGCCCGCCACAAAACCCGCCACGGAGGTCTCCACCACCGTCCCGGATTCCGGTCCCGCACAGGTGAGCGTTTGCAGGCGCACATAGACTTTTTCGGAGGAAAGTTCGCCATAGGCGGCGCCGGTGAGGGTGCAGCCCGCGAGATCGACCGACTGGGCGGCGCCGTCTTCGGCGGCGGTCCAGGCGGGGCCGATGACGCGCAGCAGCACCGGGCGCGGATCGCCCTGGGACACCACCCCCGCGGAAGCGTCCACCCCGGCGATCACGATGGCGGTGGCGTGACTGCCCGCCGGCAGCCATAGGGAAAGGGGTTTGGCGTCCGCCTCCTCCGGTTGGGCAAAAGCCGCCTCGTCCAGCGCAAAGCGGCGGATCAGCGAGGGTGTGGCTTCCAGCGCACCGATCCCGCCGCCGGGAGTTGGCGCCGTGGACCGGTCCGCCGAGACCGGCGGCGCAAATGCGCTTCCGCCGGTGAAGAAAGGATCGCCGCCGGGATCCGGAAGCGCCGCGATCCGCGGCGGGACCGGCGGCGGAGCGGAATCCCCGGATTGCTCGATCACCAGGGAAAGCCGGTCGATGACATTTCTCGCGTTTTCGATATTGCCGTCCATCTCCTCCCGCAGTTGCCGGTTCAGCTCGACCAGCTCGTCGTTTCTCCGCTCGAACTCCCGCAACTCGCCTTCCAGCACCCCGAGCCGGGTTTCCGAACGCTGGATCCAGTTATCCTCGGCGGCGTCGGATCCGGCGATTTCCGCGGACATCCGCGCCACCGGGGCCGACGACCCGCCGCCCGAGCCGGACATCCAGAGCGCCAGCGCCACCATCGCCACGGCGACCAGTGCGCAAAACAGCACAACCTGCCGGCTGCGCACCCGCGCCGCGCCGCCATCGGCGGTCTGGGCGCCCCCGGGGATGGATGGATTCGGATTAGCGCCCGGCATGATCCGCTCCTCCACGCATTGCGCGTTCTTCGGGCCGGTTGCGCACGATCACGGCCAGACGTGTCCCGGATGCGTCCAACCCGTCAATCCAGGCGGCCACGATCCCGGATGGAAAATGACCTGCCAGCGCCGCCGCATCGAAAACGGCGTTTTGGGGATCGAGCGCCAGCACCAGCGCCTCCCAATGCGCGCCCCGCCAGGATTCGAACAGGACGACGCCCGGCAACGGAACCGCGTCCCGGCCGCCCGGCTCGACCCAAAACCCCGGCAGGGGCTCGCGGTTCGCCACCGCCCGGACCAGGTTCGCGATTTCGGACACGCGGGCATCGCCGCCAATAGCCGCAGCCGGATTTCCGGGTTCGTCGATAGCCGGATTCCGGATCAGCAATTGCGCGGCCCCGCCCGCGGCGGGCGTCAGACGCAGCGCATAGGTGAATCCGCGTTCGGAGCCGATATAGAGTTTTTCCGGCAAAGCATCCGCAACGGATTCGACGGGCTCGGCGCGCCGCAAAAAGATGTCGCCGGCACTGGCGTCGTGTTCCACACCAAAAGATGCGTTGGGCCCGTGGACGACCCGCGCGATGCGGTCATGCAGCAGCGCCACGCGCACCAGTCCGTCCCGTTGCACTTCCGCACGCAGTTCGGCGTGGTCCGTCGCGTCCAGCACTTTGGACGATTGCGCCTGGACCGATGCCGCTGTCGCGATCGTTGCCGCGACACTGAGTAGAAGCGGCGCCAAGAACGCCGCAAGGCTCCCCCTCATGATGATTCCCCCAGGTCTTCGAACCGAAGCAGGCCCAGCCTTCCACCCTCCATGCGGAATGCCAGACGATAGGTTTTTTGCGTTCGGGATGTCTCTTCCCGCCCCATCCAGGTCGCCAGTTCGCCCCGCACCTCGACTTCCAGGGCGCCGGGGTCCGCAATGACGGTGGAGGGATAAAAGGCGCTGGCCAGGTCGCGCCGGGACATCCGTTCCGCTTCCGCCGCCAGCCAGGCTTCGATCGCGCCCCGGGCGGAGGGATGGCTCAGCCGCGCCGCCGCCGCGCGGGCGTAATTCGCGTTTTCCGGCGTGAGCGTCAGCAGGGTGGCCGCCGCGGTGCGGCCCGCGTCCTCCAGATAACGCCGGCCCACCCAGCCGTCCCCCACCTCCCAGACCGGGCCCGCCACGGCGGGCACCAGCACGGTGGTGGTCCCGTTGTCCGCAAATCCGATCGAAAGGACCAGATTGGACAGGATCGACAGGCCCAGCAGGACCGCCAGCGCAAGCCGGGCGTCGCGCAGGTTGCGGGCGTGGGTATCGCGCAATTCCCGCCGCATCGCCTTCAGCCCACATACAGCCGAATATGGCTCGGCGGCGTTCCGGCCAGCCGCAGCGCGAAATCCGGCAAAAACCAGTACAGCGCGAAATGGACGGCGTGGGCCCCGCCGCCGTGCTTGATGCGGCGCAGCGCCAGCCAGCCAAACAGACCGATTACCAAACCGGTCACAAAGGCGTTGGCGGCCAGACCCAGAAGCGCGGGCCCCAAAAACACCACCGCCTCGTCGATGGTCCAGAACAGCCAGCGTTCCGGATCGTCCAGGCGGCGGGGGATGACATGCTTTGCGGAATCTTTCACGGACTTTCCTTCCTTCTATTGGCATCTTTGCCTTTTGGTCAGATGATCGCGGTGCCGACCAGGCCGGTGACAATACCCACCCCGGCGCCGGCGGCGATGCCGACGCCCACCGCGCCCATGAGCTGCTGGGTGTTGAAACGCAACACCGAGCCCACCAGGGCGGCGCCCACCGCGAGCGAGGCGGCGAGTTGGCCACCCGTGCCCCCGACAATCCCCTCCACCGTGTCCAGCGGTCCCTGAAAGGTCGTGTCCGTGGAAGCCAGCGCGGCCTCGCCGATCAGCGCCAACACCGCGATCAGCAGGACCAGGGTGATGAACGACAGGATGTCCGGGGCGACCGAGCGCCGGGCGATCCGTTTGGGTCCCCTTCGCGTCATGACGATGCCCTCCCGGCGGCCAAACCGTCGTCCGAGGTCGAGCGCACCCGCCGCGCTTCGGCCCAGGCTTCCAGGTCGGACAGGGCGTAACGGATCCGGCTGCCGAACTTGTGGAACACCGGGCCCTCCCCGGTCACCCGGTAGCGGTCCAGCGTTCTGTGGGAAAGTTTCAGCACACGCGCGGCTTCGCGGGTGTCCAGGAACTTTTTGGTTTTTCCGGTCATGGGGATTTCTCCTCCTCTTTTTTGGTTGATCTCGTTTTCCCCGTTCTGGTGGACCTTGTCATTGCACTCCTGTCGGGGGACTCCACCACCATCCATGAGAGAGGCGGGGGAACAGGGCTTGGCAAGCATTTCGGCAATCGAAATCTCCATGGCCGCGCGGTCGGCTTCACAACAATGGGCGGCCATCCAGTCGCGCACCTGCTGCGCCTTGTCGAGCCGTGGAGATGACCCCTGCCGCAGACGCGGCACAAAAGAAGGATCGGCGACCGCGTCCGCGCCGAGCAGATACGCCTTCGTCCCCGTAACCGAAAGGAACGCCTCCACCTCCGCCCGAAACGCCGGACCCAGCCGGGCTTCGCCCATAAATACCAGGACGCGGTCGGCGGTTCTCAGTATTGGCGTGCGTCCGCAATTCAGCCGCGAAACAAAGGACGGATCGCCCAGCGCCTGTTTGCCCAGACGCGCGGGGGTCATGCCGGTGCGCGCCAGAAAGGCGTTGACGATGTCCCGGAACTGGTGTGGAAGTACTTGCATGGAACGGAACATAAAGGCTGGGAACATCGTTGACAATAGTTTGTTATAGTGATAATGCTATTATCTACGCCAACAGCGAGCCCCAAGACCATGCAAAGCGACCCGGTACGACAAAAAATTCGCGACCTGCTCTGGAAGCGCGGCCTGACCATGCGCGAAGCGTCCGTTGCCATCGGGCGCAACGTGAGCTACATGCACGGCTTTCTGGAGCGCAATTCGCCCAAAGTGCTCAGTCACCGCGACGCGGCGAATCTGGCCGGATTGCTGGATTGCGACGCGGAAGAGCTGCACCATCCGGAACGCCCGGCCCGGCGCAAGCGGAAATCGACCCGGCCCCGAAGCGGCCATGAACCCAAAATGCGGGTGGAACCCCTGGCCGCCGTGCCGGAAGTGATCGTTGACGCCGCGGCGGGTCCCGGGGCTATTGCCAGCGGGCATATCGAGGAAAGGGCCCGCTGGCGTCTGCCGGAGGCGATGATCCGCTATGAGGCCGGCGGCGATGTGGACGCGGTGCGGGTTTTGCGGGTCAGGGGAATGTCCATGGAGCCGGAGCTGTCCGATGGCGACCGTCTGCTGATCGACACGTCCAAGCGGGAACCCGCCGCGGGAGGACTGTTTGTGCTGTGGGACGGGGACGGCCTGGTGGTCAAGCGCGTTGAAATGGGCACAGACGGACGCGGGGAACCAGTGCTGCAGCTGAAATCAACCAATCCGGAGTACGGGGACTACACGGTCCGGGCGGACTACGCCCACATTGTCGGCAAGGTGCTCTGGACGGTCAGGAAGGCTTGAAGCTTTACGAGGATTTTCAACGCTGTTTCCAATCCACATGCAGGTGGAATGCGGAGCCTGGGAGGACGGACTGGTTTGGCCCTAGCATGGTCCGACAGGCCAAATCACGTCAAAATCCTGCAAACTCGCGCCGGATCAGAGGATAATTGCTTCTCCGATACCTTACCACCCCAATTTTGCCGGAATCAGTGAATAAAAGATCGATTATAAAACGGAGTTTATGGACAAGAGAAACTTAGCGGTTAGAAAAATTCTTGTCGAAGTTATCGAAACATGCGACAAATTTTCTGCCGGATTGAACAGGAGTATGAAGAGCTGGCGGTGTGGTTTGATCCGAAAAATTTTGCGGCTTCATGGAGCATATCTTATTGAAATCACAAGCATCGCACTTGGGTTTAGAAGGACGCATGGGAAAATCTTGATCTACAATTCTGTCCACAGCCCATTCAATATTGGAAATTGCGGAATCAACGGCATCGTCCGTAATTGGCACTTGGACCCGCTGACCATCTTTAAGGAGGTGAACAAAGCCTGAATCGATAACGTTTCCCAAGATGTCAACAGCTGCCTTGGCATATAGTTGAACTTGTAGGGCTAGTTCTGTCCAATCTAATGCCGAGTTATTTTGAGGTTTTTTACCACCTTCCATTGTCTTGAAGTCAATGACACAGGCATCGACAATGTTCCCATTTTTGTCTTCCTTGATCATAAGGTCTATTACACCTGAGACAACTGTACCTTTGGCGGGAATCTCAAAACGCGCTTCAAGCTGCCTACTTTGAGCAAAGTCAGAAGCAAACTCTTTTACGTAATCCATGACCAAGCTTTTAGCCCTATTTTTCGCACGCTCGTAGGGGCCAGGGTTGGTGTTCGGATTGCGACTTGGAATTACGTGCTTCAAGTTGAAAATATCTTCCGCAATCCTTTCCGCGTCGGACACACTGGGAACAGCATTGGTAAATTTTTGGTGAAGCTTCCCGATCGAAGCGTGAACCGTGGATCCGAATCCGAACAGGTCGGGAATTGCCGGACTGAATCCCAATACCTTTCTAAACCGATAATCCATTGGGCATCGAAGATAGTATTTGATGTCAGAAAAGCTGGTTGGAAAATTGATCGCATCAACTCTCTGTTGTGGTGGTGCCTTTCCGACAGAGGGTGGTGCGATCCCAGGATCAGTTGAAATAGCGGGATCATTGAGGAGGGCAGCAAATGGTGATGCTCGCATACGGCGCTTTCCACCGGGAACTTGTTCGGACCCGGTTACGTATAGGTATCTCTCAGCTCTTGTAAGTGCTGTGTAAAACAGCCGGGCTTCTTCTTCGCGCGTGGATTGGTAAGCTCCTCTAGAAAGAGAGGATTGCAATAGAGGCTCAGGTATCCAGCCGGAGTACCCACTTCGATCTTTGGGAAAGCGTCGTGCTTCTACATCGACTACGAATACTACCGGAAACTCAAGACCTTTCATTTTGTGAACGGTTGAAACTGTGACTGCATCCGGCCGACTGAGGATTTCATTCGAACTGGTGTCATAGCCTTTATTTGCAACGACAGAAAGGAAGTTTAGGATGCTTTCGAAGCGTTTTTTGCTGTCAACACTTGGGAAGACAGTCTCAACGTCCTGTACGATGCGGCTGAATACTCCAAGATTTTGAACAATCGCTTGATCGAAATCTGATTGAGCTAGTCCAAAGGCTTCAAGGAGGTCAAATACGAGGTTTTGAGGATACACTCGTCGTCTCGGCTGTCCAGGCGTTACGGGTGCATGGATCATTCGCCCCCATTCAGAAAACACTGAAGCGAGTTTGGCGAAGTCTGAAGAAGGAAATACAGGCCGTACTTCTGACATGAAAAATTCGGAAACAGTCGTTCGGTCTGGCGTATCGTTTCGCAAGTGCTCGAAAGCGGTTTTCATTACAGCTACTTGTTCTCGATCAAACAAACTACCGCCAGCTTCCAGACTGTATGGAATTCTTCGTGCTTTCAGTTCGTCAGAATAGGCAACATGACGTGGCGGATGGTCATTAGGCTCTGGCTGGCGCGTCGATCTCATAAGGATCGCAAAATCTGACGGGGCCAAGCCACGAACTCGACCGTTGTCTTCCACATATTTGGTACCAATGAGTGCTTTAATTGTCTGGGCAACCCAACTCGCTTCGTCTGATCGATCTTCAAACCAGAGGTTTCGAAACTCGTTTGGCTCAGTAGAGGGATTTGCCGAGGGATTCTTCACATTCCGTTGGGCTCCCAGTTCCGCGTGTGCCATCGCGTCAGCGCTTCTGACAATCAGTTCGGTGCTGCGGTAGTTCGTGCCAATTGTATGAGAACTTGCCGAACTAAACCGGGTTAGGAATGATTGTATTCGTGTAACGTCGGCACCTCGCCAGCCGTATATCGATTGATCATCGTCGCCTACGACCAGAAGGGAACTGCCAAAAGAGTGGAGTTGCTTTATCAGTTCGTCCTGAACTGGGTTGATGTCCTGATACTCATCCACTAGGAGATGTTGAATCCTGGATACCACATCAGTTGCCTTGCCTTGCTGCATTGCTTCCACGACCAATCGTTGCATGTATGAGAAGTCTAGAAACTCTTTTTCCAATAGCAAATCGTTGAGTGTAGCGATGAAGGTGCCCAGTCTAGAGTCATAGAATGCCACGTCAGTCTGTGAAAGGAGTTCCTCGTTGTAGAGATTCCAGGTCTGTGCGGCTCCGGCGATAGTTTCAAAATAGGCACCGCCACGCGCTCGAGATCTCAATCGATGCAATTCTAAGGCCGGGTAGTTCTCGACAAGAAAGAGTTTGAGCCTGTTATCGTCGAGAATTTCGAATTGTCTGTAACGGGCGTCGATATCTCCCAAAATGTACTGACAGAATGAGTGAATCGTACCGATGAACATTCTGCCGAGGTAATTCGGGTTAAGACCGGTTGCTTCGAGAGCCTGGGAAACACGCAGTTTGATAGAGTCGGCAGCCTTTTGGGTGAATGTGAATGCAACGATGCTGTCAGGATTTGCACCGTGGTCCGCGATAAGCCACGCGATCCGATAAGCAAGCGTTCTAGATTTTCCTGAGCCAGCGCAAGCCAGGGTAAGGATTTCGCTGGCAGCATCAGTAGCGGCAGCAAATTGTTGGGGATTTAACTCGTGGCGCAGGATTTTGTTAATGTTTGGCATGTTCAAGTAATTTAGATTATTAGAGGTCGTCGAGAGATTCAGCAATTTCACGAGCGTGATGTTCTGCAAACTTGGGTGGAAACGCATTGCCAATCATCTGAGCGGCTGGATATCGTCCATGTTCCAAGCTGAAGTAGTACTTGAAGGGAAAGCCTTGGAGCATTGCGGCCTCGCGAAGGGTAATCGGCCTGTTCTGCTCTGGATGAAGAAAACGGCCTTTTGACGGATTTATGCAGCCTCCTGTAATAGTGGGGCTTTGGGAAGCCCAACGCATTCGGCCGTACACGTCTTTAAATCCATCTGTTTTAGTGTGACAGTCTAGCTTGAGTTTTTTGGGCAATGCGGTTCGACTGCCGCCGTCCAGTGGAATGGCCTCAATGATTTGCTTGACGCGAGGAGAACGTTTGACCGAGTAGTCGTGAAGTGGATCGTTTCCTAGTCCTGGCTCCGGCATGCGCCCGATAGCTTGGCGAACAGTTCGGCGGCGTGTTTTTCCTCTGGCAAATATAGGTTTGGCGCCTCGCAAGGCAATTAGCACCATTCGGAGGCGTCGCTGAGGAACACCGAAATCCTGGGCATTCAAGACTCTAGCTTCCGACTGGTAGCCAGCACGACACAACTGCTTTTGTATGGAGGCTAAACGGGTATCGCCATAAAGACCAGGCACGTTTTCCATCATTACGGCTTTGGGTTTCAATTCTCTGACAAACCGCAAGAAATCAAAGACAAGATCATTCTGCGGATCATGGATTGCTACTTTTCCGTTCAGTGTTCTGAGAGTCGAAAATCCTTGACAGGGCGGGCAACCGGAAAGCAAATCAAGTTCGCCAATCACGAATCGAGCAGACTCTGCAAGCGCGGCTGGCTGGAGAACCTTGATATCTTCTTCCAGAAGTTTAACGCGAGGGTGATTTTTACGATAAGTAGAAGCCGCAAGAGGGTCCGATTCGACGGCTCCGACCACGGAAAATCCAGCTTGTTTCAGGCCGACAGTAAGTCCTCCTGAACCTGCGAACAAATCAACGGCTAGTCTTCTGTGCATTGGTTAGCCCGAATATTGCATGAGTTGGTGGGCGGGGCACCCTGTATTTCGATATAATTCAGTTACTTAAGCCGATATCGAAGGACTGCGCCCATGACGGATTGTAATCTGGAACCCATTCGTTTTCCAAGTTGCAAAGGCCGCCTCGTGGAGGCCTCTTTTTCCGGCGGCGCGGTGCTGGCCGGCGCTTCCACGCTGTGCCGTTTCGAGCAGGGGATGGGCCGGGAAGACGCAGTGCGCCTGCACGAGGCGCTACTGGAATCGTTCATCGCTTCCTTTCCGTGCCCACCCCGCGTCTGGTGCTGGACTTCGATGCCACCGACGATCCGGTGCATGGCATGTGGGAAGGCCGTTTTTTTCATGGGTACTAAGGCCGTTATTGTTTTTCTTCCCCTGCATGTATTTTGCGAAGACCGGCTGCTTGCGGCCTGGCTGCGTCCGGGCAACAGCGACGGCGTCCGGCACGCCTGGGCGATTCTGGCCTTGCTGGCGAAGCGCTTGCGCCAGGTCTGGAGATCGTCTTCCGCGGCGATAGTGCTGGCCGACGCGGGCTACTGCAACGAGGCCGATCTGGCGGCGCTGGAGAATCGGGGAGTGGACGGGCATGTGGTCCTGGGCCGGGAGGGCAAGCGACAGGTCGAGGCCGACGCGGAAAAACATCCGGCGAAGGCTCGCATGGCCGCGAAACTGGCCACCGAAGCCGGGCGGGTGCAATACGCGCAACGCAAGTGGCGGGCCGAGGTGCCCATTGGCTGGATCAAGGAGACGCTTGGCTTCCGCCGGTTCGGCCTGCACGGGCTGGAGCAGATCCGGGGCGAGTGGGACCTGGTCTGTCTGGCGTTGAACGTCAAGCGGATGCGGGGGCTTCGGGCGGCATAAAGACGCCGATACTCCCCCGAAATCAAGCCGTGCGACGGCCGGACGAAGCGCTTCCGGAGGTCTTCGCGAGCCCCCGCGCGGCCATCGACCGGCTCCGCGGTCGCCCGTGCGGGTTCATCGTCAGGCGGCGCCATGCGCCCGACCGCGAATCATTCTACGGCGCAGACTCCCAGCCTCCCTCCACCCCTTCCATGCATTGCTCCACAAAGAGGCCGTTGAGCTTTCTTCCTGTGTCATTCGGGATACCGGAGGGTGTCCGGTTCATTCATTTCCAATAACAGGAGCTGTCATGACGCACAATAGCTGGTCCTTGCTGGAAAGGCCGCGGGAAAAACTGTTCGAGGTGGGCGCCAAGAATCTCAGCGACGCCGAACTGGTATCACTGTTGCTGTGCAGGGGCGTGAACGGCAAGTCGGCGCTCGATCTGGCGAGGGATCTGCTGCGCTGCTTCGACGGCCTCGTTGGCTTGCTGTCGACCGACTTCAGGCAGGTCGCCCGCGTGGCGGGTATCGGTCCGGCCAAGGCCGCGAGCCTGGCGGCGATGCGCGAACTCGGTCACCGCCAGTTGTATGCCGAAGTACAGAACCGAGACGTGCTGAGCAGTTCCGAGGCGACCAGGGAATATCTGCGCGCCCGTTTCCGCTATTGCAAGAGCGAGATCTTCAGTTGCATCTTCCTGACCAACCAGCATCACATATTGCGGCTCGACGAACTGTTTCAGGGCACGATCGACGGTGCCGCGGTCTATCCCCGGGAAGTCGTCGAACGCTGCCTGACCTATAACGCCGCCGCGGTGATCCTGGCCCACAACCACCCGTCGGGCATCGCCGAACCAAGCCAGGCCGACATCGCCATCACGCGCAAATTGCGCGTCGCCCTCGAAACCATCGACGTCCGCGTCCTCGACCACCTCATCGTCGGCAGTTCCCAGGTCGTCTCGCTGGCCGAGCGCGGATTAATGTAATCAACAGCCGGAGGAGGCAATCATGTCCGATAAACTGAAAATCACCACCAAAATTCTGCAACTGCTCGCCCGGTATGCGGAGGCTCCGGCCAGCGACGGCATCGATCTCGACACCGACATCGCCGGTCTCGAACTCGACTCGCTCGCGCTGTTCGAGGTTGTCTTTGAAATCGAGGAGTGCTTTGCGGTAGAACTCGACGAAGCCGAGCTGACCAGGATCGCCACAGTTCGCGATCTGGTTTCATCGGTACTATCCGCAGCGGAGCGACCCCGGTCCTGTAGCTGACGGGTTCTTTGTGAGATTTCGGATTTGCCGTTGGATATACTGTATGCATGGATCCAAGGGATGAATTCGATGCCTGCCAACTTTTCCCTGAACATGTGTTGCACAAATTGTTGCCCTGTGGGGTTGGGTATCCTAGAAATACCTTAATTAACAATTAGTTAGGGGAATTTATCATTCATCTCCTGGGCACCATTCCCAAACACAAATCTCCAGATCAATTCCGGACCGTCGGGGCTCTCGGCGAACCGGCGCGTCTCCTCCGGTGTAAACCCGGAGGTGACGAAGTTGGCCACATCGCCCGCCTCCGTGATCGTTGTGATCATCCCGTAGCGTGCGCTGGTCAGCGTCCGTGCGCTGTCCACCACCTCCTGCAGCACCGCGCCGAGATCCAGTGTCGCGCCGATGCGCAGCATCGCCGAACACAACGCCGAGATCCTCTCTCCGGCTGCCCTGTTCTCCCGCCAGCCGCCTCCGTTTTTTAGTTTCCATCTTGTTGCTGTTTGTGCGCAGCGGTTCGACACCTTCGGTTGCGGTCGTTCGCCAGGTTCGCAAGCGGAGTATACTGTCAAGATGCGAAAAGACACCAAAAAGATATAAAAAATCAAGGGATGGTCACCAAATAGGACCCAAAGATTTCAAAAAACGTCGTAAGATTATCTTTTTAGATCGTTCACCGCCCAGTCGGAGACGAGTGTCGATGGCAACCGGGGTCTGCGTGCTTTCAGCGACCAAGAATCGCTCACTTAACGGTTTGACGGTCCGCCTGTATCTGCCGGGATGCCTGCTGCCAACCGGGTTCCTCTGGCTGGGGGTGTCGATGAGCGCCGATGCCCAAACGCCCTCCGTAAGAATCGGAAATTTAAGTCCTACCGCCATTAACGAAGGCAGCACCGGAACGTACGACGTGTGGCTGAGCGTGGCGCCGACAGCCGACGTGACGATAACGCCTACCAGCCAAAACACAGACATGGCAACGGTGTCTCCCGCTACGCTGACCTTCACATCTACCAGTTGGAACGAGAACTCCAAGCAGACTGTGACGGTGACCGCGGTCGACAACGACATAGACGACAGGGCGCCCGGAGGCGGTTTCGGCCGTACCAAGATCACGCATACGGTCGCCGGCGGCAATTACGATGGCGTTACCGCCTCTGACGTATCGGTCGCCACGCTCACCAACGAGGTCAGGGACATCGTTTACCAGCACAGCTACGGAGAAGAGGTCTTTATAAGATCCGCGATCGGCCTCTGGGAAGGATCTTCGTCAAGTTACTCGATTTCGCTCGCCACGCAACCCTGGGGCGATACGACGGTGACGCTGACGAGCGACGACCCGGAACTGGTGACCGTGAATACGACTACGCTGAAGTTCACGGCAACGAACTGGAACGTCCCGCAACCCGTGAGTATCACCGTCGCCGACAACGATGTGGACGAGCAGTCCAATCTTCCCCGCCGGGCCCAGGTGAAAATCAGGGCTGCGTTAAGCGGATCGGAATCCGACTACAACGGCCAACCTGTTCGCCCGTTCACCGTC
Source organism: Pseudomonadales bacterium (assembly GCA_022822865.1). Classification (GTDB taxonomy): domain Bacteria; phylum Pseudomonadota; class Gammaproteobacteria; order Pseudomonadales; family Pseudohongiellaceae; genus UBA9145. The sequence goes on along the minus strand of JAJDYJ010000048.1, from coordinate 24,887 downwards.
AACGTGTTTGACAATGACATCGACGTGACGGTGACTCCGACGGAGTTGACGCTGAAGGAGGGGGAGTCCGACAGCTACACGGTTACGCTGAACAGCGAACCGTACGTGACGTCCTCTTACGACTACGTTCTGGACGTAGCGGCCAGCAACAGGAATGTCACGGTCTCTCCGCAGAGTTTGACGTTCACGGAGTCTGACTGGAACTTGCCGCAGACAGTACAGGTCACCGCGGCTGCCGCCGGCAGCACGACGATTTCCCTTGCGTCCACGGATCGCCAAAGGGTTTCCTACTTGAGAGTCGCGGTAACGGTATCAGGCTCCCCGTCGGTGAACTTTTCGGTTGAAGAGATCGTCAGGTTGATAGAACAACTTACCGAGACGTATCCGGCGGTGAGCCTCTCGGTCTCGCCGAATCCGGTAGTAGAGGGTTCGCCGATTACGGTGACGGCCACTCTGTCGGAGGAGTCCGAAAACAGCGTGACGATCCCGCTGAATCTGACAGCGGGCGCGGCCGACACCAGCGACTACGGTTCGCTGGAGAGTATCTCCATAGACGCCGGCGCGAAGACCGGCACAGGGACGATCACGACGACGGACGACGGCGTAGTCGAAGTTGACGAAACATTCACCGTGGCCCTGGGAGAGCTGCCTTGGTCGGTGAGGGAAGGCGAAGTTCTTTCGCTTGACGTAACGATAACCGACGATGACGGCAGCGCCGCGGTGACGATCGCGGACGCGAGGGCCGCCGAGGGCGACCGGATCACCTTCACGGCAGCGGTGGACAAGGCGGTGCAAGGGGGTTTCACGATAACGCCCGCCTTCGCCGATGGGACCGCAACATCCGGCGACGACTATACCGGGAATGCGTCCGCCGTCAGCTTCGTCGGGTCCGCCGGCGAAACGCAGAGTTTCACGGTGACCACGACCGAAGACGCCGTGGTCGAGGGGGAAGAGTCGTTCACAGTCAGCCTGACGGTGACTGACACCGTAGCACCGGTTACCGCGACCGATACCGGCGCAGGCACGATCCTGGACAACGACGGCAGCGCCACGGTGACGATCATGGGCGCGAGCGCCGCCGAGGGCGACCGGATGACCTTCACGGCAACGGTCGACAAGGCGGTGCAGGGTGGTTTCACGATAACGCCTTCTTTCGTCGACGGGACCGCGACGTTTGGCGCCGATTACGCCGGCAACGTGTCCGCCGTCAGCTTCGCCGGGTCCGCCGGCGAAACACAGAGCTTCACTGTGACCACGACCGACGACGCCGTGGTCGAGGAGGAAGAGACGTTCACGGTAAGCCTGGCGGTGTCGGATACCATAGCGCCAGTGGCGGCGGCCAACACTGGTATGGGGACGATCGCCGACGACGATACAGCTCGCCGGATGGGCCTCGAACGATTGTTGGCGAACGTCGGCTCCCTGGCGCTTACCAGCGCGGTGGACACTATCGACGCTCGCTTCTCGGTGGACGATGTCGGAGCGTCAAGCGTCAATCTGGCTGGCATGCTTCTGACGTTTGATGACCTGGGTCCTCAAACGAAGTTTCACCGCAACGGGTTCGGCACGCCCGGCTTCCGGGAGGTTGAACGGCGACAGCGCGCCGGGGCGGCCAGGAGGAATGATCTTTCATTGGATGAATTCCTGCTCGGCAGCGCCTTTACGTGGTCGCTCGATGGCTCTGATCCGGGTTCTGCGGAAGGCTCTGCCTCCGGCGCATGGGACCGTCCGCAATGGGCCGTTTGGGGACGCGGTGACACGCAGTCGTTCGATACCGCCCCCGAAGCGGGTACGACATACGACGGCGAACTGCGGACCGCGTATCTGGGCATCGACACGCGGGCCAATCGCTGGCTTGCCGGAGCCGCACTGGCGCACAGTTGGAGCGACAGCAATTACCAGTTGAGCGGGAGCGGCGCCGACTTCAATCATGGCCGCCTGGAGACAATGCTGACGGCGGTACACCCGTATGCGCGCTGGACACCGTCCAAGCGGACGGACGGCTGGGCGATGCTGGGCATCGGCAGCGGCGAGGCGGCGCATATCCCGGATAATGCAGAGAGCCGTCGCGAGAAGAGCGACTTGTCGATGCGGATGGGGGCAATGGGATTGCGCCACACGCTTGCGTCAGTGGCAGGTGGCATCGATATGGCCCTGCGCGCCGACGGCGGTGCGGTACGGCTGGAAACCGATGACGGCGATCGTGCGGTGAACGGATTGAGCGTCGATAGCTGGCGAGTCCGGCTAGGCCTGGAGGTGTCGCGACCGTGGCGGATAGCGGAGGAGACTCTGGTATTGACGCCGTTCGTCGAGGCGGCGCTGCGCGCCGACGGCGGCGACGGCATGGTCGGATCGGGATTCGAGGTCGCCAGCGGTGTGAGCTACAGTGCGTCCCGCATAGCGATAGAGTTGCGCGGGCGAGCGCTGATCTTGCAAGCGTCGGACTTCGCTGAGGACTACAAGGAACGAGGCGCAAGCCTCGCCGTGGTTGTGCGGCCGCGCGAGGACGGGCTGGGCTTTTCGCTGACGCTGGGTCCGCGCTGGGGCGCGTCGACGCGGAGCACGGGCATGCTGTGGCAGGACGCCATGCCGCGCGGATTCGGCGGACCGGCGCAGGCGCAGGCGGGTTACGACGCCAGGCTCGGGTACGGATTGTTCTCGATGGCCGCGGGCGGACTGGTTACGCCCTTCGTCGAGTTCGGCGACGCAAGTGGCCGGGAATACGCAAAGGTCGGCGCACGGCTCCAACTGTCGCGACCGGGGACGCGCGGATTCCAACTCGACGCCGGAGTCTCGGCTGAGTTCAACGAATTCCACGGCATGGCCAGGCCGACCACTGGAAGGACATGGACAAACGAAATCCCATGGACGGAGCCGGCCGACCGACGCCTCATCCTGGACCTCCAGATGAGGTTCTAGAGTGTTTCAGGACGCCATGTCCCTTTTTAGTCTTTCATTCCTGTTCGACCTGGACCCGGAAGCGGACTTCGCCGGTGTATTCGGCGGGGTCGTCGCCGACGATGGCGGTCCAATGGACGGCATAGTCGCCGTTGGCGAGGGGCTCCATGATCTCAATCATGAGGTCGTCGGCGGCCATGGTGTGCAGGCCGCGCAATTCGACTTCACCGTCCGGGCCGACCAGGTTCAGGCTGCTGCGTTCGACGTCGGGCAACGCGTTGTAGTAGAGGCGCAAGGTGCGGGGCATGCGCGTCTGGATGGAATCGGCGGCCGGTTCGGAATTGATGATCGGCGTGTATTCGGGCTCGCTGGCGCAAGCGGCGAGCAGCATGGAAATTACTGCCGGAAGGATTCTATGCATGCACAGTTCCTGCTACAGCAGTCTGGCGTGCTTCTCGCGGGCGCGTTCCATTTCTTCGGCGAAATCCGCCAGTTGCTGCCGGATTTCGTCTTCGCGCCGGCGTTTTTCGAGCATCACCTGAAGCTGGTCCCTGGCTTTCCTTTTCGTCTTCTTGACGGATTCCTTCATTTCGGCTTCGGTGTTCTGTGCTAATTGGGCCATTCCTGCTAACCTCATCGGCCATTCGGCGCCGGACGGCCGCCGAATCGCGAATCCCGCAATCTTTCCGTTGTATGATTCGGCGGTCGATTGGCTCAACATATAGTGTTCAATTGGCAAAGTCAAACCATATATATTGAAAATTGGCAGTATCGAAGATGGAACAGGAACGGCAATTGCGCATCGGTGTCGATATCGGCGGCACCAAGATGGAAGGCATCGTGCTGACCGCGGACGGCGAGGCGATCGATCTGATCCGGAGGCCCACGCCACCCGAATCCTATGAGGAAGTGCTCACCGAAATCTGCGGGCTCATAACAGACCTGCGAAAGGACCGGCGGATGAAAGTCGGCATCGGTACGCCGGGCGCCCTGGCCGCGCCGTCGGAAACGATCAAGAACTCCAATTCGACCTGTTTCAACGGCAAGCCGCTAAAGCGCGATATCGAGCAACGGCTCGGTTACGAGGTGCGGATGGAAAACGACGCCAATTGCTTTGCCCTGTCGGAGGCGCATTACGGCGCGGGGCGCGGCTGCCGCTCGGTGTTCGGCGTCATCATCGGCACGGGAACCGGCGGCGGGATCGTCGTGGACGGCAAGCTGCTCACCGGCCCCAACCGCATTGCCGGGGAATGGGGCCACAACTGCATTCCGGCAAGTGTGCGCGATTCGATCAAGGGGGATCGGAAATGCTATTGCGGCCGCTTGAATTGCATCGAAACCGTGCTTTGCGGCGCCGGACTCAAGCGCACTTTCGCGGAGACGAACGGCACGGAAGTCGACGCGTCCGAGATCGCGCGTCTGGCGGCGAAGGGAGATCAGCCGGCCGCGGCCTGCCTGGAGTTGTATTGCCGGCAACTCGCGCAATGCGTCGCCACCGTCATCAATGTGATCGACCCGGAAATGGTCGTTTTCGGCGGCGGACTGTCGAACATCCAGCAGATCTACAAGCTGGTCCCGAAAATGTTGCCGGAATACGTTTTCACCGACAATCCACTTACGAAAATTTCCCCGCCGCGTTTCGGCGACGCCAGCGGGGCGCGAGGGGCGGCTTGTCTGTGGAGCCTCGAAGAAGCCGCGGAAAAATGATCGTTACGGCCTGGATCCAATAAGATTCGTAATTCCCGATAGACTTGAGTTAGGAAAGGGTCTCACCCGTTACGGAACGTTGCCAGGACCAAATTTCACCCTCGAGGCAGATTTGTGCGACAATGAGTGTGCGCGCCGTTGAATATTAAATTAATCGATTGCTATTACTCCTGTTTAAAAAAAGTTAGGTGCGCCCTAGGGACCCAAAGGCCCCTAGAACGCTCGAAGAACTGTGGAGGGATGGCAGAGTGGTTAATTGCACCGATCTTCTAAATCGGCAACGGTCTCCCCGTTTCGTGGGTTCGAATCCCACTCCCTCCGCCATATCCACAAGCTCTCCGAAAAGCTATTCTATACCGTTACAAGCCCGTAACGGCTAAAATCGTTAGGAAACGTCGAGTTGTTCGAACTGAGGGTCGAATGCGGCCCGAGCCATGTAGTGGGAATAGGCGGTGAGCAATGCCGACGACCACGGTCGACGTAGCCTTAACACTCGCTTGATTCCGTAATGCACCCTATTGGATTTCACATCCGGCACAATAGGAATAGAAGTAGAAAGGTTCGGGAGCGCTAGTAACGACAGTGATTTGCCGATATCTTTCTCTTCAAGCTGCTGATGATCCTTAAGTGCAGTTCTGAAGCGCTGTACAATGTGAGCATGCCTCGATTTCCATGATTCGATGACTAAATCAGGACACTGACCATCGACATCTAATTTAGCTTCGCCATCTGTGGAAAAAACGCAAAGATCTAACACCAATAATTGAACTTGATGTGCCCTTGCGAAGTTGGCATACGCCGACTTATCAGTATCTGCATGGAAAAATTCCAACTTTCCCCATTTACTCCCAGTTTTCTCAGAATTAAAAACTAGTTCGACTAATGCTCCCATGCGACCCAACCGATTGTCGTAACTTCGTTTTCCGTTATTCCGCACCATCAGGTCACAAGGTTGCGTAAGAAGAACATACAGTTTTCCGTTGGAAACGTTCTCAAAGACGTCGCCCAATTCTAAAGGGGCATGGACACCGTTGAGTTCACTTCCGCTTTCGTACATTTCAAATCTTTGAATTCGTACAGCTTCTTCTGAGAACTTCGTGTTTCTAAGCGAATTTACAATACTCGTCGACTTTGCACTGACATTGCGCACATCCTCTACTGCCTCTCTGAAACTGCTATCTCCGCGCAACTGCTCTTGGGCCGCTCGACGCACAAGGATGCTGAAGACACGAAAAAGCGTGTCAGATTCAGCGACTCCTTCCTTTCGAGAAGATTCGAATACAATTTTGTCGAAATCCAGAGGCGAAAGTCCCTCAACTGCTTCCTTTGCCTGGGCAACCGAGTTCTCGAATATGGACCAAGCCTGCCTCCTGACAAGAATATGCCTACGACTCATTGCTACCAACCACAGCATGCCAAGGAAACCGAAATAGTCAGGTGGGTCGCTGTTAAGGCGCCCTTTTGAAATGATTACAAATTTCTCACGATCAAGGCGGTATTCACCTGAAAGAGATTTCCAAGCCTCTGGTTCTCCTCCTACCGATACCGTGTGGGTTATCAAGCCACAATAGCCTGTAAACGTCGATGGTATTTTCTGTAGCAACTTCAAACCTTCATCCGGCGAGCCACCCTCTCTGAACAGATTTCGATCAAATAACAGTATCGTTTCCGACGCTTTTTCATCGCATAGCAGAGATTGGGATTTCTCCTTCCACATGGCGTGAGATAGCGTGATGAATTCGCAATTGGAAAGATTGCCAAGCACTTCCTCAAGGCAGTTTGCTGCCCTAGCATCAGTACTTTCGTCCTCCTGCGGATTACTTGCTTCTTTCTCGAATTCTTGAGGCTTTACACTTGCTTCTAAGGATTGAGCCTGCAATAACAAGCTTTGTCGTTCAGACTGGCTGAGAGATTCCCAAACTTCCCCGACATCATGCTTCCATACTTCTTCTGTATTCTCGAAATTCACCGCATCAAGGTGTTGTAGCTTTTCGGCATTTTGGCTTCCCAACTCCGAACAAATACCAAGCAGGTCCGCTAAACTGTCGGCATACTCGTCATCAACTACTACGATCCGCGATATCCCAACACTTTCAAGTAACTTTTCCGCATCCGCTTTAATGCGTCTCTGTTGCGTTTTCACATCATCCATTTACAGCCCCTGAAAAGTCGAGTTCAAATGTGAAGCGCCTTCCGTGGTCATTTCGATCAGGCAGAAGAGAAATTTGGCAAGATTCCGAATCGAGTAGCTGCTGGCAAACGAACAGGCCAAGGCCACGACCTTCCCCCTTGCTTTTCATCGTTACAAAAGGCTCGAACAAGGTTTCCTCGACACTTTCGTCCACTCCTCTCCCATTGTCCGTAATTCGTACATAGCATCCATCGACGACAATCTTTATCTCGCCACGCTTAACGGATCGAGACCGGATCGCCTCTTTCAGCCAGTATTCGGCATTGAGAATCAGGTTATCGAATACCTGCATCATCTTTCCTTTGTTCATATGTATCTTGACGCCAGGCGATAGTACTTCTGCTGTAACCTCGATATTGTTTTCTTCAAGTCTGGTCTGATGGAACTCAATTTGACTATCGATCAGCTCGGAAAGGTCGAATTCGTCCCTCTGCTCCCGCAGATACCGAAGCGACGGGGTGAGGTGAGAAAGCTGCTTCCGCATGGTGGCGACACTAGACCTCACTTCCTCGATGTACGCGATGATTGAAGACTTGCGCGCCCCTTTGTTGACCTGCCGCAACAAGATTGAACTTTTCTTGGCGAGGCGGTCCGCGACGTTGTGTATTTCGTGTGACAGCACTTCCGCGGTCAGCCCCAAGCTAACGCTCTCGTACAACGCCGAGACCTGTTCGTTGAGCACCTCCCACCGCTTATCGAGAATTTCTCGCGTAGACTTCAAAGTTGACGCCTCGTCCAGTACGGACGAGACTTCATATAGCACCCGTTCTTCCGTAGACGCGGCGGTCGAAACGCGATCGAGTTGCTCTTCCAGATCCTTTAACACATGTGATACCGACGCACTCTCGGTTGTGCCCGGCCCTAATTCCTTTCTTACGCGATCAAGAGTTTTTGCAGCGCCTGCTCCTGCCTTTCGCAGTTGCCCAGAAAACTTTTTCACCTTGACTTGCTGAGCCGACAGTCTGGTCGCCACATCGTCAATTCGCCGCGAAACACTGGAATGGTCCTCTTCCGGTTTAATTCCCGCGCTTCTTTCCTTATGTTCTTTGAGAAACTCAAGAACGCCGCGTCGAAGAAACTCCTGCGTATCACCGGCAAATTTGACGAACTGAGACAATAGAAAGAAAAAGTTTTCGTAAGCCGGCGTTACTTGAAATCCTTCCCGGCTCGTTGTCTCCACAAGGTTGGGATTGTCGAATGCGCTTATCGCCACAAACCCCAACACATTTCCTGGGCGAAGACCGTAATAGGAGCCTCCTCCGGTCCATTGCCTACCCAACTCCAGCCAGTCCTCCCCTACCCGAATTCCGAATCCGCCCCTGTATACTCTTATTCCAGCCAAATCCCGAACCATCCTCCGGTATTCGGACTGACGCCCTATTGCCGTTCCTTCGAATTTCGAACTGTCAAAGTCGGAACTGTCGAGCGATACTGCATCGACTTCTCCCCGAAATGGCCCAGGATCGACGACTTTACCTTCGTCACGCCGCGCGCCGTCGATATCGTCAAGCTTTCTTGCAATTTCAAACTCCACAAACCACTCCTTTTTGCTTGCCAGGCCAAATATGGGTGGGCGCCCCCCCTTTGTGCGTCGGTCAAGCAGAAAACGATAAAGAGCTTTTCCATCGTCATTTTGACAAGTCGTTGTGAATAGTGCCTGATCTCGCTTAGAAACTGGTTTAAAGTACTTCAGTTTCGCCATTCCTCGTATTCGGATACTCTCCCCATCGAACTCAAATGCATACTTCACTAGCGCGGCCTCTCGCACGCGCTTCGTGATTTCAGCGAGTTCCATGCGCTTTCCGTCAACCTCTAGATGGACCTTGAAGTCTTTCGATTCTTCAAAGGGCGAGATCATTCCGGAAAGTTTTCGCTGGAGTTCGTTCAAAGAGCCTTCGGCCCGCCAAATCTCTGGTTCTCTAAGACCGGAAAGTACTAGTTTTGTCCCATGCTTTTTACCGGAATCGAATTTCTCGTCCCACTCAACGGGAACTCCACCCAGATTTGAGGTCTCACGGAAATCGTTCCAGGAAAACCCGACATAGTGTTCGATGCCCTGGTCCCGCCTTGACTTGGGACGAGTGACCATTTCCACATGTTGCGCCAACCTTTGACTACCCAAACGGCCCAGTCCTTTGTCTCCGATAGGAGTCCTTCCCTTCTCCGTAACCTGTTTGGCCGCTTTCTGCTCCCTTTTCGGCGAATTGGCAATGGTCAGCCATCCCCTACGAATCTCCGGTTCATCCATTCCATGGCCGTCATCCTCCACGACGATTGTGCCTGTTGCTTGGGCAAATTTTCTTTTCAGCTCATTCTCCCCCTCCGTGTCAATCTTTACGGTGACCCACGAAGCATCGGCATCGTAGCTGTTCTTCACCAATTCAACCAATGCCTGCACGGAATCCGTAATCAACTCCTCGCCCAGCCGGAAGACGACTGCTGCATTGATATCGAAACGTATGGGTTTAGTGTTGTCCGACACGTCAGAACTTCTTATGTCTTCCTGAACACAAGTATGGCTTCACGACGCATGGTGCTTGCAATCGAGTTTCTGGTCGCCATCCGTTTGCTTGGGATCTTTCTCTCAAGCTTGGTCACCCATCGAATTCCCTTGGCCTCCAGCAATTCCTTGAGAATTTTATCGGTCGGAACCGGCTTGCCGCCGACGCGTCGATTGCCGATCGTCCAAATCATGTATCCGTGTTGACGGAGCGACGGGACGATAGCGCCTAATGATGCGTCCAGATCATGCACGAACGCCGCCACTCGATTTTTCCTGTCCGAAGGCAGCTTTTCCAGCTTGTGCAGCGTTTTCTTCAGACTGGGGCTGATTTCCAGCATGTCGTCCATCCGCCGCGCTGCATTGTTCCTGCATCCCCCCAGACTTTGTCCGTCAATATAGTAGGCCGACTGTATGCACTCCGTGCCTGCCTGCTCATCTATGTCTTCCAGATCAATCCATTGAAGCGGAAGGAATGAATACTGGCCGTATGGGACCGTTGTGGTGTTGTCTCCGTAGGGGGGCGATGTGACCAGCAGGTCATGCTCGTCTCCCTTTGGGTCCGGCTCGGTGGAATTGCGTAACCGAATGGTGACGTTACCGCGATAGTGGCCGTTCTCCGAAATACGATCCGCCGCCTTGAGCTTTTCGGCTTCCTCTCCCAGGCGATCACTGATTCCACGCATTACCTCATGAAAGGTCTCAAGAGGGCTTACGATACGAGAATCAAGGTCTTCCTTGCTTCGGATGTGAAGCTTGAAAGTCGATGTTCGAGAGTTGCTGGTTAGCCGAACGGTTTCCGCGAGACCTGTCCAAAGTACCCGTCTGCACCATTTGTGATCTACCTCACGAACGGCTCTTCGGATTCTTGAGAGCTCCGTTATGGCCAGGGGACTAAACCATTTTTTCAATCCAGGAAAGTCCGCCTCGACTTTTCTGCCCCGGTCCGCTTTCGCCTTTTCCAGAACTACCCTTATTGCTTTTTCAAGCCTCCGCGTGTGGAAGGGGCCGGCCTTAGTCTTGCAGAACAGCACCGCCAGTGGATTGATGTCATATCCGGTATAGTTCAACCCCAAACGCATGCTTTCGACGAGTGTCGTTCCGGAGCCCGCGAACGGATCGAACACGCTCTTCATGTCCCGGCCCGCGCCGGTTACGGTGTGCATGAGTTCCGCTTGCATCGCCGGCACCATCATCGCGGGATACTGGGTCAAACCCTGCATCCGATGCCGCGTGGAGCGTCCTCGAAACGACCAGTACTCGTCATCGGACTTCGACAACCGATGGAGTTCGGTGACGACCTTCCTGTCATGCAATCTTGCGAGTTCAGTCACACCAGGTACCCAGGCTCGATTCTCAACGCCAACGGTAGCAGCATCGCACCGCAAACTAAAGAATTCCGTACTTTAATGAATCTGTTAGTTTGACCCTAAACTTGACTGAAAAATTTCAATCAAAAGGGTGGCGCAAGATGATGGTTTCGTCGCGGTCGGCGCCGGTTGAAACGATGTCCACCGGCGCTTCGACGGCATCCTCGATAAATCGAATATAGGCGCGCGCGTTCGCGGGCAGGTCTTCGAGCGCGCGTGCGCCGCTGGTCGATTCGGACCAGCCCGGCAGTTCCTCGTAGACCGGCCGCAGCCGGCCGTAATCTTCGACCGCACCCGAACTGCCGGGCTGAACCCCGTCTTCTTCGCGGTAACCGACACAGACTTTCAGCGTATCCAGTCCATCGAGCACATCGAGCTTGGTCAGGCAGAAGCCGCCGATACTGTTGATCCGCGCCGCCAGCTTGACCGCGGCAGCGTCGAACCAGCCGCAGCGCCGGCCGCGCCCCGTGGTCGAACCGAATTCCCGCCCTGTTGTTGCCAGATGCTCGCCGGTGGCATCGAACAATTCCGTGGGGAAGGGTCCGTCTCCGACCCGGGTCGTGTAGGCCTTGGTCACGCCCAGCACACGGTCGAGATAGAGCGGCCCGAAACCGCTGCCCGTAGCTGCGGCGCCGCTTGTGGTATTCGAAGAGGTGACGAAGGGAAAAGTGCCATGATCGATGTCCAGAAGCGAGCCCTGGGCGCCTTCGAACAGGATCTTGCGGCCGGCCTTGCGATGCCCGTGCAATTCCTCAACGGTGTCGGCGATCATGGGCCGCAGTTCCCGCGCCTGTTCGAGCAACTCGTCCCGGGCCGTGGCGAAATCGATGGTTTCGACCTGGTAATACTCGCGCAAAAGGAAATTGTGGTAATCGAGCAGTTCTTTCAGTTGCGCGGTGAAGCGCGCTTCGTCCCGGCTTGAGCCGAGGCGGATGGCGCGGCGGCCGACCTTGTCTTCGTAAGCCGGACCGATGCCGCGGCCGGTAGTGCCGATTTTCTCGCCGCCGCGCCGGGTGGATTCGCGCGCCTGATCGAGCGCGATGTGCGAGGGCAGGATCAGCGGGCAGGCGCCGCTGATGCCGAGGCGTCCGCGCAAGTCGATGCCGCGCGCTTCCAGGCCGTGAATTTCCTTGAGCAGCGCGGCCATGCTCAGCACTACGCCATTGCCGATGATGCAATGCACACCGGCGCGCAGAATGCCGGATGGCAGCAGGTGCAGGACGGTTTTCTCGCCTTCGATGACCAGGGTGTGGCCGGCATTGTGGCCGCCCTGGAATCGGGCGACGACATCCGCCCGGTCCGTCAGCAGGTCGACGACCTTGCCCTTGCCTTCGTCGCCCCATTGGGCGCCCAGCACTACCAGCGATTGCACCATTGCCTTATCTGCCGCCCTTCAGATTTTCTCGACCAGCCATTCGCCGCCCCGGCTCAGCAGCAGGCGGTCGCAGTCGAGTTCCCGCGCCGCCGCGGCATCGCAGGCGCCGCTGACGTCGCAGATCACGATTTCGCCCGACGCACGCAAGTGTTCGACTTTCGCCCGCAACTCGGCGCAATCGCTGTCCGGCGCCAGAATGCCCGGTTGCCGGTGAAACTTTCTGCCGGTCAGGCGCGCCAGGGTCTTCAGATCGCTGTCGAAGCCGGTCGCCGGCCGCGCCCGGCCGAATACCTCGCCGATGTTGTCGTAACGCCCGCCCTTGGCGACCGCGCGGCCGTAACCCGGCGTATAGGCGGCGAATACGATGCCGGTGTGATACTGATAGCCGCGCAGCTCGCACAAATCGTAGCTCAGGGGCACGGCAGGCACGCGCTTGCGGACTCCTTCGTCGATCGCCAGCAATTCCTCGAGTTCGGCTTTCACCGGGGCAGGCGCTCCGGAAAAAGCTGCTTGCGCCTGTTCGAGCGCTTCCTCGCCGCCGCTCAGTCGCACGAGCCGCGCCAGCATCTCGCGCAAGGCGCCGTCATTCACGCCCGCGGCAAGCAGCCGGTCGACTTCGCCATAGGCCTTGCGCTGCACCGCGTCGAACAGGGTCTCCTCGGATTCGGGGTCCATTCCCGCCTCTTCCAGTAGCGAACGATAGATGCCGACGTGGCCGAGCACCAGATGGACGTTCTCCACGCCCGCTTGTTGCAGCATCGCGCACATCAGGCAGATCACTTCGATGTCGCATTCGGCGCCCGCGTGTCCGTAAAACTCGGCGCCTATCCGGATCGGCGCGCGGGAAGTCTGGATGCCGCGCGGCAAGGTGTGCAGCACGTTGTCCGCGTAACACAGGCGCACCGGGCCATTGCGATTGAGGCGATGGGCGTCGATGCGGGCGGCCTGGGGCGTAATATCCGCGCGAATGCCCATGGTTTGCCCGCTCAACTGGTCGATGAGCTTGAAAGTATGCAGATCGAGATCGTGGGACGAGCCCACCAGCAAGGAATCGAGGAACTCGATCAACGGCGTGATGACCAGTTCATAGCCCCAGCCGCGATACAGATTCAGTATCTCGCGCCGCAGGCTTTCGAGCTTGCGGGCCTCCTCCGGCAGAATCTCTTCGACGCCGTCGGGCAGCAGCCATCTTTTGGCGGAACTCATGCCGTTTTCTCTTCAATTGATCAGGTACAAGACGAAAGCGCCGGTGACCAGGAAACCCAGCCCGGCCAGACGTATGTGGCGTTCGGGCGCTTCGCTCAGGGTCAGCGCCATCCGCTTCCACAAGCCCGGACCGAGCGCGGGCAGCAAGCCCTCGATGACCAGCAGCAAACAGAACGCCACCGCGAGATCATGCCACATGGGAGAGTTCGGCCAGCGGCGGGAAACGGCGAGACCCGGCCCGCATCAGAGCGGATATCTTTTTATTGTTCCTCGCCGTTATCGAGATCCTTCAGATATCTGAAATATTCGCTTTCCGGGTCCAGCAAGAGTACATCGCCCTTGTTCTTGAACGTTTCACGATAGGCGGTCAAGCTGCGGGTGAAGGCATAGAATTCCGGATCCTTGTTATAGGCGTCGGCGTAAACCGCTGTCGCCTGGGCGTCGCCTTCGCCGCGAATGCGCTCGGCGTCGCGATAGGCCTCGGCTTCGAAGATGATTGCCTGCCGGTCGGCGTCGGCGCGGATGCCGATGGCGAGTTCGTCGCCGCGGGAACGCAGTTCCTGGGCTTCCCGGTTGCGCTCGGTGACCATGCGTTCGTACACGGACCCGCGCACGTCCTCGGGCAAATCGATGCGCTTCACGCGCACGTCAATGACTTCAATGCCAACGTCCTGCGCGGCGGACATGTTTAGATTTGCGGTCAGATCGAGCATGAGCTGGTCGCGTTCGCCGGCGACGACTTCCTGCAAGGTGCGTGCGCCGATCTGGTCGCGCAAGCCGTCGTTGATACGCTGCGCAAGCAGCGAACCGGCCCTTGATTCATTGCCTTGGGTGCTGACATAGAACTGGCCGACGTCCAGGATGCGCCATTTGGCGTAGGAATCGACTACGAGGGCTTTCTGCTCCAGGGTCAGAAAACGCGCCGGCACCGAATCCTCGGACTGGATACGGGCGTCGAACTTGCGAACCTGATTCACCCAGGGAATCTTCACGTGCAGTCCGGGCGGAATATCGGCGTTCACCAATTCGCCGAAGCGCAACATGACGGCGCGCTCGGTTTCGCGCACCACGAACAGGCTGTTGGCGGCCAGTACCAGCAACAGTACCGCCAGCCCTATACCGTAATATTTTTTCATGGTCGTGTTACTCCACTTCTGGCGTCGGAGAGGCGCGAGGCGTCAACCGCCCCGCCGCTGGAAACGTTCGGCAGATACGGCGCCAGTTCGTCGGCGAAATCGCGCCATTCAGACGCCGAGCGCGGCCTGGCCGCGCCCGTGACGGACGCGTTCTGTTCGAGAATCTTGTCGAGCGGCACATACAGCATGTTGTTGCCGCCTTCGACGTCGATCATGATCTTGCTCGACGCGGTCATCACGTCCTGGATCGAGTCGATATACATGCGCTGGCGCGTCACTTCGGGCGCCTTCTGATATTCGAACAGCAACTGGTCGAAGCGCGAGGCGTCGCCTTCCGCCCTGGCGATCACTTCCTCCTTGTAGGCGTTGGCCTGTTCGATCTGCCGCTGGGCTTCGCCGCGGGCCTCGGGAATGACGCGGTTGGCGTATTGCTGAGCCTGATTCTGGGCCCTTTGTTCGTCCTCACGCGCCCGGATCACGTCCTCGAAGGCATCACGCACGGCTTCCGGCGGCTGGGCGTCGGTAACGTTCACCTGACTAACGAATATGCCAGTGTTGTACAAGTCCATGTAATCCTGCAAACGCTCGTGTACGGCGCCCGCCAGGATCTGGGGGGTGTTCAGAATCTGGTCCATGAAATTGCCGCCGACCACGTGTCGGGTCGCCGACTCCGCTGCATTGTCGAGACTGCGTTCGGGATCCTGCACGGCGATGACGTACTTCACCGGATCGTCGATGCGGTATTGCACATTGACGACGATATCGACAATGTTTTCGTCGGTGGTCAACATCGCCCGGTTCTGATACTCCTTGGCGTTGAGTTCCTGAACGTTTACCTTGTTGACCTCGTCGACGAGCGGCGGATTCCAGTGCAGGCCGGGCCCCACCGTATTGTCGAGCACGCGGCCGAAGCGCAGCACCACGGCGCGCTCGGCTTCGTCGACAATATAGAAGCCCAGGAATCCCCAGACCACGAGGGCGACGACGACGAAACCCGCGAGCAGGCCGCCGGACATGCCCTTGCCGGATCCCTGCTTGCCACCACCGGAGCCACCCTTGGCGCCGCCGCCGAGGATGCCGAAGCGGCCCAGCAGATTTCTGATTACCTCGTCGATATCGGGCGGGCCCTGATTGCCGCCGCGGCGACCGCCGCCGCTGCCCCAGGGATCGGGATCGTTGCCATTGTTGCCGGGTTCATTCCAGGCCATTGGGTTCTCCGTCGTCAGACTTTCGTCAACACGAATGCTCAAATGCGGAATTTTACCGAATTTTAGCCTCCAGACACAGTGTCCGGAGACCGAAATTCGGACTGCTCGAAGCGGCAGCCTTCGAGCGAGGCGATACGCTGCGCCTCGTCCGGAGCCAGCCGCGCGAGCAAATGAAAATTTCCCTGCTCGTCCACGCGTTCCGAGTCGATACGGCCGCGCGCCAGCAAGCGCGAGCGCAAACCCGCCTGGGACGGCGGCAGCACCAGAGCCTGTTGCCGCATGTCCTTGCCGAGCAATTCGCCCAGCGCGCGCCGTAATTCGTCTTCACCGGCGCCGGTGCGCGCGGACATCCATACCCGGACTGGCCGACCTTCGCGGTCCCGGTCGATACGCGGTTTCATCCCGGCGCGAAGATCGATCTTGTTGCGGACCTGCAGGCGCGGAATATCGGCCGCCCCGATTTCCGCAAGTACGGCATGCACCTGCTCGACATGGTCCTCGACTCTGCCCCCGGCCGCATCGACGACGTGCACCAGCAATTGCGCCGCCACGGTTTCTTCCAGGGTCGCCTTGAAGGCTTCCACCAGTTGATGGGGCAAATGACTGATGAAACCCACCGTGTCCGCCAGGATCGCGGCGCCATAGGCCGGCAGGCTGACGCGCCGCAGGCGCGGGTCCAGCGTCGCGAACAACTGATCGGCGGCGTAACTCTCCGCGCCCGTCAGCAGGTTGAACAGCGAAGTCTTGCCGGCATTGGTGTATCCGACCAGCGAAATCGTCGCCAGATCCGCCCGCCGTCGCGCGCCGCGGCCGAGTTCGCGCCGGCCGTGAACTCGCGCAAGGCTCTTGCGAATGGACTTGATGCGCTGCCCGATCATGCGCTGATCGAGTTCGAGTTGCTTTTCGCCGGCGCCGCGCAAGCCGATACCGCCTTTCTGCCGGTCCAGATGCGACCAGCCGCGTTTCAGACGCGTACTCAGGTGCCGCAACTGGGCGAGTTCGACTTGCAATTTGCCTTCGTGTGACCGGGCCCGCTGGGCGAATATGTCCAGGATCAGCCCGGTCCGGTCAAGCACCCTGCAGCCCAGCCGCCGTTCGAGATTGCGCTCCTGGCTCGGCGTCAGCGAATGATTGAACAGCACCAGTCCGGCGTCCCGGGACTGCCGGATTTCCGCCAGTTCCGCCAGCTTGCCGGCGCCCAGAAAGGTTGCGGACTCCGGCCTGTCGCGGGATCCCGTGACGATCGCCACGGGCTCTGCTCCCGCGGAAAGCGCCAGTTCCCCGAATTCGGTCAAGTTTTCCTGATCAGGCCCTGTGGCAAAGTCGATGTGCACCAGCACACAGGTTTCGCCGGAGTCGGGCCGCTCAAGAAACAAGGAAATGCCTCGCGCCCGAAATCACGGGTCGCAATAAAGCATCGTCGAAGAGCGGTCCGGTATCGTTCAACCTAGCCTCTAGTCAGCTTCGTCATCCTGATCTTCGGCAGGGTGATTTACCTGGATCTTGACCATCCGACCTGGCACCACGGTAGATATTGCGTGTTTGTAGACCATTTGGCTGACGGCATTCTTTAGCAATATCACGAACTGATCGAACGACTCGATCTGCCCCTGCAACTTGATGCCGCTTACCAGATAAATCGAAACCGGCACGCGATTCTTGCGTAATGCGTTCAGGAACGGATCCTGTAAGCTATGCCCCTTGGACATTTTTGTTCTCCCATGCTCTCTGCGTTCCTCGCAGTACCTCTACTCTCAGGGAAATCCCTTCTCCCTGATTACCAGATTGCGAGCGAATCTACAAATTTCAATACTTCATCCGGATTCCGTTCCGAATTTCCGACAAAGTTGCGCACCTCGGGCCAGCCCCGCAGCCAGGTCAATTGCCTTTTCGCGAGCTGCCTGGTAGCCGCAACGCTTTTTTCCACCATTTCGGGATAAGCCATCCTTCCATCGAGATATTGCCATATCTGGCGGTATCCCACCGACTTCATGGAAGGCAGGCCTGGATGAAGGTCTTCCCGCCGGTAGAGCCGCTCCACTTCCGCAACCAGTCCGTCAGCCAGCATTCGTTTGAATCGAGCGTCTATACGCTTGTGCATTACGCTTCGTTCGGCCGGGTGGATTGCCAGAATATGCAGCTTGAAAGATGTAGACCGGTTCGGCCGGTTTTTTCTTTCCCGATGCAGGCTGCTGATTTTTTCCCCGGTGACCAGATAGACCTCCAGGGCTCTTTGCAGACGCTGCGGATCGTTGGGATGAATCCGCGCCGCCGCTTCCGGATCGACTTCGGCGAGCCGGCGATGGATCGCTTCCCAGCCTTCCCGCGCCGCTTGCGTCTCGATTTCCCGCCGCACCTCGGGATTTGCCGCGGGCATCGCCGCGAGCCCTCTGCGCAATACCTGGAAGTACAGCATGGTTCCACCGACCAGCAGGGGCGTCCTGCCCCGACCGAGAATGTCGCGCATCTCAGCGAGCGCGTCGTCGCGAAAATTCGCCGCCGAATAGGGCTCCGAGGGATCGCGGATGTCGATCAGCCGATGGGGCGCCAGGGAACGGGTGCGCGCGTCCGGTTTGCCGGTGCCGATATCCATGTCCCGGTAGATCTGGGCCGAATCGACGCTGACGATCTCCAGCGGGCGGCGCTGGGCCAGTTCCACCGCGAGCGCGGTCTTGCCGGCCGCCGTGGGGCCGGTCAGGCAGATCACGTCCGCCCCGGTTTCCTCGAACTGGCGCCGCGATGAAGCCAAGTCAGGAGCCTTCGCGAATTCCCATGGCGCAGGCTCCTAGCGGCCGCGCAGGAACAGCTTGTCCAGTTCGTCCATGGATTGCCACACCCAGGTGGGCCGGCCATGGTTACATTGGCCGCTGCGTTCGGTCGCTTCCATGTCCCGCAGCAGGGCGTTCATTTCGTCGATGCCGAGCCGGCGGTTGGCGCGCACCGAGCCATGGCAGGCCATGGTCGACAGCAACTCGTTGCGGCGATTTTCCAGCCTGTCGCTGCTGCCGAATTCGAGCAGGTCCGACAATACATCGCGCACGAGTCGCTCGATGTCGCCGTCTTTCAGCAAGGCCGGAACCTGGCGTACGACCACGGATTCCGCGGCGACGTGCTCAAGTTCCAGGCCCAAGGCGAGCAGGCCTTCGCGATGGGCTTCGGCGCAATCCGCTTCGGCTTCGCTGACGGCCAGCGACAGGGGCACCAGCAGGTTCTGCCGCCTGAGGCTTTCCCCGTCCAGCGCCTGCTTCATCCGCTCGTAGGTGATGCGTTCATGCGCCGCGTGCATGTCCACGACGATCAGGCCGTCCCTGTTCTGGGCGAGGATGTAGACGCCATGCAATTGCGCCAGGGCATAGCCGAGCGGCGGCGATTCCTCGCCGCCGCCGAACAGCTTCGCGTATTGCTCCGGCGTGCCGGCGGGATTGGCCGGCGGCGTCTGCGCGGCAAAGCGGTATTCACCGCCCGGTTCGCGTACCGGAGCGGCATCGCGCAAAGGCAGCGCGGTCTGGGCGACGCCGCGTTCGGACGCTTCCCCGGACGTCTCCGGCAGAACCTGATCCGTACCCCGGGCTTCCGGCTTTACGTCCGCCAGTTCCCGGTGCAGGGAGCGGAATAGGAAATCATGCACCAGGCGGCTGTCGCGGAAACGCACTTCGTGCTTGGTCGGATGCACGTTGACGTCCACGGCGGCCGCATCGAGTTCAAGGAAAAGCACATAGGCGGGATGGCGGCCGTGGTAAAGCACATCCTGGTAGGCCTGCCTGATCGCGTGGCTGACGATCTTGTCGCGCACGATGCGTCCGTTTACATAGAAGTATTGCAAGTCCGCCTGGCTGCGCGAGAAGGCCGGCAGGCTGATCCAGCCCCACAGGCGCAATCCGGCGGCGCGCTGGTCCACCTCGACCGAGTTTTCCAGAAAGGCCGGGCCGCACACCAGGCCGATCCGGCGGCGCTGATCCAGTTCGTCCAGCGCCGGCCGCAATTCGTGGACCGTGCGCTGATTGTGGCGCAGATTGAATTGCACATCGAACCGGCTCAGCGCGAGACGTTTGAGCACCTCGTCGATGCGGCCGAATTCGGTTCTTTCGGTTTTGAGAAATTTCTTGCGCGCCGGCGTGTTGAAGAACAGGTCGCGCACTTCGACGGTGGCGCCGACGCCATGCTGGCAAGGCGCAAGCGAAGTCTCCATCTGCTGGCCTTCGGCCCGCACCGTCCAACCGGTTTCACTGTCCGCCTCCGCGGCTCGGGAGGACAACTCCAGCCGCGAGACCGAACCGATGCTGGCCAGCGCCTCACCGCGGAATCCAAGGCTGGCGATGGCCGCCAGGTCCTCCGGACGGGCAATCTTGCTCGTGGCGTGGCGGCTCAGGGCAAGCGCGAGATCGTCCTTGTGAATGCCGCCGCCGTCGTCGCGTACCCGCAGCAGCTTCTTGCCACCCTGCTCCACTTCAATGTCCACGCGCCGCGCGCCGGCATCGAGGCTGTTTTCAAGCAGTTCCTTGAGTACCGAAGCCGGGCGCTCGACCACTTCGCCTGCTGCTATCTGGTTGGCCAGGCGCGGACTCAGTCGATTGATGCGATTCATTGACTGGGAATTTTCAACTCACTGCCCACGGCGATCCGGTCGCTCGTCAGGCCGTTCAGCTCGCGCAGGCGCGACAGGCTTACCGAATAGCGGTTCGCGATTTCGGACAGTGTATCACCGCGCCGAACGACATGGGTAACGGCGGGTTCGGCCTGCGCGCCGCCTTCCCGCGGCGCAAGCGAAGACTCGGCGCCGATCAGCGCGTTGACCAGCGCGCTCGCCATGTCCGCGACCTGGTCCGCCGGCGGTTCCGCGGCCGATCCGGCGCCGTTCGACTTTCGCCAGGCGACAAGCGTTCCGTCCGGCGCCCGCTCGTCGAAATAGCTCATGACGCCGAAAGCCAGGGCGTCGGCAAGCTGCCGCTGGAACGCGGGCGAGTTGAGCCTTTCCAGTTCCGCGGGATTGGTCATGTAGCCGGTCTCGACGAGAATCGATGGAATATCCGGCGAGTTCAGCACCTGCAGCGAGGCCTGTTGCACCTTGTCACGCCGCACCCTTGTGATTTCGCCGGAGGCCGCGAGAATATGAGAGCCGGCCAATTGACTTTGTTCGAGGCTCCAGCCCATGTGAACCGAGACCAGCGTCAGCGCCACATCGTCATCGAAGTCCCCAAGACGCAGGTCGCTATGCACGCCGGCGATCAGGTCGCTTGAGTTTGCCTTGCGCGCGACTCTCGCGGCGTTTTCCCGGTCGGCGCGCTCACCGGAGAGCGCATAGACGGTCATTCCGCTGGCGCTGCTCGAACGGTAGGCATCCGCGTGGATGGACACCAGCAGGTCCGCCCGTTGCTCGCGGGCGATTTCGGTCCTTTGCCGCAAGGGGACGTAATAGTCGCCTTCGCGGATCATGACCGGCCGATAACCGGACGTTTCCCGCAGGCGTTCGCTCAGGCGCCGCGAGATCGCAAGGTTTATGTCCTTCTCCAGACTGGCGCCGACCACGGCGCCGGGATCTTCGCCGCCATGACCGGCCGAGATCGCCACGACGATGTCGCGCAGGACAGGCGGCGCCGAACCCGCCGCGATCGGCCCGGCAGCCGGAAAAGTTTCGTCCGCGGCGGGCAAGGGAATGGAAACCGGCGGCGCCCGCTCCTGCACGACGTCGTAAAGATCGAGCACGAGCCGGTCGCCGTACTGTTCTATGGGAGGCAGGGTGAATCCCCGGGGCTCGACCGGGGCGGCGAGTTCGACGACGAAACGCAGGATGCCGTCGGGCGCTTCTTCCAGACGCAGTCCGGTTACCGGTCCGTCCGCGACGCCCCGATCGCCGAGGTCGTCGAAGGCTGGGGCGATAGTGGAATTTTCCAGATCGATGAGCAGTTGTCCGGCCTCGTCGAGCCGGATCAACTGGAAGCTGACTTCGCCGTCGAGATCGAATACCAGGCGGGTCCGGTCCGGCGCGCGCCAGATTCTGACTCCTTCGACTTCGGCGCCCGCCGCGGAACCGCCGGGCGCAAGGCAGAATCCGAGCGCGCAGCCCGCGGCCGCGAACCATGCATTCAGCCGGTGGCCGTAAAGTTCCATGGCGGCATTCAGAGCGTCAGATCCCGGTGTTCATAACATCGACCCCTGCGCGCAGTTTCTTGACCATTTCAATTCCCTTGCCGGTTTGCGCGGTGCAGGCGATCGAGCGGCCCGCGCCTTCTCCGCGCAATTCTATTTCGAGATCCGCCGAAGGGATTCGCTCGCCGCCGCGCCGCGCCCATTCGACGATGCACAGGTTTCCGCCCGCGAAATAGTCTTCCGTGCCGAGAAACTCCACTTCGCCCGGATCGGCAAGGCGATACAGGTCGAAATGATAGATGCGGCGGCGGTCGAATTCATATGGCTCGACCAGGGTATACGTGGGGCTCTTGACCGGTCCTTCATAGCCGTAACCGCGCAGGATTCCGCGCGCAAGAGTGGTCTTGCCCGCGCCGAGTTCGCCATGCAGGTGAATCACGGTCGCGCTTCCGTCCCGGACTTGCAGGCCTTCCAGCACAGCGGCCGCAAGCAGCCTGCCGATACGCAAGGTCGCGGCTTCGTTTTCCAGTTGTCCGTTGAAGTCTCCCATCTCTCTTCTCTTATTGAGACCCTGGGTATTGAGACCTTGGGTAGTGAGGCCTTGAGGGATTGACCAGCCGCCTGATGAAAGGCATGAGATCGGTGGCGATCAGACCGCGCTGACCGGCTTCCTCCGCCGCCAGGTCCGCCGCCTCGCCATGAATGCAAACCGCGCAGCAAAGGCTGTCTTCCAGGGGCAGGCCCTGGGCGTGCAGCCCCGCGACGATACCGCTGAGCACATCTCCCATGCCCGCGCTCGCCATGCCCGGATTGCCCTCGGAACAGAGGTTGAGTCGCGGCGGATGACCGTGAACGCAAACCAGGCTGCCCACTCCCTTGAGCAGGCAGTGGGCGCCGAAGCGGCGCTGCAATTCGGCGACCGCCGCGAAGCGGTCCCGTTGCACTTCCGCCACATCGATGCCGAGCAAGGCCGCGGCCTCGCCTGGGTGCGGAGTCAGCACCCAGTCCTTGCGCGGAAAATCGGTTTCAGGCACGGCGTTTCGCGCCAGCAGCCGCAAGGCGTCGGCGTCCGCCACCAACGGCAGGCCGCGGGTCGAATGACCGGCGAGCGCGGCCCGCAGCAGATTCCGCGACCACTCGCCAATTCCGAGACCCGGTCCGATGACGATATTGCTTGCCCGATCGAACAGCGCCGGCAAATCCACCCGGCTGTCTTCGGTGCCGGTAACCATGATCTCAGGCCGTCTGGCAAGCACGGCGGGGCGATGTCCGGAGCGGGTCACTACGCTGACAAGTCCCGCGCCGCTGCGCAGCGCCGCCTCGGCCGCCATGATAATGGCCCCTCCCATGCCGTGATCGCCGCCGAGCAGCAGGACATGGCCGTTGCTGCCCTTGTGAGAAGAAGGTTTGCGCGGTGGAAGAAATCCGGCGCTGGAATGGATGTCGATACGTTTGACTTCGGCCGTGGTGGCAGCGCCGGCGCCATGGATCTTCGCCGGCGCGTCGAGATCTTCGAAAATCAACTCGCCCGTGCAATCCGGACCACGGTGGGTGAGCAGCCCCCGCTTCATGCCGATGAAAGTCACCGTCGATCGGGCGCGCACCGCGGCGCCCATCGGCGTGCCGGTATCGGCATGCAGTCCGCTGGGAATGTCCACGGCCAGCACCGGCAGACCGCTGTCATTGATCCAATCGATCGCTTCGAGCCATTCGCCTTCGGCCGCGCGATTCAGACCCGTGCCGAACAGGGCGTCGACCACCAGGTCGAAGTCCTGCCGTTGCCGGGACTTGAACTCCTGAAACGAGCACATCGGAGCATCGTTCTCGACCGCCATGCGCCAGGCTTGGGCGGCGGCGCCGCCGAGCTTGTCGGGATTCGACAGGTACACGAGCTGGACCCGCAGCCCGAGTTTGGCCGCCAGCGCCGCGATGACATAGCCGTCGCCGCCATTGTTGCCCGCGCCTGCCAGAACGAGAAGGCTGCCGGCGCGCCGACAGCGTTCCTGCAAGCGGGAAAAGGCCGCGGCGCCGGCCCGCCGCATGAGTTCGAATTCGTCAATGCCGAGCGCTTCTAGGGCAAGCCGGTCCAGTTCGCGAACCTGCTCCGCCCGATACAGGGCTCGCGGCAGATTTTTGTTCAATTGGGCACCTGATGTTCTGAATCGTCGACAGATCGATATTACCGCACAGCCGGCAATCTTCTTCCCGGATCGGAAGAATCGGCTTGAGCCAGCGATCCCGCATATTGGCGGGAAATTCAAAGGATGGCAATTTTATGGAAAAAATATTCGAAATCGGGCATGTCGAATGCCCCGGGCAAATATGCCTATAATTCGCTTTCGCGATTTTCCCGCCGGGAATGCGGATGTCGGAGTGTAGCTCAGCCTGGTAGAGCACTGCCTTCGGGAGGCAGGGGTCGCAGGTTCAAATCCTGCCATTCCGACCACTTCCCGTTCCCGAATTGCCGTCGGAGAGGACTGAATGCCTTGCTGATGTTCTGGAACCCGATCATCCCGCGATTGCCGGGCAGGGCGAGGGCGGCCCTGATTTGCGTCTTCGGTCTCGCCGGCCTTTCCGCCGCCGGCGAAGAAGAGTCGATCGAAGAAGCCAACCGGCTGTTGCGCGTGACGGGCACCGGCGAATTATTCGATTCGGCCACCCGGGAACAGACCAGGGAAATCCTCCGCACCTATTCTCTCATCGTCGCCAGTTCCGCCGACCGTTCCCTGCCCCGGCACGTCCGCGACGCCATCGCCGAATGCTACAGCCGAAACTACGCGTGGGAGAATTTCGCCGAGGGTATCGCCCGCATCCTGGCCGACCATCTCAGCGAAAAGGAATTACGCCTGCTGATCGGCATCTATCAGAACCGAGGCGTACCCCCGATGGAGATCGAGACCTTCCGGCAGACAGTACGCAAGGGCGACGCCATCGCCGCGGCCAGCGCCGAATACATCTACGACAACAGCACCGGCTGCGTCGACCAGGACGCCCGCCTGATAAAACGCTTCCTCGCCGAGTAACAACTCCATATGTCTGTACGACGTGAGTCGCCGTCTGATGGCCGGTGTGCAGCGGGCGTGTGAGGCATGGATGCCGAACGCGAAGTATCCATGTTGTCAAGGCGCTGTTTTTCTCCTGTTGCTACTGCTTCGGCCAGTGCTTTCAAACTGACGTTGGCGCGGCTCGATCCATCCATTCCCGATCGT
>JAJDYJ010000086.1 GCA_022822865.1 Pseudomonadales bacterium | reverse complement strand
GCGCGACGGCCGCCAAGCTGGCCGCGTTCGAGTCCGGCGGCATCGTCGACCGCCCAACCTTTTTCGGGTTCGGCAGCCAGCGGCAGGTGGGCGTCTCCGGCGAGGCCGGACCCGAGGCCATCATTCCGCTCGTGCGGGGGCCGAGCGGGGATCTGGGCGTGCGCGCCCAGGGGGCGGACCGCGATTCGGCCCGTCCGGTCAACGTCAACATCTGGATCCAGGCCGTCGACGCGGCCGGCGTCGACGAGCTGCTGCGCGAGCGCCGCATGCAGATCGCGGGCATGGTCCGCGAGGCGCTGGCCGACGAGGGGAGGTCGCTGTGATGGCGCTGAAAACGCTGCCCCTGGGGCCGGGCCTGGCGTCGATCGAGGTGCGGTCGGTCGAGCGGGCGCTGGTCGCCGAATCGCTGTCCGGCATCGAGCAGGCGCGCCACCGCGCCGCGCATCGCTGGGAGGTATCCATCGCCTGGCCGCGGCTGCGGCCGGCGGAGGCGCTGCCGATCCGCGCGTTCCTGACGCGCCAGGGACGCGCCGGGATGTTCCTGGTCGCAGTGCCGGCGGCGGACCCACCCGCCAGCGGCGTCGCCGACATGACCCTGGCCGCCGCCGCGCCCGCCGGGGCGTCGCTCGTGCGGCTGACCGGCCTGACCGACCGCGGGAACATGGCCGGCCGATACGCGTCGTTCGCCGGCCACGCGAAGGTCTACATGATGACCGGTTCTCCGGCGGCCGGACAGCTCTCGATCTGGCCGCCGCTGCGCGCGGCGGTCGGGAGCGGCGTCACGATGAAACGGTCCGGCGTCCTGTTCCGCGTCCGGCGCGCGTCGGAAATCCAGGAGTGGCGCCACCGGTCCGGCGGCCTGGTCGACATCGCCGTCGAGTTGCGGGAGGCGCTCTGATGGCCTCGACGACCATCGCGCTGCCGGCGATCAATTTCACATCGCTCAGCTCCTTCGCGGCTGGTTGGCTGGAGACCAATATCGCCATTCCCGCGAGCCTGGCCGCGGGCGACTCGGCGCTGACGCTGAGTCAGATATCGGTGCGTCCGAGCGGCGTTCTGTCGGTCGTGGTCTCCGGCCGGCTGTCCGCCGCCGTGGAGTCCGGCGGCAGCTTGGCCGTCGCCTGGGGCGCCGGCGACGCCGCGGGCGGCTTCGAGGTCAATTTTTCCGAGGCGTCCTATTTCTATGACAGGTACTCCTGGAGTGGTCAGGCCGCTGTTTTCTCGGCGCTGCTGGCCCACCAAAGTGGGAAGCTGTCGGCGACGGCGACCATTGAGGCGGCGCTGGGGGTCTCGACCCGCGAGCGCGTCTTCTACCTGCGGTCCGCGTCCGAGCCGGCCGCGCCGACGGCCGCCGGATTCGGCGCGTACGCCGCGCCCGGCGGCGGCTGGTCCGCGTCGGACCCGGGCGCGACTTCCGGGCAGGCCGTCTGGGCCGTCACGCTGACCCAGCATTTCGGCCACGCGGCGACCCAGGACGCGGACACCTTCGCGCGCAACGAATGGAGCGCCGTCACCGAGCACGAGGCGGCGCTGGGGGTCTTGACCCGCGACATCGACAACGCGCTGCTGGCGGCTCTCGGAGCCGCCGACCTGCGCTGGGCGACGTTGATCGAGTTTCGCTACCCCTCCGGCGGCGAGACGGCGACATTGCGCCGCACGGACGCCGGCCACGCCGTCACGGACACCCATGCCGATCCGGACGCGGTGTACGAGCCCACCGGCGAGATACTCGACGTCGGCGTCGCGAAGGAAACCGCCGCGCCCCGCGTCAACAGCTTGTCCGTGCGCCTCGAAGCCGTGTCCAACCAGATGGTGGGCGCCCTGCTGGGCGGCAACGCGATCGGCTGGGGCGCGACGGTGCGCAAGGCCGCGCTGAACGGCGACGGACAGATGGTCGGCCGCGCGCTCGAGGTGTTCCGCGGAACGCTCTCGAGCTACAAGCTGGACGCCTCGGGCGAGACGCCCTCAATCACGCTGTCGATCGCCAGCCACTGGGCCAACTGGCGGCAAAAAAGCGGCCGCCACACCAATCCGGAAAGCCAGGGATTGCATTTCCCCGGCGACCGCGGCTTCGATTTCTCGGCGGCGGCGGTGCGGGACATCAAGTGGGGCAAGGCCTGATGGGACTTTTCAGCTTCATCGGCGACATCTTCGAAGAAATCATTTCGTGGTTCGTGGATTTGCCCGAGGAGACGGACGAGGCCGCCGGCACGACCGTCAACAAGGCGTCGAACGTCGCGCCGATCCCGGTCGTGTACGGCACCCGGCAGGTGGCCGGCACCCGGGTCTTCGTGGCGACCGGCGGACCGGAAAACAAATATCTGTACATGGCGATCGCACTGTGCGAGGGAGAGATCGACCGCGTGTCGCAGGTCCTGATCGACGACAAGCCGATATCGGCCTTCGATCACGAATTCGCCTCCGGCCACGGCGCGTCCATGCCCGGCGACGACCGCCTGGCCGTCGTGCATTGGTATCGCGGCACGGACGGCCAGTCCGCCTCGGCGCTGCTGACGGCGGCGCCGGGCTGGACCGAGAATCACCGGCTGCGCGGCGTCGCGTACCTCGCCTGCCGATTCCGCTACAGCACCGAGGTGTTCCGCGGTCTGCCGCAGGTCAAGGCCACGGTTCGCGGCCGCAAGGTGCGCGACGTGCGCGACCTGACCGCGGCGACCCACTACAGCGAGAACTCCGCCCTGATCCTGTACGACTACCTCACCAACGGCCGATTCGGCAAGGGCCTGGCGGCGGGCGATATTGATATAGCCGCATTCCAGGCCGCGGCGAACGCCTGCGACATCAACGAGAACCTGTCCGGCCACCGAATGATCGGATCCGCCGACGCCGTGACGGTCGCCGCCGGCCGGGGTGTGATCCGCTTCGATGGCCCCCGACCCGCAAGGCTGTTCCACGCGCCGGGGACCCGGATCTACAACGCCGCGCACCTCAGCGACGCGACAGCGGTCGGCACCGTCCTCGACATCTCCGAAACCTTCGAAGAGGTCCACGATTTCGGCGAGAGCGGAGACGAGTTCGCCGACCGATGGCGGTGGCGCGGGTTGCCGAGCCAGGACCGGCGCACCGAGGTCGCGTATACCGCCGATAAGGGCGCCTTCGAAGGCAGCGACACGCTGTATTTCCGGCTCTCCGGGCGATACAACTGCAACGTCGTCCTGGACACCGGAAAGCCGGTGATGGACAACGTCAAGCGGTTGCTGGGCGGCTGCCGCGGCATGCTGCCCTACAGCGCCGGCAAGTACGGCCTGCTCATCGATTGCGATCGCGCGCCGGTGATGGATTTCGGCCCGGACAACATCATCGGGGGTGTCCGCGTCTCCGGCCCGGACAAGGCCCGGATCTACAATCGCGTGACCGTGAAATTCGCGAACCCGAACCGGGCGTGGAAGGAGGATCTGGCCGTCTGGCCGGCGGCGGGCGGGACCGTCGAGGCTGCCCTGCTCGCGCTGGACGGCGAACCGCTGCGCCACGAAATGGCCATGCCCACGGTCACGAACAAGTACCAGGCCGCGGACCTGGCCAGGATCGTGCTCTACAAGTCGCGCAACTCCCTGCGCGCGCGCTTCCGGGCGATGCCGTCCGGCCTGCGGGCCACGCCCGGAAGCGTCGTCGCGGTCACAGACGACACGCTGGGCTGGACGCGCAAGCTCATGATGGTTACGGCCGTCGCGCTCGATTACGCCGGCGACGTCCTGATCGACAGCGTGGAGCACGACGCGGCCGTCTTCGACTACGAGTCGCTGCCGCTGGACCGCATCCACGACGACACCGAGCACGCCAACCCGCTCGCCGTGCCGCCGCTGGCCGGGCTGGCGCTCGAGGTGGTGCTCGACCGCGTCGAGGCCGTCCGCGCCGCCGACGCGGACGAGGGCGCGCCGCCGCCGCAGATCCTGATGGGCCTCAAGGCCGCCTGGAATCGCGCGCCGGACGCGAGCGTCTCGCGCGCCGAGGTCGCCTGGCGGATAAAGGACGGCGACGCGGGCTGGGAGACCAAGCGCGTCGACGCCGACCATGCCTATTTGCTGCCCCTGCGCCTCGGAGAGACATACGAGGTCAAGGCCTGCTGGGTGAACGGTTTTGGCGCGCTGGGCCCATGGTCCGGCGTCGTCGAGCAGCTCGTCGACAAGGACGTGACGCCGCCCGGCCCGATCACGGACCTGACGCTCACCGGCGGGCGCGGCATGCTCGCGGCGTCCTGGACCAATCCGGCCGGCCCGGGATTTTCCCATGTCGAGTGGGAATTGCGCCGCTTCGACGACGGCGGCGCCGTCGTCGAGACGATATCGGGGAAATACTGGGGCGACAGCGCCACCGCGGGCGGCTTGCCGGACGCGACCACGTACGACCTGCGGATGCGCCCCGTCGACGACGCCGCCAACGCCGGCGCATGGACGACCCGGTTGGCGGCCACCACCTCCACCGCCGTCCAGGGCCTCGACGGCGTCGATGGCGTCGATGGCGTCGATGGCCGCGGCGTCGAATACATTTTCACCAGCCGGGCGACCGCGACCCCGGTGACGGGCGCGGCGAACCTGCCGCTGGCAAGCCAGAACTACGACGTGGACGCGCTCCGCGCGACGGGCGGCCTCGTGCGCGGCGCCCAGAAGTACTACGACGGCACGCCCCCGGACATCACCGACGATCGGCCCTATCTGATACGGTTCCGGCGCCCGGTCTCCGGGAGCCCCGACCAGAACGAAGACATCGGGTCTGTCGGGTGGATTCAGGAGAAATCGCTGCGGGTGGCCGGGTTCGACGGGCCGACCATCGAGTTTATCTACCAAAGAAAAGACGACCCGAACGCGCCCGCCAGGGTAACGACAACCGTCTCCCAGGACGGGGAGGACGGATATGTGCCGGCAGGAAGTACAGACGAACCGCAGGGCGTCACATCAAGCGCGCGGTACGAATTCGAGGCGCGCCGCCGCCGCGGCAACGTGCGGAAAAATTGGGGAAAATTCAGCAAATGGACCCGCATCGACACTTTCATAAACCCGGACACCGGGCTGCCCTCGATCGCCGTGTTCAACGGTACGCGCCCGCCCGCCCAGAGCGTGGGCGGCGAAAACGACACCTATGTGGAGATCGGCGCCGGCCCCTCGGAGCGCTTCGGGGTCTACAAAAAACTCAATGGCAAGTGGGTGCGCGTGTCCGGCAATCCGGACGATGCGACCTGGACGACCGGGGCGGGAGAGCCGTCCGCGGCGGCCGCCAATGGCAGCTACTACGGCGACAGAAGCACGGCGATCGTGTGGGTGCGTCACGCGGTCGCCTGGCACCAGGTGATCGATCTGGACCCGTCCGGCGCGGTCGCCTGGCGCTTCGGCGCCGGCGCGCCGGCGAGTAACCTGGGCGCGAACGGCGACCGCTACTACCGCTGGTCGAACGGCGTCTGGTACGAAAAGAGCGGAGGCTCCTATGCGGCGCGCGGCGACCTGACGACCGGATATCACCCGTCGAGCCGGAATACCGCGCCGCCGCCAGTCAATTTCCGCGCGAGAGTCGACGGAACCTCCGTGACGCTTTCATGGGCGACGCCCGTCGCGGAATCGTACAATAACCAGGGCGCCCCGCGCCCCGTGCTGGTATGGTGCGGCGGCATCAAGCTCGCGTCGGAGGCATGGGGGGGGGTCGAAGCGGTCGCGCCTCCGGGTCTGTCTGCGTTCACCTTCACCGATTTGTTGCCCAACACCAACTACAACGCCCGGATATGCGCCCGATACGACAACGGCGGCGGCGAAATCAACCTGGCGGCAATCTCCGCCTATGCGACGGTGAATTTCCGGACCGGGTCCCGCACCATCGAGGCGAATTCCGCGCTCGGCGACGCGGCCACCTTCGTCAACACTTCAGGCACGGCCGGCCGGGTCGAGCTGGCCGGCGCAACCAATCTGGTCACGCTCAAGGCCGGGGTGGCCGGGACCGAGGTGCTGCGAATCGAGGAGGACGGCGACCTGCGCAGCCAGGGCGGGCTGTTCGCCGACGACCTGTCCGCCAGCTCCGACCGGCGCCTGAAGGACAACCTGGTGCGGATCGACGGGGCGCTCGACAAGATCGGCAGACTCACGGGATACACGTTTCGAAAGCGGGGCCGCCCGAGCGCCGGGCTGATCGCCCAGGACGTGTGGGAAGTGCTGCCCGAGGCGGTGTCGGAATCGGACGAATTCCTGTCGCTGTCGCCCGCCGCGGTGCTGGGCCTGCTCGTCGAGGCAATAAAGGAATTGCGGGAGGCGGCGCATGGCCCTGCAGACAAGAGGTAGCATCTCGCTGCTGGACATCGCGGCGGAATTCGATCCGGATTACGACGACAACCTGCCCTACGCCCTGACCGACTTCTACGCCGGCGGCGCCTACGTTCCCGGGGGCGCGACCAACGGCGCTGGCGACGCGATACCCGCCAGCGGCCTCATCAGCCTCACCGATTTTTACGGAGCGGCGGCCGTCGCCGCGATATCCGTCACGATCACCGGGTCCCGCGCGCCGCTGGACGCGGGCGCCCGCCGGACTTTCGGCGGCACCGTCGGCAGCGGAGGAAGCGGCGCCGCAACCAGGCGCTGGCGCGTGTCGGGAGACGCCAGCATCATAGGGTCGAACGCCGGCGCCAGCGTCGTCGTGGAGGCGGACTCGGTTGGTTCCGCCGGCGATTTCGATTTGTCGCTCTCGGCGTCGAGAGGCAATCCGGTAACTCACAGGGGGTCGGCGTCCACCGGAGACATCACGGTCAACCCGACGCTCACCGTGACCGTGACCGTGGACGACCCCGCGCCGACAAACGGCGACACGGTAACCTTCACGGCGACGCCCCGCGGCACGGCTGCGGGGGCAGCCGCCTATCAGTGGCAGCGCCTGATCGGCAGCGCCTGGAGCAACATCAGCGGCGAGACCGGCAGCACCTACGATCACACGAGGAGCAGCGCTGGCTCCGTCACGGTCCGATGCTGGATCACCCGCGCGGGCATCAGCCGCGTGTCGGCCCCGGCTGCGGCTACCTGGTCGCCGGCGGTGGTGGTGCCGCCGGACGCAAAAGCTCCGAGACTATCCATCGGAGCGGTCGGCCCGGTCAACGAGGGCGCCGCGTCGGTCGACGTGGTCGTCACGCCGTCCGGCGGGGTGTACGACAGCATCAGCTACAGCTGGCGGGCGGCACTGGGCAAGATCGCCGGGAGCGGGCCGACGGCGAGGTACACGCCGCCGGCAAATGACCGCGCGCCCGGCGACCGGACCGAGACCATCGACGTGGACGCCACCGTGCGGGGCGCTGGCACCAGGGCCAAAGCCGGCACGACCGACAGCACAAACTCGATCGAGGACGACCGGGCGCGGTTCACCGTCGCAAACGTGCCGTTTGAGCAGCCGCGCGCGCGGGCGGAAACCCGCTATCGCCGCGCGACCGCGAAGCCCGATATCACTCAGGTGCGGTCGCCCGCGGGCTGGACGACATCCCGCCCCGCGAGCGGAGGGCAGAGCGTATGGCAAGCCAACGGAATCATCAATGAGCGGCGGTTGGATGGTGGTTCGTGGACATTTGTATCCGCCTCGTGGGTCGTGCTGGCCGACCCGGTAATTCACGTGCGCGCAGCCCATCCCGCGCCGTCCGTGACCGTCGATTCCGGGTCGCTCGAGATCATCATTGACGTTTCGCCTCCCTCCAGCGGCTGGCGAGGAGAGCACGGAGCGACAATCAACGGGGTGTCGCTAAGAGGATTCACCCGTGGCCTGATTCCGAACTTAGGGACGCCATCTGCGCCCGCGGAAGTGCCTTTTGCCGCCGGATTCACCGGCACGTTTGTCGACGGGGAATACGTGGCCGGCGCTACTGTGTCCGCGACGGTCTGGGCAGTCTACAGCGATGGAGGCGTTAGCAGGCGGGTCACCGACAGCGTAATCGGCCCCGAAGGCGGCGAAGGCGAAGGCGAAGGAGGAGATGAGCCGTGAGGACGCTGGCGGTGGGAGAGAAAACGGTGTTTCTTTTGCTCGGCGACGGCCAGGACCTGTCGTCGTCGGATAGCAATATCGTCGCGGTGGGCCCTTGGGTCCCGGGCGTCGGCCGCGAAATCACGGGCGTCTCCGCAGGCACCACCGAAGTCCGAAAGCTCGACAAAAACTCCGCTGTTCTGGCGGCGATTCCAGTTACTATAACCTAATTCGTGGGAGCACATTTCGCGGCGCACTAATTTGGTGCAAAAAAAAGATTCGCAATAATTCCGGCGAGTTTTTCGCAAGCCTATACACAGATCTGAGATCGAAATGGGGATGGCGGGTTCTGTCATATCCTGTTGCGGCTCCTTTCCGTGCAGTCCATGGAAAACCTGAGTGTGCGACCAGATGGTATACGCATATCTGCCGGTAAGCCATGAATCAAGGAAAAATAACTCGACTCGTCCTCTAGAGCCGATAGGAGCCGTCGGAAGCCTGTCTGCTGCAGCTGCCGAATGGCTACCTCCAACAACGTCTAGAGTGGTTATCGGCATGTACTCCGATTACTTAGATGACCCTGCGTTCGCCCAAAATTGTTCAATTTCGCTGAGTTGAAACCAGAAATCCGGGGGACTGCACGGCGTAAGGGGCCGTGAGGGGGAGCGTCTATGCGCGTCGTGGGAGTCGTCGCGTGCCATGGATGGCCTGAAGCGGCGACGACCCGATTCGAGTCTCGTCATGGATGACGAGGCGAGATTAAGCGCATAGACGCTCCCCCTCGCGGCCCCGCTCGAAGCCACACATCGTCAAGAAAGGGAATTGGTGGGTCGTATAGGATTCGAACCTATGACCAAAAGGTTAAAAGCCTTCTGCTCTACCAACTGAGCTAACGACCCGCGGAGGGCGCAATCTTACTACCAAATCAGAAAAACTCAAGCCGGGCGGTAGCGCGTCGGATCCGCGATGCCGGCGGCCGCGAAGCCCTCGCGGCGCAGCCGGCAACTGTCGCATTGACCGCAGGCCAGACCCTGCTCGTCAGCCTGATAGCATGACAGCGTGCCAGCGTAATCGACTCCGAGTTCCGTTCCGGCGCGAATGATTTCCGCCTTGCTCATATGAATCAGCGGCGCTTCCAGGGTGATCTTCCTGCCTTCGACGCCGGCCTTCGTGGCGACGTCCACCAGTCGCTGGAACGCCTCCATGTATTCCGGCCGGCAGTCCGGATAGCCGGAATAGTCGAGCGCGTTGACGCCGATGAAGATGGCGCCGGCGCCGATGATTTCGGCCCAGGCGAGCGCATTGGAAAGAAAGATCGTGTTGCGTGCGGGCACGTAAGTTGCGGGGATTCCTTCGCCGGGGGATTCGGGAACGTCGATGCTGCTGTCGGTCAGTGCCGAACCGCCGAACTGGCCGAGCGGCAGATTCAGCACGCGATGTTCGACGACTTCCTGATTCCGCGCCTGCCGCCTTGCCGCCTCGATCTCGGCCGTCGAACGCTGGCCGTAATCGAAACTGAGCGCATGGCAGCGATAACCGCGCGCTGTGGCAATGGCGAGACTGGTCGCCGAATCGAGTCCGCCGGAAAGCAGCACTACCGCCGTCTGCCGCATTGGATATTCTCCCCTGCCCCGGTCTAGCGTCCCGGCTCCGAATTCCAGAGCAGCTTGTGCAACTGGATCTGCATCCGCACCGGCAACCGGTCATCGAGAATCCATTGCGCGAGTTGGGCCGGATCGAGTTCTTCGTGAGAAGGCGAGAACAGCACGTCGTCGATGCGCTCGGCAAGTCGGTGCTTTCTGACCTGCCACATGCTCCATTCGTAATCCTTGCGATCGCAGATCACGAATTTGACCTGGTCGGTAGCGCGCAGGTGTTGCAGATTCTCGTACCGGTTGCGATGCGATTCGCGCGAACCCGGCGTTTTCAGGTCCATGACAATGCAGACCCGGGGGTCGACTTCTTCCACCGGCATGGCGCCGCCGGTCTCCAGCGAAACCTCGTGGTCCCGGTCACACAGGGATTTGAGCAGATCGAGGCATTCCGGCTGGGCCAGGGGTTCGCCGCCGGTCACGGTCACGTGGCGGCAATTCCAGGAGGCGACCCGCTCGAGAATTTCCTCAAGCTCCATCGATTCGCCGCCGCTGAAAGCGTAAGCGGTATCGCAATAGACGCAGCGCAAGGGACATCCGGTCAGGCGGACGAATACCGTCGGAATTCCCATGGTCCGGCTCTCGCCTTGCAGGGAGTGGAAGATTTCGGTAATTCGGATCAATCGAGTGACTGAAGATTGGAGTCGGCGAGATTCGCGACGCCGGTGTTGGGATAGCGGCGCTTGATGGTATTGAAAAGATTCCGGGCTTGCGACGTATCGCCGAGCCCCTGAAAGGCCTGTCCGAGGCCGTACATTGCATCGGGCAATTTGGGCGAGTCGCCGTACTCGTTCAGTATGATTTCGTAGGAATCCCTGGCTTCGTCGAAGCGGTCGAGATACAGATACGACTGGCCCTTCCAGTAATGCGCGTTGGCGACGAACCTGCCCTGGGGATAGACGCTCAGATATTGATCGAACTCGGCGATGGACCGCTCGAAGTTGGAATTGATCGCCGACTCGTAGGCCATCTGGTAGAGCTGTTGTTCGCTGAGGACCGCGGGCTGCAAGGTCGAAGTTCGACCGCGCACGGGATTCGGCGTAGCGGGAGCGATGGCTTCCGAATTCGCCGGTTCCGGCGCAGCCGACGGAAACGACTCGGCTATAGGAGGCAATGTGGATTCAACGGGTGCGGTTTGTGCAGGTGAATTCGCGTCGGGAACGGCCATGGCCGGCGCAGCGCCGCTTTCCAGCGCCTGCAGCCGTTCGTCCATATTGGTATAGCGATTCAGTGAATCGCGCTGCAGCCTGCGCAATTCGAATCCCTGTTCCTCGACCAGTGCGCGCAGGGCCTGAAGCTCCGCGCGCATCTGGTTGTTCTGATCGAGCAGGAGGGACAATGCGTCGTTACTGGCGCCGGCAGCCTCGGGCTGGTACTGGCCCGGGAACAATGGGCGATCCTGCGCAGGCAGCGTCACCGCCGCCAGCAGCAAACATACGCCGGCCAGGATCCTCGAACCGCTCAGCACCAGGCCTCTGCCCATGGCGACGCCTGACTATCTCCCGACGATCTCGACGCGCCGGTTTGCCGCGTAGGCAGTCTCGTTCGTGCCGGTTTCCGCCGGACGCTCCTCGCCATAGCTGACCACTTCGATCTGGGCTCTGGACGCGCCGTTCACGATGAGATAGTTGAGAATGCCGTTCGCCCGGCGCTCACCGAGCGCGAGGTTGTATTCGCGCGTGCCCCGCTCGTCGGCATGGCCTTCGAGGCGAATGCGGCGGTCAGGGTTGCCGGCCAGATCCCGGGCGTGATACGTCAGCGTATCGCGATCTTCCGCCTTGAATTCGGCTATGTCGAAGTCGAAGTAGAAAATCGTGGTGCGCAACGCTTCCTGCATCGCGATTTCTTCGGCCGTCAGCGGCGGAGGCTCGCTGGTTCCGCTGGTTTGCGCGGAACTGCCGGTATCGCTTTCTCCTCCGGCGGATTGCTGGTCGTCCACGTCCTCGGTGGAACTGCATGCCGCGAACAAGGCCAGCGAAAATACAAGCAATGCCGCCTTAAAGATTGAATAGCTCTGGGTTCCCACTCTTTGTGTCCTCCAACAACATGTTTTTAGGTTTGATCGCCGCCCGTCAACCGCGTCGATTCAGACGGTCTCTACACCCTTTTCGACCGCAAGCGAACAACATTTAATTCAGGAACGGGGACCATGCGGGTTCGCGCACGTCACCCTGTGCCGATGGTAAACGGAACTTCACCAGACCGTCAATGGAAACAGCGTCGAGAACGCCTCTTCCCTGGTACTTCGTCGCGTACATGATCATGCTGCCGTTCGGCGCCAGACTCGGCGATTCATCGAGCGAAGTATCGGTCAATGTGATCACGCGCAAGGTCTCGATATTGATGATCGCGATCTGGTAGGTCGGGCTTTGCCGGGTTTCCCGGCGAACGTGCACCAGATTGTTGCCATCGGGCAGAAATCTGGCCTTGGCGCACTGGAAACAATCGTAGGTGAGCCGTTCCACATCGAAGGAACTCGCGCCTATTTCGATCTGGTAGATCTGCGGCTGTCCCGTGCGGTCCGACATGAAGACGATCGAACGCCCGTCCGGCGTCCAGCTCGGCTCGGTGTCGATGGCGGGATGATCGGTGACCCGAATCAATTCGTTGCTGCGCAGATCCTGCACGTAGATGTCCGGGCTGCCATCCTTGGACAGCACCATGGCCAGCATGTTGCCGTCGGGAGAATAGACCGGCGAACTGTTGATGCCGGGGTAATTGGTGATCTGGCGGCGCTGGCCGGTGGCGATGTTCTGGGTGTAGATTCGCGGCAGGTCGGTCTCGAAGGAAACGTAGGCGACTTCCTGCGCGCCCGGCGACCAGTTCGGCGACATGATGGGCTCCTGGGAACGCAGCAGCACCTGGGGCCGGCGGCCGTCGTAATCGGCCTTTTCGAGCCTGAAACTGGCATTGCCGCCGGGACCCTGTTCAGCGACCACATAGAGAATCTGCGTGGTAAAGGCGCCGCGGATACCGGTCACCTGTTCGTAGACGATATTGCTGATCTCATGGCCGATGTCGCGCAATTGCGAAATGCTTCCGCTGAGTATTTCGCCGGCGAGCAGCAATTCGCGGTTGACGTCGAAAAACTCGTACTGGACCTGCACCAACTGGCTGCCGGGCGTGCCGGTGACCTTGCCCACGAGCAGGTAATCCTGCGCCATGACCTGCCAGTCGCGGAAGAAGACCTCGCTTTGCTCGCTCGGCATGCTCAACAGGTTTTCGCGTTCCAGCGCGCGGAATTCGCCCACCTGTTCGAGATCGTTTGCGACGACCCGGGCCACGTCTTCGGCGCCGAATCCGATGCCGGCGGTCTGGAACGGCACCACGGCGATGGGAATCGGATTATCGACGCCCTGGGTGATCTGGATGCTCAGTTGCGCGTACGCCGCAGCGTTTACGGCCAACAGAATGATCGCAAGCAGCGAACGATGGGTTTTCAATTTAGCAAATCCTCGGGTTGGAAAATCAATGTAAGCGTTCGAAAGTTGTCGTTGAAAATATTGATCGGCATCTGTTGCAGTTCGCTGAACGGCTGAGCACTGTAGACTGCATTCGTGGCGGCGCGGTCGAAAGGCGCATCGCCACTCGATTCGACGACCATCACATCAGTTACTTCGCCGGTCGGCAGCATGCCGATGCGCAGCACCGCGCGCATGCCGTTACGCGCACTCGGCGGGCGATTCCAGGCTTCCTCGATAAACTGCTGAATCAGCGCGACGCCGCTCTGCACGACTTCAAACTCGGTCCTGGCCGCCGCGGCCGCGGCCTCTTCCGCCAGCCGGGCCCGTTCCGCTTCTTGCTGTTGCTGCCGCCGCTGCTGCTCGGCAAGTTCTTCCTGCCGCCGTCGTTCCTCTTCCAGCCGCTCCCGTTCGGCCTGGTCGCGCAATTCCTGCTGACGTTGCTGTTCCAGCAGTTGCTGGCGTTGGCGTTCCTCCTCGGCCTGGCGTTGCCGTTCTTCTTCCTGGCGCTGCTGCTCCTCTTCCTGTTGGCGCTGCTGTTCCTGCAGCCGGCGCTGCTCTTCTTCCTGCTGCCGCTGGATCTGCTGGCGCTCGAGCCGCCGGCGTTCGCGCAATTGCGGATTCTCGTCGATGAACAGGGACTTGATCACGGTCGGCTGCACGAGATCGAATTCGCTCGAATCGCTGGCGGTGTTCCAGTACAGGATGAATCCGAGCACCAGGCAGTGCAGCACGACGGCCGCCACCGCCGAGAACGGGTAACCGTTGAAACCGATGAGATAGCGAAGACCGGAATGCAAGGCCGTTTACCTCATTGCAGCTCAGTCAGCGGCTGGGTGATGAAATTGGGATTCTCCACGCCCGCGTTCTGCAAGGCGGTGATGAGATTGATCATCGCGCCCCAGGTCGCGTTGGTGTCGCCTTCGATCAGTACCTGCACCGTCGGATTCGCGTTCAGAATCTGGCCGACCTGCCTGGCCACCGTTTCCAGATCCAGCGATTGCCGATCCTCGCCCGTCGCGCCCAGGCTGAGGAAATATTCGCCGGCCGAGGTGATGGTGACGACCAGCGTTTCCAGATTCTCATCGAGATCCAGCGGTTCGTTGTTGGCCTCCGGCAGTTCGACTTCGATTCCCTGATTGAGCAGCGGCGCGGTAATCATGAACACGATCAGCAGCACGAGCATCACATCGATATACGGTACCACGTTGATCTCGCTCATGGGACGGCGTTTCTTGCGCGCCAGCGTTTCCATGTCGCCCTCCGATCAGCCCGTGGTGTGAATCTGCCGGTGCAGAATGCTGGAAAATTCGTCGGTGAAGGTGATGTAACTGCCGGTTACGGAATCCACTTTCGACGAATAGCGATTGTAGGCGACCACCGCCGGAATCGCCGCGAACAGGCCGATGGCGGTGACGATCAGCGCCTCGGCGATGCCCGGCGCCACCACCTGCAAGGTGGCCTGGGTCTGGCTGGCGAGCCCGATGAAGGCGTTCATGATGCCGATCACGGTCCCGAACAGGCCGATATAGGGAGATACCGAACCCACCGTCGCCAGAAAGGCCAGGTGCCGTTCGAGTTTTTCCTCTTCCCGCGAATACGCGACCCGCATGGCGCGCTGGGCGCCTTCCATGACCGCTTCCCCGTCGACATTGCCCTGCTGCCGCAGGCGCATGAACTCCTTGAATCCGACCCGGAAGATATTCTCCATGCCGGCCATGGCCACGCCTTCCTCCTGCATCTGGCTGCCTTCCTTGTACAACAGACCGAGATCGATTCCCGACCAGAAGCGCTCCTCGAAATTGTGCACGCTTTTCTCGGCGGTCGAGAGCACCAGGTAGCGCTGCACGATGATGCCCCAGGAAACGATCGACAGCGCGATCAGAATGAATATGACAATCTGTACTTCGAGGCTGGCGCCGAAGATCAGTTGCATTGGCCCTAATTGTTCACCCACTCCGCATACTCCGGGGCGCGAGAATTCGGCCCATGTTGATTGCAACGCAGAATACTGGCCTTTCCCTGACCCAAATCCGGCAGATGCTTCCAAATTCTGTCGTAATCAAGGCAATTCGCCTTCGGCGGACCCCGAGTCGGCCCGCAACAGCAGATCGTCCGCTCCGGCTTGGTCCGGCAGACCGAAATAGCGATAGGCGTATGGCGTCACCACTCGTCCGCGAGGCGTACGCATGATGAAACCCTGCTGGATCAGGAAGGGCTCCAGGATGTCTTCAATGGTATCACGCTCCTCCCCGATGGCCGCCGCGAGACTGTCGACTCCGACGGGGCCGCCGGAGAACTTTTCGATCATCGTATGCAGCAGCCGCCGATCCATGTGATCGCAGCCGTTGCCATCGATATGCAACATGTCGAGCGCCCGGTCGGCTGACCCACTGGTAATCCTGCCGTCTTCCTTCATCTCGGAAAAATCACGCACCCGCCGCAACAGCCGATTGGCGACGCGCGGCGTGCCGCGCGAACGGCCGGCGATCTCCCTTGCGCCATCCTTGCTGGTCTCGATGTCGAGGATACCCGCGGAGCGCGACACGATTCGCGCCAGATCGTCGACGCTGTAGAACTCG
Organism: Pseudomonadales bacterium; assembly: GCA_022822865.1. Lineage (GTDB taxonomy): Bacteria > Pseudomonadota > Gammaproteobacteria > Pseudomonadales > Pseudohongiellaceae > UBA9145. The sequence goes on along the minus strand of JAJDYJ010000086.1, from coordinate 19,433 downwards.
AGCCGCTGCACGATGCCGAAACGGTCGCGCAGCGGCGACGTGAGCAGCCCGGCGCGGGTGGTCGCCCCGACCAGGGTGAACGGCGGCAGGTCCAGCTTGATCGAGCGGGCCGCCGGTCCTTCGCCGATCATGATGTCGAGCTGGTGGTCCTCCATCGCCGGATAGAGGATCTCCTCGATCGCCGGCCGCAGGCGATGAATCTCGTCGATAAAGAGCACGTCGCCTTCGCCCAGATTGGTCAGAATCGCGGCCAGATCGCCGGACTTTTCCAGTACCGGACCGGCCGTGCTGCGGATGGCGACCCCCATTTCGTTGGCAACGATGCGCGCCAGCGTGGTCTTGCCGAGGCCGGGCGGGCCGAAAATCAGGACATGGTCGAGGGATTCCTTGCGCTTGCGGGCGGCGCCGATGAAAATCTCCATCTGTTCCCTGACCGGCCGCTGGCCGATATAGTCGCGCAACCGCAACGGCCGCAGCGATTCCAGGTTGTCTTCGGGCCCGGTCACTTCCGGCGTGATGACACGCTCTTCCTTCATGGACCGCCTCCCGCTCCCGGCGCCAGGCTTTTCAGCGCAAGGCGTATCAGATCCTCGGTATCGGCGGCGCCGGGATGATCGCGCCGGATGCGCGCGATCAGTCTGGCCGCCTGCTGTTGCTTGTAGCCGAGGCTGACAAGAGCGTCTTCTGCTTCCCGGCCGCCGCTCGCGGCAACACGTCCGGTTTCATGAGGCAGCGAAATGACGCTGCCGTCATCGAGCCGGTCGCGCAGTTCCACGATCATGCGTTCCGCGGTCTTCCTGCCGATTCCGGGCACGCTGCTCAAACGGGAAACATCGCCGCCTTGCACGGCGGCGACGAGTTCCCCGGCGCTCATGCCGGAAAGCAGCGCCAGGGCCATGCGCGGTCCGACGCCGCTTACCTTGATCAGATGCCGGAACGCCTGTTTGTCCCGCGCGCCCGGAAAGCCGAACAGCACCTGGGCGTCTTCGCGCACGGCGAGATGCGTGTGCAACTCAAGCTCGGCGCCGATGTCGGGCAATTGCTCGAACGCGCTCAGGGGAATCTGGATTTCATAACCGACGCCGCCGGCCATAATCAACACTTCCGCCGGCGCCTTCTCCGCCAATGTGCCGCGAATGCGCCCGATCACAGCCGGAACCTCCTGCGGCTGTAGGAAGCCGCTTGTGACCCCGCGGCCGCGATGCGCACCAGGCTGTCCCGGGTATGGGCGTGGCAAATCGCAACCGCGAGCGCGTCGGCGGCGTCTTCGGCGATGACGCCATCGACGTCGAGCAGCAACTTGACCATATGTTGCACCTGTTCCTTGCCGGCCGCGCCGCTGCCCACCACCGCCTGCTTGACCTTGCGCGCCGAATATTCCGCCACCGGCACGCCGCGGGAAATGCAGGCGACAATCGCGCTGCCCCGGGCTTGCCCAAGTTTCAACGCCGAAGCCGCGTTGCGGCCCATGAACACTTCCTCGACCGCGGCCTCGCCGGGCGCGAATCGCTCCATCACTTCGCCGAGACCTTCATAAATTTCGCGCAGCCGCTCGGCCTGCTCCGAATGCGCCATCCGGATGCAGCCATGGTCCACATGTTCGAGCCGCTCCCCCAGGGAACGAACCAATCCGTAGCCAGTAACCCGGGAGCCCGGATCAATTCCGATTATGATACTCACGCTCACAGATTATCGGCTGAAAACCCGCAAAAAAGAGACCAGAAGCGCCTGTCAGTTCCGCACCACGCAAGTCGCCGCACATTCATCAAAGCTGTTCCGCGACTTCCGGCGGCACGTTGGCGTTGGACCAGACATTCTGCACGTCGTCGAGGTCTTCCAGATGCTCCAGCAGCTTCAGCAGCCTGGCGGCGCCCTCGAGGTCGAGTTCGACTTCCGTGGAAGGCAGCATGGTCATTTCAGCGCCGCGGAACTCGATTTCGGCGCTGCGGAATCGATCCTGAACCGCGCCGAAAGATTCCAGGCTCGTATGCACTTCGATGCCGCCTTCATCGTTAACGAGGACATCGTCGGCCCCGGCTTCGAGCGCCAGTTCCATGATGGCGTCTTCGTCGCCGCCCGGAGCGAAGGAAATCACTCCGGTGCGGCTGAAGAGATAGGCCACCGAACCATTGGTTCCGAGCGAGCCGCCGAACTTGCTGAAGCCATGGCGCACCGCGGCGGCGGTGCGATTGCGGTTGTCCGTGAGGCAGTCGAGATATATGGCGACGCCGCCGGGGCCGTAACCCTCATAGGTCAATTCCTCGACGTCCTCGCCGGCGCTCGGATTGGCGCCGCGGTCTATGGCGCGGTCGATGGTGTCACGCGGCATGTTGGCGCCAAGCGCCTTGTCCACGGCCGCCCGCAGTCGCGGATTGTCCGCCGGATTGCCGCCGCCGAGCCTGGCGGCAACGGTCAGTTCACGAATGATCTTGGTGAAAATCTTGCCGCGCCTGGCGTCCTGCCCCGCCTTGCGATGCCTGATATTGGCCCATTTGCTATGTCCCGCCATACTGAGACCGCCGCCTGCCGTTCAGTCAATTCTGCAATTGCCGCGGCCGGATGTGCAACTCGCGCAATTGCGCCGCCGAAACCTCTCCCGGCGCCGCGGTCAGTGGGCAGGACGCCGACTGGGTTTTCGGAAAGGCGATCACGTCGCGGATCGAGTCGGCGCCGCACAGGAGCATCGCCAGCCGGTCGAACCCGAAAGCGATGCCGCCATGAGGCGGAGCGCCGTAGCGCAACGCGGCCAGCAGGAATCCGAATTTGCGTTCCGCCTCTTCCGGGCCGATGCCGAGCAGATCGAAAACCGCCTGTTGCATTTCCGGCCGCGATATTCGTATCGAGCCGCCGCCGAGCTCGACGCCGTTGAGCACCATGTCGTAGGCGCGCGAAAGGGCGCCGAGAGGATTGGCGCGCAGTTCGTCCGCGCCACAGGAAGGCGCGGTGAACGGATGGTGCAGAGGCGTCAGACTGCCGTCGCCCGCGGTTTCGAACATCGGGAAATCCACCACCCACAAGGGCGCCCAGCCCTCCTCTACGAGTTCCAGGTCTTTGGCCACTTTCAGCCGCAGGGCGCCGAGCGATTCGTTCACCGTGGCGATCCTGTCAGCGCCGAAGAAGATGATGTCGCCGGCTTCCGCGCCGGTTGCGGCAAGCAGGCCGCTTACGGTGTCGTCGTCCATGAACTTGACGATGGGAGACTGCAGGCCTTCGCGGCCGAGGGCGGGATCGGCGACCTTGATCCAGGCCAGTCCCCCGGCGCCGCGCGCGCGCACGAAATCGGTGTAATCGTCGATCTGCTTGCGGCTGAGCCTTTCGCCGCCGGGCACGCGCAATGCCGCCACCCTGCAATCCTCCCGCGAGGCGGGTTCGCGAAAAACCTTGAAATCGACGTTGCGCATCAGTTCCGCCAGATCGACCAGTTCCAGGCCAATACGCAAATCTGGCTTGTCGCTGCCGTAACGGCGCAGCGCCTCGGCGTGACTGATGCGTGGAAAGGACTTGAGTTCCACGCCCATGGTCTCGGCGAGGACGTGCCGGATCAACGCCTCCATCGAGTCCATGACCTGTTCTTCCTCGACAAAGGACATTTCCACGTCGATCTGGGTGAACTCGGGCTGGCGGTCGGCGCGCAGATCCTCGTCGCGAAAGCAGCGGGCGATCTGGTAGTAACGGTCCATGCCCGAAACCATAAGAATCTGCTTGAACAACTGTGGCGACTGGGGCAAGGCGAAAAACTGGTTCGGATGCGTCCGGCTCGGCACGAGGTAGTCCCGCGCGCCCTCCGGCGTGGCCCTGGTCAACAGCGGCGTTTCGATTTCGAGAAATCCCCGGTCGTCGAGAAACTCGCGCACGACGCGGGCGAGACGCGAGCGGAAACGCACGCGTTCGGTCATCTCGGGCCGGCGTAAATCGATGTAGCGGTAATGCAGACGGGTGTCCTCGCCGACCTCGACGTATTCGTCCACCGGAATCGGCGAACTCTCCGAACGATTCAGGATTTCCAGTTCCCTGCCAAGCACTTCGACCTTGCCGGTGGGCATGTCCGGATTCTCGGTTCCTTCGGGCCGGGGGCGCACCTTACCCGAAATCCGGATCACGAATTCGTTGCGAATCTGTTCGGCGACGGCGAAACTCTCCGGCGTATCCGGATCGAACACGACCTGGGCAATTCCCTCGCGATCCCTGGTGTCGAGGAATATCACGCCGCCGTGGTCCCGGCGCCGATGCACCCAGCCGCAAAGCGTGACCTCCTCCCCGACCAGGGATTCGTTCATTTCACCACAATAATGACTGCGCATGGATTTCCCCGTTACGTGGCCGCGTGCAAAAAGCTGCGCATTATAACGGAACGGCCCGGTTTTCGGGAGAGACTGCGCTTGCTGCGGGCTTGTAGAAGTGCTATAGTCGCCGGTTGGGCATATTGTTGATTTTATTGATCCTTTGGCCCTCCCGGTTCCTGAGTGAACCACGATTAGCAAAGATTACGAACGATGGCGGTCGCCCTGACAGAGAACGGGATCGCATCGTTAATGCACGGACACGCTTGACCATACGGCGTGATCCGAATTGCAGAAAACAAGTACGGGAATTCTGATTCGGCCGGCCATGGCGCCCAAAGGCGACGGCCCCGAAGTGACAACAAGCTGAAAGATTGTTGCACATTACAATACATTGCAATCAGGCTCCGATATCGAACGGGCCTTCGGTGCGGAAGCGGCAATTCAGTCGATTCGCCGCCACGCGCCGGTATTGTCGAATCTCCAGTCAATCGCCAGCCTGACGCCGGCAGGGACCAAGAGCCCCTGAATCCGGTTCGCGCGTAGCTGGCCTGCCCTGGCATTCTCCTGCTTGCTTTCTGCGTTTATCCAAGAGGAAACAAACGCATGAAACGCATTCTGGTAAATGCGGCCCAGCATGAGGAATTGCGGGTTGCGCTGGTCGATGGCCAGCGACTGTACGATCTCGACATAGAATTCCCCAGCAAGGCGCGCAAGAAAGCAAACGTATACAAAGGCAAGATCACCCGGGTCGAACCCAGTCTCGAAGCCGCTTTCGTCGAATTCGGCGCGAGCCGGCACGGATTTCTGCCCTGGAAGGAAATCTCCGATCAATACCGCGACGCTGCCGGAAACGGCGGCAGCCCGATCAAGGAAGGCGCTGAAGTTGTCGTGCAGGTCGAAAAGGAGGAGCGCGGCAACAAGGGCGCGGCCCTGACCACCTTCGTCAGCCTGGCGGGACGCTATCTGGTGCTGATGCCGAACAATCCCAAGCTCGGAGGCATCTCGCGCCGCATCGAAGGCGACGAGCGCTCGGAAGTAAAGGAATCGCTGCGCGCGCTGAACATCCCCGACGACATGGGATTGATCGTGCGCACCGCCGGCGTCGGCAAGGAAACACAGGAACTGCAATGGGATCTGGACTACCTGACAAACCTGTGGCGAGCGATCCAGGATGTTGCCGGCAAGAAAAAGGCGCCATTCCTGATTCACGAGGAAAGCAATGTCGTCCTGCGCACGATTCGCGACTATCTGCGCGAGGAAATCGGCGAAGTGCTGTTCGATACCGGCGAAACATACGAAGAAGCGATGCAGTTCGTGCGCCAGGTGATGCCGCAATACGAAAGCCGCATAAAGTTGCACGAAGAGAAACTGCCCCTGTTCAACCGCTTCCAGATCGAACATCAGATCGAAAGCGCTTTCGGCCGCAACGTGAAACTGCCCTCAGGCGGCACGATGTCGATCGATCCGACCGAAGCCCTGGTCGCGATCGACATCAATTCGGCCCGCGCCACTCGCGGCGCCGACATCCAGGAAACCGCGCTGACCACCAATCTCGAAGCGGCAGATGAAATTGCCAGGCAATTGCGGCTGCGGGATATCGGCGGCCTGATCGTCATCGATTTCATCGACATGGGCTCGAACCAGCATCAACGCCTGGTCGAGAATCGCATCCGGGAAGCGCTTGAGCCCGACCGCGCGCGCGTGCAACTCGGCCGGATATCCCGTTTTGGCCTGCTCGAGATGTCCCGGCAGCGGCTGCGGGCGTCGCTCGATGAGACCAGCAGCGTCATTTGCCCGCGTTGCGGCGGACTGGGCCGGGTCAGGGACGTCAAATCGCTCGCGTTGTCGATCATGCGCATCATGCGGGAAGAGGCGAGCAAGGATAAGAATCGCGAAGTCCGCGTCGCGGCCCCGCTCGATGTCGCCGCCTATCTGCTGAACGAAAAGCGCGATGAAATCGCGGATATCGAAGAAGAAAGCGGATCCAGCCTCGTGGTCGTTCCCGCGGCTGAACTGGTAACGCCGCATTACCGGATTTCCGGCGTCAATCAAAAGGGAGAAGAATACGAAATCGACAGCACCGAATCCGCCGTCAGCGAAACTCCGGTCGAGACCGCCCACAGGCAGCCCGCGGTGAGCCGGGTCGCCGTGGCGGACGCACGGCCCCAACGTCCGGCCACCGGCCCGGTCGCTTTCCTCAGCAATGCGGTTCGCAATCTGTTCGGCAGTGAGGCCGCAAGCGCGACGAATTCCCCGGAGGCCACTGCGCCGAAGCGCTCGAAACCCGAGCAAGCAAGGCGCGCGGCGCCAGCGCGGGAACGCAAATCCGACGGACGCGCCAAGACCGACAGGCGCGGCAAGCAGGACAGTGCCGCCCAGCCCGAAAAACGCGCCAGGGCGGAAAGCGGCAAGCGCGAGAAAGCTCCGCGCAAGGAATCCAGCGGCCGCGGCCGTGGCGGCAAGACTCGCAAACAGGCCGCCAAGGCATCGGAAACCCCGGTTGCCGAAACCCGTCAGGCCGAAAAAGCGGCAAGCGAAGAAACCACCGAAGAACGGCAGACGGCGCAAGGCAAGGCCAGGCGCCGGCCCGCCGCGAAGCGGACCCGCAGCAGCACACAGCGCAAACGCGGGCCGAGACCTGCCGATACCGGCCCTGAAGAATCCGCCGTGGAGGAGAATCTGACGGCCGCGGCGGAATCTGAAGTCGAGGCAGTCTCGCCCCCTGCGGAAACCGTGGAATCTCCGGCTGAGGTCGACTCCGGAAAAACCGAAGACGTTACGGCGCAAGCCGACGGCGCTGAGCCGGATCTGCCTGAAAGCGTCGCGCCGATCGAACCGGCTGCCGCGGGAGCGACGGAAACGGCCGCCGCGGAAGAGGCATCCGAAGGCAAGAAAACCCGCAAATCCAGAAGTGGAACAAAATCCGGCGGCAAATCCAAAGCCGGACGGCCGCGGAAGAAAGCGGTGAAAGTCGACACGGATGAGCAGGAATCGGCCGCACCGCAGGAAGAGACTGCAAAGCAAGAGGAGCCTGCAAAGGAAGAGGCGAAAGAACCCCAGCCGCCTGCGGCAAAATCGTCCGAGGCAAAACCCGCCAAGACTCCGGCAAGCACGAGTTCTGGCGACGATGCTGCGCCGCAACCGGCGGATGAGGCTCCCGCCGCGCCCCCGTTGCAGGGCCGGGCGCCGAACGATCCCAGGGAAGTGCGCCGCCGCCAGGAAGAGACGGCCGCTTCAAACTGATATGGGGCGGATCCGTTACAGGGCCTGTTCGAGTTCCGGCAGAGCCTTGAACAGATCCGCCACCAGCCCGTAATCCGCCACCTGGAAGATCGGGGCTTCCGCGTCCTTGTTGATCGCGACGATGACCTTGCTGTCCTTCATGCCGGCGAGATGCTGGATCGCGCCGGAAATGCCGACCGCGATGTAAAGCTCCGGCGCCACGATCTTGCCGGTCTGTCCGACCTGCATGTCGTTGGGCACGAATCCCGCGTCCACGGCCGCGCGCGAAGCGCCGATGGCCGCGTTCAGCTTGTCGGCGATTTTTTCGAGCAAGACGAAGTTTTCGCCGTTCTGCATGCCTCTGCCGCCGGAAATCACGACTTTCGCCGAAGTCAGCTCGGGCCGCTCGGAAACGGAAAGGTTTTCGTCGACGAACGCGGACTGATCCTGCTCGACGACGATGTCGCAATTCTCGACCGGGGCCGCGCCGCCGCTGCCCTGGGCATCGAAGGCGGTTATGCGGACGGTAATGATCTTGACCGGGTCCGATGACTGGACTGTCGCCAGCGCGTTGCCGGCGTAGATCGGCCGCACGAAAGTGTCCGCCGATTCGACGGCGGAAATGTCGGAAATCTGCGCGACGTCCAGTAGCGCCGCAATCCGCGGCATGAGGTTCTTGCCGGTCGTGGTGGCTGGGGCCAGCACATGGGAATACGAGCCGGCCAGGTCCCGCGCCAGCGGGGCCAGGCTCTCGGGCAATTGATGTTCAAAGCAGGCGGCGTCGGCCAGGATCACTTTGGCGACTCCGGCGATCGCGGCGGCGGCCTCGACCACGGCGGCGCATCGATGACCCGCCACCAGCATGTGAATCTCCGTCTGCCCGAGATGTCCCGCGATTTCCGCGGCGGCGGCGACCGCGTTCAGGCTCGCCGCCTTGAGCGAAGCGTTGTCGTGTTCCGCGATGACCAATATAGACATGCCGGTTTCCTGGATTACTAGATGACTCTCGCGTCGGTTTTCAACTTGTCGACGAGATCCTGGACGGTCTCGACGATGATTCCGGCTTCGCGTTCGGCGGGAGGCGATACGCGCAAGGTTTTCAGGTTCGAGGCGGTATCCACGCCCAGATCGGCCGGGGTCAACTGGTCGATCGGCTTGCGCTTGGCCTTCATGATATTGGGCAGCGAAGCGTAACGAGGTTCGTTAAGCCGCAGGTCGGTCGTGACAACCGCCGGCAGTTTCAGCGATACCGTCTGTTCACCGCCGTCGATCTCCCTGGTTACGGTGATGCGGCCGTCATCCAGTTCGGCCTTGCAGGCGAAAGTGCCCTGCCCCATGCCGGCGAGCGCCGCCAGCATCTGTCCGACCTGGTTGTTGTCGCTATCGATGGACTGTTTGCCCAGGATGATCAGATCGGGGGATTCCCGATCCAGCAAGGCCTTGAGAATCCTGGCGACCTGCAAGGGCGCGACATCGCCGTCGGCGGTCACCAGCACGCCGCGGTCACAGCCGAGCGCAAGCGCGGTGCGCAATTGCTCCTGGCAGACCTGGGGGCCGATCGAGACCGCCACGATTTCTTCGGCCTGACCCTGTTCCTTCATGCGTACGGCCTGCTCGACCGCGATCTCGCAAAAGGGATTCATCGCCATCTTCGCATTGGCGAGTTCCATGCCCGTGCCGTCGGATTTGACGCGGACCTTGACATTGGCGTCGACCACGCGCTTGACGGCGACGAGTATCTTCATGAAGGGAGGAATCCGTGCGGGTGCTGAAACGGGCGGCAATAATGCCGCTTTTGCCGAAAAGGGTCAACCGGGGTCCGGACCGGGGTTAACAGTGCTTCTGCCCAACTCGAAGAAGCGGCCATTGCTGTCGACGCCGGTGACGATTTCCCCGTCTTCCCGGTACTGTCTGGCGGCCGCGACCAGGCGGTAGAACACGGGCCGGCTGAGCAAGGCGTCCAGGCCGCCGCGCACATGCACCGCGGGATGGGGTTCTTCGACGCCGGTAACGCGGATCGGATGCTCCGCATCGACTTCGACGGTTTCCTCGACATTGGTGAAAAAGACAATCGCCTGTTCCTGCCCGGGATTGCGGATTTCCATGTCGACGACCAGAAACGGGCAGTCATCCACCTGGATGCGCATTTTTTCCACCGGATTGACGAGAAAATATTCGTCTCCTTCCCGTTTCAGGATCGAAGCGAACAGATTGACCATGGCCTGACGCCGGATGGGCCTGCCTTCGTGGTGCCAGACGCCATCGCGGGCAATGCGCAGGTCGATATCGCCGCAGAACGGCGGATTCCAGAGATGCACGGGCGCCGGACCACGCGGTCCTTGCAGGCGGCGGATCATCCGGAATGGATCCGGTGCCGAGCCCGAACTGTCGCCGGATTTGACTTTCAAGTAATTCTCCCCGTCCCGCCCTTCCGCGCATCGGGCCGCCCAGGTGATAAACTGGCTGCCGCCCCAGGCCGTTCCCGCATTATGCCAGCAGACTCCATGCAATCGGATTTCGCGCTCCTGTTCAAGCGCGACCACCCCTTGCTCGACGTGCGCTCGCCGTTGGAATTCGCCAGGGGAGCGTTCCCCATGAGCACCAATATCCCATTGCTGACCGACGCGCAACGCGCCGAAGTGGGAACCATGTATCGCCGCAGCGGCGGCGAGGCTGCGACAAGGCTCGGCCACAGGCTCGTGAGCGGCGAGTCGAAGTCCGGGCTCATCGAAAGCTGGAGGAATTTCATCGAGCGCCATCCCGAAACGCGCCTGTATTGTTTCCGCGGCGGACAGCGGTCCCATGTCGTACAGCAATGGCTGGAGGAAGAAGGCGTCGAAATACCGCTCGTACCGGGAGGTTACAAGGCCTTGCGCGGCTTTCTGCTGCAGGTGCTGGAAGAGGCGGCGAAACTCGATTTTCTCGTTATCGCGGGCAAGACCGGCTGCGGCAAGACGCATCTGGTCACAAAATTGCCCGGTGCGCTGGATATCGAAGGCGCCGCCCGGCATCGCGGCTCGGCCTTCGGTTCCCTGCCCGACCCGCAACCGTCCCAGATCGATTTCGAAAACGCCATGGCCGTCGCCTTGCTGAAACTGGAACTCGAGTCGCTGCCGGTGCTGATCGTCGAAGACGAAAGTCGCGCCGTGGGATCGCTCGCCATCCCCCACGTGTTGTTCGACCCTATGAAACAGGCGCCTCTCGTCCTGATCGAGGAAAGCCTGGAAGTCCGGATCGAAACGATCCTGCACGATTACATACTTGCCAATCTCGCCGCCTGGGAAGAGCATGGTCCCGGCCGGGGCGCCGCCATGCTGGAGCGGTCGCTGCTCAAGAGCCTGGAGAAAATCCGGCGCCGGCTGGGAGATAGCGGTTTTCGCAGGACCGGCGCCCTAATGCGGCAGGCTTTCGCCGTGGACCGGCAGGAAAGTCTTGCCTTGCACCGGCAATGGATCTCTCTCCTGCTCGAGAGTTACTACGATCCGATGTACGAATATCAACTCGCGCGCAAACTCCCCCGCGTGCGCTGCCGGGGCGGGCGCGAGGAAATCGCCCGCTGGTGCCGTTCCTACATATCCTCGTCGGCGACCGCGTAAATGCCGTCCGCGTTGCGCAGATAGTTCCTGTAGTCCATGCCATAGCCATAGACGTAGCGGTCGGGAACGTGCAGGCCGGAAAAATCCGCCGCAGCCAGCGCCTCGGGCCGGGGCCGCCGCTTGTCCACGAGCACCGCCGACAAAACGCGGGCCGCCCCCTGCTCGCGGCAATGGCGCAATACAGCCGACAGGGTGTTTCCTTCATCGAGAATGTCGTCGACGACGAGGACAACGCGCCCGCGCAGATCGAGGGCGGGCATGACCCGGCATTCGATCTCCCCGCCTGTCGTCCCGCCGCGATACCGGCTCATATGCAGATAGTCGATCTGAAGGGGAAACTGCAACCGCACCGCGAGCAGGCCCGTGACGATCAGTCCGCCGTTCATCACGCATAGCAGGATGGGATCGCTGCCGGCGAGTTCGGCGGCGATTTCACGCGCCATGCGAGCAAGAGCGGCTTCCACCTGCGCTGCGCTGTAAATGCGAGTCGCGCGATTCGCTACGCCTTTTACGTCAACAAGCTCGCTCATGCAGGTTCAGCGTCGTTCGGCGGCCCCGGGACAACCGCCGGTACGCCGTCGATCGTGGTAGTCGGGAAGGCGATATCGGCGCCATGGGAATGAATGATCGCCACGATGCGCAACAGCACGTCCTGCTTGATCTCGTGAAAGCGAATCCAGTTGGTGGTCTTCGTGAAGGTATAAACGAAGAAATCCAGCGATGAAGGCGCGAAGTAATTGAAGTTGACGATCATCGTCTGGCTGGTGTCGATCTCTTCGTGCGCCAGCAACATGGCTTTCACGTCTTCCACAATTACGCCCATCTTGTCCGCGTCCTGATACCGGATGCCGATGGTCTCGTAGATGCGGCGGTGGGACATGCGCGAGGGATTTTCCAGCGAAAGCTTGTTGAACACCGAATTGGGAACGTATAGCGGCCGCTTGTCGAAAGTGCGGACGATGGTCAGACGCCAGCCGATCTTTTCCACCGTACCTTCGATTTCCCGATCCGGCGAGCGAATCCAGTCGCCGATGGCGAATGGACGGTCGAGATAGATCATCAATCCACCGAAGAAGTTCGCCAGCAGGTCCTGGGCGGCGAAACCGACGGCAATGCCGCCGATGCCGCCGAAGGCGAGCACGGCGGTGATCTCGACTCCCAATGTCGGCAATACGACCAGCACGGCCGCGATCACGATTACCAGACGCAACAGGCGCACCAGCGCGTGCAAGGTGGTCGGATCCATGCGCGTCTGGACCTGGTCCGGCTCGGCCTTGAGTTTTTCCAGCAGGCGCCGTTCGACGCCATTGGTGAATTTCAGCAAGAACCAGGCCAGCAGCAGGATGACGACGAGCTGCCTGACGGCGGCAAAAAAGGAACCGGCCTCCCCCGTAAAAGACATGAGGACGCCCTGATCAGATTGCAATTGCTGCAATTGCCCTACCCCGATCTCCAGTATGAAGAGGCCGGCGTACAAGGCGATCAGCGTAAGCAACGGACGCCGCGCCGCTTCCAGCAGTGCATCGTCCCAGACGGTCGAGGTCTTTGCCGACTGTTTCGCAAGGCCGGCGAGCATACGCCCGACCACGGCGCCGGCGACCAGGGCCAGCAAAACTACAAGCAGAATCTGGCCGAGCCAGGCAATGTCATTCATCAGGTTCATGGGGGTTGCGCCTCTCTTTCCCGACCCCGGCCACTTTCGGGCTCAGGAGTGCGTAACAGTGGCGGCATGCAGACCGCTTACGCTTTCAACCGCCTTGCGCCATCGTTCCGAATCCGGCGCAAGCGGCGGCTGCGCCCGCATACGCTGCAAGCCGGGGCTGCCGGCAACGTTTTGCCGGTCCAGCCAGCGCACCGCGCGGCGCGTGGCTCTTCTGTCGTTGCATACGAGCACCATGTCGATTCCCGCCGTGAGCGCCCGTTCCAGCCTGCGCTCGATGCGGCCGTAGGACCGGACCGCCGCCATGGAAAGATCGTCGCTGAACACCACGCCCCTGAAGCCGATCTCTCCACGCAATACGTCGGTGAGCCAGAAGCTGGAAAAGGTCGCGGCTTCGGGGCTCATCCGCGGATAGACGACATGGGCGGACATGATGCCCCCCAGCAGTTCGTGGCACTGGAGGAAGGACTGCAAATCCCGGGCGCGCAATTCTTCCTCGTCGCGGCTGTCCACCGGCAGTTCCAGATGGGAATCGGCGGCAACTGTGCCATGGCCCGGAAAATGCTTGCCAACCGCCGCCATGCCCGCCTGCGACATACCGCCGATGTAGGCTCCGGCCAGGCGGGCTATGACACCGGGCTCGGAAGCGAAAGCGCGCTCGCCGATTACCGGCGACGCGGGGTCGTAGCGGTCAAGTACCGGAGCGAAACTGAAATCAAGCCCGGCGGCCACCAGCTCCGATGCCATGACCCAGCCGCAATCGGCCGCCAGCGCCAGACCCTCGGCGGGATCCTGTTCATAAGCGACGCCCAGACTGCGCAAGGACGGCAGCGGCACGAAGCCCTCGATAAAACGTTGTACGCGGCCGCCCTCCTGGTCCACCGCGATCAGCAGCCGCGGCGCGCATTCGCGAACGGACGCGGTCAACTCCCGCAGTTGCGCCGGCGAACGATAATTGCGTGCGAACAGTATGACGCCGCCGACGCTCCGCCGCTGCAGCATTTCCCGCTCGTCCGACTCGAGTTCCGTTCCGCGCAAATCGACCATCAGCGGTCCGGGAGCGGTTTCTCCGGTATTCATCTGCATTCCGCGGCTCATGCAACTCGTGGTCAGCGCCGCCGCCGCGCCGAGGCCGAGCCTGGTGAAAGTTCTTCGGTCCATCGTGGTGCGGGAAGTTAACACATTTGCCGGCGCTCCGAACCCCTGGCGCGAATCGATGCCGGTAAGTTCAAGTGTCGGCGCAATGCGCTAAAGTTTTATCGCCCGCGCCGGATAACTGTATATAATCACAGTAAATCGCGGCAACGAGGACAGCCATGCACGGATTGACTTCCCGTCAGGGGCAGATTCTGGAGTTCATTCGGGACCACCTGCGCGATACCGGATACCCGCCGACACGATCCGAAATTGCCGGCCACATGGGATTCAGATCGGTGAATTCGGCAGAGGAGCATTTGCGCGCTCTGGCGCGCAAGGGCGCGATCGAAATGATGCCGGGCGCGTCCCGCGGCATCCGCATTCCGGCGGATTTGCCCGCCGGTCTGCCGATCGTCGGCCAGGTCGCCGCCGGCTCTCCCATTCTCGCCGAGGAGTCCATCGCAGATTACAGCGAAGTGCCCGGCGACATGTTCTCGCCGCGCGCGGATTACCTGCTTACCGTCAAGGGCGACAGCATGATCGGCATCGGCATCTTCGACGCCGACCTGCTTGCTGTCCACAAGACATCCGAAGCAGGCAACGGCGATATCGTCGTGGCGAGAATCGAGGATGAAGTCACGGTGAAGCGGCTACGCCGGAACGGTTCGCGCCATCGGCTGGAACTGGTCGCGGAAAATCCGCAAATCGCTCCCATCGAAGTCGACCTGCGCCGCGACCGTTTCGAAATCGAGGGCGTCAGCGTGGGCGTTATCCGGCTGGGAGTATAGGCAGCGGTTTTTCCCGAAGCCCGGTCAGGCCTGTTTGCCGGTCCCGGCCTGCCACTTTCCGTCGCGATAGAACGCCCGCCAGCCAGTGGGCTTGCCTTTCGCCTGGGATTGCAGGAAGTGTTCGCGGGTCTTGCGGCTGAAACTGAGTATGCTTGGGTTGCCCTTGTCGTCCTGCACCGGCGCGTCGAACAGATACGCGAATTTGGGGTCGATCTCGTTTCGGTGCGGCAGCAACTCGGCGATTTTCGGCGAGCGGGTCTCGCGATTGCGCGGATAGCCGCTGGCTGCGAGGAAAAGCCCTGAGGCGCCCTCGCGCAAGATGAAATGGTCGTCGACCTTCTCGCAGCGCAACTCCGGCATGGGCACCGGGACCATCTTGGGCGGCGCCGGCTTGCCGTTGCGCAGCAATTTGCGCGTGTTGCGGCAGTCTTCGTTGGTGCAGCCGAAATACTTGCCGAACCTGCCGGCCTTCAATTGCATGTCCTGGCCGCATTTGTCGCACTCGATGATCGGGCCTTCGTACCCCTGGATGCGGAATTCGCCGCGTTCGAGTTCGAAGCCGGGACAATCGGGATTGTTGCCGCAGACATGCAATTTGCGCCCGGTATCGATCAGATAGGAATCCATGGCCGTATCGCATTTGGGACAGCGATGCTTCTGGCGCAACTGAATGTTTTCCGCCTGTTCCGCCTCTTCGACGTTGTCCGCGCGAATAGCTTCCTCTCCCGGAGTGAGATTGATCGTCGAGCGGCATTTCTCGTCCCCCGGCAGTGAATAGGCGGAACAGCCGAGAAACACGCCGGTCGATGCGTTGCGAATCTGCATCGGGCGGCCGCACTTGGGGCAGGGAATATCCACCGCGGTCGGCGTATTGGCGCGCATGCCCCCTTCCCTGGCTTCGGCCCTGGCCAATTGCGAAGTGAAATCCTCGTAGAACTCGTCAAGCAGCTTTTTCCAGTTCTTGCGCCCCGCCGCGACTTCGTCGAGCGAATCCTCCATCCGCGCCGTGAAATCGTAGTCCATGAGGTCCTGAAAACTTTCCTGCAGCCGCTCGGTGACGATGTCGCCGATTTTCAATGCATGGAACCGCCTGTTTTCCAGCTTCACGTAGCCGCGGTCCTGGATCGTGGAAATAGTCGAGGCATAGGTGGACGGACGACCGATCTCGCGTTTTTCCAGCTCCCGCACCAGGCTCGCTTCGGTGAATCGCGGCGGCGGACGGGTGAAATTCTGCACCGGATCGAGTTTCTTCAACTCCAGCGTTTCGCCCGCGGCGACATCGGGCAGGACGACATCCTCGTCGCGCGAAGGCATGACCGCCAGATAACCGGGAAATTGCATGATCCGGCCCCTGGCGCGCAATTCGAAATCCTCCGCCTGCACGATAATGGTGCTCGCCAGATACTTCGCCGGGACCATCTGGCAGGCAATGAAATACTGCCGGATCAACGTGTACAGCCGCCCGGCGTCCTTGTCCATGTCCTGCAACTGTTCGGCGGACCGATTGACGTCGGTGGGCCGGATCGCCTCGTGCGCCTCCTGGGCTCCCGCCTTGGAACGATAGAAATTCGGCTTCCCGGGAAGGTATTCAGCACCGAAACGCTGTTCGACATGACCGCGCGCGGCGGCGATGGCGTCATTGCTGAGATGCGTCGAATCGGTACGCATGTAAGTGATATGGCCGGCTTGATACAGGCGCTGGGCCAGCGACATGGTTCTGCCGACCCCAAATCCGAGCCGGGTGCTCGCGGCCTGCTGCATGGTCGAAGTGATGAGCGGCGGCCGCGGCTTCGAAGTCGTCGGCTTGTCCTCCCGATTCCGCACGACATAGTCCGCGCCGCGCAGCGCAGCCAGGGCCGCCTCGGTGGTTTCCCGATCGCCGGGCCTGAAGTTCCGGTCGGCCTGCCTGATGACCTGGCAGCGCAGATCCTGTTTTGCGGCGGTCGCCAGATCGGCGAAAACTTCCCAGTATTCTTCCGGATTGAATACCCTGATCTCCCGCTCGCGTTCGACGATAAGCTTGACCGCCACGGACTGCACCCTGCCCGCCGAGAGGCCGCGGGCGACTTTCGCCCACAACAGCGGCGAAAGCATGTAGCCCACGACGCGGTCGAGAAAGCGGCGCGCCTGCTGCTCCTCGACATAACGCATGTCGACCTTGCCGGTATCGGCAAAGGCCTCCCGGATCGCCTTGCGGGTGATTTCGTTGAATACGACGCGCTGAAAGCGGTCGGACTCGCCGCCGATAGCCTCCTGCAAATGCCAGGCGATGGCCTCTCCTTCGCGGTCGCGGTCGCTGGCGAGATAGATCCGCGGCGATTTGGCGGCAAGCTTTTTCAATTCTTCGACGATCTGCTCCTTGCCGGGCAGAATCTCGTATTGCGCCTGCCAGCCGTTGTCCGGATCCACGCCGAGCCGCTGCACGAGTTTCTGTTTTTCCTTCTTCTTGCGGAGAGCTTCCTTTTGCGCCGGCGTCAGCTTGCGCGTCGAGACCGCCGCGCGCTTCCGGCGGGCGCCGGTTCCGCCTTTTTCGGGCAAGTCGCGGATATGTCCGACGCAGGACTTGACGACGTATTCGGGCCCCAGATATCTGTTGATGGTTCTCGCCTTGGCGGGCGACTCGACTATAACCAGTGACTTTGCCATGTTTGCTGGCCTGCTCCTTGCTCCATCAAATCTCTACTTCATGGATCCAGCCGTAGTCTTCGGCGATCTCACCTTGCTGGATGCCTGTCAGAAGATCGTAAAGTTTCTGCATGACGGGACCGACCGCCCCGCTTCCCTCTATATCGTCACCGAGCTCCTTGCGGTTGATTACGCGCCAGGCATCATCGAACCAGATGCGCGCTATCGGCGACACTACCGCCGCGGTGCCGCAGGCGCCCATCTCGACGAAATCGTCAAACTCGGCGCGAAGATCGATGGGCCGCTCCGCGGTCGGCATGCCGAGCCGGTCGGCGGCGAGTTGCATGAGCGAGCGGCGTGTCACGCTCGGCAGCACAGCCGCGGAATGCGGCGTCACCAGGCTGCCGTCGCGCATGACGACGAGAATATTGGCCGACCCGGCTTCGTCGATATAGCGCCTTTCCGCCGCATCGAGATAGAGCGCTTCGCTGGCGCCCTGCTGCTGCGCCTTGCGTGTTGCCAGCAGGCCGCCGGCATAGTTTGCGCCCACCTTGAAATTGCCCGTGCCATGGGGAGCGGCGCGGTCCATTTCCGAAACCGCGAGCGCAATAGGCGCAAGTCCCGCATGCTTGTAATAAGGTCCGACCGGAGAAACGAAAACCCGAAACTCGAATTCTTTCGCCGGCCGCAATCCGAGGTTGTCGCCCACGCCGATGAGCATGGGACGCACGTAGAGACTGGCGCCGGAGCCGAAGGGCGGAATCCATTCACGATTCTCCCGTACCGCGATTTCCACGCCGCGCATGAACAATTCCGTCGGCACTTCAGGCATGAGCAGGCGGCCGGCGGCCTGCTTCAGGCGTTCGCTGTTCAATCCGGGACGAAACAGCAAGACCCTGCCGTCGCGGGCGCTTTGGGCCTTCATGCCTTCGAAGCATTCCTGGGCGTAGTGCAGTGCCGGCGAGCCTTCGTGCAACGGCATGATCTCGCTGTCGAGCAGCCTGCCTTCGTCCCATTGACCATCGCGCCAGCGGGCGGAAAAGCGCCGGTCGGTCCGAACGTATTCGAACCCGAGATCAGCCCAGTTCAGCGCCTTGCCGCCGATTTTTCTTTCCATTCCCGTTACCACCGCTTGCATGGCCCGCATCCTTCCCCCTGTCACCCGGGACTTCTCGCCACGGGCGCCTTGCGCTAGACTCCGAAGCCCCCGGAAAACCGTTCCGCTCATGAATCTGATCGATATCGGCGCCAATCTGACGCACAAATCGTTCGAGCACGATTTTCAGCAGGTTGTGGATGATGCCAGAAGCGCCGGGCTAAAGCACATCATTCTGACCGGGACCGATCGCGAGACGAGTGAGGCGGCTTCGCGCTTCGCCGGCGAAACCCCGGACTTTTTCAGCAGCACGGCGGGATTTCATCCGCACGTGGCGCGATCGTTCAACGCGGAGCAGCGCGCCGCGGTCGCGGCGCTTTGCGAGCTTGAACGGGTCGTGGCCGTGGGCGAGACCGGACTCGATTTCAATCGCAACTATTCGCCGCGGCAGGATCAACTGGATTGCTTCGAGCAACATCTGGAAATCGCCGCCGCGGTGGGCAAGCCGCTGTTTCTGCACCAGCGCGACGCGCATGAGGATTTTCTGGCTGTACTGAAGGGGCATCGCGGCGGGGTCGCGGGGGGCGTGGTGCATTGTTTTACCGATACGCTGGCGGCATTGCGCGACTATCTCGACCTCGACATGCATATCGGCATCACGGGCTGGATTTGCGACGAGCGGCGCGGCGTCGAATTGCAGTCCATAGTCAGATACATTCCGCCGGACCGGCTGATGCTGGAGACTGACTCTCCCTACTTGCTGCCGCGGAACCTGCGTCCGAAACCGGCTGGCCGGCGCAATGAACCGAAATACCTGACGGCGGTGCTGGACAAGGTTGCCGAATGCACGGGACGCGAACGGAGCGAGATCGCCGAGCAGACTACGGAGAATGCGGTCAGATTGTTTGGCCTTTAGTGGGCTTGCAGGAACTGTGGCTTCGATCCGGCGCCGCTGGGTGGCGGGAGGTGCGGCGGACGCCGTAAATACATCCCTGTAGGCTCCGGGCTCGGCGTCCTGCCTCGCAC
>JAJDYJ010000035.1 GCA_022822865.1 Pseudomonadales bacterium | reverse complement strand
GGACGAGAAGAGCGTTCGGTCGCGGGTCGAGACGGCCAAGGCGCGGCAGCAATCCCGGCCGGCCTGGAAACCGCCGCCGGACCACCCCTGGCGGCGGCCGTTGAAGGCCGATGCGGAGGCGGTCGCCCGATAACGGCGGCGTGGTCTTGCGCTCCGGTCGCTACGCTCCCTCCGCGCAAGACCGAAGGGGACATTTCAACTTTGGAGAAAAGGGGACATTTCTACTTTGGTTTGACACGGAATCGATACTTCTTGAAGGCATTGACGCCGTTCAGTAGACTTCTTGCCCCGTTGCAAGTCCTGGCCGCACCTGCGCGCCAGGGCTCGCATGGCAATTTATCAGCTTCGAGGATGTTCCGATGGCGCTGCGAATCAACGACATAGCACCGAACTTTACCGCCATGACCACCCATGGCGAGATCGATTTTCACGAATGGCTGGGAGACCGGTGGGGCGTGCTGTTTTCCCACCCCAAGGACTTCACGCCGGTGTGCACCACGGAACTGGGATATATGGCCGGACTCGAACAGGAGTTCGCCAGGCGCAATTGCAAGATTATCGGCCTGAGCGTGGACCCGGTATCGAGCCACGAAGCCTGGGCCGACGATATCGAGGATGTGCAGGGCCACAAGGTCAACTATCCGATGATCGGCGATCACGACCTGGCGGTCGCCAAGTTGTACAACATGCTGCCGGCGGACGAGCCGGGCACTTCCGAAGGCCGCACGCCGATGAACAACGCCACCGTGCGTTCGGTGTTCATCATCGCTCCGGACAAGACCATCAAATTGATGTTGACCTATCCGATGACCACCGGCCGCAACTTCGACGAGATTCTGCGGGTACTGGACTCCATGCAGTTGACCGCGAAACACAAGGTGGCGACGCCGGTTAACTGGCAGCAAGGCGAAGACGTGATCATCGTCCCCGCCGTTTCCAACGAGGAAGCCGAGCAGTTGTTTCCTGAAGGCTGGACGACGGTCAAGCCCTATCTGCGCACGGTCAAGCAGCCGGAAGAATCGGCAAACTGACAGGCCCGCCAGTCCCTACTCGGGCAGGGCAAAGGCCACGAGTTCCGGGGCGTACAGGCGGTCGCCGATGGCGGCGACGATGAACTGGCGGCCTTCGTGCAGGTAGGTGATGGGCGCGCCGGTCACGCCGGCTTCCATCTCGATTACCCATTCGATTTCTCCGGTCATCTTGTCGTATGCCCGGAAGAAGGGGCCGCCGCTGTTGGTGGCGATCTCGACCGGCATATCGGGCGGCATGCGGCCGTCCCTGCGCAGATTGGTCTGGCCCTCGCCGATGAATAGCAGAGTCCTGGTCAGCAGCGGCGAGGGCCGCCCCGGCCAGCCCAACTGTCCGAGATTCAAATGCGCGATCGCCGGATGATCGCGCGGTCCGTCGCCGTTGGGAACCATCCACACCTGCTCGCCCGTATTCATGTCAAATGCGGTAATGCGGCCATAGGGCGGCTTGAACAGGGGCAGGCCTTGCGGTCCCGCGACCCAGCGCCGGGTGCCCTTGGTGTAGGCGAGATCGGTACTGTCCGGGTCGCCGGGGAAAAGGTCGGCTACGAAAGGTGAGGTTATCGACGGAATATAGAAGTAGCCGGTTTCCGGGTCGAAAGCCGCGCCTTGCACATCGGCGCCGCCCTGGGAGCCCGGCAATTGAATCGTTCCCCGGGTTCCGTCCGGTTCAGCCACCGAAGGCGGCGTGAACATGGGGCCGGTCACGTAGTTCGAAAATATCTCCAGCGCTTCGGCGCGCAGTTCCGGCGTAAAGTCGATCAGATTTTCCACGGTTGCGCCCTGACGGTCGAACGCCGGCGGCAAGGTGGGAAACGGTTGAGTTGCGGCGGTCACCTCACCCGGCACGTTCGATTGCGGGACCGGGCGGTCCTCAATGTCCCAGACCGGTTCGCCGGTGCGGCGGTCGAAAACGAATGTGAAAGCCTGCTTGGTAATCTGGGCGATCGCCGGTATTTCCTGGCCTTCGACCACGATGTCCATCAGCACGGGGGCCGCCGGAATGTCGTAGTCCCACAGCCCGTGACGAACCATCTGGAAATACCAGACCATTTCACCCGACTCCGCATCGAGCGCCACTATGCTTTGGGTGAACAGGTTATCGCCGATGCGATGGCCGCCGTACATGTCGTTGGTGGAAGAACTCAGCGGCAGGTAAACCATCCCGAGTTCCTCGTCGGCGGACATCAGCGACCATAAAGGAGCGTGTCCGGTATACGACCAGGAGCGATCCTGCCAGGTTTCGACGCCGACATCGCCTTCCTGGGGAATCGCGCTCCAGGTCCAGCGCAAGGCGCCCGTGCGCACGTCGAACGCCTGCACTTCGCTGGGCGGCGCCTCTCTCCCTGAGAAGGTGTCGCTCATGCCCTGGCCGACGATGACGGTGTCGCGCACGACTACCGGCACACCGCCCCAGCGATAGCGTTCGAAATCGGCAGGCATGCGTTGCAGATTGACGCGGCCGTTTTCGCCGAAATCGGCAACGGGCGCGCCGGTTTCGGCATCGAGCGCGTAAAGCCAGACGTTGCGCTGCGCCAGGATGCGCGCCTCGTCGCCGTCCGACCACCAGGCCAGGCCGCGCGTCACCGCGCCCGGCAGGCCGTCGCCGTCGCTCGGTACTTCCTGCGTCCAGATCGTCTCGCCGGTGCCCGGATTGAACGCTTCCACGAGGCCGACGCCATTAGGGACATAGCCGACGCCATTGCGCATGATCGGCGTCGCCACATGATTGGCGGAGGTGCGCTGGTTCGGATTGATTTCGAGGTAGGACGGATCCAGACCGGGCCGGCGCCAGACGATTTCCAGATCGTCTACGTTGCCCGCATTGATCTGATCGAGCGGCGAATACTTGGTCATGCCGCTGTCCGCGCCATAAACCGGCCATTCGCTATCGGTAGCGCCGGATTGGGCGAAAGCGGCCGCCGGCCAGCAGACCGCCAGCGAACAGAGCAAAATTCGTGTCGTGGAAAGTTCGAACGGATGCCGTGTCATGATCGGGTCTGCCTTCGTCAGCCAGGGAAGTGCCCCGATTCTAGCGTCAATTCCCGCGCTTCAAAAGGCGGCTCACTACAAGCGAAAGAGAATTGGCTTTTTGTCGATGGTGTAATAGAATTCGTTTACCGAATAGGTAAACGGAAATTGCATGGAAAGCCAATGGAAATCGCCTTCGACAATGGTGAATTGGAGAAGCTTTGCAGCAATGCCAGATATGCGGCAAGAAAGCTGGGCGCAATAAGCGCCAGGAAGCTTTGCAACAGACTCGCGGACATCGTGGCGGCGCAGAATGTCACCGAACTGGTGGCTGGAAACCCTCACCCCCTTAAAGGAGATCGAAAAGGGTGCCTCTCGATTGCCTTGCATCGCGGCCACAGACTCGTATTGCGGCCGGTACACGATCCCGCGCCGAGTCTTGAAGATGGGGGTACGGACTGGAGCCGCGTGACGGCGGTGCGAATTGTCGAAATTGGCGATTACCACTAGAGCGCTTCAAGAGGAGGTGTCGACATGATCAAGACAGCTACAAGTACGTTTGAACCCGATTGGATTTCACCACCGGGCGATACCATCGCGGATTTGCTCGAAGAGAGGAACTGGACGCAAGCGGAGTTGGCAAGTCGCCTGGGGGCATCCAGGAAGTTTGTGAGCCAACTGGTGTCAGGAAAAGTTCCGCTCTCCGAGTCGGTTGCAATCCGGCTGGCCCGGGTTCTGGGCAGCACGGTCCGATTCTGGCTCAATCGCGAAGCTGGTTATCGGGCCGCGTTGGCCAGGGAATCCGAAATCGAGAGCCTTCGCCAGGATATCGATTGGCTTGACGAACTGCCGGTATCTCAAATGCGCAAATTCGGATGGATCGCCATTCATCGGGACAAAGCGAGGACCGTTGCGGAGTGCTTGCGATTCTTCGGCGTGGGTACGGTGGATGCCTGGAGGGACTGGTCAGAAGGGCTGGGCCAGACAGCATATCGGATGTCTGACAAGACTCGAAGCCGGTTTGGCGCGATTGCGGCGTGGTTACGGTTTGGTGAACTCAAGTCCCAGGAAATCGAATGCCGCCCTTACTCTGCGGAGACATTTAAATCCTGTCTTGAGGAACTGAGAAGTTTAACCCTGGAAGAAGATCCGGACGTTTTCGTGCCGAAAATACAACAATTGTGCGCCGAAGCGGGTGTGGCCGTGGTGTTTGCACCAGCTCCGACGGGCTGTCCGGCCAGTGGCGCAACCCGATGGCTGTCAAGCAATAAAGCCCTACTGATGCTGAGTTTGCGATACAAGTCCAACGATCAACTTTGGTTCTCTTTTTTCCACGAATCAGCGCACATACTTTTACATCGCAAGCGACTGATGTTCCTCGAAGTTGATAGAAATGGATTTCGGGATCAGAAAGAGGAAGAGGAAGCGAATCGGTTTGCCGCCGACATATTGATACCTCGAAATTTCCATCTGGAGCTGTTGGCGACAGGCGGCTCAAAGTCCGGCGTCCTCGCTTTCGCAAAAAAGCTGGGCATTGCTCCTGGAGTCGTGGTGGGCAGGCTGCAACATGAAGGAGTGTTACCCCACTCGCATCTGAACGATTTGAAAGTCCGGTATGAGTGGACCTGACCTTTCCTTGGGAAAATTTACAGCAGGAATAGTATGGCCATAGCTCTTCAGCAACTGACAACTAGATTGCCAGGCCCGGTAGTTGCCGCACTTGATTTGGCAGCGAAGAAACTCCGATGTAGCAGGGCCGATGTGATTCGTTTGGCGGTAGAACACTATCTCGAAGATTTAGACGATCTTAATGCCGCTATCGACCGGCTACGCAATCCCAGCGACCCAGCCCTGAATTGGGATACGGTCCGGCGCGAAGTTAGCAGGTGATCCACGTTCTCTAAACCCTTTGTGCCACATGTAACTTCTGCCGACTCAGGCCAAAGCAAATTTTCCAGATTTTGGGTCTGCAATCCATATGTCGCCTGTGCCGATGTCGAACCACCAGCCGTGGAGGGTGAGCTTGCCGCGAGTTTCGAGATCGGTCAGCCAGGGCCGGGCGCGGAGATTTTCGAGGGAATCGAGAATGAGTCGCTGTTCGGCTTTGCGGGCCAGGTTTTCGGTGACCCGTTCACCGTGTTCCGCGATGACTTCGCAGCAAGCCGGTTCGGCAACCCTGGCCCAGTCCCGCAGTGCCTGAGCATCGGATACAGGGTTGCCCAGGGCGGCATTGAGCGCAGTTCTCACGCCCGCACATTGGGAATGGCCACAGACGATGAGGTGGGGGATGTTCAGCGTTTGCAATCCCACCTCCACCGCCGACAGCACCGCGCTTTCCAGGCCGTCGGTGTCCGGCGGGGGCACCAGGTTCGCCACCACGCGCACCACGAACAAGTCGCCGGGCCGGGTTCCGAAAATCAGCGCCGGGTCAATGCGGGAATCCGCGCAGGCTATCATCATGGCCTTGGGTTGTTGTCCGCCCGCAAGGCGCGGCATCAGCGCGTCGGAATCGCCATACTCACGATTGCGAAACGACCTGACGCCTTGCAGCAACCCGGCGATACCGTCCTGGTCTGAAGAAACCGGTTTGTTCATGGGACGGCAACCTTATTACCCTTTTGCATTGTCTTGCAAGCGACCCCGCTTGGCCGTACTCTCACAGGTCTTGTCCCGGGGCCGATCCGGCCATCAGATGAGGATACCGCGATGCCTTTCACCACGAAGTTCACCCGGCGCCAGACTCTTGCCGCAATCGCCGCGGCCGCGGCCGCACCGCTGCCGGCATTCACCCTGGCCGCGGAAAACCGCATGCGCGGCGCGCTGATGATTCTCAGTACGCCTTATACCGCGTCCGGCGAAGTCGATTACGAGGATCTGGCGAAAGAAGTCGACTTTTGCGACCGCTGCGGCATCGACGGTCTGGTCTGGCCGCAGAATTCCTCGGAGCAGCGCTATCTGAGCACCGAAGAACGATTGCGCGGATTCGAGGTGCTGGCCGAGGCCAATCGCGGCCGCGACATGGTGCTCGTGCTCGGCGTACAGGCCGATGACACCGCGGGCATGCTCGAATACGCCAGGGCCGCCGAAGCGCTTCAGCCCGACGGCATGATCGCCATTCCTCCGACCACCGCGAACTCGCTCGCCGAAATCAGGGATTACTATGCCGCGCTTTGCGAAGTCACCGCGCGGCCGATCTTCGTGCAGACGAGCGGCGGCCCCGATATCGAACTGACCATCGATTTCCTCGTGCAACTCGCCACCGAGTTTCCCCAATGCGGCTATGTGAAGGAGGAATACGGCCGGGTGCACGATCGCATGCTGGCTCTGCAGCAATATCAGCCGGATCCCATCCGCAGCGTATTCGGCGCCACGCTCGGCCGCGGCTGGCTATACGAGATGCGCATCGGCACCGAAGGCGTGATGACCGGAGGCGCGATGTACGCCGACGTCTATGCGGCCTTGTGGGATTTTTATGAACAAGGCGATGAGGAAGCGATGCGCGACTGCTACAGCCGCCTGTTGCTGATCCAGAATCTCGATCGGATCATTCCCGGCGTGCGGCTCTATGTCATGCAGAAACGCGGCGTATTCAAGACCACGGTTTCACGCCGCGGCGACTACAGTTTCAGCCCGCTGGAGATCGCCGAGATCGACTACCGCTTCGAGGCGCTGAAGCCATACCTGCGCGTATAACCGATCCGGACCTTGCTACTGGTTACTGGCCTTCGCCTGTATCTTCCCCGGCGGCAGCTCGAAGTTCCGCCATCCGTTCGCCGCGCAACAGGTTGGTCATGCCGTAGTTGCCTTCGTGGCAGCCATATTCGTATAGCTGGCCGGCGACCTTGGTCATGGGCATGGTGGCCGTTATGCGGTCGGTGAACGTGGAAGGATCTTCCAGGGTCCATTCATACTGAATCGTTTCATAACTCGTACGAGTGAACCTTTCGGTCAGCGTCTTGTCCCTGGCGTTGCCGAAGCGGCTGAAACTGGGCGCGAGATCGGTGAAATTCCGGGTCACCACCACCAGGGTGTCGCCGTCGAAATAGCCGCGGGAATCGCCTGTCCAGAGACGGATGTCATCGTCTATGCGCTCCTTGCCGGCAAGCGGGACGATGCGGGCGTCATGGACCATCTCCGCCAGGATCACGGCGTGATCCCTGTTCTGGACGATCTGCAAATTGGCGTTGTAGCCGCCCCCGGTCAGTGGCGGACCCGAGTTGAAGCCGATAATGCAGCGTTCGGACAAGCCCCGGTCTTCCGGTCCGTCCTTGCCGACCCCGCCGAAAATGGCGCGCACCGGCCGCTCGCCCTCTACGTCGGGACCCAGCGTGGCGGTATGCACTTCGGCGCCTTCGACGCGCGCCGGAATCCGGCCGTCCAGCGGGTAAACGATGAGCGAGGTGCGCGTGTTTTCGCCGATGCTGGCGCGCTCGTACCAGAAGTTGTTGTAGCCGCCGGTACTCGAAGCGCCCGCCGGCGGCGCCTCCGGGTTGACGACCAGCTCCGCCTCGGCGGCGTCGGCTTCGGCGCGAAATTCCGCGCGGCGGACGCGAGCCTGCATAATCTCTTCCTCGGTGAGGAATTCGCGCGTACCGAATCGTTCGGGACGCTGCATGGGAGTTTCGGAATTGAAATTCCAGACTCCCTGCAAGTCCGGCTGACCCCATTCCGTGCGCGGCGCCTGGTAGTCGGCGGGCTGTTGCGCAGCGGCATGCACCGCCAGCAATGCGGAGAATAGCGAACCGAGAAACTGGAGTATTCTCATGGTTTCCGCTCCTGTTGTGAAAGACAAGATTATTCACGGATTTGTCTTTGGACTTTAGGGAAGGTCTGAACAAGGCCCGATTTGGCGCTCATTCAGGTGGTTCGCCGGCCTTCTGACCGCTCCGGCGCCGTTCCAGCGCCCGAAATCGGCCCGAAACGCAGGTTCCCGTCCGCCTTTCGCGGTTCGCGGGCGC
>JAJDYJ010000001.1 GCA_022822865.1 Pseudomonadales bacterium | reverse complement strand
GTCGCGGGTGGCGGGCCCCGCCCCCCCCCCCCCCCCCCCCCCCCCCCCCCCCCCCCACCCCCCCCCCCCCCGACGGCGACTCACGCCGTGCATGGTTAGAGTGGGTGTCCCATTGTTTGCGGGACGCGCTATTATTCGTTGCTCTCGATTAGCGAGGAACTGAACATGTTCTCCAGAATTTTGGCGGCGGCCGTTGCGTTGCTTGTCTGCTTTTCGGCGTTTGGGCAGGAGAATCTTACGCCTAACGGGATTGCGGACCAGCGGGCCGGGGCTTATGCCTTTCGTAATGCGAATATCTATCGGGCCGACGGCAGTATTCTCGGTGGGGGTACTTTGCTTGTGCGGGAAGGTCGCATTGTCGAGATCAACGACGATGACGATGTGCCTGCCGGTTACTTTCCGATCGACCTTGCCGGGAAGTATGTGTATCCCGGGCTGATTGATATTTATACGGATTACGGAGTTCCCGAGCTTGAGCGGCCGCAGGATGAGAATGGGGGTGGGGAGAATCTTGCGCCGGACGATCGTGCGCGGAATGTGAATGACGCTATTCGCGCCGACTTTCGTGCAGCGGCCGCTTTTGTGCCTGATGAAGATGAGCGCGAAGAATTGCGCGGGCGTGGCTTTACGGCTGTTTTGAGTCTGCTTCCGGATGGGATTGCGCGCGGTACTTCTGCGCTGATTACGCTGGGGGACGAGAGAGCCAGCGAGGCCATCGTCGTCGCTGATGCGGCGGCGCATTACTCGCTCGACAAGGGGACTTCGATTCAGGCGATGCCGACTTCGCTGATGGGGTCTTTCGCGCTCTTGCGCCAGACTTTTATGGATGCCGAATGGTTTGGCGCCCAGGAGCCGCGGCCGTTTACCGACGCTACGCTCGAAGCCTGGAACGGCACGCAGGATTTGCCCCAGATCATGGAAGTCGACAACTGGCAGGAGGCGTTGACCGTCGATGGGATGGGCGATGATTTCGGGGTGCAATATGTGCTCAAGACCAGCGGCGACAGCTATCGCCGGGTGGAGGAGATCGCTGCTACGGGCGCCGGGCTGATTGTGCCGCTCGATTTTCCGGAAGCGCCTGAAGTGGCGGATCCGCTCGATGCGGAAGAGGTGAGCTTTGAAGCGCTCAAGCATTGGGAGCTGGCGCCGTTCAATCCGCGTTTGCTGGCGGAGCAGGGTATTGATTTTTCGCTGACCGGCGCCGGGGCGGGTAATGACTTCTGGCCCAATTTGCGCAAGGCGGTGAGTAACGGGCTGCCGGCGGAAACCGCCATCGCTGCGCTGACCACGGTTCCGGCCGAGACTCTCGGGGTTTCCGATCTCGTCGGGCGGCTCGCGCCCGGCGCGCTGGCCAATTTTCTCGTCACTTCGGGCGAGTTGCTCGATCAAGATACCGTGCTGCTGGAAAACTGGATCCAGGGCAATCGTTATGTGATCAATCCGGGCCGGCAGGAGAACGCGGGCCGTTATGAGCTGGCGCTGGATGGGCAGACGCGTGTGCTCGAGATTGCATTCGACGGCGCCGACCCGGAAGCGACGCTCGACCCGGACGGCGATTCGAGTTCGGCCAATATCGAACTCGTCGACGATCTGATCACGCTGGATTTCGTCTGGGACGACGACGGCAATCGCATTCGCCTGAGCGGCTGGAGCGATGCCGGCGGCTGGCGCGGCAATGCGCTGACTCCGGCCGGCGAATCGCTGTCCTGGCAGTTGAGCCGGGTTGGTGACGCCGCCGGGGAAGAGGCGGCGGACGAGGCCGCCGCGGTGGCCGAACTGCCTTCGCCGGTGCTTTATCCCTTCAGCGCCTATGGCCGCACCGAGTTGCCCCGGGCCCGGGATTTCGTCGTTCGCGGCGCTACCGTCTGGACCAATGAGGACGAAGGCACGCTGGTGACCGACGTGCTCGTGCGCGACGGCCTGATCGAAGCGGTCGGCGACGGTCTCGACGCCGGCGGCGCCGCCGAGATCGACGGCAGCGGCAAGCATCTCACGCCCGGCATCATCGACGAGCATTCCCATATCGCCCTGTTCAACATCAACGAGACCCAGACCAATTCGAGCATGGTGGAAATGAACGACGTGGTCGATTCGGAGAACATCAACATCTATCGCAACGCCGCCGGGGGCGTGACGGCGGCGCAGTTGCTGCACGGTTCCGCCAATCCCATCGGCGGCCAGTCGGCCATCGTCAAGATGCGCTGGGGCGAACCGGCCCGGGGGCTGCTGATCGAGGACGCCGCGCCGTTCATCAAGTTCGCGCTCGGCGAGAACGTCAAGCGCAGCACCAATCCCGCCTCGGTGCGCTTTCCCCAGACGCGCATGGGCGTCGAACAGGTCTTCGTCAACGCCTTTTCGCAGGCGCGCGAGTACGGCCGGGCCTGGGACGAATACAACGATCTGCCGGCGTCACAACAGCGGCATACCCCGCCGCCGCGGCGCGACCTCGTCCACGAGGCCATGCTCGACGTGCTCAACGGCGACTTGTACGTCACCAGCCATTCCTACGTGCAGTCCGAGATCAACATGCTGATGCACGTGGCCGAACAGTTCGACTTCAACATCAACACCTTCACCCACATCCTCGAAGGCTACAAGGTCGCCGACAAGATGGCCCAGCACGGCGCCGGCGGTTCGACCTTCTCCGACTGGTGGGGCTACAAGTGGGAGGTGCGTTACGCGATTCCCTATAACGCCGCGCTGATGCAGCAGGCCGGCGTGGTCGTCGCGATCAACTCCGACGACGCCGAGATGGCGCGCCGGCTCAACCAGGAAGCCGCCAAGGCGGTCAAGTACGGCAACGTGAGCGAAGTCGACGCGCTGAAGATGGTGACGCTCAATCCCGCCATGCTGATGCATCTCGACGACCGCATGGGCAGTATCCGGGCGGGCAAGGACGCGGATCTGGTGCTCTGGTCCGATCATCCGCTGTCGGTCTACGCCGTGGCGGAGACGACCTGGATCGAAGGCGCGCCCTTCTACGACCGGGAAGAGGACATGGCCCTGCGCGAGGCGATCGCCGCCGAGCGCGCGCGCATCATCTCTTCCATCACGAACCGCGGCGAATAGGGAGGAATGACCAATGCGTAATCTGACTCAAACAATCTGCACGCTGGCCCTGCTCGCCGCGGCTTTCGCCGCCAACGCGGTAGTGCCGACTCCGGCGGCGCCGCAAAGCGAACCCATCGCTCTTGTGGGCGCCATCATTCACGTCGGCGACGGCACCGTCATCGGCGACGGCGTGATCACCTTCGACGAAGGCGTCATCACCGCCGTGGGCTCGGCCGGCGACGGCATCGACACCGGCGGCCATCTCGTCATCGACGTGCAAGGCAGCCATATCTATCCCGGGCTGGTCCTGCCGAACACGACGCTGGGACTGCTCGAGATCGGCAACATCCGCGCCACCAACGACGTGGTCGAGGAAGGCGACATCAACGCCAGCGTGCGTTCGGCCATCGCCTACAACACCGATTCCGAACTGATTCCCGCCACGCGCTTCAACGGCATTCTCACCGCCCAGGTGACCCCGGAAGGCGGCATGATTTCCGGCCTGTCGTCGATCTTCATGCTCGACGCCTGGAACTGGGAGGACGCCGCGCTGCGGCTCGACGACGGTCAGCACATGCATTGGCCCGGTTTCAAGCGCAACCGGCGCAATCCGGACACCGGCCGCTTCGAGCGGGTCGACAACGACGACTACGCGGCCCAGGTCGAAGTGCTGCACGCGCTGTTCCGCGACGCGGTGAGCTACACCGGCGAGCCGCTCAATCTCAACCTCGCCGCCATGCAGGGCCTGTTCGAAGGCAGCGGCAAGTTGTTCCTGCACGCCGACGGCGCCAGGGAAATCATCAGCGGCGTGCGTTTTGCCCGTTCCTACGGCGTACGGAACATCGTACTCGTCGGCGGCGCCGAGGCCCTGCAGGTGAAGGACCTGCTGCTGGCCGAGTCGATTCCGGTGATCTACGAGCGCATTCACGCCTTGCCGGGTATGGAATGGCACGATGTCGACGCGCCTTTCAAAATGCCGTTCCTGTTGCAGGAGGCCGGACTCGAAGTCGGCATCGGCGGCGGCGACACTGCATTGAATCGCCAGCGCAATCTGCCGTTCTACGCCGGCACCGCCGCGGCCTACGGATTCGACCGTGAAGCCGCTCTGGGCCTGATCACCTTGAGCAACGCCCGCATTCTTGGCGTCGACGACCGCGTCGGTTCGCTCGAACCGGGCAAGGACGCGACCCTGTTCATTTCCATCGGCGACGCCCTCGACATGCGCACCAGCCAGGTGCTCGGCGCTTACATCCAGGGCCGCGACATCGACCTGTTCGGCACCCAGCAGGAGTTGTACGAGAGATTCCGCGAAAAATATTCGAATCGCGTGGAGTAATGACCGAGTATCCGACATTCGTCACGCACCTGGAATGCAGTTATACCGGCACGCGGTATCCGGCTGACGTCTTGCAGGGCTTGTCCGAAGCGGGCAAGCCGCTGCTGGTGCGTTACGACCTCGACGCCCTGGCGGATTCCGTAAGCAAGGTGGTCCTGATGGACCGCGAGCCCGAGTTCTGGCGTTACCGGGAATTCCTGCCGGTGCGGCGCTCCGAAAACGTCGTGCGCCTCGGCGAGATCATGACGCCGCTGCTGCCGGCGCATAAATTGCGCGAGGAATACGGCTGCGCCGAAATCCTGATCAAGGACGAAGGCCGCCTGCCAACCGGTTCCTTCAAGGCCCGGGGCCTGGCGCTGGCCGTGGCGATGGCGAAGGAACTCGGCGTCAAGCGTATGGCGATTCCGACCAACGGCAACGCCGGCGCGGCGCTCGCCGCCTATTGCGCGGCGGCGGATATCGAGACCTGGGTGTTCTGCCCGGAAGACACGCCGAAGATCAACATCGAGGAAACCGCTTTCTTCGGCGCTCATACCTTTCTCGCCAACGGCTACATCAACGATTGCGGCAAGCTCGTCGGCGCGGGCCGCGAAGAGATGGACTGGTTCGACACGTCGACCCTGAAGGAGCCTTACCGGATCGAAGGCAAGAAGACCATGGGGCTCGAACTCGCCGAACAGCTAGACTGGCAATTGCCCGACGTCATTCTCTATCCCACCGGCGGCGGCACCGGCCTGATCGGCATGTGGAAGGCTTTCGCCGAACTCGAGGCCATCGGCTGGCTCGGCGCCCGCAGGCCGCGCATGGTCGCGGTGCAGGCCGAAGGCTGCGCGCCCATGGTGCGCGCCTTCGAGGCCGGCAACCGCCACGCCGAGCCCTGGGAAGACGCCGAAACCGTCGCCGCGGGCATCCGCGTGCCCGCCGCGGTCGGCGATTTCCTGATTCTCGACGCAGTGCGCGAAAGCGGCGGCTTCGCCGTCGCCGTCAGCGACGCGGACATCCTCGCGGCCCAGGCGGAATGCGCCCGCCGCGAAGGCATCCTGCTGTGCCCCGAAGGCGCTGCGACCCTGGCGGCGCTGAAACAGGAACTGGCCAGCGGGCGCATCGGCCCCGACGAGCGCGTAGTGCTGTTCAATTGCGCTACAGGTCTAAAATATCCGCTGGCAGCGGAATACGCTCGAGTAGATCTTCGTAAGCCTCTGGAATATTCGAATCTTCGGGCGAGTTAGCGATCCAGATGCGGTCGCGGTGATTCTGCCGCAGATACATGTCCTGGCGCAGCCAGCAGACGCGCTGTTTGATGTAAGAGCCCGTTTTGCTCAGCCTGCGGCAGACGAGTTGCAGATTTTGCGGCACGACGGCGTTGTGCCGGGCGACCTCTTCAGGAGTAGGCGCGCGTCTATCCGGCGCGTATTGGGGGTTCGCCGCGCAGGCGGCAAAGAGGGCGAGCAAGGCGCAACCGGCGCCAAAACGTAGTGAACGATTCATGTTCAAGTCCTTTTCCGGGGAATGATAGTCATGTTGGCGCGGCAAGGCGACCAACAATCCTCACGCATCGTTCATCGCCTCTTCCCGCCTGTCAGAAAAGCTAGTCGCGAATTTGCGGTTTTGCTCAATTTCAGCGGTAAATCACTTTTTCGGCTCTCGCCCCGGCTGCCGGCGGAGGCGTTATACTTGCGCCTCGTTTCGTTCCGCCACAGAAGCACGAGGAGTCCCGGCACATGCAGCCAGCAGAAAACCCCGGCATCGATCTCTATACCTGGAACACGCCGAACGGGCGCAAGGTCTCCATCATGCTCGAAGAGCTCGGGCTGGCTTACCGGGTAATTCCAATCGACATCACCAAAGGCGACCAGCACACGCCCGAGTTCGACGCGCTGACGCTCAATCACAAGATTCCGGTAATCGTCGATCACGAGAACGACATGACCTTGATGGAGTCCGGGGCCATCCTGCTGTATCTGGCCGAGCGCGAAGGCAGGTTGCTATGCCCGCCGGGGCCCGAGCGCTGGCAGTCGCTGGCCTGGCTGATGTTCCAGATGGGCCACATCGGCCCCATGCTGGGGCAGACGCATCATTTCGTGCAGTTCAATCCGGGCAAGGCGCCCTATGCGGAGGAGCGTTATTCGAACGAGACCAGGCGGCTGTACGGCGTACTCGACCGGCGCCTGGCGGAGCGGGAATACATCGCGGGCGAGTATTCACTGGTCGATATCGCCACCTGGCCGTGGATTTCGCGCTTCGAATGGCAGCGGATCGACTTCGACGAGTTTCCCCGGCTGCGGGACTGGTACGTGCGCATCGCCGCCCGCCCCGCCGTGCAGCGGGGCTATGGCGTGCCCGACGCCGCGGAGATACCGCTACCCTAGCGGATCAGGCTGTCGTAAATGATGTCCCTGGCGACGTTGCGCATGTTGGCCGCGCCCGGCCGCCGCGCGCCCTGGGCCTGGATCATGCCGACCCAGAACATGTCGTATACCGGGTCGATCCAGAACCAGGTGCCGGCCGCTCCCGACCAGTAATAGGTTCCCGGCCCTTGCGGGCTGTTCGCCGCCGCGGGATCGAAGATCACCGCGAAATCGACGCCGAAGCCCGTGCCCGGCGCGCCGGCCCGGTTCGGGCCTCCACCCATCAGCAACTCGTCCCGCAGGCTGTTGGTGCGCATGATGCGCACCGATTCCGGGCTCAGGATGCGGACGCCGTCGAGTTCGCCTTCGTTTACCAGCATCTGCAGGAAACGCGCGTAGTCGTGGGTCGACGAGACCAGCCCGCCGCCGCCGGATTCGAGTCGGTTCGGATCGTGGTACGTGGGCCGGTCGGTGCGCGGGGGGCGTTGCACGAGCGTACCGCGCTCCTCGTCCCAGTTATGCACTTCGGCGAAGCGCGGGCGGTCCTGCTCCCGCACGTAGAAACGGGTGTCGTTCATGCCCAGGGGAAGGAACATGCGCTGTTCGAGAAATTCGCCGAAGCGCATGCCGGAAAGTTCCTGCACGATATAGCCCTGGATGTCGACGGCGACGGAATAGAACCATTGTTCGCCGGGCTCGTAGAGCAGCGGAATGTCGGCGATGCGGTCGATCAGTTGGTCGAGGTCGCTGGAGGCGAGCACCTGGGATTGCCGGAACGCGTTGTTTACCGGATCCTGGCCGCTGAGGCCGTAGCCGAAGCCGGCGGAGTGGTTGAGCAGTTCGCGCATGGTGGGCTGGCGCGAGGGCTCGGCCAGTTCGACGTTGCCCTCCTCGTCGTAGCTCACCAGGAGCTTGAGATCGGCGAATTCGGGCACGTGCTTGCTGACGGGATCGTCGAATTCCCACAGGCCTTCCTCGTGCAGCATCATCAGCGCCACGCCGGTGACGGGCTTGGTCATGGAATAGATGCGGAAGAGGCTGTCCTTGTCCATCGGCGCGTTGTCGTCGACGCGGGCGAGGCCGGCGTGGTCGAAAGTCGCTACCTTGCCGTCGCGCACGAGCAGCCAGACCATGCCGGCGACATCCTGGTCGGTGACGATCTTGCGCATGGCGGCGTCGAGTTCGGCCATGCCTTCTTCGGTAAAGCCGGCGCTGGCGGCGCCGTCTTCGCTCTCGGGCCAGGAGGCTGCCGAAGCCGTCAGCCCCGGCAGGCTCAACAGCAGCGCGAGCAGGGCGCCGGGCAGAATTCTGTGCAGATGGTTCATTTTCGACCTCACGGGTTGTAGTCGCGGCAGACCGGCAGCATAAGACAGCCGGTTGTGCTTTGTATAGAGGAATAGTAGAAGGAGGAAGGGCATGCACTATTTTGATGCATTTGTTGTTCTTTACGGCTACGGCAAGTTGCGAAATCTCGCGGTTTTATTGGGGTTTCCGACATTGGCCTGAAGATTGCAAGCAATAGCGGCAGGAATCAGTAGCTGATCCCCGCATGCGTTCGGCATGCATCAACTTGCAAAGATTGGAGGAAGTTATGAAAAGGGCAAGATTACTCGCCGCGGGAGCGCTGCTCCTGGCCGGCTTCGGTTATACCGGCATCGTCAGCGCACAGGAAGTTTCCTACAACATCGGCTGGGCTTCCGAGTACTACTATCGAGGACTGTTGCAGAAGGAATCTTCGGGCAGCGCGGGCATCGACTTCACCAACGGCGGCTTCTACGCCGGCGGCTGGACTGCTGACGTCGGCGACGGCCTCGAGGTCGACGGCTACTTCGGTTACAACATCGAGACCGACGCGGGCTTCACCGCGGGCATCGGCTTCACCGGCTATTACTACACCGGCGAATTCGACGACACCTATGAAGAACTCAACCTGAAATTCGGCTACGGCATGCTCGGAATCGAGTACTCCTCCGGCGTCTACGGCAATTTCGACGGACCCGAACAGGACTACAATTTCCTGGCGGCGACGATCAGCGCCGACAATGGCCTGTATGGCACCCTGGGGCAATTCGGCGGCGATTTCGACGGCAACTACATCGAAATCGGCTACGGCCTCACCGTCAGCGAGATCGATTTCGGCGTAGCGGCGATCTTCAGCAGCGACGAATTCGGCGAAGGCAACGGCCAGTTCGACTCTGACGGCAACCCCACCCAAAGCCAGGCCTTTGTCTTCACCATCGGTAAGACCTTCTGAGCGGTTGAACTAGCACAATGTGAGTCGCCATCAGCCGGTGTGCTGTGCAGCGGG
Organism: Pseudomonadales bacterium; assembly: GCA_022822865.1. GTDB lineage: Bacteria > Pseudomonadota > Gammaproteobacteria > Pseudomonadales > Pseudohongiellaceae > UBA9145. Next base: position 130 of record JAJDYJ010000001.1, on the reverse strand, counting down.
CGTGTGAGGCATGGATGCCGAACGCGAAGTATCCATGTTGTCAAGGCGCTGTTTTTCTCCTGTTGCTACTGCTTCGGCCAGTGCTTTCAAACTGACGTTGGCGCGGCTCGATCCATCCATTCCCGATCGT
>JAJDYJ010000104.1 GCA_022822865.1 Pseudomonadales bacterium | reverse complement strand
GCTCTCCAGTGGGGGCGCGGAACCATCCGTTTCCGCAACGTCTGGGTACAGTCGCTGGACTGATTGGCAGCGCCGACGAAATCCGCACAACGTAAGTCGCCGTTGGCTTGTGGGGTGTGTGGAGGGCGTGTGAGGCATGGAGGCCGAACGCGAAGCTTACAGGGGTGTAGGCAAGCGTTAATGACGCGCAGCTTCAGGCGCAGCCGAAACGACGCCACGCTGTGCTTGGCGGCTGGGCCTTATTTACGGCGTCCGCCGCAAACCCCGCAAGCCAACGGCGACGAATCGAAGCCACAGACGTCAAATTGTCCCGCGGATCTTGATCGCGATCGTGGGGCCGGTATGACTGCAGGAATCCTCGATTTCGCTCAGGTACCCGGTGGCGATCGTGCCGCCGAGGTATCTTGAGCGAACCCGGCAGCGCGAATTTTCAAACGGATTGAAAACTTCAAACCGGTAGATCAACTCGCCCCAGCCCTGCGTTTCCGCGAACAGCCGCACGAAGTCGCCCGAGTTGTAATCCTCGATCTTGTCGATATCGTAGGCGATACGGCCACCGTGGAAGTTGTGATTCCAGGAAAAGCCGTAATTGAAGTTGCGGGCGGGGAAATCATGTCTGAATCCTATCCGCGCCTCACCCCGGCCCTGGCGGCTGAAGCGCCGGTCGATCCCGAGAAACGGATCGATGACGCTGGAATCTTCCACGCGCACGGTGGAAGTCAGCAGGATCTGGGAATCCGCCATGGAAGTGAAGCGATAGCTGCCGTCCAGGGCAATGCCGTAGCGTTCGCCGTCGCCGATGTTGCCGTTGGCGGAAAGGATCTGCGTCGGCGTGGATACGTCCAACTTGTCGATCACGTCGATCAGTTCGTGATAGAAGACGTTGGTGTTGAGAACGCCGTTGTCGTCGTTGAAGCGATATTCGAGGTTGAAGTCATAGCGCCATGACTGCTCCTGACGCAGGTCCGGGTTGCCGGCGATGGAGTTCTGGTCGTCGTCGGCTTCGCTGGTGTTTTCGGTAAAGTCGGAAAAGCTCAGCTGCGCGACGTCTTTCTCGATGGTCGCCCGGAATTGCACCGCAGGCGTGATATCGAAGCGATAATCGACTTTCGGCCGCAGAAACTCGAAATCCCGCGTCTTGCTGACATCGCCGCTTTGGGAAATCTCCGACTGTTCGAAGATCAGCGTGCTTTCCAGGCTCATGCGGTCGTTAATCTGCCAGTTGTGCACCGCGAAGGATTCGTAGCGGATCTCCTCGACCGTGGCGTCGGAAAACGAGACCGGCGACAGTCCGGTTCCGCCGCTCGGCAACAGGTCGAGCCGCAGGTTGGAGTCGAGTATCGTCTGCGCGCGCTCGACGCCGAGTTCCAGGCTCTGGTTTTCCGATCCCGACAAATCAAAGGTATAACCCGTGCGCGCGATCCGTTCCTGGTAGGTGTTGGCGAAATCGAGATGCAAGTCCTGGGTTCTGTCGTCGCTGTTCAGTTCCAGCAGGTATCTGTCGCGCAAGCTATGGCTGTTGCCGCGATTGACGATGAACAGGGTCTTCCAGCGCTGGCCGCCGCTGAAGATATGTTCGTAGTCCCCGCCGACCTCCCAGAATTGTTCGGTTTCGTCGAGGACGTCGAGTTCGAGATCCACCAGCGGCGGATCGTACTTCGTGTTGAGAATGTCCCGGTTCGCGACCTCCGGGGCGCTATCGTCCTCGTATTGCAGATTCAGATGAAAAAGGTCGGCGTCTCCCACCTGCCAGGCCAGATTCGAACTGAACACCATGGGTTGCGCCTCGCGCGTGCTTACGCGTTTGATCCGCTCGTTCGGGCTGCCGTCTCCGAGAATGCTGGTCTCGTGGCCGATGCGATGCTCGTATCGCGGTTCCGTTTCGCCGCTGATGAGGTAGTCGAAGCCGCCGCTGGAGCCGCTCCAGGCGATCTTGGCTCCCGGCTTGAGCGAGTCGTCGTGGTAGTGGTCGGTATTTACTTCGTAGGTGATCGACGAGCGGGTTTCGGCTTCGAGCAGCACGATGTTGATGACCTGGGCGCCGCCGCGCACATCGAGGTCGCCGGAAGTGCCGCGGATGATTTCGATATAGTCCACCTGGCTTGCCGGAATCCGCGCCAGTTGACTGCTGCCCTCATTCTCCTTGCCGGCGATGCGGCGGCCGTTGATCAGCACCTGGTCGCCACCCATGCCGAGTCCGCGCCGGTTGTTGCCGCCGGAAAAGCCGGGACCACCGCCGCCGCCACCGCCACCCCCGCCGCGGGCGACGCTGATGCCGGGAATGCGGTCGAGCATGTCGTTGACCGAAAACGGTTCGTATTGCATGAAAAACGAAGCGGGATAAGTCACCGTGGCGTCTTCGTCGGTGACCGGCGCATCCTGCGCCAGCGCGCCGCCTGCCGCGCCGGCGAAAAGGCCGCATAGCAAGGCCTGGTAAATGATCTTCCTTTGGAAACGGGGCATTTTGGAAATCCGCATGTTAAAGCCGCGGCCCGGTGCGGCCGGTTGCCGAGCCCGGATTGAATGGATATTGCAAACGAGCCACGGGTAAAAAAGTTACACCGGAAACTCCGGCGCACTTTCGTTGAATTATCTCGTTATTACGGCCCCGAAGGCAGATTCAGTCTGCTGATTATTGTGACAATTTGTGCCCCCTGCGTGCTTGTTGACTCACTTCTGAGCGTTCAGATACGCTAACAGCCGGTCGATCATGGATGTGAACGGTGGAAGAGGAGCGAGACCATGTACCAATTTACGATAGACGTCAGCTACTATGCCGATACCGGCGTGTTCGTTGGCACAAGCGACAATATACCGGGGTTGACTTTGGAGACCGGGACGATCGCTGAACTGCTTGAAGTGGCTATGGACATCGTTCCGGAACTATTGAGCAGCAATCTGGATATCCCCAAGGGGAGTCGGGTCGAGGTCGATGTCGTGTTGCCACCGACGCAATCTCCAGAGTTGGATCGGTTGCATCCAACCTATCATCTGGCAGAGTCGGGTGCGATCAGGGAGGGCGTAGCATAGGGAAGACTCGAATGGCGACTTTATGGAGGAAGGTTTCCACGATACTCCGGGAAAATGGGTGGGAGCAGGTTAGAGAGGGCAAGGGGAGCCACCAGATTTGGGCGAATCCCGGCAAGTCCAATCAAAAGATTTGCGTACCGGCAAATCTGAAGAGCAGGCACACGGCCAACAACATTCTCAAGCAGGCTGGATTACCCAAATCAATGTGATTGCTTACAATGCCTCACCGATGTTCCTTGTCGGAACGCCCATCCTGCTCGGGATTGACGCTTATTCCGGGTCCGGTAGCAGTACCGCAGTAGCGTCCGGGAAAAATCTCTCATACCCCGCGGGGGCTTCCTCCATTCGCTCGGTGGAATAGCCCCAGACACCTGGAACTAGTTCCCCCGATGGGTCGAGTTCGTACGGTAGCGATAAACTGATGGTGGCGCCGTGATAGTCCTGCACGATCAGCAGCGCTTCCCGGACTGAAGCCGAAACGTAAATTCCCGACAACGGCCCGGCGTCCGGAGGATGGACAACCAGGGCGAAGTTCATGCAGCCCGCCAGAACCGCCTCCAGCGCCTCCGCTTCGTCCCGGTCCACGGACAGCCGGTACTTCAATTTCACCTTCAGCACCCGATTCGCGAACCAGCATCGGTTCAAGTCCGGAAGCCAGTCGGCAGCGTCCTTGTCCGATTTCCGGTCCCGGTTCGTGCCCGGGTCGGCCAGCGTGAGATTGAGCGGGTCAGAGGCAAACTCCCGCCTCGCTTCGACGGACGCCGAGCACAGGCCGCTGTCGTGGGCTTCCGACCTGGCGACGATATGTTCGATATCGGTCCTGGCTTTGGAATCGAACCATTCACCCGTGTACGGGCTGTACACGCCGCCAAGCATTGCCACGAGATCGTCTTCCAGACTGCTCCGGTAGGAATAATCGCCGGAGCTGTATGTCGAACAACGGTTCTCGGGAGCGACTTCCAATCCGCGCCAGGTGGTTTGCGCCTGCGCCGGAACAGCAGCCATGAGGACGATGATCGGCGCCAGAAAATTGAGCCTATTCCGCAGAATAAATTCCAGGGACATGCCGCGCCTCCGTTTTTCTATTGGTAGTCAACCGCTTGTCTCAAGCTTGATTGGTTTATCGGCAGGGTCAGCGACGTGTTTTCACTACGAGTTGGAGATTTTGGTGTAACTATTTTTTTAGCGGCTCGTTAGAAAGATGGTCGGAGGGATGCGATAAACTTCGGCGCTGCCGCATTGCGGTAGTCAATCCGGTGACAGGAGGAAAGATAGATGATCAGATATGTGTTTGTGGCGGTTCTGGCTCTGGCGCTCACGGGCTGTCTCGTGGCGGTGGATTCAGATTCGCGTGATTTGCAAACGGTCTGGAGTGAAGACGATGTGTCACGCTTAGAGGTCGGCAAGAGCGACGAGCAATTCGTGCGTGACACTTTTGGCGAGCCGACCAGCAGACAGACTTACGCCGACGGCTCAGCGGTTTGGAAGTACCGGAATCGGTCCGAAAAGGACACCCAAGTGGGTGTGCTCCTGTTGTTTATGATCGATGTCGAAGAAGAACGCATCGAGACGCTTTCCATCGAATTCGGCGATGGCGTCGTCAGTAACTACTGGATCGACGAAGAGCGGTTTTAACCGGAATCTTTGAATTGTCGCGAATCTTTTCGATGTATTCGTCAACGCCGACACCTTCGCCGAGAGCGTCATTGCCCAGAATGCCATAGACTTGATCTACCGGGTGCTGGGCTGCCGCCCCTTTCCCGATGGGCAGCCCACCGCGGTCCCGCAAGGGCTTCGGAGTAGTGATCTGGCCGCGCTTGGATATGCGCATGACATCCCCAGTACATAGCTCTGAATGACATAATCATACTTCCTTGTACGCCATAATGGCGACTGAATGACTCTCGTTTTTGCGCCGCGCGGCCGGATTCCGCATAATTCCGGTGCATTGTCGAAGGAAAACAGGGGAAACTCATGACACGGGAATCCATGGAAGTCGACGTCGTCATCGTCGGCGCCGGACCCGCGGGTCTGGCCACGGCCTGCCGCGTTTTGCAACTGGCGCGGGAGGCCGGGCGAGAGATTTCCGTTTGCGTGCTGGAGAAGGGTTCGGAAGTGGGCGCGCACATACTTTCCGGCGCGGTATTCGAGCCGGGAGCGTTGCAAATGCTGTTCCCCGACTGGGAAGAAAGGGGTGCGCCACTCGATACCCGCGTTACCGGCGATCAGGTCCATTACCTCGGATCGGGCAAGTCTTCCTACCGCTTTCCCGAATTTCTCGTACCCAAACCCATGCGCAATCATGGGAACTACATCATTTCCCTGGGCAACCTGTGCCGCTGGCTGGCGGACCGGGCGGCCGAACTCGGCGCCGAGATCTTCCCCGGTTTTGCCGCTACCGAGATTCTTTACGACGATGACGGCCGCGTGAAAGGCGTCGCCACCGGCGACATGGGCGTCGACGCGAAAGGCGAGCGGAAATCGACCTGGCAACCGGGATTCGAATTCCACGCAAAATTCACCATCCTGGCCGAAGGCTGCCGCGGACATCTGGGCAAGGAAGTGATCGCCCGTTATGAACTGGACAAGGACCGCGACCCCCAGCATTACGGAATCGGCATCAAGGAAGTCTGGGAAATCAATGAAGCCAGGCACCAGGAAGGCCTGGTGGTGCACACCGCCGGCTGGCCCATGACCGGGCCGAGCTACGCCGCCACGAGCGGCGGTTTTCTGTACCACGCCGGGAACCGGCAGGTCTATGTGGGCCTGATTGTCGATCTCGGTTACCGGAACCCCCATATCAGCCCTTTCGACGAATTCCAGCGTTACAAGCACCATCCGGTCATCAAGCGCTATCTCGAAGGCGGCAAGCGCATCGGTTACGGCGCCCGGGCGATCATCAAGGGAGGAATCAACTCCCTGCCCGAGATGAGCTTTCCCGGCGGCCTGCTGATCGGCTGCGACGCGGGAACGCTCAACGCCGCCAAGATCAAGGGCAGCCATACCGCGATCAAGAGCGGCGTCCTGGCGGCGGAATCCCTGTTCGCCGCTCTCGGCGACGACGCCCGCGATACCGATTTCAGCGAACGCTTCCGCACCTCACCCCTGCACGACGAATTGCATCGCGCGCGCAACTTCGGCGGCGCTTTCCACAAACTCGGATTCTGGCTCGGCAGCGCTTTCACCTGGGTCGAACACAACCTGTTCGGAGCGGCCCTGCCAATCAACTTGCGCGACACCGGCAAGGATCATTGCCAGTTGAAGCCGGCGGAAGAGAGCGAGCGCATCGACTATCCCAGGCCCGACGGCGTACTCAGTTTCGACAAGTTGTCGTCGGTGTATCTGTCCAACACCAATCACGAGGAAGACCAGCCCTGTCATCTGCAACTCAGGGACGAGTCGATACCCATCGACGTCAATCTGCCGATGTACGATGAACCGGCGCAGCGCTATTGCCCGGCGGGCGTTTATGAAGTGGTGGAGCAGGATGGCGCCAAACGGTTCCAGATCAATGCGCAGAACTGCGTGCATTGCAAGACCTGCGACATCAAGGATCCGGCCCAGAACATATTGTGGGTGGCTCCGGAAGGCGGCGGCGGGCCGAATTACCCGGCGATGTAATCGACGGCTCCCATCTCATTTGCCGCTATCTTCGTGTTAAAGTATTTCGTTGGACATAGCTGCGCCTTCATGGTGCGACGTGAAACAGTTTCGTAACCGACTTTTCTGCCTGATCGCCGCGGCGGGGGCCTGTTTGTACGGCGCCGGCAGCGCCGCCCAGCAGGAACTCGCGCAAGAGCGCTGGTGGCTGCTGGAAACCGATCACTTCCGCATCCTTAGTCAACTTTCCTCCAGGCGCACTGCCGAGGTCGCCGCCGAACTGGAGATTTGGCGTCAGGCCGTGGGCCGCCTGCTCGGCCATGCCGAAGGCTTGCCGGCGGCGACGGTGCCGAACCTGGTCTATCTGTTCGACGATATCGATGACTTCGGGTATTTCAGCATTCAGCGGGACGCCGGTTTCCATATACCGACGCCGCGGGCGAACTACATGGCGATGTCCCTGGACGAGGACATGGCCTGGCAACAGGGGCTGCACTATTACGTGCATTTCCTGATGCGCAATTTCGTCGATCTGCGCATGCCGCGCTGGTACGAGGAAGGCCTGGCCGGCTATTACTCGCGAATCGAGGTCGATGGCGACGAATTGCGTTTGCCTGCGTACGATTCGGCTACCAATGAGCGCATGGCCGAACTTTCGGAAGAGCTGGCGATGGAGCGCCTGTTGTACCAGGACGCGGCGCTCGCTTCGCCGCGGCTGATCCAGATCGCCAACCTCAAGTCCGAAGCCCTGTTGACCTATATGCGCCACGGCCACGAGGAAGGGTTCAGCGACCACCGCGAGAATTTGCGGACCTATCTCGATCATCTGCTGGACGGACGCAACCCGCGCTTCGCGTTCGATCAGTCCTTCAGGATTCGCCCGGAAAATCTCGAAGAGGAATTGCGGGACTACTTGCGCAACACCGAAGCCGGCGAGCGAAAGATCCCCATGACGGGGCTGCGCGATGATTTCGATTTCGAGCCGGTTGCCGCCGATCCAGACCGGGTCGCCATCCAGCTCGGCGAACTCGCACTCAATTCCGGCCAACTTGATGTGGCGGAGAAATTCTTCCGGGGCTTGACCGAGCGGGATTCACCCATCGCCCGAGCCTGGTCCGGGCTCGGCGACTCGCTCCGCTACCAGGACGAGGCGGAGCGCGAAAGCGACCGGCAGATTGCCGGCTATTTCGAACATGCCCTCGCGCTGGAGCCGAACAACCGCGACATATTGCTCGACTACGGCGAGTACTGGGAAGCCGAATTCGAAGACTGCGACAACGAATGGGCGCCGGCGCTGGCGGAAGAGCGGCTTGCCGCGGCCTTGCGGGCTTTCGAAAGGGTGATCGCCATGTACCCGGACAATCCGGAAGCCAATCTCGCCATGGGAGAAATTCACCTGTTCGAAGGCTACGACTGGAGGGATGGCGTCGACTACCAGCGCCGGGCATTCGAATTGCTGCCGGCCGATACATTTATCATGGAACAGGCCGTGAAATACGCCATCGAGGCCGAACGGTTCGACGAAGCCGAGCGGCTGATCGCCGAACTCGCCCAGCCGCTGCATTTGTGGGGCGAACCCGACTGGGTAAGCGACTTGCGCCTGCGCCTGCTCAACAAGCGGCGCGGCACCGAATATGATCTTTGCGCGAACGATTAGCGGCCTCGAACCGTCGCCGCCGGGTGGCGTGGGATGCAGTTTTCTTGGTCTGCTTCTGTTTTGTATTCCTGTTCACGCCCAGGATGCAGTGGAGGAATTGTTGCAAGCGCTTGCGGGGGAGATTCACGCAACTGAACTTCAACTTGCGCCTAATTTGAACGAGCGCGAACTCGGTTCACTCGATGCGCCGCGCCTGGGTGGTTTTGCCGATTTGCCCGTGGGCGCATATCCTGACAGTGCTGAAATCGAGGCTTGGGAAACTGCCTACCGGGCGCGGGAAATCGGCGGGTTGGCCGTGATCTCCGGCGCCGCGGACGCGAGTTTTCTCCGATCCTGGCTTGGTGATTTCAATCGCGAGCGGCTGTTCGTCAGTTACGCCGTCGAAGATGAGGAAACCGCGTTGCTGGTGGCGCAAATCGCCGGACAACAAGGATGGGAAGCTCTTCCGCTACGACTTGATGATACTTCCAGTGCGGGAGAGTTTTACGCCACCGCACAGTATCGGCTGGCTATCGATTCGCGTGCGGCGCGCCGGCTGCGTACCGATGTGACCGAAATGGAACTGCTCGGCGAGCGTCTGCGCCGGGACTCGGCGTCGGTTTTTCGCGACCCGCCGAACAGGGACGACCGGAGTCTTTCACGCAACGAACCCAGGATTTTCCGCAAGATCACCCTGGGCGATGAGTTCAACCAGCCCACAATCGAGGAAATCGTCGTGCCTGGCGGTATCGCTCTCGGCGAAGTTGCTGAATTGGACTTCGTACCCACCGAACTCGTATTCGATGGCGATTCATTCATGTTGCACGGTATCGATTCGGCGTCCGGACCAAACGGGATCAGCCGCCGCCTGCCGAGCGAGGATCCGGCCACGCTGAAATCCCTGTTTGATCTCTCCAGCCGCTCGATCAGAACCCGGTCCGACGCCGTCGTGGATCTGGATATCGACAGACGGGTCAGTATCTCTTCGGCCTTGCGCGATACCGACGCCGGTTACGCGTTTCTGTTCGCCGATACCCTGCCTTTCGAACATCTCGATTATCTGCCGGTGACCAAGAGCGTGATCATCGACACCGATGTGATCTGGAACCGGAGCGGCGTCGCAAGCGGCTCGCTGCAGGAATTCGAGACCGCTTTCGAAGTGCGTTTCCTGTCGGCGGACAGCATGCGCATCGCCCAGACCCGGCTCGCGCTCGAATACGAATATGGCTCGGCGGACGGAACGGTGCGCTATGGCGGCAACTGGGGCCGCTACAGTTCGCGCCTGCGCGAAAGCACGGATGTGGACAGCCTCGGCATGGGTCTGGCGGAACTCGCCCGTTACGCCGGCTGGGTCGCGCTGTTCCGTCGGCTGGAGCAGGATGCCGTGCCTTTCCTGAAAGGCCGCTACCAATTCATGAAAATCGACAAGACGGGCAGGGAGACGCCGCGCCGTTTCAGGTAGAATATGTCAAGGGGAACGATGGAATGAGCATTCGTGTTTACATGGCGATAGTCTTGAGCAGCCTGCTTCTGCTGGCAAGCTGTGCGGCTATCGACCTGGAAACGGACTACGAGTTCGACCCCGCCCTCTACGCCCAGGTCATCGACCAGACCAGCGACAACTATCCCGAAATCGATCCTCTGTCCCTGGATGACGAGATCAAGCAGTGGCTCCACGAGAACATGGAAGTGGAGGGACGCGGCGAGGAATACCTGGTAAGCACATTGCAGGATCTGCTATACGGCGAAGAGCACCTGAACATCCAGTATTCCGACGCGAAAACGCACACGGCCATCGAGGTTTTCCAGGCCAGGGAAGGCAATTGCCTGTCGGTGATGAATCTGTATGTCGCCATGGCTCGTTACGTGGGCCTGGACGCCAGTTTTCAGACCGTGGAAGTACAGCCGAGCTGGGACCGCCGCGGCGACCTGCTCGTCGTAAGCCAGCACATCAACGCAACCGGACGGCTGAGCGCCAGGCAGTACTACGTAGTCGATTTCACTCCCGAAATCGCCCTGCAGTCGATGACCGAATCCATAGTTTCGGACGCCGTGGCAAGATCGCTGTATTTCAACAATCTGGGCGTGGAAGCGCTGGTTGCCGGCGAAACCGACGAGGCTCTGGCCTATATCAAGAACGCCCTGTTCATCGATCCGGCAAACAGTTTCGCCTGGAACAACCTCGGTACGGCCTACAGGCGGCTGGATAACGAAGAATTGGCCGAATTCAGTTACCACTTCTCCTTCAATCTGGACAATACCAACGCAACCGCGATCAACAATCTGGTAAAACTCTTTCGCGCGCAGGGCGACGAAGAACGGGCGGGGCGCTATGCAAGCGTCATCGACAGATTCAATCAGCGCAATCCGTATTTCCAGTACGCCCAGGGCAGAAGAGCGTACGAACGGGGAAATTTCGAATCCGCGCGTTTTCATTTCCGGCGCGCCATCAGGCTGAAACCCTACGAGCCGAGTTTCCATACCGGCCTGGCGATGGCCTATGTCCAGCTCGGTGAACTCAATCTGGCGCGGGACGCCCGCGAAGAAGCGGAAAACGTTCTTGCAGCGAACTCGGAGATATACCGGCCGAGCGATCGCAGGTTGCGTATCTTCGATCGTAATTCTATTCTCAATACCTCCTCTCCGGGCCTGACTATACAATTGCGCAGGGGAACACCGGTTGAACCCGCTCCCAACTGATGGAGCGCGGGAGAAGGAACTGGATGGAATGAAACTTCGGCTGGGAATGGCGTTTTTGGCCGGCGCTCTCATATTGCTCGCCGGATGCGCAGGCACGAACACGGCAACGTATATCGAAACGGAATATGTCTTCGATCCGGCCCTTTACGCCCGGGCGATAGATCAGACCAGGGATCGCTTCCCCGAAACAGACCCCTTGTATCTTGGCGATGAAATCAAGCGCCTGCTCGAAGACCGCATCGGCGCCGACCCGCGCAGCGACAAGTATCTGGCGACCGTCCTGCAGGAACTGCTTTACGACGACAACCGGCTGAACATTCGCTATTCCGACGACAGGACGCGCACCGCGGTCGAAGTCTTCCGCGACCGGCGCGGCAATTGCCTGTCGGTGATGAATCTCTACGTTGCAATGGCCCGCCACATAGGCCTCGACGCCAGTTTCCAGACCATCAAGGAAGTGCCGTCCTGGGATCGCCGCAATGATCTGCTCGTGCTGAGTCAGCACATAAACGCCACCGGCCGCGTCGGCCCGCGGGAATATTACGTGGCGGACTTCACGCCCCAGATCGCCTTGCAGCGCAACACCGAGAACGTGATTTCCGACGAGGCCGCCCGGGCCCTTTATTTCAAGAACCTGGGCGTCGAGGCCCTGATTGCCGGCGACGCGGAACAGGGTCTCGCGTACATCAAGAACGCGCTGTTCATCGACCCCGGCAACAGCGAAGCCTGGAATAACCTGGGAGCGGTCTATTTGCGTCTCGGCGACGGCGTCATGGCCGAATTCAGTTTCCACTATGCGCTCGAAACCGACCGCTCCAACGTCAACGCGATGAACAATCTGGCCAGATTCTACCGCCAGGGCGGCGATGACGAGCGGGCAATCGGCTTCGAGCGCGCCGCCGAGAGACTCAATCAGCGCAATCCCTATTTCCAGTTCGACCGCGGCATGGACGCCTACATCGAAGGCGACTACGAAACCGCCAGGTCTTTTTTCCGGCGCGCCATCGAGCTGCACCGTTACGAAATGGATTTCCATCTGGCGCTGGCCAGGGCGTATCAGCATCTCGGCGAATCCGGCCTGGCCATGGACGCGCGGGAAACAGCCGAAGCGATGCTGGCCTCGAGTGCGGATTCAGATCAGATCCGGGCGCACAAATTGCGCTTCTTCGAGCGCAGATTCAACCGCATCGACCGGAGATCGATCTTGCGCCCGTCCTCACCTGGAATCAGCGTGGATCCGTCGCTCCAGAGTTGGTGGGCAATCCCGCAAATCTAGTTCAGGTCCGGATCGTACCAGTAGCGCGCCCCCTGCACCGAGGCCTGCAAGGCCAGGCCCGACTCGGTAATCTGGTAGACCGTAACGTTGTCGGCGATCGCGTCCGCGCCGATGGCGGCGCCAAGTTCTCCCGCTCTCGCCGCAGCGTCGGCGTCCACGCCTACGGTAAAACCCGCTTCGGTGAATCGCCGCAGCGCATCTTCGCTGTGAAATACGATCACGAGCCGGATGTCGGTAACGCCTGCTCCGACGCCGACGCCGACTTCGCCCATCCGCAGGTAGGTATCTTCGCCGGTGCCGTTGTTGCGCACGACGCCGACGCCGCCCCCGACATTTACGATCAGGCCGATGCTGGCGTTGGAGAAAACGGCGAAGCCGACGGCGCTGAAGATCTGCGCTTCGGTATCCGGTCGCACGGCGTAAAGTTCAGTCAATACCTCATCGCGCATGTCGAGGATCGCCTGCCGCCGCACTTCCGGATCCCTGGCGGTCAGGCCGGTTGCCGTGCAGCCGCTGATCAGGGCGATAACGAGCGCCGCGAGAAGGCCTTTGAACAGGGAACTGGATAGGGCCATCTTGCTTCCTCCATACTGGGGATCTCTAGTTACTTCGGTCGACCGACAGCCGGATCATGGCTTCGAGCGAATCGCGATAAGTCGAAGGCGGAATGTCCGCCAGCGCTGCGAGCGCCTTGCCGGCTTCGTCTTCGGCCAGACGGCTGGTGTAGTCGAGAGCGTCGCCGGCGCGCACGACCTCAATGACCTTGTGCAGATTCGCCTTGCAGAATTCGGTGTCGGCGATGCATGAACGGATCAGTTCCGCCTCGCTCTCGCGGCCGTTGCGCATGACGTGAATCAGGGGCAGGGTAGGTTTTCCCTCGAGCAGGTCGTCGCCGATGTTCTTGCCCATGGCGCTGCTGTCGCCGGCATAGTCGAGCACGTCGTCGATCAACTGGAAAGCTACGCCGAGATGCAGGCCGAGAGCCTTGAATGCCCGCTCGGCCGCCGCCGGCGCACCGGCCAGACGCGCGCCGCATTGGGCGGCGGACTGGAACAGGATTGCCGTCTTGTCGTGGATGACCTGCAGATAGCCGGCCTCGTCGATGTCGGGATTGTTCTTGTTGACCAGTTGCTGCACTTCGCCTTCGGCGATTCGATTGGTGGTGTCGGCCATGATTTCCATGATACCCATATCGCCGATGCCGACGAGCAACTGGAAGGCGCGGGAATAGATGAAATCGCCGACGAGCACGCTGGTTTCGCTGTTCCATTCGGCGTTTACAGTGGGGCGCCCGCGGCGCAAGGTCGACATGTCCACGACGTCGTCGTGCAGCAGGGTCGCGGTATGGATGAACTCGATCACCGCCGCCAGTTCGATATGCCGATTGTCGCGAATGCCGCAACTGCGCGCCGCCAGCAGCACGAGGATCGGCCGCAGCCGCTTGCCGCCGGCGTCGACGATGTAATGGCCGATGCTTTCGACCAGCCCGACCCGCGAATGCAATTGCTCGATAATCGTGCGGTTCACGGCCGCGAAGTCGTCTTCGATCGCCGCCAGGAGCTTCGGAAACATAAGGGCGAGAGGCATTCAGTGAATTCGGACACACGGCGGGGGCTTGCCGTCCCGGCGCGCAAACAGGCAGCCATGCTAGGGAGCGCGCGGTAGGGTGTCAAGCCGACAACGATCCGTCGTGCTGGTTCTTTGTCCCTGCCGCGGAATGTGGCATCATGCGCGCTTTTTTGGATCAGGCGCGTCATGAACCAGTTGGTCAAGGTCCATCCGGACAATCCGTCCGCCCGCATCGTCAAACTGGCGGTCAGGCAATTGCAGCAAGGTGACGTGATCGTCTATCCGACCGATTCCACCTATGCGCTCGGCTGCAACATCGGCAACAAGAGCGCGCTCGACCGCATCCGCCGCATCCGCCAGCTCGGCGACCGGCACAATTTCACCCTGGTTTGCAGCGACCTGTCTTCGCTGGCGAGCTACGCCCAGGTTCCCAACAGCGCCTACCGGATTCTCAAGGCCCATACGCCGGCCCCGTACACCTTCATTCTCAAGGCGAGTCCGGAAGTGCCGCGGCGCCTGATGCATCCGAAACGCAAGACCATCGGTCTGCGGGTGCCCGAACATAGCGTCGCCCAGGCGCTGCTGGCCGAACACGGCGAACCGATCATGAGCACCAGCCTGATTCTTCCCGGCGACGGCGGGCCGCTCAGCGATATCGACGAGATCAGGGACCGGGTCGGCAAGCTCGTCGATCTGATCATCGACGGTGGCGCCTGCGGCATCGAACCGACTACCATGATCGACCTTGTCGAAGGCCCCCCGCAAGTGCTGCGGGAAGGCAAGGGCGATACAAGCCCCTTTGTTTGAACCTGAATCCGGAGTGACGGGCGGCAGCGCGATGACTGAACAGGAACGGCCCAGGAGAGTGCTTTCCGGGATGCGGCCCACGGGCAAGATGCACCTGGGACACTACCACGGTGCGCTGAAGAACTGGGTAAACTTGCAAGGCGAGTACGAGAGCTTCTGTTTCGTCGCCGACTGGCATGCGCTGACTACCGATTATGGCGACACGGAACTGTTTGCCAACAACGTCGTGGATATGGTGATCGACTGGCTCGCGGCGGGAATCGATCCGAAGAACGCGTCGATTTTTCTGCAGTCCGCCGTGCCCGAGCATGCCGAACTGCATCTGCTGCTTTCCATGACCACGCCGCTGAGCTGGCTCGAACGCGTACCGAGTTACAAGGAACAGCAGACCAGGCTCAAGAGCAAGTCGCTCGACACCTACGGGTTTCTCGGTTACCCCTTGCTGCAGGCCGCGGACATCCTGATTTACGGCGCCGAGTTCGTTCCGGTCGGCGGCGACCAGGCCGCCCACGTCGAATTGACCCGGGAAGTCGCGCGGCGCTTCAATCATCTCTATGATGCGCCCGTGCTTGTCGAACCGAAGGCCTTGCATACGCCGGTGACAAAACTGCCTGGCGTCGACGGGCAGAAAATGTCCAAGTCCTACAATAATTCCATCGCCTTGCGCGAAGCGCCGGAATCTGTCGAGAAGAAGATCCGCACCATGCAGACTGACCCGGCGCGAGTGCGCCGCACCGACCCGGGCGATCCGGACAAATGCCCGGTGTGGCAATTTCACGAAATTTATTCGGACGTAAAAACCCGGCAATGGGTGCGGGAAGGCTGCACGAGCGCCGGCATCGGCTGCGTCGATTGCAAGAAACCCGTGATCGAAGCCGTGCTCGGCGAACTCGAACCGATTCGCAAGGCCGCCAGACCTTACGAAGACAATCCGGACGAAGTGCGCGCCATCATCGTCGAAGGTAGCGAACGAGCACGGGAATCCGCCGGCGCGACCATGCAGCGGGTGCGAGGCGCCATGGGCCTTGATCGCTGGTAGTCGTCATCCGGCGCGTCAAGTATTCTCTGTTGAGTCGGCGCTTGCTCGCGCCAGAATTTTCAGCATTCGGGAAGATTTGCCGTCAAATCTAACATGATGCCAGGCTCCGATCCCCAAACGCCGACTCCTCCGCGGAAGACGCCGCCCGCTGCGCCGGACAGTCAGCAGCAACTGGCCATCGCCTATATCGCCGGCGCCGCCGTCGAAGAATTGCCGGGCGACCTTTACGTTCCTCCAAACGCTCTTGAAGTCTACCTCGAGGCCTTCGAAGGTCCGCTCGATCTGCTGCTCTACCTGATCAAGCGCCAGAACATCGACATCCTCGAAGTGGACGTGGCCGAAATCACCGATCAGTACATGGCCTATATCGAATTGATGCAGGCGGGACAATTCGAACTCGCCGCCGAGTACATGGTGATGGCTGCAATGCTGGCGGAAATCAAGTCGCGCATCCTGCTGCCGCGGCCGGAGTCCGCGGAGGAGGAAGAAGAAGCCGACCCGCGCATGCAACTGATTCGCCGCCTGCTGGAATACGAACGCTACAAGACGGCGGCGGAGAATCTGGACGAACTGCCGCGGCTGAACCGGGAAACGCGCCAGGCCCGGGCGGGCTTGCCGGAATTCGAGCGGACGATTCCCGAGCCGGTCGTGGAATTGTCCGATCTGCTCGCCGCCATGGCCGACGCCTTGCGCCAGGCCGAGTTATTCGAACATCATCACGTCAGCCTTGAATCGATCTCGACGGAAGAAAAAATCGGCCACCTGTTGCGCAGCCTGGAAAAGAACCGCTTCGTGCCGCTGGTATCCTTGCTCGATCCGCGCGAAGGCCGGCTCGGCGTGGTAGTGACCTTTCTCGCAATCATGGAAATGATGCGTGGCGCAATGGTGGAAATCGTGCAATCCGACGTATTCGGCCCCATTCATCTGCGCTTGGCCGGTAAAGAGGCAGGCAAAGAGGAATCCACATGAACGCCGAACTCAAGTCGATCGTGGAAGCGTTGCTGTTGGCGGCCAACCGGGCGCTTTCCGTTGATGAAATCAGGTCGGTTTTCGACGAGGCAGACCGGCCGGGCAGGGATGAACTGAAACAGGCGCTCGCCGACATCGCCGCCGATTGCGAGCATCGCGGCGTGGAATTGAAGGAAGTCGCCTCGGGTTACCGCTTGCAGATCAGGCAGGAACTGGCGGATTGGGTCAACCGGCTTTGGGAGGAAAAGCCGCCGCGTTACACGCGGGCCCTGCTCGAGACCCTGGCCCTCATCGCCTACCGGCAGCCGGCCACGCGCGGCGATATCGAAGAGGTTCGCGGCGTTTCCGTCAGCACCGGCATCATCCGCACCTTGCTGGACCGGGAGTGGATCCGGATTTCCGGACATCGCGAAACGCCGGGCCGCCCGGAACTTTTTGTCACCACCCGGCGGTTTCTAGACCATTTCAATCTCAAAAGCCTGTCCGACCTGCCGCCATTGGACGAAATCAAGGATCTGCGCGAAGCCCTGCCCGACGAAAACCTGAATGAAACCGTACAGGAGCTGTTCGCCGATTGATCCCGCACAATGTAAGTCGCCGTCGGGTTTGGGGGGGGGGGGGGGGGGGGGGGGGGGAAGG
>JAJDYJ010000050.1 GCA_022822865.1 Pseudomonadales bacterium | reverse complement strand
CGTAAATACATCCCTGTAGGCTTCGGGCTCGGCTTCCTGCCTCGCACGCCCGCCGCTGCCCGCCACCCGGCGGCGACTCGCATGGTGCGGACCTGATTAACGCCACCAACTTCGAAAGGATACGAAAAGTGAAAATGAGAATTGCTGGCTTCGCTCAGTCCCGGTGTACGGTGTACGACTTTCGATGGATATGCTGTAGTATGCTTGAGTGTTTTATTTCGAGGAGCGTGATCGTGAAAATCGAACCCAGGTTTTGGCGGATATCGGGACTCGCACTGGCATTCGCCTGCACGGTCGGGTTTGCCCAGGCTCCCCATGAAAACGGGATAACTTTCAACGGCGAGGCCGGCAGAATCATCAACGAGAATTGCGTGGTCTGCCATCGCGAAGGCGGCATCGGCCCCATGGCTTTCGAATCCTATGAACAGGTTCGGCCCTGGGCGCCGCTGATCCAGTTCAGGGTCGCCAATCGCGAAATGCCGCCCTATGCCTATGACCATGGCATCGGCATCCAGGAACTGCAGGGCGATTGGCGCCTTTCCCAGGAAGACATCGACACGCTGGTCGCCTGGGTCGACCAGGGCGCCTTGCTCGGCGACCCGGACGTCGAATTGCCGCCGCCGGACGTGCGCGACCTCGATGAATGGAATTTCACCGATCAACTCGGTCCGCCCGACCTGATCGTGCCTTCGATCCCCATCGACATCCCCGCCGCGGGCAATGACATGTGGCACAAACACATCGTGCCGAGCGGCCTGAGCGAAGACCGCTGCATCCGGGCGGTGCAGGTCAAGCCGCGAGGCAATGCCGCGACTGTCGTGCATCACGCGAACTCGAGAATGATGACGATGGACGAGGACGGGCAACTCGAAAGCGTGAGCGAAAGCATGCTCACGGAATACGCGATGGGCAAATGGGGCGAACTCGTTCCCGAAGACGTTTGCCGCGTCCTGCCGGCCGGAGCGCTGGTATCCTGGGACGTCCACATGTTCCCCGGCGGCATCGGCGCCACCGCACCGGGCACGATTATCGAAGACAATATCGTCGAACTGGGCGTGTGGCTGCATCCCGAGGATTTCCAGGAAACCGCCGCGTTCAAGCAGGATCTGAAGTCCTACGAGATCGGAATTCCGCGCTCCGAGCGAGAATACAATCTGGTGATTCCGCCCCACGGCGAGATCATGACCCAGGGCTTCCACTCATTCGACCATCCGATCCGCATCGACAGCTTCCAGCCCCACGGGCATCTGCGCCTGGTGGCGGCTTCGCTGGAAATCTACCACCCGGACACCGGCGTACTCGAACCGGTCAGCCAGATTTCCAACTGGAGCGCGACCTGGCATCACAGCCACATCTTCGAATCCGATTCGGCGCCGCTGGTGCCGGCCGGTTCCGTGCTGGTATTCAAGCAGTGGTATGACAACACCGCCGACAACCCCAACAATCCGGACCCGGATCAATGGGTCTCCGGCGGCAATCGGACCACCGACGAAATGACCCACGCCTGGGTGGCCATCACCCATCTCGACGAGGAGGGCTATCGGCGGCTGCTGGCCGAGCGCGAACAGGCGGCCGCGCGCAGCCTGGCCGGCACAGGGCAGGAGTGAGCGGTCAGCACTCGATCACATTGACCGGGATCTCGACGACGTTCACCGCGAGGCCGCCGCGGGAGGTTTCCTTGTACTTGTCCTTCATGTCCCGGCCGGTGTCGCGCAGGGTCCTGATTACCTGATCGAGCGAAACGAAGTGTTCGCCATCGCCGCGCAGCGCCATGCGCGCGGCATGAATCGCCTTGACCGAAGCCATGGCGTTGCGCTCGATGCACGGCACCTGCACCAGGCCGCCGACGGGGTCGCAGGTCAGTCCGAGATTGTGCTCCATGGCGATTTCGGCGGCGTTTTCCACCTGACGGGGCGTGCCGCCGAGCACTTCGGCAAGGCCGGCGGCGGCCATGGAACAGGCCGAGCCGACCTCTCCCTGACAGCCGACTTCGGCGCCGCTGATCGATGCGTTCTCCTTGAACAGCACGCCGATGGCGGCCGCGGTCAAAAGGAAACGCACGACACCGTCGTCGTTCGCTCCCGGGACGAAGCGGACATAGTAGTGCAGCACAGCGGGAACGATACCGGCGGCGCCGTTGGTGGGCGCGGTGACCACACGGCTGCCCGCGGCATTTTCTTCGTTGACGGCAAGCGCGTATAGCGAAACCCAGTCGAGCGCGGTGAGCGGGTCCATCAGCGAAGACTCGGGCTTGGCAAGCAGTTGTTCGCGAAGCCGGGGCGCCCGCCGCCGAATCCTGAGTCCGCCGGGCAAAAGGCCCTCGCTGTTGCAGCCGCGTTCGACGCATTCCTGCATCGCCTGCCAGATTCCGAGCAGGCCCCGGCGTGTCTCGTCTTCCGGCCGCCAGGCCTGTTCGTTGGCGAGCATCACGGCCGATATGTCCGAATCCGAAGCGTCGCAATGCGCGAGCAACTCGGCCGCTGTACTGAAAGGATGGCGAAGCGGGCGATCGTCTTCGGCAATCGAGCCGTGGCCGGAATCGGGATCGTCGAGAATGAATCCGCCGCCCACGGAATAGTAGGTGCGAACGAGCAGTTCCCGGTCCGCTTCCCCGCAGGCCGTGAAGATCATGCCATTGGGGTGCAGCGGCAACGCCTTGCGCCGATTCAGCAGCAGATCTTCCTTCTCGTTGAAGGCAAGGGGATGTTCGCCGTTCAGCCGCAACGAGCGGTCACGCCGGATCGCCTCGATCCGGCCGGCTATCGCTTCCACGTCCACGCCTTCCGGACTTTCGCCTTCCAGGCCCAGCATCACCGCCTTCGGCGTGCCATGCCCTCTCCCGGTGGCGCCGAGGGAACCATACATCTCGGCCTTGACGCGGACGACCTCCGGCAAAAACCCGGCATCGCGCAGGCGCCCGGCAAACATCGCCGCCGCCCGCATGGGGCCTACGGTATGGGAACTCGAAGGACCGATCCCGATCTTGAACAGATCAAACGCGCTGATTGCCATCCGTGAATTTTATCCCGAGAGACCTCCTTGATCTCTCCTTTGCCGGTCCGCGTCGCTGTTAGCCGACAATCCTTCGCAATTGAAAAACCCTAATCCTCGAATCGTACGTAACGCTTGACCGAGCGCGGGCCTACTTCGGCGCTGTAGATCACGCCGTCCGCGTCCGCGGTAACGCCTTCGCCGCCGCTGCTGACGCGATAGGGGCCGTTGTTCGCGTCGAAGGGGTCGGGGATGAAGGCCCACACTTCGCCGGTGCGGGCGCTGCCGATGCGGATGCCGCGGCGCCAGTCTTCGCGCCCCCGCTGCTCGTTGGATTCCGAATCGACGCCATAAAGAACGTCGTTCTCGTCAATGTAGATGCCGCTCAGGCGGCTGAACTGATACCACTCATCGAGCAGGTTGCCGTTCTGATCGAAAATCTGGATGCGGTTGTTGCCGCGGTCGGCGACGAAGAGCCGGCCCTGGGAATCCATCGCCAGGCCATGCGGGGCATCGAACTGGCCGGGGCCGGAGCCGGGCTCGCCCCATTCCATCAGGTAGTTGCCGTTGGAATCGAATTTGACGATGCGTCCGTTGCTGTCGCCGCCATGACCGTCGGCGACGAAAATATCGCCGTTCGGCGCGACGTGAACATCGGACGGCATATTGAAATGAGACGCGTCGTCGCCGGTTACGCCCGGCGTGCCGAGAGTCATCAGCCGTTCGCCTTCGGGGCTGAACTTGACCACGATATGGCCCTTGCCTTCGATTCCGGGAGGCAGCGTGAACGGTGCGTCGGTTACCCAGATATTGCCGTCGGGATCTACATGAAAACCGTGCGGCACGGCGAAAATGCCGCCGCCGAAACTGCGCTCCATTTCTCCATCGGAATTGAATTTGAGCACCACCGGCAAGTCGGATTCGGCGCAGCCCCGAATGGGGAAGGCCGGCCGGATTGAATCCGAGCCGCAACGCTCGCCGATCCAGATCGACTTGCCGTCGAGATCGACGTCGATGGCGCTGGTCGCGCCCCAGTCGCGGCCGACGGGCATTTTGGCCCAGCCGGTGTAGATCTGGTACGGATTGGGCAGGTCGTTGACCGGCTCCATGTCCGCCTGCGCCAGTGCCGCGCCGGCGAGTACGGTCATGGAAAACAGTAAAACGGTCTGAATCGTGGTTTTCATTGGAATTTTCCTCTTTGTTCAGTCGCGTCCCGCGGCTTCGAGGCCGAGGCGCAGGGCGTTGGCCGCGCCCGACGAAAGGCCGCCGTCGACGCCTACGGTCACGAAACGAAAGCCCTGGTCGAGGCGCTGCTGCACCGAGCCGGCGCCGGTCGTGATCGCGCAAGGCACGTCATGCTCAAGGCAGGCGCCGAGCACGGTCTGAATCGCCGCCTCCACTTCCGGCGCGGCGGGACTCGCATGGCCCATGGAAGTACTCAGGTCCGAGGGGCCGATGAAGATTCCGCCGAGGCCGGGCACCGTGACGATCTCCTCGATATTCGCCACGCCCTGGGGCGACTCGATGAACATGACCGCCAGCAATTCGCCCCGAGGGTCGAGCGGCCAGACATCGGCTCTTGCCATATAGTCCGGAACGCCCCAATACCAGACCGCGTTGGAGGGATTGCGCCCCCGCAATCCAGCCGGTTCCATGTCGGGCGAACCGTTTACTTGCGGATAGCGCATGGCGCGCACCGCAAGCTCCGCCTGCTCCCGGTTGTGAACCGCCGGAAACATGATGCCGTAAACCCCGACATCGAGAACCTGCTTCGCCTGCGCAATCAGCTCCTCGGCGCCCCCCGCGGCCGGGATGCGCACGAACGGCACCACATCCGGCTGCAGATTCCCTTTCGCCATGATCGAACGCTTGTTGGTCATGCCCAGCAGAAACAGCCGCAGCCGCTCGACATCGAACGGCGCATGCTCCATATCGATCATGATGAAATCGAGCCCGGAGCTTGCCAGCGAACGCGCGTTATTGAGCGAATAGTCGAAGGACAACAGCCCGAACGCGGGCTGATCGTTCTCGAACAACTCGATCAGCTTGTTAACCCGAATGTCGGACTGCGCCGCCGCGCCGGCGGAGAAGAAAGCAACGCCGAGCGCCAGAACTAGCGCCGGCGCCATGGAAAGCGCCTGCCTGGAACTGATCATCTGTTTCCCTACAACTGGACGATGGCGTCGGTGAAGGCAGCCATGACCTCGCCCATGCGGGGCACCCAGCGCATCACCACCAGCAGATCGTTCTCCTGGTCGATCCAGATGTAGTTGCCGCCGGCGCCGCTGGCATAGAAAGCGCTTTCCGGCGCGTTCTCGACCGCTTCCCGATCGGTATTCAGCCACCACATGTAGCCGTAGCGCTTGTAGGGAGCCGAAGGCTGCTGCACCGCATCCACCCATTCCCTTGAGACAAGCTGCTTGCCGTCCCAGTTGCCGTCGCGCAGGAACAGATAGCCGAAGCGGGCATGGTCGAGCGTGCTGATGAAGAAGCCGCCGCCCCAATGGGCGCCGCCGGAAGGCGATTGCATGCGCCGGCCGTCGATTTCCACCCAGGAATTTTCATAGCCGTGCCATTCCCATTCCTCGCTGGCGCCGATCGGATCCATGACTCGTTCCCTGAGCACTCCGTCCAGCGGCTCGCGCCAGACGTTGAGCAGCGAGTAGGCGAGCATGTTCACGCGCACGTCGTTGTACTTGTAGAAAGTGCCCGGCTCATGCATTTCGCGGTCGATAGCGATGGCCGGGTCGTAGTCGTGGGGGCGGTCGGCCCAGTCGGGCTTGCCCCAGAGCGTTCCCGCCCAGTCCGACGACTGGTTGAGGAAATGCTCCCAGGTGATAGGCGCGTTATGCGGGTCGTCGAAACTTTCGTGGGGAAAGTAATCCTTCACCGGATCGGTCACGTCTTCGATCAGGCCCTCGTCCAGCGCCAGCCCGGCCATGGTCGAGAGATAGCTCTTGGCGACGCTGAAAGTCATGTCCTCGCGTTCGATGTCACCCCATTCAGCAACGATGTAGCCGTTGCGCACCACCAGCCCGGAGCCTTCTTCCCGGCGCTTGACCGGTCCGAGAATGCTGAAATGCGGCTCGCGGCCGAAGCTGCGTTCGATGAACTGGGCCATGTCGTGGGGTTCGACCACGGTATTGTCCCTGGCCAACTGCACCGCTTGCGCCAGTTTCGCGCTGTCCATGCCCGCTTCTTCCGGCGCGCGCCGTTCCCATTCCCCGGGCGGCGGATAGTAGAAATCCTGGGCGACGCCGATCTGGGCCGCCAGGGCGAGGAATACAACTTGAATCAGGAATCGGACAGGCTTGCGAAACATGTGCATCGGCGCCTCCAGGGAGTCTATTCTGTGACGTTCACCGTGATGTAACCGTCGTGGTACAGGCCGCCGTCATCCGCCCTGCCCCACAATACGTAGGTGCCGGGTTCGTCGAAGGTGGCGGTTACCGTGTAGATGCCGTCTTCCGGAATCGGCGGCGGCAGGAACAGCGCGCCCCAGGGCGAATTCGCGCTGGTGCGGGTGTCTTCCCAGACTTTCACCTGGGGAGGATCGAACGAGACATTGCCCGGGCCGCGATACTTGTTCCACGAGTAATACAGGCCGTTGACCTTGTCCACGGTCACTTTCACAGGTGGACTCGTCATGCGCCGCTCCATGATCAGCTCGGGCGTGACGAAAGCGGCCGCCAGCGGCCCGCCGGCAAATTCAGCGAAACGGCGTGCCTCTTCCACGGGATCGGTGGGTTCGGGCAGTCCGTCATCGGTCACGAGCGTGTCGAGCGCCAGCGGTTCGCCGACCGCCACCGTGCGGATTTCATCGCCCTGGATCGCAACTACGGGCGGAATGTTGGCGCGGGATTCGGGGCTGCTCGTGCCGGCGCCGAGGGAACCGGTCTCGGAAGCGATGACCATGTTGTCGACGAGATAGTCTTCACGCAAGGTGGCATAGGCCTTCTTCTCGACGCCGTTAACCTGCAGCGTCCAGACGAGTTCCCTGTCGCCCCAGTCGGCGGGAACGGCGACTTCGAAAGTGAAGCGATTGCGGCGCGGCAGGAAATGCGCGGGCTGACCGCGATCCGGGTCGCCCGGCTCGAAATAATTGTGCTCGCCGACGGGAACGTCGGGAGTCTCCTCCCAGTTCTCGTTCATGTAGCCGAACATCATGTTGAAGCCGCCTTCGTCGTTGGGCCGCCAGCCCTCGAAAGCCGGCTCCACGGGCTGGCCGCTGCGATAGGTCTGCGCGCTGGCGCCGCCGGCGCAGAAAACCGTCAGCAACAATATGGCAATGTATTTTCGGGGCGTACCCGAACCGCTTGTAACAAGCATTTTTCCTGTAAACCTCTTGTATCAGTATGAATTCAGTCGGAAGACTCCGGCGCCGGAGCTTCCGGCACGGGTGAGAGCGTTTGTGAGACCATGGGCGCGCCGCACAACGGGCAGCCGATGACATGGTCGTTCGGCCCGAGGTTGAGCGCCTGCCGGCGTTCTTCCATCGCTTCCGCGAACTGCTCGTCGGTGAGACTCACCCGCATGCCCAGGTCGATGAACATATTGGTCACCGAGCGGTTGCCGGAGCCTTGCCAGTTGCGCGGGTCCGGTACGTTCGGATTGGTCTCGGTATTGTTCATGTAACCGACGATATGCAGAATCGTGCCCTTGGGCAGCAGCGGCTGGGCGTGATCGGCATAGGCATAGCCGCGCACCCAGTTGTGGTCGTAGCCGACGCAGGAAAGCGTCTCCACGGTATATCCCCAGATCGCCTCCAGGCACATGCGTTCGCCCGGCGCGTGCAGATGGGGTTCGAAGGTGACGATCTTGATGTGCTCGTCGAGCACCCGGTAGGCGTGCAGCTCCTGGTTGTTCCGGTTGCCGGCGATGCTGATGTCGACGCCGTTGCCGAGCCCGAGCCGGGCGCGCTCATACTTGGGCTCATAACCTACCGGATGGAAGCGGAAACCGATTTCCAGATGGCCGGTGGTGTCCTGGCCGTTGGAATGCAGGTGCACCGAATCGGAAACGACATAGGTGCCCGGACGCAGCAGCCTGCCGGCGTCTTCGTCGAAGATGTCCGGATTGCGGCCTACCTCGTGCACCGGCCAGGATGTGATCGTGTCGTCGATGCGCTGGCCGCTTTCGTCGATCTCGGCGGTGCTCCAGATCATGTGATGGAATATGTAGCGTCCGCCTACGGTCTCCCTGCCGGTGCCCGCCTGATAGTTGACGTCGTTGACTTCGACGATTTCAACCGATTTGACGTAGCGCTCTTCGTCCAGCGGTATGGGAATGCGGTCGATCTCGCCCCACCAGTCCGGGGTGCCGGCCAGCTTGGTCACCGAATTGGTCCTGACGATCAGGTCGGGTTCGCCGGCGGTCCACTTGATGCTGTCGTCGAACACCAGCGGCTCCGGGGCGTCGGCCGGGTCGCCCTGGGGCGCGCCGGATCGGGCCCAAACGGAAATCGCCTCGATTTCCCTGTCGTTCAGCGAAGGGTCGTTCTTGTAATCCTGGATACCGATGTTCTTTTCCATGTACCACGGCGGCATGGCGCCGGCACGGTCGCGAATGCCGGTCTTGTATTCGATCAGGCCGGCAAAAGGGGCGACCTGTTCGTATGTGACCAGCGGCATTGGGCCTACGCCGCCGACGCGGTGACAATTCTGGCAACTCCTTTGCAGGATCGGTTCGATATCCCTGTGGAAAGTAACTTCGTCCTGCTGGGCATATGCCGCGAACGGCGCGGACAGACAAAGCAGCACGAGCGGCAAACGGGACAAAACAAGCCGGAATCGATGCGACATTTTCAGTTCCTCTTGTTGGTTCGAGTTCGGCGGAAAATCACGATGACTCCCGATTCTATATGATTCTCCGCCGATCATGAACCCGCTGTGCAATCAGGCCGTGAAGGTTTCCTTTTCCTCCTCGGTGACTTCCTTCATGCTCAACTTGATGCGACCGCGGGCGTCTAGGTCGAGCACCTTGACCAGCACTTCCTGTCCTTCCTCCAGATAGTCGCCGACATTCTCGACCCGATTCCTGGAAATCTGGGAGATATGCACCAGACCGTCCTTGCCGGGAAGAATGTTTATGAAGGCGCCGAAATCGACGATGCGGGCGACGGTGCCGTTGTAGAGCTTGCCGACTTCCGCCTCGGCGGTTATCTCGTTGATCCGGTCGAGGGCCGCGTCGCGGGACTGGACGTCCTCGCCGTATATGCGCACGACGCCGTCGTCGTCGATATCGATCGCCGCGCCGGTCTCCTCGGTGATGGAGCGGATCACCGCGCCGCCCTTGCCGATTACGTCGCGGATCTTGTCCTGGTCGATGCGCAGCGTGGCCATGCTCGGCGCATTTTCGTTCACGGTCGGGCGGGCTTCGGATATCACCTTGCCCATTTCGCCGAGAATGTGCTGCCGGGCCTCGTGAGCCTGGGCCAGGGCCGTCTCCATGATCTCTTCGGTGATGCCCTGGATCTTGATGTCCATCTGCAAGGCGGTCACGCCCTTGGCGGTGCCCGCGACCTTGAAGTCCATGTCGCCGAGATGGTCCTCGTCGCCGAGGATGTCGGTGAGTACGGCGAACCGATCGTCTTCCTTGATCAGCCCCATGGCGATGCCGGCAATCGGCGCGCGCAGGGGCACGCCGGCGTCCATCATGGACAGACTGGCCCCGCACACAGAGGCCATGGAACTCGAACCGTTGGACTCGGTGATTTCCGAAACCACGCGGATCGCGTAGGGAAAATCCTCTTCCGCGGGCATCAGCGCGGCGACGCCGCGCTTGGCGAGCCGGCCGTGGCCGATCTCCCGGCGTTTGGGGCCGCTCATGAATCCCGTCTCCCCCACCGAGTACGGCGGAAAGTTGTAATGCAGCATGAAACCTTCCTTGTGCGAGCCCGCCAGCCCCTCGATCAACTGCGAATCGCGCACGGCGCCGAGCGTGGTGACCACCAGCGCCTGGGTTTCGCCGCGGGTGAACAGCGCCGAACCGTGGGCCTTGGGCAGAATGCCGACTTCGACGTCGACCGGGCGCACCGAGCGGGTGTCGCGACCGTCGATGCGGGGTTCGCCGTCGATAATCCGGTTGCGGACAGTGCTTTTCTCCAGCGCCGAGAAGGCCGAGCGCACCTCGGACTCGCCGATGCCTGCCTCGCTGTCCGCCAGGGCGGCAGCCGCTTCCGTTTGCAGCGCTCCGAGGGCTTCGTAGCGTTCGGTCTTGCCGGAAATCTGGTACGCCTCGGCGATGCGTCCGGCGAATTGCTCCGCCAGCGCCGCGGTCAACTGCTCGTTTTGCTCAGCGGGCGCCCATTCCCAGTCGGGCTTGCCGACTTCATTCTTGAGCTCTTCGATGACGTCGATGACCGCCTGCATCTCCTGCTGGGCGAACAGGACCGCGCCCAGCATCTGATCTTCGCTGAGTTCGTTCGCTTCCGATTCGACCATAAGCACCGCCGAGCGGGTGCCGGCCACGACCATGTCCAGGGCCGACTGTTGCAGTTGCTCGAACGACGGGTTGAGAATGTAGCCCGTGTTCAGATCGAGGCCGACGCGCGCGGCGGCGATCGGACCGGCGAAAGGTATGCCGGAAATCGCCAGGGCCGCTGAGGCGCCGATCATGGCGGCGATATCGGGATCGTGGTCCTTGTCCGCGGAAATCACCGTGCAGATGACCTGCACTTCGTTGAGAAATCCTTTCGGAAACAACGGCCTGATCGGCCGGTCGATGAGCCGCGAGGTCAAGGTCTCCTTTTCGGTGGGACGTCCTTCGCGCTTGAAGAATCCGCCGGGGATTCTGCCCGCGGCGTAGGTTTTTTCCTGGTAGTTTACGGTCAGCGGGAAGAAGCTGGCGTCCGGCGACGCTTCCCTTCTGCCGACCACGGTCGCCAGCACCTTGGAGTTGCCCATGGTGACGGTCACCGAGCCGGTTGCCTGTCGGGCGATCTTGCCGGTTTCAATGGTGACGGTCTGGTCGCCGTATTGAACCGTTTTCGTTGTGATATTGAACATAAGTAATTCCTGTTGACCGCATCGATCGAGACGGCCGTAATGTATTTGTACGGCGCCTAGCGGCGCAGTCCGAGCCGCTTGATCAATGCGGCATAGCGATCCACGTCCTTTCGCTTCAGATAGTCGAGCAGTTTCTTTCTGCTGTTGACCATCCGGATCAGGCCGCGGCGTGAATGGTGATCGTGAACATGCTGCTTGAAGTGAGCCTGCAGATCGTTGATGTTGGCGGTCAGCAAGGCTACCTGCACTTCCGGGGAGCCCGTGTCTCCCTCGCTAGTGGCGTATTCCGTGATGATCGTCTGTTTCTCTTCTGTCGTTAAAGCCATTTCTGTCTCCGATTTCAATATGCCATTGTCGTCGGGCGGGCCGCTCTCATGCGGCCGGCCGCGAAACCGGCTTCCCTGCCCATCCAGTCTGACCGCGCATATTGGCAGTCCACTGGCGCTCCTCCCGAATCCCTTCCGGCCTGTCAGCCGGCGGGTTCCGCGATCAGGCGCTTCGGCGCGACCCTGCCATCGTCGTCGATGGCGCCGATGCCGATAAATCGCTCCTGATCGCATGTCTTGCGGTACATCCTGACCATTCCCTCGGCCGGAAGGTGCCGTACGAGCACCGCCTGGCCGCTGCGCACCTGGTTCGCCGCGATATCCGGCAACACTACCGCCGGCAGATCCGCCAGCGGCCTGTCGATCGGCGCCAGGTAGCGGTCGATGCCTTCCAGGCCCCCGCTTTCCTTTTCCTGTTCCAGGAATCCGGCGGTGACGCAGTCCTCTTCGCCGAATCCTCCGGCCTGCAAACGCCGCAGGGCGATTATATGGGCCCCGCAGCCCAGCATCTGTCCCAATTCGTCGGCGATCGTGCGAATGTACGTGCCCTTGCTGCAGGCAAGTTCAATCTCGATCTCCGGCGGCGCGAACTCCGTCAGCGCGATCGCGTAAATCGTCACCTTGCGCGACTCCCGCTCGACGACCCGGCCGCTGCGGGCCAGCTTGTAAAGCGGAGTGCCTTGCACTTTCACCGCCGAATGCATCGGCGGCACCTGTTCGATTTCGCCGCGAAAACTCTCCAGCGCCCGCTCCACCTGCTCCCTGGTCACCGAAAATTCCTCGCAGACAGCGATTTCCCTGCCTTCGCTGTCGCCGCTGTCCGTACGTACGCCGAGCTTCATGCGCGTGCGGTACTTCTTGTCCGAATCCAGCAGGAATCGGGAAACCTTGGTCGCCTCGCCGAGGCAAAGCGGCAAAACGCCGGTCGCCAGCGGATCGAGACTGCCGCCATGGCCCGCCTTGCTCGCCTGGAAAATCCGTTTCACCTGTTGCAGGGCCGAGTTGGACGAAAGCCCCGGCGCCTTGTCCAGCACGATCAGTCCATTGACGTCCCTGCCCCTTTTACGCCTGCCGCGCATTCAACGTTCCTTCCGCAATCCCGACGCGGTCACGAATGCCGTTCCCGGTCCGAGGCCAGGGCGCTGTCGATCAGTTCGTCCAGTTGGCGGCCCCGCTCCACGCTGGCGTCGTAATGAAAACTCAATTTCGGCACCGTACGCAGTTGCAGGCGCCGGGCCAGCAGGCTGCGAAGATAGCCCGCGGCGCCGTTCAAGGCTTCCGTGCTCGCGTTCCCCGCTTCCCCGGACGGCTCTCCGGCGACATCGCCGCCGCCGAGCGAGGTCACGAAGACCTTTGCATGAGCCAGATCGGGGCTGACTTCCACGCCCGTAACCGAGACCATGCCGATGCGCGGATCGTCGATTTCGAACTGAATCAGCGCGGCAAGATCGCGCTGAATCTGGTCCGCCACCCTCTGGGCGCGGGAATTGTTCTCCATCATGGCATGCGCTCCGGCGTCAGAGACTGCGAGTTACTTCGGTGGTCTCGTATACCTCGATCTTGTCGCCAATCTGCACATCCTTGTAGTTGCGCACGCCGATTCCGCATTCCATGCCATGACGAACTTCGTTGATGTCGTCCTTGAACCTGCGCAGGGATTCCAGTTCCCCTTCGTAAATCACCACGTTGTCGCGCAGCACGCGAATCGGCTTGCTGCGGTAAACCGTGCCCTCGACCACCATGCTGCCCGCGATCTGGCCGAATTTGGGCGAGTTGAAGACATCGCGCACTTCGGCCACACCGACGATTTCCTCGCGCAGTTCCGGCGCCAGCATGCCGCTCATGACAGCCCTGGCGTCGTCGATCACTTCGTAGATCACGTTGTAATATCGCAACTGCAGGCGTTCGTTCTCGATGATGTCCCGCGCCGCCTTGTTGGCGCGCACGTTGAAGCCGACGATCATGGCGTTCGAAGTGGCCGCCAGATGGGCGTCGGTTTCGGTGATGCCGCCGACGCCGGAAGCGACCAGGTCCACCTTGACCTCGTCGGTATTCAGTCCGGCCAGGGCGCCGGCGATGGCCTCGAGCGAGCCGCGCACGTCGGCCTTGAGGACGACCTTGAACAGCTTGACGCTGTCCTTGCCCATATCGACCAGCATGCTTTCGACGCTGGCCTGCTGCCGCGCCTGCTGACTTTCCTTGTGGCGGTCGCGGCGGAACTCGGCCACCTCGCGCGCCTTGCGCTCGTCGCTGACGACGACGAACTCGTCGCCCGCCTCGGGTACGCCGTTCAGACCGAGGATTTCGGCCGGAATCGAAGGACCCGCGGATTTCACGTTGCGGCCCATCTCGTCCACGAGCGCGCGCACCTTGCCGTATTCATGACCGGCGAGCACGACGTCGCCGGCATTGAGGGTGCCGTTCTGCACCAGTACCGTGGCGACCGGCCCGCGACCCTTGTCGAGCCTGGATTCGATGACCACACCCTGGCCCATCACATCGGTATAGGCCCTGAGATCGAGCAGTTCCGCCTGCAACAGGATGGCTTCGAGCAAATCGGCGATGCCTTCTCCGGTATGGGCGGAAACGGGAATGAACTGGGTGTCGCCGCCCCAGTCTTCCGGAATGACTTCCTGCGCCGCGAGTTCGTTCTTGACCCGCTCGATATCGATGCCTTCCTTGTCGATCTTGTTGATCGCCACGACCAGCGGCACTTCCGCGGCCTTGGCGTGCTGCACCGCCTCCAGGGTCTGGGGCTTGACGCCATCGTCCGCGGCCACCACCAGCACGATCACATCGGTGGCCCTGGCGCCGCGGGAGCGCATGGCGGTGAACGCGGCGTGGCCCGGCGTGTCGAGAAAACAGATCATGCCCGCATCGGTTTCGACGTGATAGGCGCCGATATGCTGGGTTATGCCGCCCGCCTCGTGACTGGCCACGGACGCATTGCGGATGTGGTCGAGCAGCGAGGTCTTGCCATGGTCGACGTGCCCCATGACGGTCACGACCGGAGCCCGGGGCTCTTCGGTCTTGCCTTCCTCGACGTCCATGGCGATCGATTCGGCCAGTTGTTCCTCGATGGCGTCCTCCGAAACGAACCTGGCGCGATGGCCGAGTTCTTCGATCACGAGAGTGGAAGTATCCTGGTCGAGCGTGTGATTGATCGTCGCCATGACGCCCATGTTGAACAGGATCTTGATGATCTCCGCCGACTTGATCGACATTTTCTGGGCGAGCTGGGCGACGGTATTGGCCTCGCCGATCGTGATTTCCCTGGAAATGAATTCCGTCGGTTTTTCGAAGGCATGCTGGGAGGCCAGCCGCGGCTTGGCCTTGCGGCCCATTCTGCGGCCCCTGCCGAGATCGTCGATGTCACCGCCTTCGAGCACGAAATCATCGTTGACGTGAATCGATCTCCTGCGCTTCTGGGGCGGCGCCTTCGGGCGCAAATGAGACTTGCGTTTTTCGACCGGATCTTCGCCCGCGGTCTTGCCGCGGCCGCGGCGCTTCGCCGGCGCCTTGGCGGTGGTCTTGGCCGCCCGGGCGGAATCGACTTCCTGCGGCGGAGGCTGGACCGGCTCCGGCGCGGAATCCTGCATAGTTTCGGCGGGCGTCGCTTCCGCGGCGGGCTCCTGCACCTCTTGCGCGGCTTGCGCGGTTTCCGCCGGCGCCGGTTCCGGCTCGGCTTCCTGCGCCTGTTGCTCCTCCGCTTCCGCCGCCCTGGCCTTTGCCGCCGCTTCCGCCGCCGCGGCTTCCTGTTCGATCGCGCTGCGCTTTATGTAGGTGCGCTTGCGGCGCACTTCCACCGCGACGGTCTTGCCGCGGCCATGGGAGCCCGCGGTGCGCAAGGTTCCCAGACTCTTTCGTTTCAGGGTGATCTTGCGGGGAGCGGCCTCGACTTCGCCGCCGCGTCCCTTTTTCAGCAACGCCAGCAACTTGGTCTTGTCGTCGGTGGAAATCAGATGGTCCGCGTCGGTATGCGGCAGACCCGCTTCCTTGATCTGGGAAAGCAGTTTTTCCACCGGCATTTTCAAAGTGCCGGCAAATTCACGAATGCTTACTTCCGCCATTCAATCGCTCCCGCCGGCCGCGGCTTCGCTTTCGGCGAACCAGGGCGCGCGCGCCGTCATGATCAATTCCCCGGCCCGTCGTTCGTCCAGGCCCTCGATATCGATCAGTTCGTCTATGGACTGCTCCGCCAGTTCCTCCATGCTCAGGATGCCCTTGCGCGCCAGTTGCAACGCCAGTTCATCGTCCATTCCTTCCATGGTCAGCAGGTCTTCGCTGACGTTGGCCGCCGACAGGTCCTCCTGGGAAGCGATCGCCCTGGTGACCAGCGCATCCTTGGCCCGGTTGCGCAATTCATCGGCGATTTCCTCATCGAAACCGTCGATGGCCAGAATTTCGTCGAGCGGCACGTAGGCGATCTCTTCCAGCGAGGTGAATCCTTCCTGCACCAGCACTTCGGCCAGTTCGTCGTCGACGTCCATCGACCCGGTGAACAAATCGATCAGGGTAGTCGATTCCTGCTGCTGCTTGATCGCCGCGTCCTCAAGGCTCATCACATTGATCGTCCAGCCGGTCAACTCGCTCGAAAGACGCACGTTCTGCCCGTTGCGGCCGATGGCCTGGGCCAGGTTCTCCTCTTCCACGGCGATGTCCATGGTGTGCTTTTCCTCGTCGACGATGACCGAGGCCACTTCCGCCGGCGCCATGGAATTGATCACGAGCTGGGCCGGATTGTCGTCCCAGGGAATGATGTCGATGCGCTCGCTGGCGAGTTCGTTGGACACCACCTGCACGCGCGAACCACGCATGCCGACGCAGGCGCCTACCGGATCGATGCGTCCGTCGTTGGTGCTGACGACGATTTTCGCCCTCGAACCCGGATCCCGCGCCGCGGCGCGAATCTCGATCACCTGTTCGGAAATTTCCGGCACTTCGATCTTGAACAGGGCTATCAGCATTTCGGGCGAAGTGCGGCTGAGGAAAAGTTGCGGGCCGCGTTGTTCCGAGCGCACGTCCATGAGCAGGGCCCGGAGGCGGTCGCCCATGCGGAAACTCTCGCGGGGAATCATCTGGTCGCGCGGCAGGCAGGCTTCGGCGTTGCCGCCCAGATCGACGATGACGACATCCCTGGTAACTTTCTTGACGGTACCGTTGACGAGTTCGCCGACGCGATGCTTGTACTCGGCGATGACGATTTCCCGTTCCGCTTCACGCACCTTCTGCACGATGACCTGCTTTGCGGTCTGGGCGGCGATGCGGCCGAACTCGACGTTGTCGATCTTTTCTTCCCAGGTGCCGCCGAGTTCCAGGCCGGGGTCTTTCTCCTTCGCCTCGGCCGGAGTCATATGACTGCCCTGTTCGAACTCCTCGTCTTCTTCCTCGAGCACGGTCCAGACCCGGAACGTTTCGTAATCCCCGGTTTTCTGATCCACGGATACCCGGCAGTCGATGTTGTCCCGGTCGTGGAACTTGCGGGTAGCCGTTGCCAAAGCGGATTCGATGGCCTCGAAAATGACGCCCTTGTCCAACCCCTTCTCGTTGGAGACGGCGTCGGCAACCATCAGAATTTCCTTGCTGTTCATCATCTTGTCTGTACTCTTATCGAACCCTCGGTTTCGAACCCCTGGTCTTCGAATTCCGCCTCTTTTCCGGTTTCGTCTTGCCTGGGCGGTACTTCGCGGTTTCCACCGCCGGCGGCGCCAGTCCGGCCCGCTCGATATCGGCATGCAACATTTCGTAGGTCCTGCCTTCCACCAGCAATGCGACCTTGTCCGCCATCACTTTCTCAATCACGCCCCTGAACCTGCGCCGCCCGTCGACCGGGACACGCAGGCGAACGTTCGCCTCGGCGCCGAGATAACGTTCGAACTGCGGCAAGGTGAACAGCGGCCGATCGATCCCGGGCGAAGAAACTTCCAGCGTGTACTCCCCCTGGATGGGATCTTCCACGTCCAGAATCGCGCTTACCTGGCGGCTTACCCGCTCGCAATCGTCGATCGTCACGCCGGACATGCAATCGATGAAAACGCGCAAGGTGACGCGCCGCCCGTGCCGCAGTTGTTCGATGCCCCATAACTCCAGGCCCAGCGCCTCGACCGCGGGGGCTATCGCCTTGCCTATCTGTACCTCGCTTGGTTTCAATTCTTAAGACCGGGCTATAAAAAAACCGGGCACAAAAAATGGGCCAACGGCCCACTTCGGAAAATCCCCGTTGCTGTTCACGCCTCCGCGAACAGCGCTAGGTCTTGTCAACCTGCTACAGGAGCCACGTACACATATCTCTCCAAAATGAGCGCGTTACTATCCGGTCCGGAGGGAGCCCGCGTCCGTAAAGCGACGAATTGTACCGAAAAGTTTCCGGATATGACAGTAGCGCGGCAAAAAATCCACCCCCGGGGGCCCCGGCGCAAGCGCTTCCTTCCGGGGACTATACCGCCGCCTGCGGTTCGAGACGGATCGTCGCTATGTCGGTGCCGTGATACTGCTGATGCTTCACCGAAGTGGCGTAATGCCGCAGCAGGCGCAGGGGCGCCTCGGACTCGTTGGGAATGTCGGCGACACCCTCGCTCAACAGGGCGAGCTGGTCTTCCAGATTCATGTCCGAGCCGCCGGCGATGAATTCCAGATCCGCCGCCTTGCCGTCGGCTCTCGCCACGAGCAACAGA
This sequence comes from Pseudomonadales bacterium, assembly GCA_022822865.1. Taxonomy (GTDB): domain Bacteria; phylum Pseudomonadota; class Gammaproteobacteria; order Pseudomonadales; family Pseudohongiellaceae; genus UBA9145. The sequence continues at coordinate 4,535 of JAJDYJ010000050.1, read as the reverse complement.
TCGCGGTCCGGTTGATCCTGGCTGTCGCCCAGCAGGATGTGCAGGGTTTCCTCGCCGACCGCGCGCAACCTGGTTCTGGCGCTTTCGTCGAATCGCATCCGATCCGCGAACTCGCAAAGAAACGCATCGATTTCAGGCAGTGCTTCGGTCGACAGCCTGGTTTGCAGGCGCCGCGGCCTGGCCCTGGTCAGGTCGAGGAATCCGGACAGGAGAATGACCGTGATACCCCCGGCCGTCATGCCATTGCCGAGGATTTCACCCAGCGGGCCTTCCAGCAGCACGGGAAACATCAGGTCGAACTGGAACGACAGGCCGACCCAGAACGCGAACCCGACGATCAGGCTCTTGCGGTAGTCGAGACCGTCGTTGATCAGGATTTTCACCCCGAACACGAACAGGAGCGAAACGATCACCGCGAGGTAAGCTCCCGCTACCGGCCCCGGCATCGCTACGACCACCGCCACGAGTTTCGGCAGGAAGGCCAGCAATATGAACAGCAGGCCAATGCACACGCCGACTCTCCGCGCAGCCACGCCGGTTATCTCGACTACGGCGATGCTGTTGCCGTAAGTCGTGTTGGGGACGGTTCCGAAGATCCCCGACAACAGGTTGCCGAGCCCGTCCGCGTTGATAGCGCCCTGGACCGAACGGAAGTCGATCGCGCGCGGTTTGCGCCACGACAGCCGCTGGATGGCGATGGTGTCCCCCAAAGTGTCCATGGCGCCCACCAGGGTCACTATTACGAACCCCGGCAACAGCGCCCAGAATACGGTGCCGAAACCCAGGTCGATTCCGGGATAGGCGCTGAAATCCGGCAGACCGATCCAGGGCGCGGCAATCACCCGTTCGAAATCGTAGATGCCGAACGCGGCGCCCGCCAGACTTCCGGAGACGAGACCAATGGCCGGCGCCCACAGCCGCCAGATCCCCGTGAGCCGAAGCGCCACGAGTACGGAAGCTGCAAGGGTCACCAGCGCGGTGACCGGCGCGGCGGCTGCCGCGGCCGTTGCCGGCGCGTCCGTGAGTTTCCCGAATACGATGGGCGCGATGCTCACCGGTATCAGCATGAGCACCGTGCCGGCCACGGTAGGCGTGAATACCCGGCGCAAGGCGGCCATTCTGGAACCGAGGATGAACTGCACGAACGAAGACACGATGATCAGCGTCGCCAGCAAGGCGGGCCCGCCGCTTTCGAGGGCGTTTACGCTGACCGCAAGAAAAGCCGCGGTGCTGCCCATGATCAATATGTACCCCGCACCGATACGTCCGAATCGCATCGTCTGCGCGATCGTGGCGATGCCGCTTACGATCAACGCCGCGAATATGGCCCAGTTGAGGTAGGCCTCGCCATAACCCGCTGTCGTAATGAGAATCGTGGGGGTAAGCACTACCGAGGCGAGATTCAGCGCGGAATTCTGCATCCCCATACCGATCGTGAGCGGCAGCGAAGGCCGGTCGTCGGCTTCGTAGAGCAATTCGTGATTGGCCGGCGGATGCGGGGAAAGCACGTCGATTCCTTCTGTCGGGAATTCGATTGGGGACGCCCGCGATGGTATTACCCATGGCGGGCAAAACTCAAGCGACTATCCGCCGGATACGCCGCCGCGTGAAATCGTTCAGTCGCCGCGCTCGGCCAACCTGCCGGTCAGATATTTGTGGATAACGCTCGATAGCAGCGTCTGGTATGGAATGCCTTCTTCCCGGGCTCTCACATGCGCGAGATTGAAGTCGCGTTCGGTAACCCGGAGATTTACCCTGCGAGATTTGTTGAACGTATTGCGGGCCGCAATTTGAGCTGATTTCATTTCTTTTGGGGCATCGTCGGCGCGACGCAACTCGCCTCGCTCGAATTTCTCCAGAATTTCTCGTTCCTCGTTACTCAATTGTGTGCTCATTTCAACCTCCCCGATAGTCACGCGTTGCTTTCCGTCTTTAGAATCCTGGTTCCATCGGCCCATATTACAACTAGTAACGCTCAATGCGTTCAAACGTTCGTGTCGGCCGATACCGCTCCAGTCGCTCCATGGCCTCGTCCTCGATCAATTCGCGCGCGACCAGTTGCCCGACGATGGGAGCCAAAGTGACTCCGCTATGCATGATGGCGAGGTAGATGTCGGGCCTGACCGGGCCAGGGCCCAGTACGGGATGACCGTCGACCGGGAGCGGGCGCCAGCCGATATAGACGGCCTCGATTTCTGCTTCTGCCATATCCGCAAAATATCGTGCCGCGGCTTCTCGTACCCGGTTGCCATGCTGCAAGGCAACGGTTTCGTCCGGAAAGTCGTTCGGACGCGCTTGCAGACGCAGCGCATGGGCTTCGTTTTCCGGCGCGCCCTCCTGCTCCCCGAGCACGACCCGCCCATCGTCGCGCTGATGCAAGTGAACTCCGGGCGCGGCTACGATGCGATTTACAATGCGCGGCATTGGCCTGGTGAGCGTGATTACGCCAGGAGTCGATCTCTGCGGGATTTCGATTTCGGCGATGTGGCCGGGCAGACCGGGCGCCGCGCCGGTCGCGAGTACAAGCCGGTCGGCCTCTATGGATCCGGCGCTGGTTTCCACCGAGGTCAGCCGGCCGCCAGACAGCGAAGCGTCGAGGAGTTCACAGGGAAAACTCACCGTTGCGCCGAATCGTTCGGCCGCGCCGAGCAGTCTTTGCGTGGCAATGACCGGATCGACGGCGCCATCGTTCGGTGAATACGCGGCGTTCGCGCCGGGATCGAAACTCAGGTTTGGCTCGAGTTCCGCGACTTCCGACGCGCTTGCCATACGCGCGGGCTCGCCCCATTCAACCTGCTCGGCGATTTGCTCGGCGAGCAAGGCCTGCCTTTCGTCGTTGTCGAACCATTCCAGCGACCCTCCCCACCGGACGGGTAGATTCAACAACTGATGCAATTCCCTCCAATACGTCACACTGTCCTGTGAAAGCGCATGGTAATGGCGCGGCTGTTTTGCCCAAGTCGCGTTTATCCAGGCAAAGGTGCCCCGGCTGGCGTGCGTTGCCGGGCCCTGCCTGTCGATAACGGTGACCGAAGCCCCTGCCCTGGCAAGGTGATACGCGATCGATGCGCCGACGATTCCCGCACCCGCAACCACGACGCGCAATCGATTCGTTTCGGCCGGAGACGGTCCGCAGCCGGCAAGCGCGGCGGCCACGAAAGATTTCAAAAGCGTTCGTCGATCCATGGCTACCTTTTGGCGCAATTGTTTGCCGAATCACGAACGCTCAAACTACCACAGATCGTCTGACCGGCGACCGTGGCGGCAATGGAAGTTCTCTCGGCAAATCAACGAAAAACGGCTCGAAGCCGCGGCGAGTGCGCCGGAAACTTCGAGCCGTTCTGTACTTGGTAGCGGGGGCAGGATTTGAACCTACGACCTTCGGGTTATGAGCCCGACGAGCTGCCAGACTGCTCCACCCCGCAACAAATCATGGGCTTGGTCAAGGCGGGAAAGTATAGTGAGTGGCTCGCCGGGCGTCAAGAATTCGACACCGTGCGGGCAGCCTGTATTTCGCTCTTTTTGTGCATGCCCTCCGTGGCCAGTCGTTCGGCCCTAAAAAAGCGTTGCTTTTTTTCGGCTACGCCGACCGGGCCTCACCCCAGCACGTCCTTGCCGCCATCGTCCATTTTTTCCGGCCGGGTCCAGTACGCGTACTGGGGCGTCCAGTCGTCGAAGCCGATGCCTGCCATTGCGAGCAGATTCCAGGTCGAGCAATAGAGGTCGCCGGGGCCGAATATGCTGGAGTTCAGCCGGACGATCTTGTCGCCGTCGCACTTGTAGGTGGCCACGCCTGGATAGTTGTCGCTGCCCTCGCTGACGGTTTGCTCCTTTATGTAGTCCCCGCCGCCGTGGGAAGCAAGCCGGAAGCGCCAACCTCGGCTGTTCGCCATGCGCCGCTGCAATTCCGGCGCGTCCTTCGAAACCAGCGCGACCGCCATGGCCGATTCGAGATGCGAGAGGATGCCGTTCAGCCCGTCCGCCCACATCGTGCAATAGCGGCAGCCCTGACCCATGTTGTGGATCAGCAGCAACTTGTCACGCCCGCCGAACAGGTCGAGCAAGCTGACTTCGCCGTGTTCGGTGGCAAAACTGTAATTGGGAACTTCGTCGCCGGAATTGCTCCGTTGCAGGGTTTCGAGTTCCCCGATGAGATCGAATATCTGCTTCTGAAGTTCCGTGATGCGTTTGCTTGACATGGTTTGCGCCTCCCCCTGCTTATAGACCTTCGTGGGATGCGATTATGATTGTGTCGGGAAACCTGCGTCAACGCCGCGCCGACTTGTCCCGGCGTTCGTTCTGATCCGGCAATACCGGGCGCCATTCACTAAAAATTGCCATTTTTTAGTGAATGAGGGCCATTTTTCACGAATATTCACTAAACTTCTTCATCTTTTAGGGAAGGTCTGAACAAGGCCCGATTTGGCGCTTGTTCAGGTGGTTCGCCGGCCTTCCGACCGCTCCGGCGCCGTTCCAGCGCCCGAAAATCGGCCCGAAACACAGGTTCCCGTCCCTTTTCGCGGTTCGCGGGCGCA
>JAJDYJ010000099.1 GCA_022822865.1 Pseudomonadales bacterium | reverse complement strand
ACCCACCCCTGTTGGCTCGGCGTCGGCCACCCCCCCCCCCCCCCCCCCCCCCCCCCCCCCCCCCCGCCCGCGACTCACATCGTGCGGACACGATCAAACTCCGCGGCTACTCCCCCTTTGGGGGAGTCAAATCCGCGAAGCGGGTTTGGTGGGGGTTGCCCAATACCGCACGCGGTTTCAGTCTTTGTTCCCGCATGACAGCAGCGCGTTTGCCGCTTGGCTCAGGTCGTTGAACACGTCAATTCCAATAAAACCGTTATTTTTCAATAACTTTTCGGTGGTCGATCCATTGCCGGTGCGTACAAGTACCGGCTTGCAGCCGTGTGTTCGGGCTGCTTGCAGATCCCTGAGGCTGTCGCCGATGAACCAGCGGTTGCGCAGGCTGAGGTCGAACTCGGCTTCGATTTGTTCGAGCAGGCCCGTGGCGGGTTTGCGGCAGCGGCATCCTTCGTCGGGGCCGTGGGGGCAGAAGAAGATGCCGTTGACGGCGCCGCCTTCGTTTTCCACGAGGCCGCGGAACTTTTCGTGAATCGCATTGAGCGCGGCCAGGTCGAACAGTCCGCGCGCCAGACCGGATTGGTTGGTGGCCAGAGTGATGAGGAATCCGGCCCGGCTCAGGTCCGCGATGGCTTCGATGCTGCCCGGAAGCGGCTGCCATTCCGCTGGAGTCTTGATGAAGTCGTCGGAATCCCGGTTGATTACGCCGTCCCGGTCAAGCACGACCACTTTGGCGGTTTTCCCGTTCAAAGCAGTGAGATGTCCGCGACCTGGAGGAAGAGTTCACGCAAGTCGCGCAACAGCCGCAGGCGGTTGGCGCGCACTGCGGGGTCTTCGACCATCACCATGACCTCGTCGAAGAACCTGTCGACATCGTCCCGCAGGCTTGCCAGCCGCGTTAATCCTTCGCGGTAGTTTCCGGCCTCGAACAGGGGCGCCACGGCCTCGCTTTGCTGCTGAAGGCGCGAAAGCAATTGCTTTTCCGCGGTCTCGGACAGCAAATCGGCGGAAACCGCGTCCTGCCGCGCTTCTTCCCCGCTCTTGTCGAGCAAATTGGAAACCCTCTTGTTGGCCGCGGCGAGCGCGGCGGCTTCCGGCCTGCCGGCGAAATCGGCAACGGCTTCGACGCGGCGATGAAAGTCGAGCGGGCTGGCCGGATTCAATGCCCGCACGCAAAGATAGATTTTCGCGTCGGTTCCGGCATCGACGTACCAGGCGCGCAAGCGATCGAAGATGAAGTCGTATAGTTGCTGTCGGCAATCAGGGGCCGGTTCTGTTTCGGTGTAGGCTGCAACCGCCGCATCGATCGCGGCAACGAGGTCTAGTTCCAGCCCGCCTTCGATAAGAATTCGCAATACGCCGAGCGCGGCGCGGCGCAAGGCGAAGGGGTCACGGGAGCCGGTCGGCGGTTGGCCGATCGCGAAGAGCCCCGCCAGCGTGTCGAGTTTTTCCGCCAGGGCGACGACCCGGCCCGCCGCGGTCTCAGGCAGCCGGTCTCCAGTGTGCCGGGGCAGATATTGTTCCAGAATGGCCGCCGCGACGGATTCCGGTTCGCCGTCGTTGCGCGCGTAATACGAACCCATGATCCCTTGCAACTCGGCAAACTCGCCGACCATATCGCTCACGAGATCGCATTTCCCCAACATCGCCGCGCGCTCGCAGGCATCCGGCTCTACACCCAAAACATCAGCTATTTGTTGCGAAAGTGCTGCAACTCGTCGCGATTTTGCAGCGATCGTGCCAAGTTTGTCTTGAAAAACCACTTTTTCGAGTTCCGGCAACCGGGATTCGAGACTGCGCGCCTTGTCGGTTTCGAAAAAGAACCGCGCATCCGCCAGCCGCGGCCGGATCACGCGCTCGTTCCCCTTGATGACCTCCTTCGGGTCGAGACTTTCAATATTGCTGACCGTGACGAAGTTCGACACGAGCCGCCCGTCCGCGTCTTCCAGGCAAAAGCACTTCTGGTGGTGTTTCAGGGTGAGAATCAGCGCGTCGTCGGGAATCTGGAGAAATTCCCGATCAAACTCCCCGGTCAGCGCGACGGGATATTCGACCAGGCTGGTCACCTCATCGAGCAGTTCCTCGTCCATTGCCACCCGGGCTTGCAGCCGGTTCGCCTGTTCCGTGACCAGCTCCCGAATCATTTCCCGGCGCCGCGCGAAATCGGCAATCACCCGGCCGGGCTGTTCCAGGGCCGCCTCGTAATCCCCCGGACATGACAATTCGATGGGCTCGTTGTGATGAAACCGGTGTCCGAAGGTCACATTACCTGCGGTTTCTCCCAGAATCGGGGCCGGAACGACCTCTTCGCCGAACAACATCACCGCCCAATGCACCGGGCGTATGAATTCGGTACGCGAGGCGCCCCAGCGCATGCGCCTGGGGATGGGCAGGGCGGCCAGCGCGGTTTCCGCCAATTCCGGCAACAGTTCTATCGTGGCCGTCCCCGGCTCCTGTCTGGTAAAACAGAGTTTGGCCGCGCCCTGGCGCTCCGAACTGCCGAGTTCTTCCACCGCAACGCCGCAAGAGCGGGCAAAACCCAGCGCCGCGGCCGTGGGCGCACCGTCGGCGTCATAGGCCGCGCTAACAGCCGGGCCGAATCGTTCGATCTCGCGATCGGGCTGTTTCCCGGCGAGATCTCTTGCAAGCAGCGCAAGCCGGCGCGGCGTGGCGAAACTGCGCAGTTCTCCGTGTTCCAGACCGGCCTTGGCGAGAAGCGAGCGGAATTCCGCCTCAAGCGCTTGCGACAGGCCGCGCAGGGCCTTCGGCGGCAACTCCTCGGTGCCGATTTCGAACAGAAAGTCGCGCGCCGCGGTCTCCATGGCTTCAGGCATAATCACGTCGCGCCTCTTCCGGCGCCAACGGGAAACCGAGTTTGCGCCTGCTTTCCAGGTATTCCTCGGCAACCGCCCGGGCAAGCGCGCGCACGCGCAGGATGAATCGTTGCCGCTCGGTCACCGAAATCGCCTTGCGGGCATCGAGCAGATTGAAAAAATGCGAGGCCTTCAGCACCTGTTCGTATGCGGGCAATGCCAGATTCCGATCAAGCAACTCCTTGCACTGACTTTCGCAATCGTCAAAATAGCCGAACAGTTTCCCGGTATCGGCGACCTCGAAGTTGTAGGCGGACATCTCTTTCTCGTTTTGCAGGAAGACGTCGCCGTAGGTCACCACGCCATTGGGCCCGTCGCACCAGACGATGTCATAGACGCTGTCCACTTCCTGCAGATACATGGCGATGCGCTCGATCCCGTAGGTAATCTCGCCGCTTACGGGATGACATTCCAGCCCCCCAACCTGCTGAAAGTAGGTGAACTGGGTAATCTCCATGCCGTCGAGCCAGACTTCCCACCCGAGCCCCCAGGCGCCGAGGGTCGGCGATTCCCAGTTGTCCTCGACGAAGCGCACGTCGTGTACGGCTGAGTCGATGCCGAGGAAAGCAAGAGAATCGAGATAAAGTTGCTGGATCTCCTTCGGCGAAGGCTTGAGAATCACCTGGTACTGGTAATAATGCTGCAGCCGATTGGGATTTTCGCCGTAACGGCCGTCGCCGGGCCGCCGGCTCGGCTGCACATAAGCGCAATTCCAGCTTTCGGGGCCGATGGCGCGCAAAAAAGTCGCGGGATGAAACGTGCCGGCGCCGACTTCCATATCCAATGGTTGCAGGATGACACAGCCCTTGTCCGCCCAGAACTGCTGCAAGGCCAGGATCAGTCCCTGGAATGTTTTCAGGTCTGCGGAGGAATTCACGTCAAGTCGGGGGCGGCTTCAAGAAAGGCCGCGATTATCCTAGAATTTCCGTGCTTTATCCATTATGAGGCTTCTGGTATTGAGCTTCGATACGTCGTCGTCAGGTGGGCTTAGTTCAGCGGACGCCGTAAATTAGGGTCATTCAATCATTGACTTCGAGTAGGATTGTACATGCCATCCCTGGCGCAAGGCTGTAGACTCCGATCAACTCCAGCCTTGCCATCCATGGCAAGTCGTTCGGTCCTCAAGAAGCGCTGCTTCTTGTCGGCTTTGCCGACCGGGCCTCACCCTCACACGCCCGCTGAAATAAGCCCACATGACGACGACTCGGGCTGAGGGATCCGTTGAGTGGTGGCTTCGAGGGGACTTCCGCCCGCGGAGCCGCTCGAAGCCACCGCCCCGCCGGCCAGGAGCGGGTGCCGCAACATCAAACAAGGATCGCCGCCATAATCAAGTATTTGTTTTTACGGCTTTTTCTAACGACTAGCGCCCTGCTGCCCCTGCCGTTGCTGCATGGCCTGGCGCGACCGCTCGGCAGCCTGCTGCTGCGCTTGCCGAACCGAGCGGCGCGCACCACCTTGCGCAATTTGAAGGCATGCTTTCCGCAGCTCGACGAGCCGTCCGTCCGCGATCTCGCCCGGCGCAGCCTGCGGCATTCGCTGTGCGCCCTGTTCGAAATGGGCCGCGCGTGGATCTGGCCGATGCCGCGGATGGCTAAACTGATCCGGGAGGCGGAAGGCGTCAACGAGTTTCGCGATGCCGTCGCAGCCGGCAACGGGGTCATTCTGCTCGCGCCGCATTTGGGAAACTGGGAAATATTCGGAATATCAATGTGCCACGGCTCACCCGCCCACTTCCTGTACATGCCCCCCGACAATCCCGCGCTTGATCGCCTGTTGGTGCGCAGCCGCGCCCGCGGCGGATTGCGCATGGCCGCCGGCGGACAGGCAGGCGTCAACAAGCTGCTGCGAGCCTTGCGCGCCGGCGAACTCGTCGGCATCCTGCCCGATCAGGTCCCAGCCGACGGCAGCGGCGTCTTCGCTCCCTTCTTCGCCCAGCCCGCCTACACCATGACCCTGGCCTGCAAACTGGCGCAGCGCAACGGAGTCAGAGTTTTCTGTGGCTACGCCGCGAGACTGCCCAAAAGCGCCGGCTTCCGCGCCGTGGTCCGGGAACTGGACCTGCGCTACGAAAATCTCGACGATTCCGTGACAGCCATGAACCAGGCCATCGAAGAAATGGTCCAGGAATGCCCCGACCAATATCAATGGGAATACAAACGCTTCCGCCGCCAACCCGACAACACCGGGTTCTATTGACAGAGGGGGTCCCGCACGGCGTGAGTCGCTGTCAGGCGGGCTCATTGCAGCGGGCGTGTGAGACATGGATGTCGAACGCGAAGCCTACAGGGATGTATTTACGGCGTCCGCTGCACTAGTCGCAACCCGACGGCGACGGATCGAAGCCACGAAGTCATGAGCGAGAAACTGCAAAAAGTGCTGGCGCGCGCCGGCCTCGGTTCGCGCAGAACGCTGGAGGAATGGATCAGCGCAGGCCGCGTGCAGGTCAACGGCAGGCTTGCAACGCTTGGAGACCGGGTCGAGCCGGAAGACCGGATAGCGGTCGACGGCAGGAAAATCCGGGCGGACAGGAAGAAAAAGCCGCGCTGCCGCGTGCTGTTGTACAACAAGCCGGAAAATGAAGTCTGCACCCGTTCCGACCCGGAAGGACGTCCCACCGTATTCGACCGCCTGCCGCCCCTGCGCAACAGCCGCTGGATTTCCGTCGGCAGGCTCGATCTGAATTCCAGCGGACTGTTGTTGTTCACCAACGACGGCGAATTGGCCCACCGCCTCATGCATCCGTCCAGCGGCATCGATCGGGAATACGCCGTGCGCGTGCTCGGAGAGGTAACCGGGGAAATGTTGCAGCGAATGCGCACAGGCGTGGACGTAGACGGCCACGAGTGCCGTTTCAGCGATATCCGCTTTTTCGGCGGCGAAGGCGCGAACCAGTGGTATCACGTCGTACTGATGGAAGGCCGCAATCGGGAGGTGCGGAAAATCTGGCAGTCCCAGGGCGTCAAGGTCAGCCGCCTGAAAAGAGTGCGTTTCGGCCCCGTATTCATTCCGAGTTCGGTGTCCGCGGGTAAATTTCACGAACTCAAGCAAGCGGAAATCGATGAATTGCGGAATTACGGACGCGGATCGAAATCCCGCACATCCAATGCCTGACCGTGCAGGTCTCGCCCATCGGGCCCGAGCAGATAGAGATACACCGGCATGAGCGATTCCGGCGTCGGCAGGGTGTCCGGATTTTCGCCGGGATAGGCCGCGGCGCGCATCGCGGTACGCGTGCCGCCGGGATTCAGACTGTTGACCCGGATCGAAGTAGTCGTGCCGACTTCCGCCGCCAGGGTTTGCATGATCCCTTCCACGGCGAACTTCGACACCGCGTAGGCGCCCCACCAGGCGCGCCCTTCGCGGCCTACCGAGGAAGCGGTGAACAGGATGCGGGCATCGGCCGATTTCGCCAGTGAGGGAAGCAGGCATTGCGTCAGCAGGAAAGCCGCGTTGACGTTAACCTGCATCGCTTCCCGCCATTGCTTCTCGGGATAGAATTCGATCGGCGAACGCGGCCCGAGCACGGCGGCGTTATGCACGAGCCCGTCGAGGGCGGGAAACTGCCGTTCGACGCTCGCGGCGATGGCGGCATAGTCATCGGTCCCGGCGCGGCTCAAATCTATCGGCTGAATGAAGCTCCGGCCCGGCCAGGACCGCTCCGCCTCGTCGTACAGGTTTTCCAGTTTGCTCCGGCTGCGGCTCAACATGACGACGTTCGCGCCATGCGCCAGCAGGCTCAGTGTGCAAGCCCGGCCGATGCCGCTGCCGGCGCCGGTAACCAGGATCGTGCGGCCCGCGAGCAGGTCCGCGGGGGGACGATAGTCGAACATCAATGGGCTTCCGGCGCGGCGGGCTTGCGATAGCAGGCGATGTAATTCACGTCCAGGTTCCGTTGCAGAAAATACCTTTTGGTAATCGGGTTGTAGCCCATGCCGATCTGCGCTTCGAGTTCCAGACCGGCGGCGCGGCACCAGCCCGCGAGTTCCGACGGCTTGATCAGTTTCGCGTATTCGTGAGTGCCCCGGGGGAGCAGGCGCAAGATGTATTCGGCGCCGACAATGGCGAACAGCCAGGATTTCGGATTGCGGTTGATCGTGGAGAAAACCGCCAGTCCTCCAGGTTTGAGCAGGCGCCGGCAGGCCTCGACCACCGAGCCCGGGTCGGGTACGTGTTCGAGCATTTCCAGACAGGTCAGCAGGTCGAATTCTTCCGGCGCCTCGTCTGCGAGTTGTTCCGCCGTGCATTTCCGGTAGTCGATATCGAGGCCGCTTTCCTGCAAATGCAGCCGGGCGACCGCAAGCGCGGCGTCGGCCATGTCGATGCCGGTGACCTCGGCGCCATGGCGGCGCATGGCTTCGGTGAGGATCCCGCCGCCGCAGCCTACGTCAACTACTTTTTTCCCGGCTGGATTGACCATGCGTGCGATGTACCCCATGCGCAGGGGATTGATTTCATGCAAGGGCCTGAATTCGCTGTTCGGATCCCACCAGCGGCTGGCCAGTTCCTCGAACTTGCGGATTTCCTGTGGATCGAGATTTTCCATTGCGGTCCTGCCCGTATTCAACGAAGGCCCAACACTCGTTCCCGCCAACGCGCCGCGGATTCCAGCACGGCATTCTCCTCGAGCGTGAGCAATTCGCCGTCTGCGAGCAAAGGCCGGCCGGCGCACCAGACATGGCTGACCTGGGAAGACTGCGCGGCATAAACGAGGTGCGAACAGACATCATACAGCGGACTGGTATTGAGCCGGCCAAGATCGACCGCGCACAGGTCCGCCCATTTGCCCGCTTCCAGGCTGCCGGTTTCCGCGTCGATTCCCAGCGCCCGCGCCCCGTTGATCGTGGCCATTTCCAGCACCGCCGCCGCGGGCAGGGCGGCCGCGTCTTCCGCCACGAACTTGCCGAGCAGGGCCGCGCTGCGCATTTCGCCGAACATGTCCAGGTCGTTGTTGCTCGCCGCGCCGTCGGTGCCCAGCGCCACGTTCACACCAGCCTTGAGCAGGTCGGCAACGCGGCAGCCGCCGCTGGCGAGCTTCATATTCGATTCGGGACAATGCACCACCGAAGCGTCTGTCGCGGCAAGCATGGCGATTTCCTCATCCAGCAATTGCGTGGCATGCACGCATTGGAAGCGCGGCCCGACCACGCCGAGATCCTTGAGCCGGGCGAGGGGGCGCCGGCCGCTTGCGCGCACCGCCTCCTCGACCTCTGCCGCGGTTTCGTGCACATGAATATGAATCGGCGCACCGAGATCCGCCGCCTGTTCCGCCGCCGCGCGCAACTGACCGTCCGAAACCGTATACGGCGCATGGGGACCGAATGCGATATGCAGCCGCGGATGCTCCCGAAAGCGCTCGCACAAATCCCGGGCCTTACTCAAGTATTCTTCCGCGTCAGCGGCCCAGATCGAGGGAAACTCCAGAACAGGCCCGCAAAGCTGCGCGCGCATGCCCGCGTCGGTCACGCATTCCGCCACCACGTCGGGGAAAAAATACATGTCGGCAAAACAAGTCGTGCCCCCGCGAATCATCTCGGCCATGGCCAATTGCGCGCCCGCCCGGACAAACTCCGGGCCAATGAGGCGTTCCTCCAGCGGCCAGATATGATCTTCCAGCCATCCCTTCAGCGGCACGTCGTCCGCAACCCCGCGCAACAAGCTCATCGGCGTATGCCCATGACTGTTGACCAACCCGGGAATCAGCGCATGATTCCCCAGATCCAGCACTTCCTCCGCCTGCCAAAGCGCGCGGGCTTCATCCACCGGGCTCAACCCCGCAATACGCCCATCGCGCACCGCCAACGCAAAATCGCACAACACCTCGCCGCGGGGAACAACGGGCACGACCCATCGCGCGAGCAAGAGCAAATCAACTTCTTCAGGCCGTGCCGAATTCAAACCGGGAACCTCCAAAACGGCCCGCGATTATAGCAACACCAAAATTCTCGTTTCGTAATCGAAGCCCAGCTCCTCAGGTCCCGCACCATGTTAGTCGCCTCCGGGTGGCGCGGGGTGCGGCGGGCGTGCGAGACAGGATGTCGAGCTCGGAGCTTACAGGGATGTATTTACAGCGTCCGCCGCACCCCGCGCCACCCGGAGGCGACGGGTAGAATCCACACAACCTCACAAGAACACTTCAGACCCAAATGAGAATTGCCGCAGCAACAATTCATCCTTCGCCGCACCCCGCTCCACCCGGCGGAGACGGATCGAAGCCAATGTGCATCGGCCTAAGCAATCGAAGCGACAGTGTGTTAAAATTCGCGTCATTCCCCGGTGCGTTCAGCAGCCGCGAAATCCGCCGATAAATCAATAAGTAACGCAGTTCAAAGTATTTTCAAATTATGCCGGAATCCGACCAGCAGGTTTCTCCCGTTGCGCTAGAAACCGAAATGCGGGAATCCTATCTCGCGTATGCCATGAGCGTGATCGTGGGCCGGGCGCTGCCCGACGTGCGCGACGGCCTGAAACCCGTGCATCGCCGCATCCTGTTCGCCATGCGCGTGCTGTCCAATGACCACGACAAGCCCTACAAGAAATCCGCCCGCGTCGTCGGCGACGTCATCGGCAAATACCATCCGCATGGCGAGAGCGCCGTCTACGATACCGTCGTCAGGATGGCCCAGGATTTCTCCCTGCGCTATCCCCTGGTCGACGGTCAGGGCAATTTCGGTTCCGTCGATGGCGACCAGGCCGCGGCCATGCGTTACACCGAAATTCGCATGGCGCGCATTTCCCAGGAACTGCTCGCCGATCTCGACAAGGAAACCGTCGATTTTTCGCCGAATTACGACGATACCGAAGAAGTTCCCGACGTGTTGCCGACGCGGATTCCGAATCTGCTGATCAACGGTTCCTCGGGCATCGCCGTGGGCATGGCGACGAATATTCCCCCGCACAATCTCGAAGAAGTGATCAATGGCGCGATCGCCTTGCTGGAAGATCCGGAAATCAGCGTCGATGAGTTGATGGAACATATTACCGGGCCCGACTTCCCCACCGCCGCCATCATCAACGGCAGGGCGGGAATCGTGCAGGCCTATCGCTCGGGCCGGGGCATGGTTTACGTCAGGGCCCGCGCCGAGATTCTGAGGGACGAGAACAGCGGCAAGGAAACCATCATCGTCAACGAGATTCCCTACCAGGTGAACAAGGCCAGGCTGATCGAACGCATCGCCGATCTCGTCAAGGAAAAGAAAATCGAAGGCATCACCGAGTTGCGCGACGAATCCGACAAGGACGGCATGCGCATCGTCATCGAGTTGCGCAAGAACGAAATGGGCGAAGTGGTGCTGAACAACCTTTATTCCCACACCCAGATGGAATCGGGATTCGGCATCAACATGGTCGCCCTCGTCGACGGCCAGCCCAAGTTGCTCAACCTGAAAGGCATGCTCGAGGCCTTCATCCGGCACCGGCGCGAAGTCGTCTCCCGCCGCACGATGTACCTGTTGCGCAGGGCCAGGGAGCGCGGCCACCTGCTCGAAGGCCTGGCCGTGGCCCTCGGCAATATCGACGCCGTCATCGAGCTCATCAAGACCTCGCCGACGCCGGTGGAAGCCAGGGAGAAATTGCTCGCGCAATCCTGGGTCTCGGCCGAAGTGGTGGAAATGCTCAGCGGGGTCGGCGCCGACGCTTGCCGTCCGGACGATCTCGACCCCGCCTACGGCCTCAAGGAAGGGAAAGCAGGCAGTGAATACTTCCTCTCCCCGGAACAGGCCCAGGCGATACTCGACCTGCGCCTGCACCGGCTCACCGGGCTCGAACACGAGAAGCTGGTAAAGGACTACAAGGACCTGCTCGGCAAGATCGCGGAATACATCGAAATCCTCGACGATCCCGGACGCCTGCTCGGGGTCGTGCGCGAGGAACTCGAGCAGGTGCGCAAGGACTACGGCGACTCGCGCCGCACCGAAATCGTCGGCAGCCAGCACGACCTGACGATGGAAGACCTGATAACGCCCGAAGACCGCGTGGTCACGATCTCCCATCTCGGCTATACCAAGACCCAGCCCGTTGCGGACTATAGCGCCCAGCGGCGCGGCGGCATGGGCAAGGCCGCCGCCACCGTCAAGGGTGAGGATTTCGTCACCCGGATGCTGATCGCCAATACCCACGATACGCTGCTGTGTTTCAGCAACGCGGGCAAGGTGTACCAACTCAAGGTCTACCAGATTCCACCCGCGTCCCGCACTTCCCGCGGCAAGCCCATCATCAACATCATTCCGACCCTGGACGAAGGCGAACGCATCACGGCGATGCTGGCCGTCAAGGAATTCGACGAAGACCATTTCGTCTTCATGGCGACGCGAAACGGAACCGTCAAGAAGACCGTCCTGACCGAGTTCGCGCGACCGCGCAGCGTTGGCCTGCGGGCGATCGAATTGCGCGACGACGACACCCTGATCGGAACCGCGATTACCGACGGCAAGCAGGACATCATGCTCGTGAGCAGTAGCGGCAAGACCTTGCGATTCAATGAATCCGCCGTCAGGGTCATGGGCCGTCAGGCAAGAGGCGTACGCGGCATGCGTTTGCAACCCGGCGCCGAAATGATCTCGCTGATCATTCCCGACGACGACAAGCAGATCCTGACCGTGAGTGAAAACGGCTATGGCAAGAGGACCGACACCTCGCAGTTTCCGGTAAAGGGAAGGGCGACCCAGGGCGTGATCGGCTTGAAAACCAGCGAGCGCAACGGGCCTGTCGTCGGCGCGGTGCAAGTCACGGAAAACGACGAGATCATGCTGATCTCCGACAAAGGGACACTGGTGAGAACGCGGGTGGACGAAATTTCCACAGTCAGCCGGTCCGCCCAGGGCGTAACGCTGATCAATCTCAAGGAAGGAGAAAAGCTGGTGGGTCTCGAACAGATCGACGAATCGGAAGACGTCGTGGATGCGAACGAAGAACCGCCTCCGGCGGACCAGACCCATTGACCGCCAGAATCGCCTACCTGGGACCGCCAGGCACTTTTTCCCAGGAAGCGGCCTTGCGCCAGTTCGGCAATGACTGCGAATTGCTCGATTGCCGCGCCATCGATGAAGTTTTCGCGGCGGTGGAATCGGGCAGCGCCGCTTATGGCGTGGCGCCGATCGAGAATTCCACCGAAGGCGCCGTGAACAATACCCAGGATTGCCTGATCGACAGTCCGGTGCGAATCGTCGCCGAACAGGTCGTGGCGATCGAACATCATCTGCTCGCCCGGGAAGGGATCGACAAATCCGCTGTCGCTTGTATCGCGTCGCATCCGCAATCCCTGGCCCAATGCCGCAAATGGCTGCGGACGCATATGCCCGATGTGCCGCTGCGCGAATGCGCGAGCAATGGCCAGGCGGCGCGAATGGCGGCGGAAGACCCGTCCGTCGCGGCGATCGCCGGCAACATGGCGCGCAGGATCTACGACTTGCAGGCGCTGGAAGAATCGATCCAGGACCAGGCGGGCAATCGCACGCGTTTCGCTGTCCTCGGCCGGGACCAGACCGCACCGAGCGGGCACGACAAGACCAGCATCCTGGTTTACGCGGAAAACCGTCCCGGCGCACTGTTCCGGGTACTCGAGCCTTTCGAGAATCTGCAGATCAGTCTGAGCCGCCTCGAATCGCGTCCGTCACGAGACGAAAAATGGGAATACATCTTTTTCATGGATTTCGAGGGCCACTGCCGGGATGAAAAAGTCGAGGAATTGTTCCGCCGCTTAAGCGCGTGTACGGACGCGGTTAAAATACTCGGCTCTTATCCGGCCGGCGCCTGAAGTCGCGCCAGGCCTTTCAACATGAATTCGCTGGCATGAAACCGAGCAGAATCGCCATTATCGGACTGGGCCTGATCGGAGGATCGCTGGCCAGGGCTCTCAAGCGCGCTGACGCCGGTCTGCGGATCGGCGCCGTGGACCTTGACGAAAAAGCGGTGCAGTCGGCGCTCGGCGAGCAGGCCATCGACGCTGCCGGCGGTTTGAGCGAAGTCTGTTCCGGTGCGAATCTGGTGATCATCGCCGCGCCGCCGCTGGCGGCGCCCGCAATACTGCGCGAACTTGAAAAATGTACCGCTCCGGATGCCGTGATTACCGACGTGGCCAGCGTCAAGGGGCATCTGGCCGAAGCGCTTGCGGCGCTGCCGGCGGGCTTCAGGAGCAGGGTGGTTCCCGGTCATCCGCTTGCCGGTTCGGAGCAGAGCGGTTTTCAAGCTTCGAAAGCGGACCTGTTCCTGGACCGCAACGTCGTCCTCACCCCGCTTGACGACACCGACTCCGCGGCAATTGCCGCGGTCCACGATATGTGGCGCAAACTCGGCGCCAACGTGCTCGCCATGAGCGCGGCGCGTCATGATCGCATTCTCGCGCTGACGAGCCATCTGCCGCACCTGCTCGCTTTCGCCGTGGCCGATCTGTTGACCCGGCGGGAAGCCGGTCCTGACGTGAATCGCTATGCCGCCAGCGGATTCGCCGATTTCACCAGGCTGGCAGCGAGCGACCCTGATCTCTGGGCCGATATTTTAAGCGCCAATTCTTCGGCTGCCGGGGAAGCGCTGGACGCACTGGCGGATGACTTGAAGCAGATGCGCCGGGCTCTGGCGAAGAATGACCGTGCGGCGCTGGACAAGCGTCTGCGCCGGGGGCGGCTGGCGCGGGAGAGATTCAATCTCGCTCGCGGAGACGAATTGAAGCCGCATTCGAGGAGCGATCCCGGATTTCAGAAGAGCTCGCAAAAGAACTTCCTGGTGCAGCCGGGAGGCTCGATCAAAGGCCGCATCCGCGTTCCCGGCGACAAGTCGATTTCCCATCGCGTCGTGATCCTGGGCTCGCTGGCCGAAGGCGTGACGAACGTCAGCGGTTTTCTGGAAGGCGAAGACGCGCTCAACACCCTGGCGGCGTTTCGCGAACTCGGCGTCACCATCGCCGGACCGGAGAACGGCTGTTTGCGGATTTACGGCGTCGGCGTGAAGGGCCTTCTGGCGCCGCGCAAACCCTTGTACATGGGCAACGCGGGCACTGCCATGCGCTTGCTCGCAGGCGTACTGGCCGGACAGGAATTCGCCAGCGAACTGCATGGCGACGAATCCCTCTCCGCACGGCCGATGAATCGCATCATCGAGCCCTTGTCGGCCATGGGCGCGCGCATTGGCGCGGAATCCGGGGGTTTGCCGCCCTTGCGATTGAATGGCGGCGCTGCCGACGGATTGCGAGGCATCGACTACGACATGCCCGTCGCGAGCGCCCAGGTGAAATCCTGCCTGCTGCTTGCCGGCCTGTACGCGGATGGCGTGACCACGGTTCGCGAGCCGGGCCCATGCCGCGACCACACCGAACGCATGTTGCGCGGATTCGGAGTACGACTGGAAGCCGGACCTGAAAAAGGCAGTATCGGCATCAGGGGAGGCCAGGCGCTGACCGCCGCCTCGATCGATATTCCCGGCGATGTTTCCTCGGCGGCTTTCTTCATGGTCGCCGCGGCGATCACCCCCGGCTCGGCGGTGACGCTGGAACACGTCGGCGTCAATCCGACTCGCACCGGCGTCATCGATATTCTGCGGCAGATGGGCGCCGACATCCGTTTGCGCAATGAACGGCAATCGGGCGGCGAACCCGTGGCCGATATCGAAGTGCGTTATCGCCCCTTGCACGGCGTTGACATCGACGGCGAACAGATCGCACTGGCCATTGACGAATTTCCCGCGCTGCTCATCGCTGCCGCCTGCGCCGACGGTGAAACCCGGGTTCGAGGCGCCGGCGAACTGCGCGTCAAGGAAAGCGACCGCATCGACGCCATGGCCCGGGGACTGAGCGTGCTCGGCATCGAAAACGAGACCTGGCCCGACGGCATCCGTGTAGTCGGCGGCGAACCGGGCGGCGGCGTCATCGACAGTCACGGCGACCATCGCATCGCCATGGCCTTTGCCGTGGCGGGCTTGCGCTGCCGCGCAGCCGTGACGATTCGCAATTGCGCGAACGTCGCTACCTCATTTCCCGGCTTCGCCACGCTGGCGCGCAAGGCCGGGCTCGATATCGCCGAATCGGACCTGATTCCGTGAGCGATGCGCCTGTCATCACTTTCGACGGACCGTCGGCCACGGGCAAGGGGACCATCGCCGGGCGAGTGGCGGCGATGCTGGAGTATCGTCTGCTCGACAGCGGCGCCCTGTATCGCGTGCTCGCGCTTGCCTCTCACCGGGACAACATCGATCCGGACAACGGCGCCGGGATTGCCGCGCTCGCGCCGGGACTGCCGGTGGAGTTCAACGCGGGCGGGGGCATTAGACTGCATGGCGAGGATGTAAGCACCGCTATCCGCACCGCACTGGTGGACGAACTGGCAAGCCGCATCGCGGCCTTGCCCGAAGTGCGCGAGGCCTTGCTGCCCTGGCAAAGGGATTTTCGCCGCCAGCCCGGACTCGTCGCCGAAGGACGCGATATGGGCGCTGTCGTTTTCGCCGACGCCGAGGTCAAGTTTTACCTTACCGCCAGTGCCGATGTCCGCGCGGAAAGACGACATAAGCAGTTGATTGATAAGGGTCTCGGTGCTAGACTGCCCGACCTTTTGCGGGACTTGCGGTCGCGGGACCGGCGCGACGAGCAACGGAGCGTTTCACCGTTGCGGCCGGCGACCGGCGCGATCGAGATCGACACATCACAATTGAGCATAGATCAGGTTGTCGATCAGGTCATGCAATTGATTGCCGCCCGGCGCGGCGGCTGAATCTGGAGATTATCGGTGTTCTTCCGGAGACCCGGCCAGTATCGGCTTCGGATGAACATGGCAAAAACTGGCCCGCACACTGGCGTGCGGATTGATTAGTCGAGCAGCGCCGCCAGGCATTGCTCGCGTGAGACTGGTACATTTCATGACTGAGAGTTTCAAGGAGCTTTTCGAAGAAAGTTTGCACAATATCGATATGACGCCGGGGGCCATCGTCACCGGCACCATTGTCGATATCGACACCGATTGGGTTACCGTCAATGCCGGACTGAAGTCCGAAGGCGTGATCCCGCGCAGTCAGTTTCTCGATGAAGACGGCGCGTTCAGCTTGTCCGTGGGCGACGAAGTCAAGGTCGCTCTCGAAACCGTCGAGGACGGTTTCGGAGAAACCCGGCTTTCCCGGGAAAAGGCCAAGCGGGCCGAGTCCTGGCTGCAGCTGGAAGCGGCCTACGAAAAGGACGAACCCGTCAAGGGCGTCATCAACGGCAAGGTCAAGGGCGGTTTCACCGTCGACCTGAACAATATCCGCGCTTTTCTTCCCGGCTCCCTGCTGGATGTGCGGCCGATTCGCGATTCCCAGCACCTGGAAGGCCAGAATCTTGAATTCAAACTGATCAAACTCGACCGCAAGCGCAATAACGTGGTCGTCTCCCGCCGCGCGGTGCTCGAATCGGTCAGTTCGGAAGAACGCGAAGCCCTGCTCGAGAAACTGGAAGAGGGCATGTTCATCAAGGGCGTGGTCAAGAACCTCACCGAATACGGCGCTTTCGTCGATCTCGGCGGCGTCGACGGACTGCTGCACATCACCGACATGTCGTGGAAGCGGATCAAGAATCCTTCCGAAATCGTCAGTGTAGGCGACGAGCTGGAAGTCAAGATTCTCAAGTACGACCGCACGCGCAGCCGCGTCTCGCTTGGGCTGAAACAGATGGGCGAAGACCCCTGGGTCGCCATCAAGAAGCGCTATCCCATGCACACCCGGGTCCAGGCCGTGGTTACCAACGTCACCGATTACGGCTGTTTCGCCGAACTCGAAGAGGGCGTCGAGGGCCTGGTGCACGTTTCCGAGATGGACTGGACCAATCGCAATATCCATCCGTCGAAAGTGGTGCAACTCGGCGACGAAGTCGAAGTCATGGTGCTCGACATCGACGAGGAGCGCCGCCGTATCTCGCTTGGCATCAAGCAATGCCACCAGAATCCCTGGGAACGATTCGCCGAGGAGCATAACAAGGGCGACCGCATTTCAGGCGCGATCAAGTCGATCACGGATTTCGGCATATTCATCGGTCTGAAAGGCAGTATCGACGGCCTGGTGCACCTTTCGGACATCTCCTGGGAAGAGTCGGGCGAGGACGCGGTGCGCCGGTTCAGCAAGGGCCAGGAAATCGAAACCGTCATCCTGTCGATCGATCCGGAGCGCGAACGCATCTCGCTCGGCATCAAGCAACTCAGTGACGATCCGTTCTCGAGCTATATTTCCTCCAACAGCGTCGGCAGCATCGTCAAGGGGCGCGTGGTTTCGGTGGAGGCCAAGGCGGCGATTATTGCGCTGGACGATGAAATGGAAGGTATACTGAAAGCCTCTGAAATCAAGCGCGAAAAAGTCAAGGACGCGCGCACGGAGCTGAACGACGGTGACGAAGTCGAGGTGAAGATCGTCGGAGTCGACCGCAAGAATCGCGCGCTGAACCTGTCGATCAAGGCGATCGAAATCGATCAGGAAAGAGAAGCGATCGAACAGCACAAGAGCCAGGAGGCGGAAGAGGTATCGCCCGGCACGATCGGCGGCCTGATCAAGGCGCAGATGAAAAAGGGCAGCGCGGAGTAAAGACGGCGTAATGACGAAATCCGAATTGATCGATCGAATTGCCGTGAAGCAGGACCAGCTTTCGTCCAAGGATGTGGAACTCGCGGTCAAGGCGACCGTGGACCACATGGCGTGGGTGCTGTCGCAGGGGCGTCGGATCGAGATTCGGGGCTTCGGCAGTTTTTCATTGCATTTCCGGCAACCGCGCGTGGGCAGAAATCCCCGAACCGGCATCCCGGTATCGCTGCCCGGCAAGTACGTGCCACATTTCAAGCCCGGCAAGGAACTGCGCGAGCGGGTGAACGACAGCATGCTGGCCGAAGGGGCGGCAGGCGTCTGATCGTCGGGCCGGCAGTGACCGGCAAGGAATTCGCGCGTCACTCATGCGCACATTGAAGCGATTGCTGGCCGGGTTCTTCGTAGTTTGCGTATTCGTCGCCACGGTGGCTTTCGCCTGGTACAACGATACTCCGGTGGCCGTCGGCCTGGGCGACTGGCGGCTGCCGCCGCAAGCCGTCTCGATCTGGATTCTCGGCGCATTCGTCATCGGCGGCGCCCTGGGACTCCTGCTGGGCCTGCGACTTTTTCAGGGATTTCGAAGGAACAGCCGGGTCAGGAAACTGTCCCGGCAACTGGCCGCGGCCCGTCAGGAAATCGAGCGGCTCAAAACGGGCGATCCCGGACCGGATTGACCGCTGCGGACGCCTGAGAATGCTCACTCACACCGAGGAAGAAAACCGCAAGCGCATAATCGTCGCGCTCGATTTCGCCACGGAAAAGGAAGTTCTGCGCCTGCTGGACCAACTCGATCCCGACAATTGCCGGGTGAAGATAGGCAAGGAGCTGTTTACCTCCTGCGGTCCCGCTCTGGTGAAGAAGGTCGGCAAGCGCGGCTTCGACATCTTCCTCGATCTCAAGTTTCATGACATTCCGAACACCGTGGCCGGCGCAGTGCGCGCCGCCGCGCTGGAGCTTGGCGTCTGGATGGTCAACGTGCATGCATCCGGCGGCAGGGCGATGCTCAAAGCCGCCGCCGGGGCGCTCTCCGGCATTGATAGCCGGCAACCGCACATCATTGGCGTTACAGTCCTGACGAGTCTGAACGATAGGGATCTGTCGGAACTGGGCGTCCAGGACACCTCCCGGGAGCAGGTGGTTCGGCTTGCCCGCCTGTGCCGTGACGCTAATCTCGGCGGCGTAGTCTGCTCGGCGGGGGAAGTCGCTACGCTGCGCAAGGAGATGCCCGGGGAATTTCTGCTGGTAACGCCCGGAATCCGTCGTCCCGGCGATGCGCGCGGCGATCAGAAGCGTGTCATGGGGCCGGCCGAAGCCATTGCCGCCGGCGCGGATTATCTGGTAGTGGGACGCCCGATTACCCGCGCCGAGGACCCGCAGGCGTCGCTCGCGGAATTTTTGTCCGCCATTTCAGGCAATCCTCCGAATCCGTACTAGCCTTTTGAACAGCCGAAAGGCTGTTTCATTTTTTCAATTACGGATGAGGACACGACCATGACCAAAACCAACTGGTTTGCCATTGCAATTTTTCTTCTCTCGCTGCTCGCCGCTCCCCTGAGCCTGGCCGCCGATGAACCGGCTGCCGACGACGGGGAGACCGTGCAGATCGATATCAACTCCGCCGATGCAGCCGCCATCGCCGCTGCGCTGGACGGCGTGGGCCTGGTCAAGGCCCAGGAGATCGTCGCCTACCGCGAGAT
Organism: Pseudomonadales bacterium; assembly: GCA_022822865.1. Classification (GTDB taxonomy): domain Bacteria; phylum Pseudomonadota; class Gammaproteobacteria; order Pseudomonadales; family Pseudohongiellaceae; genus UBA9145. Next base: position 26,739 of record JAJDYJ010000099.1, on the reverse strand, counting down.
GTTCGGCGCTTTCGAGAGCGTCGAGGAATTGACGGAAGTCAAGGGCATCGGGCCCAGCACCCTGGAGCGGAATCGCGACCGGATCGTGCTGGAAAGCGAGTAGACCTTTGCCTCGGGCGCTTGCAGATTATTCTCAAGCGCCCGATTTTTTGCTTCGACCCGGCGGCGACTCACATTGTGCGGAACCGGCCGTTGTCGACCTCGAAGAGATACTAGAAGCCAATATGAGAATTGCTTCCGGGCCGGGGTATAATCGCATTCTTTGTCAAATCGCCCGATGTTTCTTGCGGCCGTTCTCAGCGGATTGTTCATCGCTTCTTTTTTGTTGACCGGCGCGGTCCAGCGGATCGCCCTGCGCGGCGGCATGCTCGATATTCCGGTATCCCGCAGCTTGCACGAGGAAGCGAAGCCTGTCGGCGGCGGCATTGTCATCGCATTGCTGTTTCTGGCTTATGCCGGCGCATGCCATTTGCAGGGCAGTATTCCATTACGTGAATTTCTGGCTTTGGCTGGTGGCGCTCTTGTCGCCCTGGTCGGGCTGCTTGACGATCTCTGGAAGTTGTCGCTGGCTTGGCGCATTCCGGCGCAATTCGCGGCAGCGAGTTGGGTCATTTTGTGGCTGGGAAACGTTCCACCCATCGACTTCTATTTCTTTGTTCTCGGCGAGTCTTTTCTGCTTAACGCTCTGGCGGTGCTGGCCCTGGTTTGGCTACTCAATTTGTACAACTTCATGGACGGCGTCGACGGGCTCGCGGCGGGCGAACTCGTGTTCGTCAATGTGTTGGGCTTCATGATCGCGGTCTTGGCCGACGATGCCGTGCTGGGGCTGTTGAGCGCCGGATTCGGTGCTGTGGCGTTGGGCTTTCTCGTTTGGAACTGGCCGCCGGCGCGGATATTCATGGGGGACGCGGGCAGCAATTTCATCGGCTTCAGTCTCGGCGTGCTGGCGTTGCTGAGCATGCGGCACGACAGCATGACGGTCTGGACCTGGCTGTTGCTGCTCGGGGTATTCGTCAGCGACGCCACCGTAACGCTCGTTCGCCGAATTGCCCGGGGCGACAAATGGTATGAAGGACATTGCTGTCATGCCTATCAGCACGCGGTCGAGAGGCTCGGCGGCCACCGGCGGGTAACCCTGGCGATTCTGGCGCTCAATTGTTTGTGGCTGGCGCCGCTTGCATGGTGGACGGTGATCCGGCCACAATGGGGCATGCCGCTGGCATTGGCGGGGCTGGCGCCGCTCGTGATACTTGCTTTGCGCCTGGGCGCCGGCGTTCCCGCCACGGAGCGGGGTCGATAATCGGATGCATCTGTACAATTTTCCACTTTCTCGCACCACCAAGCTGGTCGGGCTATTGCTGGCGGACGCCGTCATGCTGGTCACGGCGCTGTCGCTTTCCTTCAGCCTGCTTGGCCTCGATTTCAGTGCGCAAAGTCAATTGTTCCAGGCTTATCTTGCCGCTGCCGTCGCCTTCAGCCTGCTCGTGTTCATGCGTATGGGCGTGTATCGGGCGCTGGTTCTCTACCTGGGATTGCAATTCGTTTTCCAGTTGTTGAAGGCGGTGACTTTCGCCACCTGTCTTGTTGCCGCGGCCTGTTTCCTTTCCTTGCCGCCCGAGGCGCTCGACTATTCGCTGTTTCCGATTTTCTGGATGCTCGCCCTTCTATTCACCGGCGGCAGCCGTTTTCTGGTCAAGGCCATGACCCAGGCGCTGATCCAGAACTTCCGGCCGAAGGAACCGGTAATCATCTATGGCGCGGGCTCTTCCGGCATGCAATTGCTCGTTGCCTTGCAAAGCGGAGACCAGTATCTGCCCGTGGCTTTCGTCGACGACAGCCATCGCATGATCGGCAGCACGGTGCACGGTATTCGCGTCTATAGCCCCAAATCGCTGTACGACCTCATCGAAACCTGGTCGGCGCGCCAGATTCTGCTTGCGATACCGTCGGCCACTCACGCCGAACGCAAGGAGATCATCAATCGTCTCGAACATTTGCCGGTTCATGTGAAGACGGTGCCCGACCTGTTCGACATGGTGTCGGGCAAGGTGGAAGTGCACGAAGTGAGGGAAATCGACATCGAGGATTTGCTTGGACGCGACATCGTGCCGCCGAGTCAGCGTCTGCTCGGCGCCTGCATCACGGGCAAGTCCGTACTTGTGACCGGCGCCGGCGGCTCGATCGGCTCCGAACTTTGCCGCCAGATCATCAACGTCAATCCGGCCCGCCTCGTGCTGCTTGACTCTTCCGAGTTCGGTCTCTATGAAATCGAGAACGAATTGCGCAAGCGCCTGGAAACGATTGAGGGCGCAACCGAAGGCGCTCCTCGCATCGAAATCGTCGCCCTGCTTGGCTCCGTCTGCAACCAGGGGCACATGGAAAACCTGATCGAGACCTTCCGCATCGAAACGATCTACCACGCCGCCGCGTACAAACAGGTGCCGATGGTCGAAAAGAACATCTTCGAAGGCGTCAGCAACAATGTTTTCGGCACCCTGGTCGCGGCGCAGGCGGCGCGCAAGCACGGCGTCAGCAATTTCGTGCTGATCTCAACCGACAAGGCGGTGCGCCCGACCAATTACATGGGTGCGACCAAGCGACTTGCGGAACAACTTCTGCAAGCCATGGCCCAGGGCGGCGGCACGACGAAATTCAGCATGGTGCGTTTCGGCAACGTGCTCGGTTCCTCGGGTTCGGTCGTGCCCCTGTTCCGGCGACAGATCAGCGCGGGCGGGCCTGTGACGGTCACCCATCCCGAAGTGACGCGATATTTCATGACGGTGCAGGAAGCGGCCGAACTCGTGATCCAGGCCGGCTCGATGGCGACCGGCGGCGACGTATTCGTGCTTGACATGCACGAGCCGATCCGGATCGTCGACCTGGCGCGCAAGATGGTTCATCTCATGGGCTACGACGTGCGGGACGGCAATACCTATCGCGGGGATATCGCTATCGAATACACCGGCCTGCGACCGGGCGAAAAACTGCGCGAGGAACTGATGATCGGCGAATCGGTGACCGGCACCGAGCATCCGAAGATCTTGCGCGCGGAAGAGGAAACCCTGAGCTGGGAGCGGCTCGAAACGCTGCTGGCCCGGCTTGAGCAGGCCTGTGGCGAGTTCGATCTGGAGGAGATTCAACTCGTGCTGAAAGAGGCGGTAGACGGTTTCGACCCGAAGGAAGAGGTCATCGATCCGCTATGGAACATGCAACGCGAACACACTCTGCCGCAACAGGAAAACGTCACTCGACTGTTCAAGAAATAGCCGGCCGCTTCAGCGCCGGCTTACCGAGACGATGGTAACCGGCTCCACCGGCACATTCTGGTGTCCGCCCCGGCCGGGCGCGGTCTCCACCGCGGCAATCGCGTCAACCACGTCCATTCCCTCGATCACGGCGCCAAAGACGGCATAGCCGAAGCCTTGTGGAGTTTGGTCGACATGATTGAGGAAGCCATTGTCGACGAGGTTGATGAAAAACTGGCTGGTAGCGCTATTGACCACGCTGGTTCGCGCCATGGCGATGGTTCCGCGGTCGTTGCCTGTGTCCGACCGCGCCTCGTTTACGATCGGTTCGTAGGTGGATTTCTGCACAAGTCCCTCGTCAAACCCGCCGCCCTGGATCATGAATCCGGGGATCACCCGATGGAAGACGAGACCGCTGAAGAAGTCGTTGTCGGTATAGCGCAGAAAATTTTCCACGGTGACCGGCGCCCGATCCTCCCACAATTCGATGACGATGGAACCCATGCTGGTTTCCATGACGACGACGGGGTTTTCCTGGGCCGAGGCCGCGGCGCTCAGGCTGAGGAGAAGGGTGAAAAGAAGGGATCGCATGTCTTGACTCCTGGAAATCTGGCTGCCCAACCTGGACTCGAACCAGGAACCAAGTGATTAACAGTCACCTACTCTACCAATTGAGCTATTGGGCAAATTCGCGAACCGGACCAGCGCCGATTCGGGAGCGGAGAATACTACCCGCAAACCACCTTAGCGTCAAAGCTCGATGGACGTACGGCGCCGAATCCCGTTATGGCCGCGTGCGGCAGCGGGTTCGCCCCCACCAAAACCGCTACGCGGTTTTGACTCCCCCAACCGGGGGAGTGTATTCCGTGCGCGTTGAGGACTTCAATTCGCCCTGATGGCCGATGGCGCACCTTTGGCTCAATTCCCGCGCATCGAATACTCCCCCTGTGGGGGAGTCGAATCTGCGAAGCGGATTCGGAGGGGGCATTCTCGGCGCGGCACGATCCAGATTGTTGTTAACATATGCGGTTGGCAAATTGGAGACTTGAACTGGTCGCCGAAAAAGGACATCTCATGGAACGCCGATTTACTCTTAAAGCCGATTTTGCGCCGGCTGGTGACCAGCCGGAGGCGATTGAGAGTCTGGTGGAGGGATTGCGCGACGGCCTGCATGCACAGACGCTGCTTGGCGTCACTGGCTCGGGCAAGACCTTTACCATCGCCAATGTTATCGAGAAGGTGCAGCGGCCGGCTCTGGTGATGGCGCCGAACAAGACTCTGGCGGCGCAGTTGTATGGCGAATTCCGCGAGTTTTTTCCCGACAACGCGGTGGAATATTTCGTTTCCTATTACGACTACTATCAGCCCGAGGCCTATGTTCCGTCTTCCGATCTCTATATCGAAAAGGACGCCTCGATCAACGATCACATCGAGCAGATGCGGCTGTCGGCGACCAAGGCCTTGCTTGAGCGGCCCGATGTCATCGTGGTGGCGACGGTGTCGGCGATCTACGGCCTCGGCGATCCGAACGCCTATCTGCGCATGGTGGTCCAGCTCGACCGCGGCCGCAGCATCGATCAGCGCAATCTGCTGCGGCGCCTGGCCGAACTCCAATATACGCGCAACGACATGGAGTTGCGGCGGGCGACCTACCGGGTCAGGGGGGATGTCATCGACATCTATCCGGCCGAATCCGAACGCGACGCGATTCGCATCGAACTCTACGACGACGAAATCGAGCGATTGTCGTATTTCGACCCGCTCACCGGCCGTGTGATTCGTGAAGTGCCGCGGCTGACAGTGTTTCCGAAATCGCATTACGTGACTCCGCGCGAAACCCTGATGTGCGCCGTCGACCAGGTCCGGGAAGAACTTGCCGAACGGCTCGAGTTCCTGCGCGGGGACAACCGCCTGGTGGAAGCCCAGCGACTCGAACAACGCACACGTTACGACATGGAAATGATCCAGGAAGTCGGCTATTGCGCCGGCATCGAGAACTATTCGCGCTTTCTTTCGGGGCGCGAAGCCGGGCAGCCGCCGCCGACGCTGTACGACTATCTGCCGGGGGATTCGCTGGTAGTGGCCGATGAGTCCCATGTTTCGATTCCCCAGCTCGGAGCGATGTTTCGCGGCGACCGTTCGCGCAAGGAAACCCTGGTTGAATACGGATTCAGGCTGCCTTCGGCGCTCGACAACCGGCCCCTTCGCTTCGAGGAATGGGAATCCCTGACCCCCCAGATCATTTTCGTTTCGGCCACGCCGGGACCGTACGAGGAGAGCAGGCAGGGACAACTCGTGCAACAGGTGGTGCGGCCGACCGGACTGGTCGACCCGCAACTCGAAGTGCGGCCCGCATCCACCCAGGTCGACGATCTGCTGTCGGAAATCAGGCTGGTGGCCGAACGGGAAGAGCGCGTGCTGGTCACCGTCCTGACCAAGCGCATGGCCGAGGATTTGACCGACTATCTCGCGGAACACGATGTGCGGGTGCGTTATCTGCATTCGGACATCGACACCGTCGAACGCTCGGAAATCCTGCGCGACCTGCGTCTCGGCAGTTTCGACGTGCTGGTGGGAATCAATCTCTTGCGGGAGGGCCTCGACATCCCCGAAGTCTCGCTCGTGGCCGTGCTGGACGCCGACAAGGAAGGATTTCTGCGTTCGGACCGCTCGCTGATCCAGACCGTCGGCCGCGCGGCGCGCAATCTGAACGGCAAGGCCATTCTCTACGCTGACGGGATCACCGGCTCGATGCAGCGGGCGATCGACGAATCCAATCGCCGCCGGGAGCGGCAGCTGCAGTTCAATCGCGAACACGGCGTCACCCCCGCCGGCATCCGCAAATCGGTGCTCGACGTCATGGAAGGCGCCTATGCCGGCGCGGCCGGGCGAACGCGCAAGGTGGCCGAAAAAGCCGCGGCCTACCGCCCGCCGCGCGATTCGGATCCCGAGCGCCTCAAGGCGGAGATCGCCCGGCTCGAAAAAGAAATGTACCAACAGGCCAGAAGCCTGGCCTTCGAACTAGCCGCCACCACCCGCGACCAAATTGCCCAATTAAGGAAGCAGTTATTCCACTGAAGACATGCTATAGGCTTCGAGCCGTCGCCGTCGGGATGGGGGTGCGCGGCGGACGCCGTAAATACGTCCCTGTAGGCTTCGGGCTCGAACCACTACACACCGCGCGAAATCTATAAGTATCTGAAAACATTATAAAAAAATAGTTGTTGACAGTCCTTGAAAGTGCATGTTAGTATCCATCCTGTAAGTACATTTAACGTAATAAAACTGTAAGTAACCGGAGCGTAGCATCATGAGGCTAGACAATCAGAAAATCAAGACGGCAAGGGCGAAGGCCAAGCCGTACCGACTGAGCGACGGCTGTAACCTGTACCTCGAAGTAAGACCAGGCAAGAAGCAACCACACAAGCATTTCGTATATCGTGGAATGCTGAAAGGACAGATTATCGAGATACGACTAGGGAAACTGCCGGAGCTGAAAATAGAGGAAGCCAGAAACCTGGCGCGACACTACAAGGGAATGACGGTCAGAGGGAAAGACCCGAGACCGGTAGCCATTGAACACAAGTACGGGACGGACCTGGTAATACCATTCGCGCAAGGCACGGACGCGCCAAGCTTGCGGGACTGCATGGCCGAATCGTTCAAAATCCGAATGGAATCCGCGAAGGACGGCGGGCGCAATCTGGCGAAGCAACAGCGATTCATCGAACGAAACGGCGGGACGCTACTGGACCAGCCGGTCAACCAGATCACGCCGAACGACATCGGCGACGTGCTGAAACCGATATGGCACACGGAAAGCGGGAAGCGAATGCGGGCGGACCTGCGAACCGCGATCAGTTACGCGATCGGCAAGGGATACACCGACACCAACGCGGCCGGGGAAGTAATCGACGCAATTCTACCGAAGGGAACCAAGGCCAAAGTCCAGAACCGAAAAGCCGTACATCATTCGGCAATGCCGGAGATAATCCGAAAGATCAGGGAATGCAACGCAAATCCAATTCACAAACTGGCATGGCAATTCATGGCGCACACGGCTACAAGAGCATCGGAGACACTGGCGGCCCAATGGACCGAAATAGACCTGAAAAGCCGAATCTGGACGATACCAGCCGAGAGGATGAAAACATCGAAGGAGCACAGCATACCGCTTAGCGCGGAAGCTATGGACATCCTGAAACAGGCGAAGGACTTGGGAGACGGACGGGAACACGTATTCCCATCGACGAACAAGGCAGCCAAGCACCTGAACATTATCAGCCTCGACAGACTACGGGAAAAGATCGGCATCAAGGGAAAGATGGATAACCACGGAACCCGGGCAGTATTCAAGACCTGGGCACACGAGGAAACGGACTACAAGCCGGACCTTGTGGAACAGTGTCTAGCGCATGAAGTCGGAAGCATGGTAGAGAGAGCATACAACCGGGCGCAGACTATCGAGAGACGGCGGGAAATCATGGAAGCATACAGCAAGTTTCTAACAGAAGCGGCAGGGAAAGGAATCCCTGCCAGAACGCCACAGAACGCGACCTAAGCCACATCAATCGAAACGGTTATCAGACCATCAAAAAACCGGGGAACGAGAAATTCAGGTAAACAACTGTTCCGATAATCAACTGAAAACCATCTCCAATAATCACAAACAAACCACGGATCAGGAAAGATCAAAGGCGAAAAAATCGCCTCTTGCCCTTACGGTCAAGAGGAAACCAACCGAGGCAACCGAGAGTGTGAACGAGTACCGAACAGCAGCTTGAACCCGGAATTACGAACCACCGGCCAAGACGGAAAATCAAAGAGTTACGGAAGACGAAAAGTTAAGGTATGGGTATCGAGAACGGCAAACCGTTCTTTTACCATAGAAATCGGAAACTGTCAAAAATACTTGCAATCGCCAGAAACACCGAACAGACAGACAGGCCGAGATCAGATAAGATCGAGAACCGACCAGACAACCGAGACCGACCGAACAACGAGGCCGCAGCATGAACGAACCACGATCAGGACAACCGGAACCGTGGAAAAGCCGGAAAGAAATAATGGAGCACTACAGTTACAAGAGCGAACAGACCTTCCGCAGACATATTAGAGAAGGACAATTTCCGCCACCGGGAAAGAAAATCGGAGCAAAACCAAAATGGAAAATCAGCGAATGCGAAGCATTCCTGAACGGCAACCAGACAACCGGCACCGCGACGACACGGACGGAAGAAACCAGGCACGAAACAAAACCAGACCAAGAAAGCCCTGTATTGAATATCATCAACGTCACCGTTCAATCACCGGCGGAACCAGCCGACGATAGGCGACGCAGCAGCATCAGGATTCCCGGCTAATCCAGCCAACCGACAGAAACCGGCAACCAGGACAAGCCTGGAAGCCTAACGGCACAGATCAAAGATCGAACCGAAGAAGATCGGCAACGAGGTCAAAGCCTCGAAGCCGGAGAAGAGACCAGGCCGAACGCCTGGAACTGAACAGATCGGAAATCGACCACGGAAGACATCGGCAACCAGGTCAAGCCTGGAAGCCGAAAAACGAGAAAATCGTAAGGAGTAAAGTACAAGATTCTCCAAGACAAGACCGATTAAAGCGTAACAAGAGGTGCGAAATGAACGAATACTGTATCGGAATCCTAACGGCGCTATCGCGCCGAGACCATCAAAAAGCGTACAAGACTAAGCCGGGGAAACCCGGCTTTTCATGCACGACTATAACCAATCAAAAGGCCAAAGAATTGGCCTATTGAAAAGTTGCGGGATAAAGAACAAGGGAACCCGCATAAGCGGCGCAGCTTAGAATGGATTTTGAAAACTGTCAAATTTGGACCTTTCGGCTTGCAGGATTCTGCAAGCGAGCAAGCATTCAAGCCGAGGTCGGACCGGGAAAGATCGTCGAGCAGGGAAGCACGTAGAACGCCAGGGAGGGAACCGGTACAGAGAATAACGCCGCTTGCATTCGCAACCGGCTACAACGTGAAGCAGAGAACCCAGGCAGGCAGGCAGGCAATAAAATTCAATAGGGATTGAATAAAGAAATTTCATACAGTGAAATTAAAATGAGTAAGAATTTAGGATTGTAGAAATTAATTGCAGAAATCCGATATAAGCCTGACACGCCTGGTAATAACCAGCTTCACGATAAAGCAGCCTATCGGCTGCAACGCCGGCAGCGCCGGCGAAAAATCAAGGTCAAGGGCTTGATGCCGGAAACCGCTTCGCGGTTTCCACCATCAACAAGGCCATGTGGCCGCTGAACGCGGCCCATCCCCTTGACCCTAGCCGTACAACACATCCATGTGTTGTGAGAAGAAGCGGCGCTACGCGCCGCGCCATATTACGATCAAAACCGGGCGACGCTTCGCATCGCTGTATGAAAGTCAAAACCGGGCGGCGCTTCGCGCCGCGGAGGGAACGGCGGGCGCTTCGCGCCCAGGGCGGGAAACCAATGAAGCAAGCTCCGCTTGCTACTTACAGCACACGGCGCGTCCGCGCCTACATGCGCTCGCTTCGCTCGCTGGAAAACCAAAGACTTCGATAGAGACAATGCAAGCTGGCCGCTGGCCGAAGTGCAGTATTCGCCAAGCCTGGCTAACTCGCTTCGCTCGAAGCCTGGCTACGCGAAAACTTCACAACGGCCAAAACGCTAGGGAGAGTCGCAACGCACGCGGGTTGCTTTCAGGATAACACGGGTCAAGGCTAAACCCTTCGCTACGCTACGGGCGGGCTTTGCCCGGCCCTGACTTATCCGTGTTCACCTTGCAGCATCCCGCGCACGAAGCGACGGGCACAACAGGAGATCATCCAATGAATACCACCGCAACAGTTAAAGTCCAATGGGGCAGCAAGGGCACCAGGGAAGTATTGCACGAGGAAACCATCGAAGCCGAGAGCATCGAGGCCGCCAGGGAATGGGCGGAACACATGATTCACAATCTGTTCATCAACTGGCAGGACGTGGGCACCCGCTTCCTGCCAAGTGACGACGAGCCGACCGCATAGGAGACGCAACCATGAACCATCGGCAGGAAATCAACGGCAACATCGAACGAGCGCGGAAGCACCTGCAATCCGCGCTCGAACTGCTAGCAGGCAATCCAGATCTGGACGACCTCAACGGCGCGATGCACGACATCGACCGCGCCAAGAGCGAGACAGAAGGCGCGTCCGATCTACTGTTCGACGAACAGGAAACCGAAACGAACTGACGATCATTGGAGGCCACGGACGGCCCAAACCAAAAGGCGAACCCCACGGACGGGGTTCGCCTTTTTTCTTGTGCTTGCACAGAAAAACCGGAACGCTACGCGGGCGGTTGTTGACAACCGCCAATCACCTGCGATAGCGTCACCAGTACGTAATCGATCAGTAGCCCGGTCCGAGCCGGGTTGCTTGCTGAATACAACAGCCATAGCAAGACCCGATTAGCTACCGGGTCCGGCAAATAGGCGAGGAGTCACGTGGGGTTACTGCGTCGATTACGTACGGCCCGGCATCAATCCGGGAATTTACGTAATCGGAAACGCAAGGAAAACGTCACATGAAACTCAGAGAGAAAGCAGTTAAAGGAACTATAATCAATGCGGTTGCGTTGTTTGTGGTTTTCTTTATCACCAGCGCACCAACCCAAAACGCCTATGCACAGCGGGAGGTTGCGAGTTGTATCGATAGAGAATCACTAAGATACTCAAGACTGTTAAACGAAGTTAGAAGAAGGCAATCAATTGCCCTCACAAACGCCGAAAGAGATTACATCAGGGAAGCGCAACGGATTGAAAATGAAGTAACCGACCCGGACGAGCGACAGGAACAATTGAATGATTTGTATGAAGAATACCAAAGAGAGATACCACAGATTCAAGAGGATTATAATGATGAGTATAACGAGGTTCTGGATGAACAGAGGGAAGCAATAGATAACTGTACGCCGCCGGATGAGCCATCAGACTCAAACAATAACTCCCAGCCGCAAGACAATCAGGATGGCAGCGAAGGCGGGGGAGGAGACTATGATCCAACTCAACCTTACAGGGATCGGTACAATCTGCCTATTGAACCCATTGGAAAAGTAACTATGTATCCAGTTGGCAACGGGTCCGGCGGCGGTTCCGGAACAACCAATTGTGAGGAGGATGATGAAGGAACAGTCACTTGCGAGCAGGATGCAGGATAATGATTCACTTTAACGTGAAAAATCGAGGATTGTTGCTCCTGGGAACTGTCGCGTTCCTGGGAGCACTTTCCCTGTTTTGGCCTACTGAGCAAGACTCGGATTTTAGGGAATCCGCCGATGGAGTATTGCGGCAAGTGCAGGTCGAATCCGAACAGTCCGCTACACAGTTGACTTCCCGTGAAGTAGAACCATCTGGCACCGACAGACAGCAGAGCCAAACAGTTGAATCCACCGGAACCCGCTCGGAACCTCCACCGGGATATAAAACAGTGTGGTCTGATTTTCTTCGGCAGGCACCGGAACCTGTTTTATTGGCGGAAAGTGCTTATAAGCAGAAGTGGGAAGAGGTCATTAACAACATGGGGCTTGAGAATGAGCCGGTCGTTCGTGCCATTATCACGGAGTGGGAGCAGTTCAATTCTGAGATATATTACGCAATGACCAATGGAGATATAACGCCATTTGAAATGTTGAATAACTTACTCTCCATTGAAGATTTGCAGGAACGATTGGCACCTTATCTGACTTCAGAGCAGCTTGTTAACATTGATGTAGTCGATGAAGCATATGGAGATTACTTGCGCGAAAAACGTAACATTGAAGATGCAAGGCGTGACGCACAAGGATATAACCACCGTCTTTTAACAGCGTCAAACTCCGCTGACATTGACAGTATTCAAGCACTGGTAAATTCCGGGGCGGATGTGAATTTTGTCACAACCGATGGTGATAGAACCCCTCTAAGCAATGCTATTCGAGAATCAAGACCGGAAATTGCAGAACTACTGATTGATGCAGGCGCCAACGTTAATTGGGCAGACAGCGCGGGTTATACGCATCTAATGGACGCTGCGAGAGATGGAAATTTGGATATGGTACGGTTACTTATTTCCCACAACGCCGATCTCGAAATAACAGTATCACCGGACTTCCCAGATACTGTGTTGTGGATAGCTACTTCTAACAATGAACCCGAAATTGTCAGCGAACTACTTAGAGCAGGAGCGGACGCGAGCGGTGAAGCGGGAGAGAGTGCTTTACGTCTGGCGGAGCTAAAAGGGAATATAGAAATTGTGCGTATGTTGGAAGATGCAGGTGCTAGGTAACGAAGCGCGGCGATGCCGCGCAAACTGTCTATAAGTGCATCCATGCACTTGTAACACGATACATCCCTGGTATCGGTAATCGTCCGCGAACAACCATCACCACGAACGTGATAGAGCATAACCGCGAGACTGCTAGATAGGCGGACTACTGAAAGCAGTCAGTAATCAGGCGGGAGAGAGCAAGGGCCATGCCAACGGGACGGGAAGTCATGCCAGAGTGCCACAACACGCCGGGACAGAAATTGACAGGCAACGCCAGACGGGTAGGAAAGGAACCGAGACCGGGAAGCCGACACCGGAAAAGATCGACGCACAGGGAAGCACTAGGAGCGCGAGGAAGGGAACCGGAACCGCGATGGACCGGAAACGCAGAGATCGACGAGCAGGGACGCGCAGGGAGCGCGAGACAGACATCAGGACCAAACAGGACGGGAACGGCAGAGATCAACGAGAGTACGGCGCAGAAAGCGCAAGACGGGCATCAGGAACCAAGAGAGACAAAGCAAGCCTAAACAGCTTGCCATTCACCACACCAAGACGACGCAGGAACAACAGGCCAGCGAGTAACCAGCTTGTCAGCATCACGCAGAACAACAGCAGGATAACGGCGACACATCACCAGACCGGCATCAGCCGGAGAACCCTTGTAATTCTCGGATTGAAAGACCTCGGAAAACTTACAGTTAGAGCAGTTCTTATTACGATACGAATTCATGACGGACTCCAAGACAAGACCATAATCAAAATACCGTGAAGCGCGATGCCCAACCAATCCGGCAAGATTAACCAAGAACCACGCGACACGGCAGCGAACGCGCTAGACGAAACAGACCGGTAAAACTATTTCACGCGAACGCGAGCAGATGCTACCATGCGAAAAACACTGCCACAAACCATCACACACTGTTAGACGCTATCAATCATCAGCACGGAAGCCTACAAAATTACAGCCTTAACGTAATTTAACGTAAGTTTGGAAAAAAACCTAGTAAAAATGCGGCCTGTACTGGTAGGGCTCGGCATCCTGCCTCGCACGCCCGCCGCACACCCCCATCCCGACGGCGACTAACATCATGCGGGTTCCATACTCAAGTTGCTCCGATCAGTTCCGCACCATGTGAGTCACCGCCGGATGGCGGAGGGTACGGCGGGCGTGCGAGGCATGGATGCCGAGCGCGGAGCGTACAGGGATGTATTCACAGCGTCCGCCGTACCCTCCGCCATCCGGCGGTGACGGATCGATGCCACTATTTCCGGAGAGTGATTGCAGCCCAGATGAGAATAGTCGGAGAAAGGCGAAGTAGTTCGACAGCGGCTGGCTGGAATTCGTATAATCGCCGGTCTTGCCGGAAACCGGGCTTTCCGGTTCGAATGGCGGCATGCAGGCGCGTAGCTCAGTTGGTTAGAGCGCTACCTTGACATGGTAGAGGTCACCAGTTCGACTCTGGTCGTGCCTACCAGATTGAATATTCCGGGAACTTGTATAAACGGGCCGGCATCGTTGCCGGCCTTTATCGATTGAAGGGAAGTGAGAGATGCTGACGGTTACATTGCCGGACGGCAGCAACAGAGAATACGAGCAGCCGGTCTCCGTCGCGGAGATCGCGCACTCGATCGGCCCCGGTCTGGCGAAGGCCGCGCTCGCCGGCCGCGTGGACGATCGGCTGGTGGACACTTCCCATATCGTCGAGACCGACGCCAGGGTGGCGATCGTTACCGAGCGCGACAGCGATGGCGTCGAAGTATTGCGCCATTCCTGCGCCCATCTCATGGCCCAGGCGGTGCAGCGACTGTTTCCGGAGGCTCAGGTCACGATCGGTCCCGTGATCGACGATGGCTTTTTTTATGATTTTGCCTATAGCCGGCCGTTTACGCCGGAAGATCTGGGCGCCATCGAGCAGACCATGGCGGAAATCGTCAAGGAAGATCTCGGCGTCGAACGCCAGTTGCTCGAACGCGACGAAGCGGTGAAGTTATTCCGCGAAATGGGCGAGCATTACAAGGTCGAAATCATCGAGTCGATACCCTCGGACGAGCCGCTTTCCTTCTATCGGCAGGGTGAATTCATCGACCTGTGCCGCGGGCCGCATGTGCCCAGCACCGGCAAGTTCAAGGCTTTCAAGCTGACTTCGGTCGCCGGCGCCTACTGGCGCGGCGACTCGAACCGGGAAATGCTGCAACGCATCTACGGCACCGCCTGGCCAAACGCGAAGGAATTGCGGCTGCATCTGCAACGCATCGAGGAAGCCGAAAAGCGCGATCACCGCAAACTCGGCAGGCAACTGGACCTGTTCCATTTCCAGGAAGAAGCGCCCGGCATGGCGTTCTGGCATCCGAAAGGCTGGACCGTATACCAGGTCATTCAGTCCTACATGAAGAAAGTGCAGGACGAACACGGCTATCTCGAAATCAACACGCCGCAACTCGTGGATTTTTCGCTGTGGGAGAAATCGGGCCATGCCGCCAAGTTCTCCGAAGAGATGTTCACCGTGGAATCGGACAATCGCCAGTACGCGATCAAGCCCATGAACTGTCCCTGCCATGTCCAGGTGTTCAACCAGGGAGTGAAGAGCTATCGCGACCTGCCGATGCGGCTGGCCGAATTCGGTTCCTGCCACCGCTACGAGCCTTCGGGCAGCATGCATGGACTGATGCGCGTGCGCAATTTCGTCCAGGACGACGGGCATATCTTCTGCACCGAAGAACAGATCCAGTCGGAAGTGGCGGAATTCATGGAATTGCTGTTCAGGGTCTACCGGGATTTCGGTTTCGACGACGTATTGCTGCGGCTGTCCACGCGGCCGGAGAAACGCGTCGGCTCCGACGAATTATGGGACCGGGCGGAAGACGCCTTGCGCCGGGCGCTCGACGCCACCGGCCGCGAATGGGAACTCGTTCCGGGAGAAGGGGCGTTCTACGGTCCCAAGATCGAGTATTCGCTGCGCGATTGCATGGGCCGATTGCAGCAATGCGGCACCATGCAAGTGGATTTTTTCATGGCGGAACGCCTGGGCGCCCAATACGTGGACGAAGACAACAGCCGCAAGCATCCCGTCATGTTGCATCGTGCGGCGCTTGGCTCTTTCGAGCGCTTTATCGGCGTGCTGATCGAGCACTATGGCGGCGCCATGCCGACCTGGCTGGCGCCGGTCCAGGCCGTTGTCATGAACATTACCGACAATCAGGCGCCGTATTGCCGGAAAGTGGAAGAATCGTTGAAAAACAAGGGGTTCAGGGTCGATTCGGACTTGAGAAACGAGAAGATCGGCTTTAAAATCCGCGAACACACGATACAGAAGACGCCGTATCTGCTGGTCGCAGGCGACCGCGAGGCGCAGGCAGGCACCGTTTCGGTGCGTAAACGGGGAGGTGAAGATCTGGGCACAATGACACTCGATGCATTTTGCGGCCACTTGAGCGCGGATGTCGCTGAATATGGTCGCGCAGGCTCCGATGGCGCTCTCCGGCAGACAGGAACATGAGGTTGAAGCGCTGAGGATATGAGGAGCAGTGCCAAAAAGGCGATCATCAACGAACAGATCGATGCGCCGCAAGTGCGGCTGATCGGAGCCGACGGTCAACAGGTCGGAATCGTTTCCATTGAAGACGCGCGCGATGCGGCGTCGGACGCTCAGCTTGATCTTGTGCTGATCGTCCCGGACGCAAGCCCGCCGGTTTGCAAGATTCTTGATTACGGCAAACACGTTTTCGACCTGAAAAAGCAGCGCGCCGCCAATCGCAAGAAGCAGCGTCGGGTGCATGTCAAGGAAGTGAAATTCAGGCCCGGAACCGAGCAGGGAGACTACGAGGTCAAGTTACGCAATCTCATCCGCTTTCTTTCGGATGGAGACAAGACCAAGGTTTCATTGCGGTTTCGCGGCCGCGAGATGGCTCACCAGCACATCGGCCAGGAACTGGTCGAACGTATTCGCCAGGACCTGGACGAGTACGGCACGGTGGAGCAGGAGCCCAAGATGGAGGGCCGCCAGATCGTCATGGTGCTGGCGCCCATCAAGAAACGCAGTTAAGAGCGAGCGAGACTACAGACAGTGAGCAGCGTAAAAGTGAAGACAAGGCGCGGCGCCGCCAAGAGATTCAAGGCGACCGGTTCGGGCTACAAGCGCAAGTCCGCCAACCGGAGTCACATCCTGACCAAGATGACCACCAAGCGAAAGCGGAATCTGCGTGGCACTTCCCATGTGGACCCCGCCGATGTGAAGGCTGTAAAGCGCATGTTGGGCGACAAGTAGCCGTTAGCGGGCCGTTAGGAGAAAGCAAGTGGCAAGAGTCAAGCGAGGCGTGGTTGCGAGGCGCCGTCACAAGAAAGTACTGGAGCAGGCCAAGGGCTATTACGGCGCTCGCAGCCGGGTGTTTCGCGTCGCCAAACAGGCTGTTACCAAGGCTGCCCAATACGCCTATCGCGACCGCAGGACGCGCAAGCGTGTTTTCCGCAGTTTGTGGATAACCCGGATCAACGCCCAGGCGCGCGAATGCGGAATCAGTTACAGCCAACTCGTCGCCGGGCTCAGGAAGGCGAATATCGAAATCGACCGGCGCGTGCTGGCGGATCTCGCGGTGCATGACAAGCCCGCTTTTTCAGCGATCGTAGACCAGGCAAAAGCTTCTCTGGCCGCCTGATCCTCGTATCGGAGGCCACATGACGGACCTTGACGAACTTGCCGCGACTTCGCTTGCCGCTGTCGAGGAAAGCGCCGATGAAAAATCGCTCGAAACGCTCAGGGTCCACCTTCTCGGCCGCAAGGGAGTGCTCACCGGCCATCTGAAAAATCTTGGCGCATTGCCGGCCGAACAAAGGCCCGCCGCCGGGCAGCAGATCAACCTGATCAAGAATCGCTTGCAGGAAGCGATCGAATCGCGGCGCCGGGCGCTTGAGCGGGAGTCGCTCGACTCGCGTCTGCAAGCGGAAAAAATCGACGTCACCTTGCCGGGCCGGCGCCGCGCCAGCGGTGGATTGCATCCGGTCACGATTACCCTCGACCGCATTACCCGCATATTCCGCGCCGCCGGTTACGATGTCGCCGAAGGCCCGGAAATCGAAGACGAATATCACAATTTCGAGGCGCTCAATATCCCGGAAAATCATCCCGCCCGCGCGATGCATGACACATTCTACGTCGATCCGGGCACAGTGCTGCGAACCCATACCTCGCCGGTGCAAGTGCATGTCATGGAGCAGGGCGAACCGCCGTTTCGCATGGTCTGTCCCGGCCGGGTCTATCGCTGCGATTCAGATCTCACTCATACCCCCATGTTCCATCAGGTGGAAGGGTTGCTCGTGGACCGCGAAGTCAGCATGGCGGACATGAAGGGCACGATCGTCAGCTTCCTGCGGGCGTTCTTCGAGGAGGCGCTGGAAGTTCGCTTCCGCCCTTCCTATTTTCCATTCACTGAACCGTCGGCCGAAGTCGACATGACTTGCGTGGCCTGCGGCGGCAAAGGTTGTCGCATTTGCGGCCACACCGGCTGGCTCGAAGTCATGGGTTGCGGCATGGTGCATCCGCGGGTGCTGGAGATGTCCGGAGTGGATTCGGCCGTGTATAACGGTTTCGCATTCGGTCTTGGCGTGGAACGGCTCGCGATGTTGCGGTACCAGGTCGGGGATTTGCGCATGTTCTTCGAAAACGACGTGCGCTTTCTCGGGCAGTTCAACTGATGATTTTCAGCGAATCCTGGCTCAGGGAATGGGTGAACATCCCGGTCGGCACGGTCGAACTCGCCGAAAGCCTGACCATGGCGGGCCTCGAAGTAGGGGGCCGTACCCGCGTGGCCGGTGAATTCTCAGGTGTGGTCGTAGCCGAAGTCGTGGCCGTGGATGCGCATCCCGCGGCGGAATCGTTGTACGTGTGCGAGGTCGATGACGGCGTCTCGAGCCATCGGGTCGTCTGCGGCGCGCCGAATACGAGAATCGGTTTGAAAGCGCCGTACGCCAGGGTCGGCGCCGGATTTCGGCAGGCGGGCGAGGACGGCGAAGACAGGGAAACAGGCACGGCCGATATTCGCGGGGTCGAATCCAGCGGTATGCTCTGTTCGGCGGAAGAACTCGGCATGGCCGAATCTTCCACTGGCCTGCTCGAATTGCCTGCCGACGCGCCGGTCGGGACCGATATCCGGGATTATCTCGCGCTCGACGACAGCAGTATCGAACTCGATCTCACGCCGAATCGGGGCGATTGCCTGGGAATGCTCGGCCTGGCCCGGGACGTCGGCGCGATGATGCGGCTCAACGTCGCCGCGCCGCCGGATTCCGAACCCGCCGTAACCCTGGAAGACGAGTTTCCAGTACGCATCAGCGCCGGAAAGGAATGCCCACGCTACCTCGGCAGGGTCATTCGGGGGATCGATCTCGATGCGGAAACGCCCCTGTGGATGCAGGAAAAATTGCGGCGAGGCGGTCTGCGTTGCATCGACCCTGTTGTCGATGTGACGAATTTCGTTCTGCTCGAACTCGGCCAACCGCTGCACGCGTTCGATCTCGGCAAATTGCGGCAACATATCGACGTGCGGCTGGCCCGCCCGGGCGAGAAACTGACATTGCTAGACGGCAAGGAACTTGCGTTGCAGCCCGATACGCTGGTCATCGCCGACGGCGCCGGAGCGGTGGCCATGGCAGGCATCATGGGCGGCATGAACACCGCGGTGAGCGAGCGGACCAGCGATGTTTTTCTCGAATGCGCCTCCTTCGCGCCGTTCGCGGTCGCCGGCAGGGCGCGCGCAGCAGGATTGCAGACCGATGCGTCGCAAAGATACGAACGCGGGGTCGACTATCTCCTGCAGCATCGCGCCATGGCGCGGGCTACGGAATTGCTGCTCGAGATCGCCGGCGGCGAAGCAGGTCCGGTTACCGAAGCGCTGGGCGAGATACCCGAAGCGCGGCAGGTGCGGCTGGAATTCGCTTCCATTGCGCGTGTACTGGGCGTTGAAATACCGCGCGAGGATGTCCTGGATATCCTGTCAAGGCTCGGTTTCGCAATACTGGAGGAAAGCGCCGGATACATCACCGTGGAAGCGCCTTCGTACCGATACGACGTAGCAATCGAAGCCGATTTGCTCGAGGAACTCGCCCGCATCCACGGATACGACAAGTTGCCCCTGGCCATGGGCCTTTACAGGCAGGAAATGGGTCAGGCGCCGGAAAGCGAGATCGCGCTGGACCGCGTCCGCGATCATCTCGTGGCGCTGGGATACCAGGAAGTCGTCACCTACAGCTTCATCGAACCGGGACTGGCCGGCCACTTCAGCGTCGAAGCCGCGGAAACCGTCGAACTGCGGAATCCGATCTCGCGCGACATGTCGGTCATGCGCGCCAGTCTCATGCCCGGGCTGGTGCAGACCTTGCGTTACAACGTGAATCGGCGGCAGGAACATTTGCGCCTGTTCGAGACCGGCCTCGCATTCGGCCGTACATCCGAAGGATTTCGCCAGCAGGCGATGCTGGCGGGTCTGATCGCCGGCGGTCGGGAACCGAAGAACTGGAGTAATTCCGACGAGATCGCCGACTTTTTCGATGCGAAAGGGGACCTGGAGTCGGTGTTCGGTCTGGGCGGCAGGATTTCCCGCCTTCGCTTTACCGCCGCTGCCCGACCCGGTCTGCATCCCGGTCAATGCGCCGAAATCCTGCTCGATGGAGAACGCGCCGGAACTGTCGGCGTATTGCATCCCGCGCTGCAAAGAGAATTCGATTTGCCGGCTGTAATTCTGTTTGAAGTGGGCCTCGACGCGCTCTGTCGGCAGGAAGTGCCGGTGGCGGCGGAGCCGTCGCGCTTTCCCGAGGTCAGCCGGGACCTGGCTATCGTGATCGGCGAGGAATTCGAGGCAAGCGATATCGAGCGGACCGTGCGCGATGCGGCGGGACCGCTGCTGGCGAGTTTGCGCGTGCTGGACGTGTATCGCGGCGGCGCGGTGCCGGCAGGCAGCAAAAGCATCGCCTTGGGCTTGACCTGGCAACATCCTTCGCGCACTCTTGGAGATGCCGAGATCGACCAGGTAATTGGCAGTACAATCAAGGCGCTACAGACAAGTTTTAACGCTTCTTTACGTAACTGAACCGGGGACATCCATGGGCGACAAGGCGCTGACCAAGGCAGATTTGGCCGAACATCTTTTTGAAGAACTGGGCTTGAACAAGCGCGAAGCCAAGGAAATCGTGGAACTGTTTTTCGAGGAGATCCGCCTTTCCCTGGAAAACAACCAGCCCGTCAAACTGTCGGGCTTCGGCAATTTCGAATTGCGGAACAAGAAGCAGCGGCCCGGCAGGAATCCGAAGACGGGCGAAGAGATCCCCATCGAGGCGCGCCGCGTCGTGACTTTCCGGCCCGGGCAGAAACTGAAGTCCAACGTGGAAGGATACAACGGCCCCGATGACTAGCGCAGAACTGCCGCCGATTCCACCCAAGCGTTATTTCGCCATCGGCGAAGTCAGCGAACTGTGCGCGGTCAAACCGCATGTGCTGCGATACTGGGAAAAGGAGTTTCCCGGCCTGCAACCGGACAAGCGGCGGGGGAACCGGCGCTATTACCGCATGCAGGATGTGCTGCTCGTGCGCAATATCAGGACGCTGTTGTACGAACAGGGCTTTACCATCGACGGAGCGCGGCGCAAACTGAACGAGGCCGCGAGGAACCCGCCGGCCAACGCGGCCGAAATCGGCGCCCTGGCGCGGGAACTCGAACAGGTCATCGACTTGCTTTAGCTTCGACCCGTCGCCGTCTGGCGTGCACAGTGTAGCGGACGCCGTAAATACATCCATGTAGGCTTCGCGTTCGGCATCCTGCCTCACACGCCCGCTACACTGCGCACGCCAGACGGCGACTCGCACTGTGCAGGCCCCCTTGTGATAAACTCACCGGCCCAAACGTAATCGGGGCGTAGCGCAGTCTGGTAGCGCACTACACTGGGGGTGTAGTGGTCGTGGGTTCAAATCCCGCCGCCCCGACCAATTTCAGATATCCACTACCGGCGTGAATCCGCCCCAGACCATGCGCTTGCCGTCGAACGGGGGCGGATACTTTTCCGGATCCCAGCGTTCGTCTCCCGCGGCGTGTTCCTGCATTTTTTTCATGCCCGCATCGCGCGTCGCCTTGTCGGGCCATTCGATCCAGGCGAATACGATGATTTCGTCGTCCTTTGCCTTTACGGCCCGTCGGAAATCGGTGACCTCGCCGTCGGGCACGTCGTCGGCCCAGCACTCGACGATTCGGTCGGCGCCGCATTCCTTGATCAGGCCATCGACGAATTCCGCATGTTCGATGAATTCCTGGCGGTTGGCGGCCGGAACCGCAAGCACGAAGCCGTCTACGTATGCCATGTCAAATCTCCTGTAGTTCGATGGTCATTGAGAAAATTGCGCTTGAGTGTAGCAGGATAATTGGCAAAAATTCCCGCAAACGGCGCAATATCCCGTTTGGACATGATTCATTGCTGAGTTCGGATTCCATTCTTGCCGCGTTGCTATTCTTGACGGCGGGAATGCATGCGGTCGCGCAGGATACGTTGCCCGTGCCGGACATGGGCCCCTCGGTCGCGGTTGACGCGGACGGATTTCGCCTGTCCCAGCATTTCACCGACCCCAGCGTAGTCATCGGCGGCAATCTCACGATTGATTATGAACTCGAGAACCGGGGCGCCGGCGCCAGGTCGGACATTGCCCTGGAAATCTATTTTCTGCTGGAGAACACCGGCCTGGTCTCCGCGCCCGGCCAGTGCCGCCGGCAGCCAAGCCTTTCGGGGCAGGAGATTCTCTATTGCGAACTCGGGGATTTTGCTCCGGGGAACCGCAGGTCTTTTTCGGTGACGGTGGCGACCTCGCAAGACAGCCGCCCGGCCGTGGTCGCCTCCGCGTTGATCGGTGACCTGCGGGTGGATTCATCGGCGCCGGTGGTTCACGACACTGTCAGCGACGATGACGGCGACGGAGTCAGCAATTTCATCGAGACGCTACGCCGAACCGATCCCGGCGACGCCTCTTCGGTAGACGATTCGAAAGCCGTAATCGATTTCATGGCCCTGTATACGCCGGCTGCAGCCAGGCTGTATCCGGCGAGCGTCGAGAATCGAATAAACAATTTCATAAACGCGGCCAACAGCGCCTGGTACAACAGCGAGGCCCGCATTCGCCTGCGACCGGTACATTTCCGGTCCGTTTCCTATATCGAAAGCGGAGACGCGAACCGCACGCTGACTGAATTGATGAACGGATTCCATCCCGCCTTTGCCGGTGTGGAGCAGATGCGGCAGCATTATGGCGCCGACCTCGTGGTGCTTTTCGATGCCACCGAAAGCGACGCCAGATGCGGTCTGGCGCCGATCGGCGGATTCGGCATGCAGGGCGACTTCAGCGATCCGGCGGAAAAGGCCTACGGCTACGCCTGGGTCGCCGTCGACTGCGCCGAAGATCTGGTGCTTGCGCATGAAATCGGACACAACCTGGGTCTGACCCATTCGCACCGGGAAGACGGCTTTGGAGGCACTTTCGACTTCGCCACGGGCTATGGAGCCGATGGAGAATTCGCCACGGTCATGGCCACTCCGTCGCTATTCTCGGTGCCAAACAGAACCCCGGTCTTTTCCAATCCCGATCTGCGTTGCGGCGATTCCGCCTGCGGCCGCCCGGAAAACGAAGACATGGGAGCGAACGCGACGGCGGCTCTCAACATCGTGGCGCCCCAGGTCGAATCGTGGATGCCCCGGGCAATGCCCGACCTGCCTTCCTTGCCTGGACGAAGCCTTGTCGCCGGAGCCACGTCCGCGCGACTGGCCCTGGCCGGCCAGATCAACGATGCGCTCGGTTACACCGACAGCGCCGGCTCCGGGGATGTCCTGCGCCTGGTGGCCGAAATCGAAGTAGACCCGGAACACGTCGGATTGACGGGTTCATTCCATATTCTCATCACCCCGGATTCCCGGCAATATCATCAACTCGACCGGGAAATCGGCCTTACCTTGTGGGACGGAACCCTGGGCGGACTCAGATCGGCCACGTTCGAACGGGCCCTGCGGCCGGTGGAGCGATTCCACATCGTCGATAATTACGAAGTCGCCGCCAATCTGCGCGGCATCGAAATCCAGATCTATCTGGCCTATCAGATTCCGGGCGAAATCGTCTATCTGCCGCAGCCCTTGCGCCTGCGGTTTACGGACTGACCGCGGAGTCATTGACCGTTCGCGATAGTCCCGCATGCTATACTCCGTGCCCCTTGGCGGCTTCCCCGCGCCCAGGCCGGAATTGGCGACATGGCGGAATTCATCAGCATCGGCGTGATTGGGCGGCCGGGCCATAACGGCGCGGTTGAAACGCTGCAACGCTTGCAGGCATTCCTCGAAAGCAGGGACCGCAACATCGTTTTCGACGAAGTTACCGCCGGCATGATGCAGATACCGCGGCAGCGGTCTGTTCCGGTCGAAGAACTCGCAAGTCATTGCGACCTCGTCATCGTAGTCGGCGGGGACGGCAGCCTGCTGCACGTGGCGAAACACGTCTACGAGGTGCCGGTAATCGGCGTCAATCGCGGCCGGCTCGGCTTTCTCACCGATGTCTTGCCCGATGAGATCGAACAGCGCATCGGCGAAGTTCTCGAAGGCAGGTTCGTCAGCGAGGACCGGTTTCTGCTCGATGCCGAAGTGGTCAGGGAAGGCAGCCGGCAGGCTGTCGGCCGCGCCCTCAACGATGTCGTGCTGCATCCGGGCAAGGCGGCGCAGATGATCTCCTTCGAATTGTTCATCGACGGGCAATTCGTCTACAGCCAGGAATCCGACGGCCTGATCGTCGCCACGCCGACGGGCTCAACGGCCTACGCGCTTTCCGCCGGCGGACCGATCATGCATCCCCAACTCGATGCAATCGTGCTCGTGCCGATGTATCCCCATTCGCTGAGCAGCCGGCCCCTGGCGGTGAATGGAGACAGTGAAGTTCGCCTCGTCGTCGGCGCCAAGGAAGAGCTGGAGCCGCAATTGAGTTGCGACGGACAGGTGCGTTACACGGCCCGTGCCGGCGACGAGATCTTCGTGCGAAAAAACTCCACTTTTCTGAAGTTGATCCATCCCCTCGACTACACCAGTTATCAGGCCTGCCGCAGCAAACTGGGCTGGGGCAGCCGACTCGCCAAGTCCGATGATTAAGGCGGCCAGTCTGCCGATCGATATGGACCTGCTGGCATTCAGCCAGGCGCTTTCGCGCCAGGGTATCCGGCATCGCATCATGGAGGAATCGGGCCGGCAGGTGATCTGGACGCAGACTGAATCGGAATCGCGCATGGTGCGCGAAGCCCTTGCCCAATGGAGCGAACTTGAGCGCGAACAACAAACTCCGGCGCCTTCGCGCCAGCCGCTGTTCCGCCCCGGCCGGCTGCTGAACGCTTTCTTTCGTGAACTGTGGCTGTGCCCGATCACCATTTCGCTGATGCTCGCCTGCGCGCTGGTGGCCATCGTCAGCAGGCTTGGCATGCAGGTCGGGCGCGTAGACTGTCTGCTGTATCCTGTGTTGGCGGACGAGAGTATCGGCACATTTCTCGGCGAACTAGTTCATCCGGCGCTGATGCTGCGCACGCTGACGCCAATGCTTCTGCATTTCGGGGAACTGCATCTGGTTTTCAACATGCTGTGGCTATGGTATTTCGGCCGGCAACTGGAGCCAAGGCGGCCGCGCTGGCTGTATCCGGCCGTAATCCTTTTCACCTCGTTTACCGCCAATACCGCGCAATTCCTGATTGGCGGCGGCAACAATTTCGGCGGCATGTCCGGCGTCGTCTACGGCCTGCTCGGCTTCGCCTGGATGATGCAAAAGATGCTCCCCGGCGGCAGGCCGATTCTCAGCGACCAGATGTTCATGGTCTTCGTCTTCATGCTCGTGGCGATGGAATTGCTCGCCTCGTCCTGGATCGCCACCGCGGCGCATCTCGGCGGATTGCTCGCGGGCCTGTTCCTCGGTATCGTTGTGGCGCTGTTCATGGGCGGCGGAAGAAAAACCGGGAGGATCGGATAACCGACATGCTCGACCTGCAAGACAACGCGCTCCGCACCGTGGCCTGTGGCACGATGCGGAAGATGGAAACCCGCCTGGAAGACCCGGTGGCCTACAGCATGGCGCTTTCGGACGAGCGGGTGCCGCTCAACGATTCGCTTGGCGAGCATGTGCAACTCGTGCATACCGGCAGGATTTTCTGCGTCCATTGCGGGCGCAAGACCAACAAGAGCTTCAACCAGGGCTATTGCTACCCCTGTTTCCGCAAGCTCGCGCAATGCGATTCCTGCATCATCCATCCGGAAAAATGCCATTTCGACCAGGGCACCTGCCGCGAACCCGACTGGGGCGAGCGCGTCTGCATGCGCGACCACATCGTCTATCTCGCAAATTCGTCGGGCCTCAAGGTCGGCATCACCCGTTCGGTGCAGGTGCCGACGCGCTGGATCGACCAGGGCGCGACCCAGGCGCTGGCGATCATCCGCGTCCGCAGCCGCATGCAGTCGGGCTATCTCGAAGTGCTGTTCAAGCAGGAAGTAGCGGACAAGACCAATTGGCGCGACATGCTCAAGGGCACCGCCGAACCCCTCGACCTGCTTGCCGAAAAAGAGCGGCTGATCGAGTTATGTAAATCCGGCATCGACGATCTCGCCGAGCGTTTCGGCTTCTTCGCCATCAGCGTTCTCACCGGCCTCGATCCGGTGGAGATCCGCTACCCGGTTCTCAATTACCCCGAAAAACTGAATTCCTTCAACTTCGAGAAGGAACCCACGGTTGGCGGCATCCTGCAAGGCATCAAGGGCCAATATCTGATTTTCGACCAGGGCGTGATCAACCTGCGCCGTTTTGCGGGTTACGAGATAGAGTTGCGACAGTGATGCTGATCTACAAACGTGCCAGTAATCAGAGAGCATTCTTGGATTTGCGAATTGAAAAGGAGATAAACGTATGAAGACAACTGGCCAACTTCCAGAGAACGTCGCGTGGGGTGAAAAAGCACGCCTGTTCCCAATTCTTTCAACCAAATCCAAAGAAGGCAGGACCACAGCGATTACGCTAGCCTGCATGGCCTTAGGGAAGGTCTGAACAAGGCCCGATTTGGCGCTTGTTCAGGTGGTTCGCCGGCCTTCCGACCGCTCCGGCGCCGTTCCAGCGCCCGAAAATCGGCCCGAAACACAGGTTCCCGTCCCTTTTCGCGGTTCGCGGGCGCAC
>JAJDYJ010000040.1 GCA_022822865.1 Pseudomonadales bacterium | reverse complement strand
ATCCGCCAGCCCGTGGCTGGGCTACCTGATGATGCTCCAGGAGTCTCCCAAGTCCATGAGCCCAGTAAAGGCGAAAGAGCCGCACTTCAAGGTACACGAGGAATTTCGCGATAGCTCTTACGTAAAACGTTACGAAGAGTTCTGCATAAAGCTGGTTCGAGAGCGTCTATACAATTCTGCCTGTCTCGTTACATCAAACAAGGCTCAAGGTCTCGACGGCTGGTACCGTGAGCCATCTGAAGAAATCAGCTTTCAACGATTTGTGGGTTCGCTACTCGGTCATGTGACCGGCTACTTGAAAGCGATTCGTTAGTGGACCTGGCATCGAAAAATCAGATGTCGAATTTCACGCCCTGGGCCAGCGGCAGGGCGGCCGAGTAGTTGACCGTACTCGTCTGGCGGCGCATGTAGCCCTGCCATGCGTCCGAACCCGATTCGCGGCCGCCGCCGGTTTCCTTCTCGCCGCCGAAAGCGCCGCCGATTTCCGCGCCGGAGGGGCCGATGTTGACGTTGGCGATGCCGCAATCCGAACCGACCGCGGACAGGAAAGTCTCGGCTTCGCGCACGTCGAGCGTGAAAATGCACGAGGAAAGCCCCTGGGGCACGTCGTTATGCAGGGCGATGGCCTCTTCCAGGGTCTCGTATTCCATGACGTAGAGAATCGGCGCGAAGGTTTCGGTTCGCACCGTATCGGTTTGCCCGGGCATTATCGCGATGGCCGGGCTTAAGTAGACTCCTCCGGCCGGGACGCCCTCGCTCACGGTTTCGCCGCCGATGACTTCGCCGCCTTCGCCGCGGGCCCGGTCGAGGGCCCCCAGCATGGCGTCGCCGGCCCGCTCGTCGATCAATGGGCCGACCAGTACGCCCTCATCTCGCGGGTCGCCGATCTTGAGGCCCGAATACGCCCTGGCGACCTGCCTGACGAGTTCCTTCCTGATCGATTTGTGAACGATCAGCCGCCGCAATGAGGTGCAACGCTGGCCGGCGGTCCCCACGGCCGAAAAGACGATCGCGCGAACGGCCATGGCGAGGTCGGCCGAGGGAGCGACGATCATGGCGTTATTGCCGCCGAGTTCCAGAATCGGCCGGCCGAAGCGTCCCAGGACTTTCGGTCCGACCGCGGCGCCCATGCGCGTCGAACCGGTCGCCGAAACGATCGGCACATCCCGGGACGAGACCAGCGCATCGCCGACTTCCACTCCGCCGACGATCGTTTGAACGAGTCCTTCCGGCGCGTCCCCGCCAAATCGTTCGATCGCCCGCTGCATGATCTTCATCGTGGCAAGGGCGGTCAAAGGCGTCTTTTCCGAGGGCTTCCAGATCACGGGATTGCCGCAGACCAGCGCCAGCGCGGCGTTCCAGGACCACACCGCCACCGGAAAATTGAACGCCGTGATGACGCCGCAGGGGCCGAGCGGATGCCAGTTCTCGGTCATCCTGTGGCCGGGGCGCTCGGAGGCGATGGACTTGCCGTACAACTGGCGCGACAGGCCGACGGCGAAATCGCAGATGTCGATCATTTCCTGGACTTCGCCAAGGCCCTCGGAGACGATCTTGCCAGCTTCGAGGGTGACTATCGCGCCCAGCCTTTCCTTGCCGGCGCGCAGTTCCTCGCCGAGCAGACGCACGAGTTCGCCGCGCCGGGGCGCCGGAACCTCGCGCCATGCCTGGAAGGCGCCTTGTGCGCGGGCGGTGATTGCCGGGATTTCGGCAAGGTCGGTTTCCCGCACGCGGGCTACCTCGGCGCCATCGATGGGCGACCGCACGGCGAGCGCGCCGCCGCTCAATTCAGCGGCGCCGAGGCCGGCCGCGGCGAGAATCTGTTCGTTAGTCATCGGCATATCCTTTTCCCTCCGTGTTTATCTCGATTCGCTTCAGCGCTGGACCGGCCGCTTCTGCAATTTGCGCTGCAAGGTGCGGCGATGCATGTTCAGTTGCCGCGCGGTGGCCGAGATGTTGCCATTGTTCTGTTCGAGCACCTTCTGGATATGTTCCCATTCAAGGCGGCGCACCGACATGGGCTGCAGCTCGGCGTCCGCGTCCGGCTCCGGATCGCTCAGCAAGGCGGTCAGGATTTCGTCGGTGTCCGCGGGTTTCGCCAGGTAATTGTCGGCGCCGAGCTTGATCGCCCGCACCGCCGTGGCGATGCTGGCATAGCCGGTCAGCACCAGGATGCGCATGTCGGGATTCCGTTCGCGCAAGGGCAGGATGAGATCGAGAGACGTGCAATTACCCAGATTCAGATCGAGCACGGCGTATTCGAATTCCTCGCCTTCCACAAGCTTCTGCGCCGGTTCGAATTCTCCCGCGTGCAAGACTTCATAGCCCCTGCGTTCCAGCGCCCGGCTCGCGGCCCAGGCGAAAGCCTCGTCGTCTTCCACGAACAGCAGTCTGTCTTCGCTGCCGCTGCTCATGATCCTGTCTCGTTCGTCAGCGGCAGACGAATCAGCGTCAGGGCGCCGCCCGCCTGCCGGTTGAACATCTCGATACTGCCGCCGGCCCGCCGCAATGCCGCGTTGGCGAGGAATATGCCAAGCCCCATGCTGTCCTTGCGCCGGGAAACGAAGGGTTCGCCGATGCGCTCGAGTACTTCCTCGGGTATTCCCGGACCGTCATCGGCGACGCTGATCAGCAGATTCCGCGCTTCTTCCGGGTCCGGCGCGTAGTCGACATTCACCGTTTTCCGGGCAGCCTTGATGCCGTTTTCGATGATATTGATCACCGCGTGGCGCAGGCTCGGTTCGACGTCGAGCGGCGTTTCCGGCTCGGCCGCCAGGCTGAATTCGACCCTGGCGGCGGGATGCACATTGAGAATGTAATCCTGGATATCCGCCGCGAAGCGCGCGAGCGTGACCTGTTCCCGGGCGCTGGGATCGTCCTTGTGGTAGTAGCGGATCAACTGGTTGATCGAATGCTTGCAGCGGCCGACCTGTTCGCGCAGCAGGCCGATTTCCTGTTTGACGGATTCTCCTTTCAACTCTTCCCGGTCGATATCGTCCAGGTCGTTCAGGATGACCGCCATGGTGGACAGCGGGGTGCCAAGCGCATGGGCGGTGCCCGCGGCGAGGGTGCCGATGGCGACGAGTTGCTCGTTGCGCAATTCATTTTCGCGGGCTTCGGCGAGATGGTGCTCGCGCTCGCGCACGGCTATGGCCATGGCGCTGATGAAAACGGTAATCAGGATCGCGCTGACGACGAATATCACCCACATGCCCACGAGGTGCAATTCGAACATGTCCTGGGCGTTGCCGCTCATGCCGGGCATGTTCTGTTCCGCCAGGAGATCGAGCAGCAGAAAGAACGTATAAATGAGGATGCTGCAGACTGCGAATGAGTTCACGAAAGCGCGCGGCAGCAGGGTCGCGGTCACCGCGAGCAGCACGAGCAGATAGGAAATCAGCGGATTGCCGACGCCGCCGGTATTGAGCAGGAGCAAAACCAGGAAGACCACGTCAACGAGGATGTGCAGAAACAGTTCGGCGTTGCCGATGGGTCTGGGCAGATTCAATCGCCAGTATCCGAACAGGATGGAAACGACGATGGCGGCGACGAGGACGGCGATGAAGACACCCGGAACTTCCAGCCCGGGAAACAACATCAGCGCGAGCAGGCCCGCGCAACTCGCGCCGGTGACGAAAGCGCGCAACAGGAGCAGGCGCTGGAGTCCCTGGCGGGTGAGGCTGGTATCGCCCGACTGGACCGGGATCAGCCAGGCCGCGAGTCTGTTGAGTCCGAGAATCTGCCGCATGGCGCTAGTTTACCTTGTCGAACTAGGAAAAATGCAGAGCGCAGGCTATATTGCCTCGCCTTGATCTGCATAGCTTGCAACCGATGACTTTCGGATTGACCGGGGATTCCCGGAAACTGCTTGAACGAATCGTACGTTCCGGGACGCCCGCGAGCGGGTCCGCCGCCGCCATGGAGGGGCCGGCATATCTCCCGCTTGAGTCAAACAGGACGAAAAACCCCCTGGCGGGCCTGCCGAAACGATTGGTGAATTCTCGAGCGGATTTTGAGCGGGTGTTGGCCGGCGGCATATCGGGGGGGCTCGACCGGGACTGGAATTGCGTGCTGCATAGCGGAACCATTCATTACAAGGATCAGATGCAGCTGTTGTGCAGGGCCCGCAAGTTGCTGAGGGATGGGGAAACACTCATCCTGGCGGGAGAATTTCTGCGGGAGGTCGGGACCATTCTGAAATCCGGACTGCCGACCGAGTTTTCCCTGCTGCAACTGGCCGAGCGGCTCGGCTTCCGTCTGCTGGAAACGATCGATTGGACCGAAAAGGCAAGGCAGTCGGTCGCGGAAGCGCGCTCCCTGGTAGCCGACCCCCCGCCGTCTTCTTCGTTCCCTCCCGCGGCGTGGTTGCGATCCTTGCAGATTGGAGTCCGGGGAACAGATGGCGCGCACCCTGATGAGCATGAACGCGCATTGGTGCGTGAACTCGATGCCCTGGCCGCGGAACTCGAGAACGGACATCGCCGATTCGAGTGTTTCGTTTTCGAACTCGACGCCCGGGCCGGAGGCCCGTGGAGCGAACTCGAACTCGGCGACATCGGCTCTTTCGAGCCGGAGGAAGTCGCGGAAATCTTCGAGGAGAGTTTCGGGGAGAAGTTCGACGCAGCCTTGTGGCGCTGGAAGTACGAAGCCGGGAAAGGCACCTGCATCGTCGCCCGGACCGAACCGGGCGGACCGGTCATCGCCCACTACGGCGGCGTGGCGCGGGAGATCGATTACTTCGGCGAAGATCAACTGGCCTTTCAGGGCTGCGATGTCATGGTCAAGCCCGCGGTGCGGCGGCAATACGGGCGCAACAGCCTGTATTTCCATATGACCGCGACCCTGTTCGAGCGCGAAATTGGCTATACCGTCGACCACATACTCGGGTTCGGCTTTCCCAACAAGCCCGTCATGAAAACCGCGGTCAGGCTCGGCCTGTACGGCAAGGTCGACGATTACGTCGAACTGGCGTTCAGCGATTTTCCCGGATCCGACCCGAATATCCAGGCTGAGCCGCTGCGGGTGGAAAATCCATCGCACAGGAAATCGGTCGACGAGTTATGGCAGGCCATGCGCAAGGACTTCGGCGCCGGCGTGATCGGCAAGCGCCATGGCGAATATCTGGACTATCGCTATTTTCGGCATCCGAAGGCGGACGCGTATTTCCCCCTGTTGCTGACACGCGAGAGCGAAGCTTTCGCCGTTGCCGTGCTCAAGCGTCACGAGGAGCAATGGCTGCTGATGGACGTGGTGGCGCCGCTTGCGCGCATGAACGATGTCGTTGCCGCCTCGCTGCGGTGGCTCGCATCCTGCCCCGATTTCCATGAACAGCCGGGAGCCCTCAGGATGTGGCTCACCAACGCCTGGGTGGAACGCCTGTCCTGGCAGGACCGCGTTGAGAAGAATTTGGGGATTGAGATACCCTTTAACGCCTGGAATCCGGGCCCGGATTCCACGCTTCCCTACGGAGCATGGTGGTTGACCGCGGGGGACATGGACTCCATCTAGACCGCCTGCACCCGCAAACGCCTGAAGGAAACGAGTATCAATGAACAGCGAGAATATCTACGAACAGTCGCTCGACAAAAACGCCGCCAATTTCGCGCATCTCACGCCGTTGAGTTTCATCGAGCGTTGCGCGAGCGTATACCCGGACCGGACTTCCATCATCCACGGCGATACGAACTACACCTGGTCCCAGACCTATGCGCGCTGCTGCCTGCTCGCATCGAGCCTGGCCCGCATCGGCATCGGCAAGGGCGATACCGTTTCCTTCATGGGCGCAAATACCCCGGAGACTTTCGAGGCGCATTTCGGCGTGCCGATGATCGGCGCGGTGCTGAACGCGCTCAACACCCGGCTCGACGCCAGGGCCATCGCCTTCATCCTCGGCCACGCCGAGACCAAAGTGCTGTTCACCGACCGCGAACACAGCGCCACGATCAAGGCGGCGCTGGAACTCGTCGAACACGAGATTCTGGTGATCGATATCGACGATCCGTACTACGAAGGCGGCGAATTGCTCGGCGAGCAGGATTACGAAGCCTTCATCGCCGCCGGAGACCCGGACTACCGCTGCTTCCAGATCGAGGACGAATGGCAGGCCATCACGCTCAACTACACCTCGGGCACCACCGGCGACCCCAAGGGCGTCGTATTCCATCATCGCGGCGCCTACCTGAACGCCGTCTCCAACGTGCTGTGCTGGAAAATGACCGCGCATCCCGTGTACCTGTGGACGCTGCCCATGTTCCATTGCAACGGCTGGTGCTTCCCCTGGAGCCTGGCGGTCGTCGCCGGCGTCAACGTCTGCCTGCGCCACGTGCGCGACGAGGCGATGTTCAACGCCATCAAGCGCCACAAGGTAACCCACTTCTGCGGCGCCCCCGTGGTACTCAACACCCTGATCAACGCCTGCGAGGAATTGCGCCAGGGCATCGCGCACAAGGTCAGCGCCATGACCGCCGGCGCCGCGCCGCCGGCCGCGGTAATCGCCGGCATGGAGAACATGGGCTTCGAGGTCGTCCACGCCTACGGCCTGACCGAAACCTACGGCCCCTGCGTGGTCTGCGAGCCCCAGGACGAATGGGCCGAACTCGACGTGGACAGCCGCGCCGAAATGCTCGCGCGCCAGGGCGTACGCGCGCCCTTGCAGGACGAACTCATGGTGGCCGACCCGGAAACCCTGCAGCCCGTACCGAAGGACGGCAAGTCCATGGGCGAAATCTTCATGCGCGGCAACCTCGTGATGAAGGGCTACCTGAAAAACCCGCGCACCACCGAAGCTTCCTTCAACGGCGGCTGGTTCCATTCCGGCGACCTGGCCGTCTGGCACGAGGACGGCTACTGCCAGATCAAGGACCGCTCCAAGGACATCATCATCTCCGGCGGCGAAAACATCTCCTCCCTCGAACTCGAATCCGTAATGTTCCGCCACCCGAAAATCCTCGAAGCCGCCGTAGTAGCCTCGCCCGACGAAAAATGGGGCGAAGTCCCCTGCGCCTTCGTCTGCCTGAAAGACGGCGAACAGATGACCGACCAGGAATTCGTCGCCTACTGCCGCTCCGAACTGGCCGGCTTCAAGATGCCGAAGAAAGTCGTCTGGGGCCCAATCAAGAAAACCTCCACCGGCAAAGTCCAGAAATACCTGCTAAGAGAACAAGCCACCGCCGCCCCCTATATTCACAAATAGCGGCCTCGATCCGTAGCCGTCTGGCGGGTGGGATGTAGCGGACGCCGTAAACACATCCACAACTCAAGCACTACGTTAGCCGCGGGCGGGCGGGGTGAATGCGGCGGGCGTGTGAGGGTGAGGCCCGGTCGGCGCAGCCGACAAAAAGCAATGCTTTTTGAGGGCCGAACGACTTGCCATGGATGGCAAGGCTGGGGGTTAGCGAAGCCATCAATGTCGCGCCAGGGATGGCATGCACGAACCAATCGAAGGCAGCCGATGCAGAAGTATTTACGGCGTCCGCCGCATTCACCCCGCCCGCTCGCGGCGGATCGAAGCCACAAATGTTCGGTTTACAGTTACCAACAGCTAAGCTAATGTTTCGGCAGAAAATCCATTCCTTACCAACGGGGAACGCCGATGAAAACGATGTTGACAGAAATACGCTGCCTGGGCCTGCTGATCGCAGGACTCGCGGCCGGACAGATCGCCGCCCAGGAGCAGGTGGTGGAGTCGGATACCCACCGCTTCGAGGAAGTGGCCGAAGGCGTCTGGCACGTCATGGGGACAGGCGCCGTGCATACCATGAGCAACGCCATGGTGCTGGTCGGCGAGTTCGACACCCTCGTCGTCGATTCCCATGTCACCCCCGCGGCCGCCCGGGCCCTGATCGATTCGATTCCGGTAGTCACCGACAAGCCCGTACGTTATCTCGTCAACAGCCACTACCATTTCGATCACGCCCACGGCAATCAGGCCTTTCCCGAAGGCGTCGAAATTATCGGCCACGAATTCACCCGCGCCAAACTGAACGGCGATATCGGCAATGTGCTGGAAGAAAACACCTTCCGCAGTTTCTCCGACCCCGTGCCGACCCTCGTCGCCCAACTCGAGGAACAGGCCGCCGGCGAGAACGACCCGCGCCGCCGTGCCGAACTCGAAGAAAGGCATCGCGTGCAAAGCGACTACATGAACGCGATCCAGGAAGTCGTGCCCACGCCCCCGAACATCACCCTCGACCGCAAGATGACCCTGTTCCAGGTGGTCGCCGACGGCAGCCGGGAGATCCAGTTGCATCACTTCGGCCGCGCCCACACCGGCGGCGACGTGGTCATATTTCTGCCCGAAGAGCGTATCGTCTTCACCGGCGACATGATGCTGCCGGGACTCGCCTACATGGGCGACGGCCACGTCGATGAATGGCCCGCGGCGCTGGAAGGACTCAAGTCTCTCGAATTCGAGATCTGGCTGCCCGGCCACGGCCCGGTAATGCGCAGTCGGGACATCATCGATCACTTCCAGGATTATCTACGCGATTTATGGACCGTTACCGTCGAAATGCGCGAGAGCGGTGTTTCCGCGGCCGATGCCGCCGGGCAAATCGACATGAGCGCCCACGCCGGCAACTTCCCGCAGATCCAGGGTCCCGGCGTCGACCCCAGAGCCATCAACCGCATCTACCAATTGCTGGAAAACAGGTAGTTTCGATCGGGAAGCAAACCAGTTCGTCGATCAATTCCACCATCGATTCACCGCTTTGGACAGCGGTTGGCTGGTCGGCCATGCTCGCTATTGCGATTGGTTTTGAATCGGCGCATGATAGGCGGGCACATTTTTTGGGGAGGGGGACGATGAAACGCCTTGCAAGGAAAATTGAAACGTTTGTCGGCGCATCGGCGCTGATTTACGCGGCTTGCATGCCGCTGGCGGCATTCGCCCAGGACGACGACGGCCCGAGGCAAATCGAAGAAGTGATCGTGACCGCCGAGCGCAGGGAAGCGTCGATTCAGGATACGTCAATATCCATCACCGCGTTTACCGCCGAAACGCTTGAAGACTTCGGCATTCGCAATCAGGAAGATTTGCAGAACTTCATACCGGCGACGACGATTCAGCCCTACGATTCGACCGTTCGAGGCGTGGGCCGGAATTTTCGCGCTCTCGGGGGCGATCCCGGCGTCGCCACGTACATGAACGGAATCTATTCCGAGGACTTGTTGACGGCCACCTCCGCCACGTTCTGGGACGTAGAGCGAATCGAGGTATTGCGCGGACCTCAAGGCACATTGTACGGCCGCAACGCAGTGGGCGGCGCGATCAACGTGCTTTACAACCCGCCTTCGGAAGAACTGGATTATTCGCTTAAGTCCATTCTTGGGAACTACGGAACCAACGAATGGTACGGGATGTTCAATACTCCCCTGATCGAAGATACGCTCTCCGCCCGCGTCAATTTCAGTCTCCGCGACCGCGACGGGATTGTGAAGGATATCGGAACCGGCGGCGATATCGACAGTCTCGGCACCGAAAACGTGGCCGGCCAGTTCAGGTGGACGCCAAGAGACGACGTGGAGGTCAACCTGCGCCAGAATTTCATGGAAATCGACCGCTCGTTCGGCGGCGCCAACGGCGGCGGCCTGGTGGTGTTGAACGAAGACGGAAAACCGTATCGCAATACCGATTCGCTGGTGCCCGGCTATCGTTTTATCGATCCCAACAACACCGACATGGCGAACTTCGACAGCAACGACTGGTACGACCAGGGCCAGCCGATCCTGACTTTCGTCAATCCCATTACCGGCAGTGTCGATCAGGCCCAGCGCAACCGCCCCGGAATAGACCCGGTGTCGTCCAACGGATTCTGGAACGCGGCGGCCTCGCTGGACGGATTCAATTACACTTCCCCCGCGTCCGCGGCGAGATATAACGCATGCGTGTTTCCGGGGGAAATAAACGGGGGCGATCTGTGCGCGGCAACGAATGGATTGAACAGTGAAGTGTTCGAACAGCAGGGTACGCAGTTCAGCGCGACATGGACCGTCAACGACCGCCTGGAACTGAAGTATCTGTACGGACTCAACGAACTCACTTACAAGCGCACCACCGACGACGACAATACGGGGAGCATGTACCACGACCGCCAGTTCTACGTGAATCACGAAGCCGATTACACCTCCCACGAGATACAGGCCTTCTACGACATCGGGGATTCCGTATCCGTCACCTCCGGTTACTTTGTCTACGACGCCACTATCGATCAGCGCGGGGACTTCTATTCTTCCATCGGCCAGGCGCGAATGCTCAACCCCTACGAAGACAATACGGCCTTGAGCGCGGGGGCGGCGGCCGCGATCGGCGCTCCGCTCCTTGCCGGCATCAACGCATCCACGCTGGCATTCTCGGGCAGGCCGATGGTACATCTGTACAGCGCCAGGGAATCCTGCAACGTGGATAGTCCCGCGGAATCCTGCCAGCGCAATAGCGGCGGGAACAACCTGCAAACCTCCGCCTGGTACGGCGACGACGGCTCGAATCCCGCCCTGAACGTGACGAACGGTCCGTCAACTTCCGCTACGGATCTGCTCTACGCCACACAGACGGTACGGGAAGCCTTCGCGGCGTATACCCAGGGCGTCTGGGACATCAACGACACTTTTTCCCTGACCCTAGGCGTACGTTACGCCGAAGACCAGGTCACGGCGGAGGAAAACCTGTTTCGCTATTCGGAAACCGGCGCCACCTCCTTCCTCGCGCTGTACGGCGGGCTTGCGGCGGTCAATCGCGTCAACGGCGGCCTCGTGGATGACGGCAACGGCAACCTGATCGTTCCGACCGAAAAGGTAACCAACGGCGGCATCCCCTTCGCCCTGAGCGTGTACCGGCCGTTCATGCGAACGGACAGAAAAACCACCGGGCGCGTCAATCTCGACTGGAACGTGGCCGATAACGCCCTGGTGTATTTCTCCGCGACCTCGGGCTACCGCTCCGGTGGATACAACCTGGTGTTCTTCAGCCAGACGTCCACCTACGATCCCGAGGAACTGACCGCCTACGAGATTGGCTACAAGACCCAGTTGCTCAATAACACGATGCAGTTGAATGGTTCGTTCTATCTCTACGACTACGACAACATTCATACTGTCGGCATCGAAGTATCGACGATCGGCGGCACTTCCACTTCCGTGCTCGAGGCGCCGGGCGCCAGGGTGTTCGGCATCGAAGCCGAGGGCACCTGGCTGGTGAACGACAATCTGACGCTGGGCGGCAGTTTCAGCTACACGCCAAGTGAGTACACGGAAACCCTGTTGGTCAGCGACAGCAGTAATTCGAGAGTTCCGGGCACTCTATACCCGGAGTTCGAAAGCCTGACCCAGGACATCAAGGGCAACCGGCTCCTGCAGGTGCCGGAAGGAAAGACGACTTTCTGGGGCAGCTATCTGTTCCCGCTTTCCGGCGGTTCGCAAGTCGAGCTTTTCGGCATCTATAGCTGGACAGACGAAGTATATTTCTCACCCTTCCAGTCAGCGCAAGAAAAGGCCGAAGCCTACAGCCGCACCGACCTGCGGGCCACATGGACTGCATCGAGCGGCAACTGGCTCGTTACCGGCTTTGTCAACAATGTCTTCGACGAGGTGGCGAATCTGCAGGTCCTGCGCAACGGGGAAATGCAATTTTTCCGTCAGTCCGCGGGCGTCACCGCACCCCGAATGTACGGCATGGAATTCACCTACAGGTATTGAGCCTGAATCAACCACCCACCGGCGCCGCCTGAATCCAGCGCGGCGCCGGTGCGGTTCACCGGATTCACCAGCGGCTAGTCGAGTACCGGATACGGCGCCACGGTATACGGCCGCGCCGCGTAGCTGTCGACGATAGACTGCATGGCGGTGACGCCGAAATCGTTGCGCACGTTGATGTGCCCGTAGGAACTGATCTGGGTCATCAGGATGCCGACCATGTTCTCCACCGGGTCGGCCCAGAACAGCGTGCCCCAGGCTCCGCCCCAGGTGAAGCTGCCCGGCGTCAGCGGATCGCGGCTGACGCCGGCGTCGTCGAGCACGCCGAAGCCGAGGCCGAAGTAATATCCCGGCCCGCGCACATAGATGTCCTTGTCGCCGCTGTGGTTGCTGATCATCAGGCTGACGGTCTTCGGACTCAGCAGGCGTACGCCGTCGAGTTCGCCGCCGTTGAGGATCATCTGGCCGAAGCGCCAATAGTCCGAAATGGTCGATGAAAGCCCGGCCACGCCGCCGAAATAGGTGGTTTCACGGAATTCGGGCGCGCGCATGAGTTCGACGGTTCGATCGGGCCCGCTCGGGCTGTAGACCGCCGCCACGCGGTTCACCTTGTCGGCGGGAACGACGTAATGCGTGTCGTTCATCTGCAGCGGCTCGAAAATGCGTTCGCGCAGGAATTCGCGCAGCGGCTGACCCGAAACCCGCTCCACCAGCATCGCCACATAGTCGGTGGAACTGCCGTAACGCCATTCGTCTCCGGGATGAAAATCGAGCGGCAGCGGCGCCCGCTGCACGATGGTCTCTTCCAGCGTCGCGGCGCGGCCGAGCAATTCCTGTTCAGCTTCGCTCAGGTCCGCCCGGTTCGGATCGACTCCGGCGGTGTGGGCAAGCACGTCGCGGACGCTGACAGGCCGTGCCGGCGGAACCCGCCTCGTGCCGAATTCATCGCGCACAATGACTTTCTTGTCCGCCAGTTCGGGAATCCAGTCGGTGATCGGGTCGGTGAGCAGGAAACGGCCTTCCTCGTACAACATCATGAGGGCCGTGGAAACGATGGGCTTGGTCATCGACATGATGACGAAGATGCTGTCCTCGGTCATTTCCGCGCCGGCTTCCCTGTGCCGCCAGCCCTGGGATTCCAGATGTATGACCTTGCCGTCCCTGGCGAGCAGCGTGATCGTGCCGGCGAGCAGGTCTTCGTCGATATAGCGTTGCATCGTGTCGGCCACCCGCTGCAGGCGCTCTGGGGACACGCCGACACTTTCCGGGGCGGCCATCGGCAACTCGGCAGCCAGGACGGGAGCTACGACGCCGCAAAGCAGGGTGGTTGCCGCAAATCGCAGTTTGCAATTCATGGTACTTATCCTCGAATGATCTGCGCTACATCGAATAGCCTTTCTCGTCGTGTTCGGTGATGTCGAGTCCGACCTGCTCTTCGTCGGCGCTGACGCGCAGGCCCATGACCGCCGAGACGATCTTGACGATGACCCAGGTCAGCACGCCGGTATAAACCCCGATGGCGACGACGCCGATTAGTTGCACCATAAACTGGGAACCCACGGTCATGCCGTCGGGCATGCCCGTGCCGCTGAATACGCCCAGGCCGCCGGATACGAGCACCGCGGCAAGCAGGGTGCCGGTCAGGCCGCCAATGCCGTGTACCGGGAACACGTCGAGCGAGTCGTCGATTTTCAGCCTCTGCTTCATGTAGATCGTGACGAAATAGCAGATCACGCCGCCGATCAGTCCCAGCAGCAGACCGCCCATGGGGCCCACCGAACCGGCCGCGGGAGTAATCGTCGCCAGGCCCGCCACCATGCCGGTGATCGCGCCGAGGCCGCTCGCCTTGCCGAACTTGAACCAGTCGAGCACCATCCAGGTCAGCGCGCCGGCGGCGGCGGAGGTATGGGTGACGTACAGCGCCATGCCGGCCGCATTGTCAGCGGCCAGGGCGCTGCCGGCGTTGAAGCCGAACCAGCCGACCCACAACATGGCGGCGCCGGTGAAGCTCATGGTCAGGTTATGCGGCACCACCGAGGAGGTCAGAAAGCCGTCGCGTCTGCCCAGTTCCAGCGCAAGCACCAGGGCCGCGACGCCAGCCGTGAGATGCACCACCGTGCCGCCGGCAAAGTCGATCAGGCCCATCTGCCCGAGCCAGCCGCCGCCCCAGACCCAGTTGGCCACGGGGAAGTACACGAGCAATGCCCAGAGTACGGTGAAGGCGAGCATCGAGCCGAACCTGATGCGTTCGACGAAGGCGCCGACGATCAGCGCCGGTGTAATGATGGCGAATGTCATCTGGAAAGCGGCGAAAACCGTTTCGGGAATATCGCCCGACATCGCGCCGGCGTCCACGCCGCTGAAAAAGGCCTTGCCGAGCCCTCCCCACCAGGCGGATTCCGAGGGGCCGAAAGCGATGCTGTAGCCCACCAGCAGCCAGACGATGGAAATCACCACCGCGATGGAAAAGCACTGCATCAGCACCGACAGCACGTTTTTCGTCCGCACCAGGCCGGCATAGAACAGCGACAGACCGGGCAGGGTCATGAACAGCACCAGGGCGGTTGAGGTCAGGATCCAGGAAGTGTTGGCGCCGTTGAGACCGTCCTGCGCCAGCGCGAGACCGGGAACCAGGAGCAGGGACGGCGCGAGCAGGCTTGTTGCGAGTTTTCGATTCGATTTCATGATTTGTTTTCCTACAGCGCTTCGTTGCCGGTTTCGCCGGTTCGTATGCGAATGGTCTGTTCGAGGTCGCTGACGAAAATCTTTCCGTCGCCGATCTTGCCGGTGGCGGCCGCCTTGCAGATAGCTTCCACCACCTGGTCGGCCAGGCTGTCTTCGACGGCAATCTCGAGTTTCACCTTTGGCAGAAAGTCGATTACGTACTCGGCGCCGCGGTAAAGTTCGGTATGGCCTTTCTGGCGTCCGAAACCTTTCACTTCGGTGAGCGTCATTCCGCTGACGCCGAGTTCGGACACCGCTTCCCGTACGTCGTCCGACTTGTAGGGTTTTATGATCGCAACGATCAGTTTCATTGGTTATCTCCTGTTCCTGGGCGAGCCATGCGGCGCAGGCTCCTAGAGCGTTTTTCGACTCTATCACGGCGCCGGCTTTCGGCAAAATCCGGCGTATTCGGCCTTCTTGCGGTAACCTTTGGCGCCAGAATCCGTCTAGCGGCACATATGAACGCCGAAAACGGACAGACAAGGGAACGGCGCGGAAGGCTGCCGGCGGGAAGATGAATTCCGAGTACACGCGAGCGGTGGAGCAATACGGACAAAAGGTTTACGCCTTTGCCTGCTACAGCCTGCGCAGCAGACAGGACGCGGACGACGTCACCCAGGAGGTGCTCGTCAAGCTTTGGCAGCACTGGCGCAGAGTCGATCCGGACAAGATCATGGCCTGGCTGATGCGGGTGACGCGCAACGCCGTCGTGGACCATATCCGCAAGCAGCAACTCGCGGAGTCCCGGCGCGACGACCGTATCGAACCGGACACCCGGCCCGGCAGGGAAGACGAGAGCGAGGCCCGCGACCGCGAACGCTTGCGCGAAGTCTTGCTCGAGTCGATACAGGCGCTCGACGAGCCGTTCCGTTCGCTGCTGATCATGCGCGATATCCAGGGCATGAGTTACGCGGACATGCAAGGCGCGCTGGAAATGAGCGAAAGCCAGGTAAAGGTGTATCTGCACCGGGGCAGGAGAAAATTGCGCGAAGACGAGGACTTGCGCCGCGCCTTCGGCAGCGTGCACGGAACGGCGGAAGAGAATCTGGTAACACTGGAATCGGCGCGAGCCGAAAACAGCGGGTAGGTGAATATGAGCAACAGCACAAATGCAGAATGCGGAGTCGTCCAGTTGCAGATCGACGGTCTGCTCGACAACGAACTCGATGCGAATCAGCAGCAACCGGCGCTGGAACACATCCGGTCGTGCCCGGATTGCGCGCGCGAGTTCCTGCTGGCGCGCTCGCTGCGCGACGCCATGCTGGACATGCCCCGGCCGGAAATGCCGCGGGATCTGCTCGAGCGGGTGTTCGAGCAGGCCGGAAGCCGGCCCGCTAGCTGGGGCGAGCGGCTGCGGGCCCTTGCCGGAGAACCGTGGCTGCGGCTGGCGGTTCCCGCATTCGCGACGCTGGCGGCGGTGGCGGTCTGGCTGCAAGTCAGCGCGCCGGTTCCCGAGGAGCCGCAGGTTGCCGCCCAGGAGCAATACACCAGGGAAGACCTGGTGATGGCGATTCAGGATCTGAACACCACGATCCAGACCATGAACGAAATTTCCGAATCCATGCGTACCCGGCTCGGCGACAGGATGACCGCCGTGCCGGTACTCAGCCTGCCGGCCCTTTCGGTCGACCAGGGGGGCGACGCCGTCCCCGACGTCAACGATCCGATCTAGCGCCGGCGAAGATACTCGACAAGGAGAGATGCAATGCAAACATCACAGCAACTAATCGCGGCCTGCGCCCTGACGGTATTCGCCAACTGGGCCGCCGCCGCGGAAAGTCATCCGGGCTATGTGGACTTTTCCGGTCTGCGCGGCCTGGTGGACGCGGAACCCGTGGTCGAAGTCACCTTGCGCGAGCCTTTGCTCCGCCTGGTGACCGAGGCCATTCCCGAAGAGGACGTCGAAGCCGCCGGCTTTGTTTCCCGACTGCTCAACGTGCGTCTGCACATCTATGAAGACATCGTCGGCGATGTGGCGGAAGTGGCCACGACCATGAACGAAATTTCGGCGGATCTCGAAGAAGACGGCTGGGAACGGGTGGTCCGGGTGCGCGACGACGAAGACCAGGTGGACATCTTCCTGAACTTCTCCGAAGACGACGCCGAGGTCTACGGCATCGCGCTGATGGTCGTCTCCGAAGACGGCGAAGTGGTGCTCGGCAATATCGTGGGTAACATCCGAATGGAAGACATCAGCGCCCTCGGCCGACGCTTCGACATCGAGGAACTCACCGAGCTCCACGAGGAAATGGAAGAGGACGACGGTAGGTGATAGCTTCGATCCGTCGCCGTCGGGTGGCGGGGGGTTCAGCGGACGCCACAAGTACATCCATGTAGGCTTCGGGCTCGGCGGTCCAGCCGCCAAGCACAGCTTGGCGTCGTTCAGCCCTCAAAAAGCATTCGCTTTTTGTTAGCTTCGCTGACCGGGCTTCACCCATGCCTCGCACGCCCGCTGAACCCCCCGCCACCCGACGGCGACTCACGCCGTTGAAGAATTCTCCCACCGAGCGCAACAAACGGAATTGAAGTATGCTCCGTTGCGTATGATCGAGCTACGCAACGTCAGCAAGAGCTACGATAACGGCGCGACGCTCGCGGTCGCCGGCGTAAACCTCACGATCGAAAAGGGCGAATTGCTGGGTCTCATCGGCGAGTCCGGCTGCGGCAAGACCACCACGCTCAAGATGATCAACCGGCTCGAAGAAGTCGACGCCGGGCAGGTTTTCGTCGGCGGCCGCGACGTCATGGATCGCAATCCCGAGGTCCTGCGGCGCAACATCGGTTATGTCTTCCAGGGCATCGGCCTCTTTCCCCATTACACCGTCATGGAAAACGTCGCGGCCGTGCCGCGGCTCCTGCAGTGGACCCGGGAAGAGACCGATCGCCGCTGCCGCGAGGCGCTCGAACTCGTCGGCCTGCCGGCGAAGGAATACGGCGAGCGCAATCCGATGCAGCTCTCCGGCGGCCAGCAGCAACGGGTCGGCGTTGCCCGGGCGCTGGCGGCTTCGCCCGACGTGGTGCTCATGGACGAACCCTTCGGCGCCCTCGACCCGGTAACCAGGGGGCAATTGCGGGACGAGTTCAGGGCGATCCAGCGCAAGCTCGACCTGACGGTGATTCTGGTCACCCACGACATGATGGAAGCCCTGTTGCTCGCGGATCGCATCGCGGTCATGAAGGAAGGCGAGGTGCTGCAGGTCGGCACGCCCCACGAATTGCTCATGGAGCCCGAACACGGCTACGTCAGCGAAATGGTGGAAATGCCCCGGCAGGAGGCGATCCGGCTCGACCGCCTGATCCGG
Organism: Pseudomonadales bacterium; assembly: GCA_022822865.1. GTDB lineage: Bacteria > Pseudomonadota > Gammaproteobacteria > Pseudomonadales > Pseudohongiellaceae > UBA9145. The sequence goes on along the minus strand of JAJDYJ010000040.1, from coordinate 26,073 downwards.
GAAGAGAGCGCCCGGCCATGATCGGCGACAACTTGCGCGAACAGTTGCTGCTCTTGCCCGAGTATCTCGAAGGGCATCTGCTGCTGACCCTGATCGCCCTGAGTCTCGGCATCGCCGTCAGCGTGCCGCTGGGCATTCTCGCCAACCGGCAGCCTGCGTTGAAACGCCCCTTGCTGATTTCCGTCAGCGTCTTGCAGACGATCCCGAGCGTGGCCATTCTCGCCTTGACCGTCGCCGCCCTCGGCGGCCGCATCGGCTTGTTGCCGGCGCTGATCGCCCTCTTGCTCTACAGCATGCTGCCGATCGTGCGCAATACCGTCACCGGCCTGGAAACCGTCGCCGACGACATCGTCGAAGCAGCCCGCGGCATCGGCATGTCGCGCACCCAGATCCTGACGCGCGTCAGGCTGCCGCTGGCCCTGCCGGTCATCATCGCGGGCATCCGCACCGCCGCCGTCTGGACTGTGGGGCTGGCGACGCTTTCCACCCTGGTAGGCGCCACCAGTCTCGGCAACTACATCTTTACCGGCCTGCAGACGCGCAATCTCGTCGCGGTAACCGTGGGCAGCATCGCCGCCGCATTCATGGCGGTGATTCTCGACGCCATCATCGGCGGCATTCAGTGGCTCGTGGAAAATCGCAACGACGAAGAGATTGCCGGCCGCTACCGCCGGGTGTTCGCCGCCGTTGCCGGCGCGGTATTGCTGGGCGCCGGCGTATCCGCCTGGAGCCTGCTGCCCGAACCCGAAGCGGATTTCGTCGTCGGCGGCAAGGGTTTCACCGAGCAGCACATCATCGCCGGACTGCTGGCCGAGGAACTCGAGGAAGCGGGTTTCCGCGTCGACCAGCGTCTTGGCCTCGGCACCCAGGTGATATACGAGGCCGCGTCCAACAGCGCCGTCGACGCCTATCTCGAATACAGCGGTACGGTCTGGGCGAACATCATGAACCGGAACGACAATCCGGGGCGGGCCGAAGTGCTCGCCGAAGTCGTCGACTTCGTCGAAACCACCGACGGCATGACCGTGATCGGCGAAATCGGCTTCCAGAACCTGTACGCTCTCGCCATGCGCAAGGATCGGGCGGCCGAACTCGGCGTGAACTCCATCGAAGACCTGATACCCGTTGCCCGGCAACTCACGGCCGGCGGCGACCTCGAGTTCTTCGGCCGTCCCGAATGGATCTCGGTGCGCGATACCTACGGCATCGACTTCGACCGGAAGCTCACTTTCGACACGACCTTGATGTACACCGCCGTCGACGAACGCCAGGTGGACCTCATCACCGCATACACGAGTGACGGCAGAATCGCCCATTTCGACCTGCTCGTGCTCGAAGACCCCCGCAACGCCATGCTGCCTTATGACGGTTTCCTGCTCGCTTCCGCCGAAGCGGCGCAAAACCCCGACTTTGTCGCCGCGCTGGCCGATCTCGTCGGCCGTATCCCCGACGAAGTAATGCGCGAAGCCAACCGCATCGTCGACGTCGAAGGCCGCTCCGTCCGCGAGGCCGTGGAATACCTGCGCGGCGCGATTCACAACCTCGACGGGAGCGGGTTTTGACACGGGATTCGAAACAGCCAACTTCCGAAGAGGCCGCCCATGTGCCGGAAGGCATGCCGGCGCTGGATCTCGGCGGGCGCGCTTTTTCCTTTTTTGAATTCTGGCCGACGTGGCTGATGTACATCCCGGTCGCGGCCCAGTGCCTGTTGCTCGGCCTGCGTTACCGCAGCATGAGCCTGCCCCTGATCGCCAATCCCGCGGTGCCGCTATCGGGCATGGTCGGCGTGCCGAAGTCCGCGATTCTGAAGCTGGCCGGAGAGACTGCGAGCCAGTCGATCTTGCCCTGGATCGTGTTCGAGACCGGCGGCGATGCTCCGTCCGTCCAGCGCGAGCGGGCCGAAGCAGCCATGGCCGCGGCCGGATTGTCCTTTCCCGTGGTCGGCAAGCCCGACATCGGCTGCCGCGGCGCGGGCGTCAAGTTGTTGCGCGACGGCGCGGCGCTCGAATCCTGCCTGGAAGGGTTTCCGCCCGGCGGTTCGCTGATGTTGCAGCGATTGAGCGACTTCGAAGCGGAAGCCGGCGTGTTCTATGTGCGCGACCCGGTCAGCGAGCAGGGCCGGATTACCTCGCTGACGCTGAAATATACGCCCTATGTCGTCGGCGACGGCGTGCATACCCTTGCCGAACTCGTGGCGGCCGACCCGCGCGCGGGCGGTGTGCCGCATCTTTACGAAGAACGCAATGCCGCACATTGGCATGAAGTGATTCCCGCCGGCAGTCCCTGGCGACTCGTATTCTCGGCGAGCCATTGTCGCGGTGCGGTTTTTCGTGACGGCGCCCATCTCGCCACCACGGAACTGACTCGGGCGCTCGACCGGATTTTCGACGATATCCCGGGCTTTTATTACGGCCGGCTCGATATCAAGTTCCGCGATGTCGAAAGCCTGCAAGCGGGCCGCGGCCTGCAGATCGTCGAAATCAACGGCGCAAGTTCCGAATCGATCCATATCTGGGACCGCCGGACCGGATTTTTCGATGCCGTGAAAACGCTATTGCAGCAATATCGAACGCTATTTAAACTTGGAGCAGCGCACAGGAAACGCGGCTGCAAACCGCCCGGCTTATGGCCGCTCTACAAAGCGTGGCGCCACGAGTTGCAATTGGTTAAGCGGTATCCCGCCAATGACTAATCCCTGCCGCCTGAATTTCAAACCGCGGGCGTTGGCCGCGCTTGCCGAAAAGCTGCTGGGTCTGGGCCAGTTGGGGGATATTTACGATGTCCGGCCCCCTGGATTGAACCCGGAAGATTTTCTGCAGTTTTCGCTCGATTCGCTCGGCGTCAGCCTCAAGATCAACAACGAACATCACCTGGAGCAGATTCCGCGCAATGGCCCGCTGCTGATCGTGGCCAATCATCCGCTGGGCGGTCTCGAGGGTATCGCCCTTGCCAGGATATTGCTCAGGATCCGGCCCGATCTGCAGGTGCTGACGAATGAACTGTTGCGGCGCATACCCGAACTGGCGCCGCTTTTCATCGGCGTCAACGTATTGTCGGCCGATGCGGCCGGCGGCAACGTAAAAGGCGTCAAGCAGGTGCACGAGCATCTACGCGGCGGCGGAGCGGTGCTGCTGTTCCCGGCGGGCATGGTTTCGGCGATCGAATTGCGCGAACGCCGCATCCAGGACCGCAAATGGAATCGGCTGGCGGGGCAATTGATCAAGCGCTACGAATGCGCCTGCGTGCCGGTGCATGTCAACGGATACAACAGCGCGTATTTCTATCTCGCCGGCCTGGTCCATCCACGCCTGCGCACCGTGCTGCTGCCCAGGCAACTGGCGAACAAGAAAGGCTTCACGCTGGAACTCACCCTCGGCAAGCCCGTACTCGCCCAGGAATTGCGCCTGCTGAAAAAGCCCAGGGCGATTACCGAGTATCTGCGCGTGAGCACCGAAGCGCTGGCGAACCGTCCCGAGCCGGCGCCGGCAAGATTCGAGCGGCATGTGGAAGACATCAGTCCGGTCGCCACGAGCGGGGAACTGGCCACTGCCCTGGCCGGTCTCGAAGAGTTCCGCCTGATCGAACACGACGATTTCGACGTCTATTGCGCGCCTTACGAACGCCTGGGCATCGTCATGGAAATGATTGCCGTGGCGCGGGAAATCACTTTCCGCGCGGTAGGCGAAGGCACCGGCCTGACCCGTGATTCGGACCAGTTCGACCCGCACTACCTGCACCTGTTTCTCTGGGACAAGAAAAACGACCGGATCGCCGGCGCCTACCGGGTCGGACTCGTGGACGAAATCGTTCGCGAGCACGGCGTGAAGGGGCTCTACAGCCGTTCCCTCTACCGCTACGACCAGGCCTTCATCAAGCGGCTCGGCTCGGCGATAGAGATGGGCCGCTCGTTCATCCATCCCGACTATCAGCGGCGTCCGGACTCGCTTACCCTGCTCTGGCGCGGTATCGGCCGGGTGCTGGTGGACCGCCCGCAATATCACACCCTGTTCGGCTCGGTGAGCATCTCGCGCGAATACAGCGACCTCGCCCGGGCGCTGATCGCCGATGCCTTGCTCACCAATTTCAAGGCCAGCGAATTCGTGCCCCTGGTCAAGCCCCTGACCCCGCACCGGATCGCGCACCGGGTCTGGTCCGAGGACATGCTCAAGGAACTGGTCAATATCAAGATGCTCGGCAAGCTCATCGGCCGTTGCGACCCGGGCAAGGCGGTGCCCGTCCTGTTGCGGCATTACCTGTCGCTGAAGGGACGCATGGTCTGTTTCAATATCCATTCGGATTTCAACAATTCGCTCGAAGGCCTGATCATCGTCGATGTGCGCCGAACCGATCCCAAGACGGTCACGCGTTTCATGGGCGCCGACGGGTCACGCAAGTTCTATTCCCGCCACAAGCTGGCTGATCTCGCGTCGGTTGGATGAAGAAACTTCTCGCCCTGCTGCAAATCCTCGGCGCCCTGGCGCTGACCGGACTGGCCGCGATTACCGTTGGCGGCATGGTCATGATGGTGAGCATGAACGACACGATTTCCGTGGTGCATCTGCTGATCGGACAGATCGTGCTTATCGCCTGCCTGCTCGCCATCGCCCGTTATCTGATCCGACGCGGACTGGCCGGCCTGCGAGACAGGAAAGAATAGCCGTCTGCATCGATCCGTCGCCGACTCACATGGTAAAGAAGGTATAATCCCCGCCTTTTGCGCAGGCCGGGCTCGCGCCGTGATTCTCGTTGAAGACGCCAGCAGTTTTTCCCGCAAGCATGGACGATGCGTGGCCACGATCGGAAAATTCGACGGAGTCCACCTCGGCCACCAGCTCATAATCGATCAATTGCGGGAGCAGGCGCGGGAAAAGGGCCTGCCGGCGCTCGTGATCGTGATCGAGCCGCACCCTGAAGAATTTTTCGCCGGCGCCGACGGAGACTGCCCGGCGCGGCTGATGGACAAGCGGGAGAAGTTGCGGCTGCTTGAGGAATGCGGCGTCGATTTCTGCTTCGTATTGCGCTTCGATGCGGAAATGAGCCGCACTTTCGCGGAAGACTATGTCCGGCGCATTCTCGTCGAAGGTCTGGGTGTGGCCGCGCTTATCGTCGGCGACGATTTTCGTTTCGGCTATCGGCGGACGGGCGATTTCGCCCTGCTCGAACGCAAGGGCAGGGAGTTCGACTTCAGCGTCCATCGGACCCTGGCGCGGGAAGTCGATGGCGCGCGCGTCAGCAGCACCCTGGTGCGGCAGAATCTGGCGCGGGGCGATTTTGCCATGGCCGGGAAATTGTTGGGACGCCCGTTTTCGATTCGCGGCACGGTTGCCAGGGGCGAGCAACTCGGCGCGAAGCTGGGTTTCCCCACCTGCAATATCGAATTGCCGCAGCGGCGGATTCCGTTGCATGGAATCTATGCCTGCACGGCGAAGACACCTGGCGGCGAGTATCCGGCGGCGGTAAGTATCGGTTATCGCCCGACGGTAACCGATGCAGGCGAGCCGGTGCTGGAAGCGCATCTGCTGGATTTCGAAGGCGAGCTTTACGGCCAGACCATCGAAGTCGTTTTCCGGCAGAAGATACGAGACGAGGAAAAGTTCGCCTCAATGGAGGAGTTGCGGCGGCAGATCGCAGCCGACGTGGAGAAAATCAGGCGCGTTCTGGCAGACGCGGCATTTTAGGAAGACTGCCGAAACTATAGTAATGAGCAAGTACAAGGACACCCTGAACCTTCCGCATACGGATTTCCCCATGCGGGCCGACCTCGCGAACCGCGAGCCCGAGCGCCTGCGCAAATGGCGGGAACTCGACCTGTATCGCGCCATCTGCGAAAAGAACGCGGGACGTCCGAGCTTCGTTCTGCACGACGGTCCGCCCTACGCCAACGGCGAGCTGCATCTCGGTCACGCCATCAACAAGACGCTCAAGGACATCGTCGTCAAGTCGCGGGCGATGACGGGTTTCGACGCGCCCTATGTTCCCGGCTGGGACTGCCACGGCCTGCCGATCGAGCACAACGTCGAAAAGAAGAAGGGGAAAGCGGGGCAGAAGATCAGCCATGCCGAGTTCCGCCGCGCCTGCCGCGAATACGCCGCCGGCCAGATCGAGATTCAGAAGGCAGGCTTCATTCGCATGGGAGTGCTCGGAGATTGGGAAAATCCCTATCTCACCATGAACTTCGAGACCGAAGCCGACATCGTGCGCGCCCTGGCGCGAATCGTCGCCAACGGTCATCTCGTGCGCGGCTACAAGCCGGTGTACTGGAGCGTCGTGGGAGCATCGGCCCTGGCCGAGGCCGAAGTCGAATTCAAGGACAAGACTTCCTATTCGATCGATGTGCGCTTCGCCGCGGCCGACCGCGCCGCCTTGCTGGCCTGTTTTGAAGGTGTAGGGAAGGCGGATTCCGAATTGCCGGTCTCCGTCGTGATCTGGACCACCACGCCCTGGACCCTGCCGGCGAACCAGGCGGTCTGCCTCCATGCCGGGCTCGATTACGCCCTGGTCCGCTGCGAACTCGACGCCGGGCCGGAATTGCTCGTGATCGCCGAAGAAATGATCGCGGAAGTCATGCAGAGATACGGCTGCGAGCGATTCGAAGCACTTGCCGCGTGCAAGGGTTCGCGGCTGGAATCGCAGCGCTTGCGCCATCCCCTGTACGAGCGCGAAGTGCCCGTCGTGCTCGGCGAACATGTCACGACCGAAAGCGGCACCGGGGCGGTGCATACCGCGCCCGATCATGGCGTCGACGATTTCAACACCGGCCGCGAGTACGGCCTGGAGACGCTCAATCTGATCGACGATCACGGCGTCTTCCGCGAAGCGGCGGGACGTTTCGCCGGCGCCCACGTCTACAAGGTCGACGCCGACATAGTCGCAGTGCTGAAAGAGAACGGCAAACTCGTCTGCGAGGACCGCATCACGCACAGTTACGCGCATTGCTGGCGCACGAAGACCCCATTGATCTATCGCGCGACACCGCAATGGTTCATTGGCATGAAGGAAGGCGGATTGCTCGATTCGGCCCTCGACGCGGTGGCCGGAATCAAGTGGATTCCCGGTTGGGGCCGGGCGCGGATGGAACTGATGTTGCGCGGCAGCCCGGACTGGTGCATTTCCCGGCAGCGCACCTGGGGCGTGCCGATCACCCTGTTCATGCACCGGGAAACCGGCGAGTTGCATCCGGACACGCAGCAGTTGTTCGAACAGGTCGCCCGGCGGGTGGAGCAGGGCGGTATCGACGCCTGGTACGAACTCGATGCCGGGGAATTGCTCGGCGCCGACGCCGGGCACTACGACAAGGTCACCGACACCCTCGATGTCTGGTTCGATTCGGGCGTCACGCATTTTTCCGTGCTCGACCGGCGCGAACAATTGCGTTATCCGGCCGATCTTTACCTGGAAGGCTCGGATCAGCACCGGGGCTGGTTCCAGTCCTCGCTCAAGACCGCCATCGCCATGAACGGCAGCGCTCCCTACCGGGAAGTGCTGACCCACGGCTTCTTCGTCGACGCCGAAGGGCGCAAGATGTCGAAATCGCTCGGCAACACCGTGGCCCCGGACAGGATCTTTCGCAAGTACGGCGCCGATATCCTGCGGCTGTGGGTCGCCGCCACCGATTATCGCGGCGAAATGGCGGTTTCCGAGCAGATTTTCGGCCAGGTCGCCGACGCCTACCGGCGCATCCGCAATACCGCGCGTTTCATGCTCGCCAATCTGAACGGCTTTCATCCGGACGAAGATCCGGTCGATCCCGCGCAAATGATCGCGCTCGATCACTGGATCGTACGCCGCACCGAAAGGCTGCTGGCCGAGGTGATCGGGCAATACCACGAATACAATTTCCTGGCGATCTACCAGAAGGTGCATCATTTCTGCGTGATCGAACTGGGCGGTTTCTATCTCGACGTCATCAAGGACCGGCAATACACCACTCGCGCCGATAGCCTGGCGCGGCGATCGACCCAGACCGCCATGTACCACATCCTCGAAATGCTGGGTCCGATGATCGCGCCGATCCTGAGTTTCACCGCCGACGAGATCTGGGAAAACATTCCCGGCGAGCGGGCCGCGTCGGTGCTGTTGGCCGACATGGACGGGGCGGGGCCCGGATTTGAAGAAGAGGGAAAGTTTCCCGACGCGTTCTGGGACCGGGTGATGGCGGTCAAGGCGGCGCTCAACCGCGAACTCGAGGCAAAACGCGCGGACAAGACCCTCGGGTCGAGTCTCGGCGCCGAAGTCGACCTGTATGCGGACGATGAACTGTTGGCGCAATTGCGCGAGTTGGGCGAGGAACTTCGCTTCGCCCTGATCGTATCCCGCGCCGACGCGCATTCCCTGGCCGAAGCCGGCGCGGACAGCGTGGAAACGGAAATTCCGGGCTTGCGCGTGCGCCTGTCGGCGTCTCCTCACGACAAATGCGAGCGCTGCTGGCATCATCGTTCCGATGTCGGCCGGCATGAGAAGTATCCGGACCTGTGCGGGCGCTGCATCGATAATATCGAGGGCGCGGGCGAGCGGCGGCTGTTCGCCTGAGCGACTTGCACGAAAGCGAACCAGGGCGATGAAAGTCGAAAACGGCGCTACGGTAGATTTGCATTTCTCGCTGGCGCTGGTTGACGGTTCGGTCGTCGATTCGAATTTCGCCGGCAAGCCGGCGACCTGCACGATCGGCGACGGCAATCTGCCGCCGGCTTTCGAGGAGGTTCTTATCGGCCTGGAAGCCGGCGATGAGATCGAGCGCAACATGCCGCCGGAGCATGCTTTCGGGGCGGTGAATCCCGCCAATCTGCAGCGGTTTCCGGCGGAGAATTTCGCCGCGCTGCTGCGGGACGAACTCGTTCCGCTGGCGCCGGGAAGCGTCGTAATGTTCAAGGATCCCGCCGGTTTCGACCGTCCGGGGGTGATTCGCGGCATCGGCGAGGCCGAAGTTGAGGTAGACTTCAATCATCCGCTCGCCGGCAGGGAAGTCGTTTTCCGCGCCTCGATCGTCTCGGTACTGGCGCCCGGCACGAGCAAACTGGAACTGGAGTAGCGTCATCGACATCAAGCTCGCCAATCCGCGCGGTTTCTGCGCCGGGGTCGACCGCGCCATCGACGTGGTCAAACGCGCGCTGGAGCTGTTCGGCGCGCCGATTTACGTGCGCCATGAGATCGTGCACAACCGCCACGTCGTGGAAGAACTCCGGGACCAGGGGGCGATCTTCGTCGAGGAATTGCCGGAAATTCCCGACAAGGACGCCACCGGCCGCCCTCCCGTCGTCGTTTTCAGCGCCCATGGCGTTGCCAGACAGATACGCAGGGACGCCGCCGAACGCGGCTTCCAGGTGTTCGACGCCACCTGCCCGCTGGTCACCAAGGTGCATATGGAAGTGGCCAGAGCCGGCCGCAAGGGCGAGGAATGCATCCTGATCGGCCATTCCAACCACCCGGAAGTGCAAGGCACGATCGGCAATTTCGACACTAGCGAGGGCGGCAGCGTCTACCTGATCGAAACGGTCGAGGATGTGGACGTGCTGGAGATCCGGGATCCTTCGCGCCTGTCCTATGTCTCCCAAACGACCTTGTCGGTGGATGACTGCGGCGAGATTATCGACGCCTTGCGCAATCGATTTCCGCAAATCAAGGGACCGCGCAAGAGCGACATCTGTTACGCCACCCAGAACCGGCAGGACGCGGTCAAGCAGATGGCGCTCGAATGCGACCTGATTCTCGTCGTCGGCGCGCGCAACAGTTCCAACTCCAACCGCTTGCGCGACCTCGGCGAACGGCTCGGCTGCCAGGCTCATCTGATCGACAGCGCCGCCGCCATCGATCCGGGCTGGCTCGAAGGCAAGACGAGCATCGGCGTCACCGCGGGCGCCTCCGCGCCCGAATCCCTGGTGCAGGAAGTCATCGATTTTCTGCAAGACCGCGGCGAATGCCGGGTGGCGGAACTCGACGGCGTCCGCGAAGACATCACTTTCAGCATGCCCGTCGGCTTGCGAGCTTAAACGAGATTCCGCGACTGCGCGCGGAATGACACACTCCCGACCGTCATTCTGCGCGATTGAGACGAGATTCCGCGACTGTGCGCGGAATAACGCTCTCCCGACCGTCATTCTGCGCGAAGCGAAGCGAAGTCGCAGAATCTCATTCAGATCGTCAATTCTTCCAGGCTCGATCGTTTCGCCTGCAAGGCGGCTATCGAAGTCGACATCCGCGCTTCGCGTTCGCGTACCTCAGTGACGACCTTTTCGGGGGCGTTGGAGACGAAGCCGGGATTGCCGAGCTTGGCCTGGACCGAGCGCAGGCCTTTCGCGAGCTTGTCGATTTCCCGGTCGAGCCGCGATTTCTCCGCGTCCACATCGATCAGCCCCGCCAGGGGCACGAGCACTTCCGTACCCGACTGGATCGAAGTCGCGGCGGCGGGCGCTTCGCCTTCGAGCCATTCGATCGATTCGAGTTTCGCCAGTTGCTTCAGGTAGCGGCGATATTGCGTCAGCCGCGCCTTGCCGGCGGCTTCGTCTTCGCCCTTCCGACAGCGCAGCAGCACCGGCGCCTGCCGCGCGGGTGAGATATCCATCTCGCCGCGGATATTGCGCACCGCGGTGACGATCTGCTTGAGCCATTCGATGTCCGCGGCCGCTTCGGCGTCGGGCTCGACGCCCGAGGGTTCGGGGTAGGGCTGCAACATGATGCTCTCGCCTTCGATTTCGAGCAGCCGTGCGATGCGTTGCCAGATTTCCTCGGTGATGAAGGGCATGAAGGGATGCAGCAGCCGCAGCGAACGTTCGAGCACGGTCAGCAATACGCGCCGGCTCGCCGCCGCGGCGGCCGGGTCTTCGGCCTCGTTCCACAGCACCGGCTTGGAAAGTTCCAGGTACCAGTCGCAGAATTCGTTCCAGATGAATTCGTAGAGACAGCGCGAGGCGTTGTCGAAGCGGTATTGCTCCATGGCCTGGCGGATGTCTTCGGCGGCCGCCTCGAAGCGGTCCATGATCCAGCGGTCCGCCACGGTGCAATCGGCGGGGACGATGCTTTTCGCCACCGGCTTGCCTTCGGTGTTCATCCGCACGTAACGGGCGGCGTTCCAGATCTTGTTGCAGAAATTGCGGAAGCCTTCCATGCGGCCGATGTCGAACTTGATGTCGCGTCCGGTCGAGGCGAGCGAATAGAAAGTGAAGCGCAGCGAATCCGTGCCGTAACCCGGAATGCCTTCGGGGAAGGACTGGCGCGTCGCGCTTTCGACCTGCTCGCGCAGATGCGGCTGCATCATGCCGTCGGTGCGCTTGGCGATCAGGTCGGGCAGGGAAATGCCGTCAATCAGGTCGATCGGGTCGAGGATGTTGCCCTTGGACTTGGACATCTTCCGGCCGTGCTCGTCGCGCACCAGCCCGGTGATGTAGACCTTGCGGAAAGGAATCTCGCCGGTGAATTTCAGGGTCATCATGATCATGCGCGCGACCCAGAAAAAGATGATGTCGAAACCTGTCACGAGCACGCTGGTAGGGTGAAAACGGTCGAAGTACTCGCGCTGCTCCGGTGCGCCGTCGGGAGTCCACCCCAGGGTGGAGAATGTCCAGAGCGCGGAAGAGAACCAGGTGTCGAGCACGTCTTCATCCTGGCGCAGGACGAGGCCATCGGGCAGTCCGTGCTCGCGCCTGACCTCGGCCTCGCCGGCGCCGACGTAGACATTGTCCTGCTCGTCGTACCATGCGGGAATGCGGTGGCCCCACCAGAGCTGGCGGCTGATGCACCAGTCCTGGATATTGCGCATCCAGGCGAAATAGGTGTTTTCCCAGTTGCGCGGCACGAATTCGATCTCGCCGTCTTCCACCGCCTTGATTGCCGGTTTGGCGAGGGCGTCTATCGCCACGTACCATTGCCGCGTCAGGAAGGGCTCGATGACGACGCCGCTGCGGTCGCCCCGCGGCACTTTCATCTTGTGCGCCTCGATCTTTTCGACCAGGCCCGCCCGTTCGAGATCCTCGACGACGAGCTTGCGCGCGGCGAAGCGGTCCATGCCGCGATAGCGCTCCGGCGCCTCGTCGCCGATGCGCGCATCGCGAGTGAGTACGTTGATCATCGGCAGTTCGTGGCGCAGGCCGATCTCGTAGTCGTTGAAATCGTGGGCCGGCGTGATCTTGACGCAGCCGCTGCCGAATTCCGGGTCCACGTACTCGTCGGCGATGATCGGAATCCGCCGGTCGCATAGCGGCAATTCGAGCGTCTTGCCGATCAGTCCCTGGTAGCGCGGGTCTTCCGGATGCACCGCCACCGCGGTATCGCCGAGCATGGTTTCCGGGCGCGTGGTGGCGACGGTGACATGCGTCAGGCCGTCCGGGTTCTCGCCGCCGTTCGCAAGAGGATAGCGCAGGTGCCACAGCGACCCGGTTTCTTCCTCCGAGATGACTTCCAGGTCGGAAATCGCGGTCAGCAGTTCCGGGTCCCAGTTGACCAGGCGCCGGCCGCGGTAGATCAGACCCTCCCGATACAATTCGATGAATACCCGTTCGACCAGTGCAGACAGATCGGGGTCCATGGTGAATCGCTCGCGCGACCAGTCGAGCGAGGAGCCCATGCGGCGCAATTGCCGGGTAATGATGCCGCCGTATTCTTCCTTCCAGTCCCAGACGCGCTCGACGAATCGCTCGCGTCCGATCTCTTCCCGGCCGGCGCCTTCGGCGTTCAATTGCCGCTCGACCACCATCTGGGTCGCAATGCCGGCGTGGTCGGTGCCGACCTGCCACAGGGTGTCGCGCCCGAGCATGCGATGGTAACGGATCAGGGCGTCCATGATGGCAAGCTGGAAGCCGTGGCCCATGTGCAGCCTGCCGGTGACGTTCGGCGGCGGAATCGCGATGCTATAGGCTTCGCCGTTTCCCTGCGGCGCGAAATAGCCGGCATCCTCCCATGCGCGGTACCAGCGGTCCTCGATGTCCCGCGGTTTGAAGGTCTTGTCCATTTCAGTCCTTTTCGGCCAGGCTCAGCAGAAATTCCGTCAGCAGGGGCACCGGGCGGCCGGTTGCGCCTTTCCTGGCGCCTTCGGAATGCCAGGCGCTGCCGGCGATGTCGAGATGAGCCCAGGAAAACTTCTCCGTGTAGCGCGAAAGAAAGCAGGCGGCGGTAATCGTTCCCGCGAGCTTGCCGCCGATGTTGGCCATGTCGGCGAAATTGCTGTCGAGCTGCTTCTGGTACTCGTCCCAGAGCGGAAGCTGCCAGGCGCGGTCGAGACAATCGAGGCCGCATTGCAGCAGGCGGTCCATCAATTCCTGGTCGTTGCCGAGCACGACGTTGGCGTGATTGCCGAAGGCCGCGACAGCCGCGCCGGTCAAGGTGGCGATGTCGATGACGCAGGCCGGGTCGAAACGTTCCGCGTAAGTCAGCGCGTCGCATAGCACCAGCCGGCCTTCGGCGTCGGTATTGAGAATTTCGATAGTCTTGCCCGACATGCTCGTGACGATATCGCCCGGCTTGGTCGCCTTGCCGCCGGGCATGTTCTCGGCCGCGGCCACCATGCCGATCAGATTGATCGGCAATTGCAGTTCGGCGACGGCGGCGACCGTGCCGAGCACGCTGGCCGCGCCGCACATGTCGAATTTCATTTCGTCCATGGCGAGCCCCGGTTTCAGGCTGATGCCGCCGGTATCGAAGGTAATGCCCTTGCCGACCAGCACTGCTGGTTTGCTGTCGTCTCCCGCGCCACTGTAGTGCAAGACGATCAGCCGCGCCTCTTCGACCGAGCCGGCGGCGACCGAGAGCAGGCTGCCCATTTCCAGTTCCCGCATCTGCGCTTCGTCCAGCACTTCGGCACTCAAGGCGTCGAAAGCATCGGCCAGTTCCCTGGCGTGAGAAGCCAGGTACTCCGGCGTGCAGATGTTTCCGGGCAGGTTGCCGAGTTCGCGGGCCCGGTTCATGCCCCTGCCGATGGCCTGGCCCTTGCGAAGCGCCTGCTCGAGGCCGTCCGCGAGCGCCGGCGCCGACACGCCTTCTAGTACGGCGTCCCGTTTCGTGCTTGCCCTGGTGGTTTCGTAGCGATACGCGGCGACCTCGGTCTCCTGGGCCAGCCTGGCGGCCAACCATTGCGCATCGGGGCCGTTCGCCTCGAGATCCGCAAGCGCGAAGTGGACTTGCGGCATGTTCCGGGCCAGCACGAACCGGGCGGCGCCCGCCAGAAATTTCGCCGCTTCCCTGGCGCCGAATTCGCCCGGGGCGCCCGCGCCCGCGAGCAGAACGCGGCCCGCGTCACAGCCTTTCGGGCCATGCAGCAGATGCGTGTCGCCGATGTCCCAGAGATAGTCCCCGCTCGCGGCGATGCGGCGGAGCGCTCCGGAAGCGGACTCGTCCAGCGCGCCCGCTTCCTCGCCCAGTCCGCCGTCTTTCCAGACCGGAACTACGAGACAGTCGGCTGAAATTTCCGCGATGGAATCCGGCGTGACCGAGTATTGCATGAGCCTTTTCCTCCTGATGTCGGTTCGGTATTGACGCAGGGGCGTAATGCTAAGTAGATTGGACGGTCCAGGCAACCGAAGAGCCGAATTGGATTGAACCAATTCCAACGTTCGCTGTCTCATGAAAAGCGGTTTATGGAAGAACAATAATCGCGAATGCCCTGGAGTCGTCGTCATGCCTCGTATCAAGCTTAGCCTGCCGGAAGAATTCACTTTCAGACTGGAACGAAGCGTAGGTCTCAGCGACCTGAATTACGCGAAACACCTCGACAGCCTGTCGATGGTCAAGATACTTCACGAGGCGCGGCTGCAATACCTGGCGAGCCTCGGTTTCACCGAGGAAGACATTTTCGGTCTCGGCATGGTCGTGACCGATCTTTCGATCGATTTCCGCTCCGAATCCTTCGCCAACGACGTGCTGATCATCGATGTGGGCATCGGCAAGGTGAACCGCTACGGCGTCGACATCTGCCTGCGGGTAACCAACAGCGCGCTCGATTCGGTGGTCTGCGTCGCCAAGATGGGCGTCGTGCTGTTCGATTTCGACAAGCACCAGATGGTTGCCGTACCGCGGCAGTTCAAGCAACTCGTGCAGCCCGCGGAATCACGGGCAGCCTGACAGTCGCCGTACCTTCTTAATTCCGTTGTAATATTCCGGCATTATCCTGTGCCGCGAACCGGCTTGCCCTGGAAATTTCCCATGAATCGAATCCTGCCTTTAGTTTCAGTACTTGGTCTGCTGTCGTTCCCGTTCGCGGCCCATCCACAGCAATCCGCGGGGGACTGGTTCGAAGCAGGCCGCGCGGCGGTCGAACGCATTCTTGCCCAGCGCGAGACGGCGAACGCCCCCGCCAGGAACGTGATCCTTTTCGTCGGCGACGGCATGGGCGTGTCCACGGTCACCGCCGCGCGCATTCTCGAAGGCCAGTTGCGCGGCGAGAACGGCGAGGAAAACGAACTGTTCTTCGAAACTTTTCCCAATGTCGCGCTGGCCAAGACCTACAACACCGACGCCCAGGTGCCCGACTCCGCGGGAACCATGACCGCGATGATCACAGGCGTGAAGACCGGGGCGGGGCTGATCAGCGTAAGCGACGCCGCTTTGCGTGGTGACTGTTCTTCCCAGCAAGGAGCGGCATTGACCACGTTTCTCGAACTGGCGGAAACACGCGGTCTGGCCACGGGCGTCGTCAGCACGGCGCGGCTGACCCATGCCACGCCGGCGGCGAATTACGCTCATATCATGGAGCGCAATTTCGAATCCGACGCGGATGCCGTGGATTTGTCCGACCCCGGCAACTGTGCCGATATCGCCCGGCAATTGATCGAGTTTGCCGACAATGTGGAAGGCGCCGACGGCCTCGAAGTCGCGCTCGGCGGCGGCCGCGGCGCATTCCTGCCGAACCGGGACGGCGCGGACCCCGAAGACGGCGGACCCGGCAGGCGGCTCGACGGCAGAAACCTGACCGCGGAGTGGGTCGAAGATCACGAGGACGCCGCCTATGTCTGGAACGCCGAGCAATTCGCCGCCGTGGACCCGGACAAGGTCTCCCATCTGCTCGGCCTGTTCGAGCGGTCGCACATGGAATACGAACTCGACCGCGAAAACGATGCGGCGGGTGAGCCGAGCCTCTCCGAAATGACCGCCAGGGCCATCGAAATCCTTTCGAACGACCCCGACGGCTATTTCCTGAACGTCGAAGCCGGACGCATCGACCACGCCCATCACGAAATCAATCCCATCCGCGCGCTGACCGACACGATCGAATTTGCGCGCGCGGTACGGACCGCCTACGAGATGGTGGATCTGTCCGAAACACTCATCATCGTCACCGCGGACCACAGCCATGTATTCACCATCGCCGGCTATCCGGAACGGGGCAATTCGATCCTGGGCAAGGCGGCGGCCGACGAGGAACCCATATTGGCCGACGATGGACTGCCCTACACGACCCTGGGCTATATAAACGGACCCAACGCGGGCCGGGACGAGGATCTGACCCATGTCGACACCGAGCACGAAAGCTTCCGGTCCCAGACGCTGGTCCCGCTTGGCTCGGAGACCCACGGCGGCGAAGACGTGGCGGTCTACGCCGCGGGTCCGGGCGCGGACCTCGTCCGCGGCGTAATCGAACAGAACGTGATCTTCCACATCATGATGGAAGCCACCCAGCTCGATCAGCGCTGACGGCGGGGGAGGAGGACGACGCGGGTGCGGGAGAGGCGGTCGTGGGCGGCGTCGCCCTGGGGGTCGAAACAGAGCCAGAGGTAGCCGAGGCCGAAGAGGAAGAAGGACGGCCAGGCGCAGAGGAAGCGGAGCAGAGCCTGGCGGACTGACATCGGGCTGCCGTCGCGGGATTGCGCCCTGATGCGCCAGGCGAGCATGCCGAGGGTCTGGCCGCCGCGGGTCCAGAACCAGACGTAGAATGCCGCGGCGCTGGCGCACATGAGCGCGAACAGCAGCAGGCCAAAGACAGGATCGGTTTGTACGCGGCCGTCGATTACCTGGTTGGTTTCGACGCCGGCGATAAATTGCGCGGCGAAGCCCAGCGCCATCCAGATCGCCAGCACGAGAAAGGCGTCGTAGAGCAGGGCGGCCAGCCGCCGCAGCAATCCGGCGGTGCGTTCCCCGGCCGTCATTCTGCGTGTAGCGGAGCGGAGTCGCGGAATCTCATCGGGCTGTGCCGCTATCGGAAGATCCCGCGACTTCGCGCAGGATGACGTGGAACGGCAGCCTCACAGTTCCTTGACTGCCTGGATCAGTTCGTTGGCGGCTTTCTGGCCGTCGCCGAACAGCATCTTCGTATTGTCCGCGAAGAACAGCGGGTTCTCGACCCCGGAAAATCCCGCGCCGCGGCCGCGCTTGATGACGATGACGTTGTCCGAGTCCATGGCGTCGAGGATCGGCATGCCGTAAAGCGGGCTCGACGTATCGGTCTTGGCCGAGGGGTTGACCACGTCGTTGGCGCCGATGATCAGCGTTACCGTGGTGTTCCTGAAATCGGCGTTGATGTCTTCCATGTCGTAGATCATGTCGTAGGGCACGCCGGCCTCGGCGAGCAGCACGTTCATGTGCCCCGGCATGCGGCCGGCCACCGGATGAATCGCGAACTTCACCTTGACGCCGCGTTCGTTGAGCAGTTGCACGAGTTCCCAGATCTTGTGCTGGGCCTGGGCGACCGCCATGCCGTATCCGGGAATGATGATTGCCTGGTCGGCGAAAGCCATGAGAATGCCCGCGTCCTGGGCCTGGATTTCCTTCATTTCCTGCTGGCCGGCATCTGCCGCGGCAGGGCCGGTGCCGACTCCGGCAAAGAATACGTTCGCCACCGAGCGATTCATCGCCACCGCCATCAGGTGGGTGAGCAGCGAGCCCGCCGAGCCGACGACGATGCCGGCGATGATCATGGCGGCATTACCGAGCACATAGCCTTCGAAGCCGACCGCGAGTCCGGTAAGCGCGTTGAACAGGGAAATGATCACCGGCATGTCCGCGCCGCCGACGGGCACAGTGATGAAAATGCCGACGATCAGGGCCAGAGCGTAGAAGATGGTGATGGTCGTCAGGTCGGCTGAAAAATACACCAGGATCGCGAACACGACGGTGGCGATCGCCAGAATGGCGTTGACGATATGCTGCCCCGGCACGATCTTGCTCAGATGCAGTCGGCCGTCGAGCTTGGCCCAGGCGATGATGCTGCCGCTGAAGGAGACTGTGCCGATCACCGCCCCGAGGATCGCCAGAATCGCAACGTCGACGCCGAGATAAGCCGCGGCGCTCTCGCCGGGAAAGGCTTCGCCGGCCTTGAGCAGTTCCACCGCCGCGATCGTCGCCGCCGCGCCGCCGCCCATGCCGTTGTACATGGCGATCATCTGCGGCATGTCGGTCATGGCGACGCGTTTGCCGCTGACCCAGGCGTAGCCGCCGCCGACGGCGATGCCGGCGATGATGAGCGACAGGTTGACCGTGAAATGTTCGCTTTCGAGCAGTTCCGGCGTGCCGAAAGTCACGATCGTGGCGAGCAGCATGCCGAGCCCGGCCCAGACGATGCCGCGCCGGGCGGTGACGGGTGAGCTCATCTGTTTCAGGCCGACGATGAAAAGTACCGCGGCGGCGAGATAACTGGCGTCGATGATCAGGTCCATGCGTCAGTCTCCCGCCGCTTCGCTGGTTTTCAAATCAGGCCTTTTACTGGACTTGAACATTTCCAGCATGCGCTCGGTGACCACGTAACCGCCGACGGCGTTGCCCGCCGCCAGCAGCACCGCGATGAAGCCGATGACCTGCTCGGTGGTGGTTTCGGCGATACCCAGGGCGTACATCGCGCCGACGAGCACGATCCCATGCACGAAATTCGAACCCGACATCAGCGGGGTATGCAGAATGACCGGCACCCGGGCGATGATCTCGTACCCGGTAAATCCCGCCAGCAGAAAAATATAGATCGCCGCGAGTCCTTCAATCATGATTTCGCTCCGTAGTGGTTTCGGCGGGCGTTACAGCCTTTCCCTGATAGCCGCGTTATGGATGGAGCCGGCGTGGGTCACCAGGCTCTCGTTGATGATCTCGTCTTCCAGGTTAATGTTTATCGCGCCGTCGCTGATCAGCAGATCGAGAAAGGCGAGCAGGTTCCGGGCGTACAATTCGCTGCCGTGACCGCCCATCTGTCCGGGCAGGTTTATCGGTCCGTCGATGATCACGCCGGCATGATTGACGACCTCGCCGGCCCTGGTCAGTTCGCAATTGCCGCCGCCTTCCGCCGCCAGATCCACGATCACCGAACCGCCGCGCATGCCTTCGACGAGTTCGCGGCTGATGATGCGCGGCGAGGGACGGCCGGGGATGGCCGCGGTGGTGACGATCACGTCGGCCTGGGTGATGTGCTTGCCCAGGATTTCCTGTTGCCGGGCCTTTTCCTCGTCGGTCAACTCACGAGCGTAGCCGCCGCTGCCTTCGGCCTGCACCTCGGTATCGACGAAACGCGCGCCCAGCGATTCGACCTGTTCCTTGACCGCAGCACGTACGTCGTAACCTTCCACTACCGCGCCCAGCCGCCTCGCAGTGGCGATGGCCTGCAAGCCCGCCACACCGGCGCCGATCACGAGCACTTTGGAAGGCCGGATCGTGCCCGCCGCGGTGGTGAGCATGGGAAAGAACTTGCCGAGGTGGGCCGCGCCGAGCAAGACCGCCTTGTAGCCGGCGATGCTCGCCTGGGAGGAAAGCGCGTCCATCGCCTGGGCGCGGGAAATCCGCGGAATCAGTTCGACGCTGAAAGCGCTGATATTGCGCTGCGCCAGTTGCTCGAAACGTTGCAGGTCCGAATGCGGGTCGAGAAAGCCGATCAGCACCGAGCCTTCGCGCAATTGCGCGATCTGTTCGCCGGTCGGCGGATTGACGAGCAGGCTGATATCGGCCTTGCCGAGCAATTCGGCGGCGTCGCCGACGATCTCGGCGCCGTTGAAATTCTCGTCCGTATAGCCGGTCGATTCGCCGGCGCCCGCCTGGACGCTGACTTCGATCCCGTTGCCGGAAAGCCGTTTCACCGCATCGGGCGCCAGAGCGATTCGATGCTCTCCTTCGCGCACTTCTTTCGGAACACAGATTCGAATTGCCATATCGATTCCCGAGCCGGACCCTGTTTGTTGGGCACGCAGTATAGCCGGAAGCGTTTTCGTTGCAAGCCAGGCTCGCGGTGAAAAGTGGGTGTCCCATGGGTGGATTTGATAGAATCGCGCGCATGTCGAATTCAGCCAGTCCCCGTCACATCGTCCTGATGGACACAACCTTGCGCGACGGCGAGCAGACCCAGGGCGTTTCCTTTTCGGTCAACGAGAAGGTGAGCATCGCGCGCGCCCTGTTGCAGACGCTGGGCGTCGACCGCATCGAGGTGGCTTCGGCCTGCGTTTCCGAAGGCGAGCGCGAGGCAGTGGCCAAAATCTGCGCCTGGGCCGCGGAACAGGGCTACGGCGATCGCGTCGAAGTGCTCGGATTCGTCGATTACAAGCGCAGCGTCGACTGGATCGTCGGCGCCGGCTGCAAGGTAATCAACCTGCTCACCAAGGGCAGCGAGAAACATTGCCGCAAGCAGCTCGGCAAGACTCTCGAACAGCACCTGGCGGACATCGAGCGCACCGTCGGGTACGCCAAAAGCCAGGATTTGAAAGTCAACGTCTATCTCGAGGACTGGTCCAACGGCTATCGCGACAGCCGGGAATACGTATTCGGCTTGCTCGAAGGCATGCAAGGGCTCGGCATCGGGCATTTCATGCTGCCCGACACCCTGGGAGCCCTGTCGCCGCAAGAAGTGACGGAATATCTCGAAGGCATGCGGCAGCGCTTTCCCGATCTGCAATTCGATTTCCATCCGCATAACGACTACGGCCTGGCAACCGCCAATGTACTCGCCGCGGTGGCAGCGGGGATCGATTGCATCCATTGCACGGTCAATTGTCTCGGCGAGCGCGCGGGCAACGTTTCGCTGGCGGAAGTCGCCGTCGTACTCAGGGACAAGGCGGGCGTCGAACTTTCCATCGACGAAACGCGCATCGCCGCCTTGAGCGGCATGGTGGAAAACTTCTCGGGCAAATGGATCGCCGCAAACACGCCGGTGACCGGGGCGGACGTCTTCACCCAGACCGCCGGCATTCACGCCGACGGCGACCTGAAAGGCAATCTCTACGTTTCACGGCTCAGCCCGGAACGCTTCGACCGCAAGCGCACCTACGCCCTCGGCAAGATGAGCGGCAAGGCTTCGCTGATCAACAATCTCGACGAGTTGGGCATCAGCCTGACCGAGGAAGAGCAGGCCGCCGTGCTGCGGCGCGTCGTCGAACTCGGCGATTCCAAGCACGTCATCACCACCGACGACTTGCCCTTCATCATCGCCGACGTGCTCGAAGACAGGGAAGAGCAGCATGTGAGCCTGCTCAACTGCTATATCAATACCGGCCTCAATGTCGACAGCACCGCCAGCGTGCGCGTGATGATCGGCGGCGAAGAGTACCAGGCCTCGGGCGTGGGCAACGGCGGTTTCGACGCCTTCATGGACGCCCTCGGCAAGATCATGCGGGAGCGGGATTTCGAGATTCCCGAACTCGTGGATTACGAGGTGCACATCCCGCGCGGCGGCCAGACCGACGCGCTTACCGAATGTTTCATCACCTGGCAATTGCCCGAGCGCAAGCTCAAGACGCGCGGCGTCGACGCCAATCAGGTGCTCGCGGCGGTCAAGGCCAGCCTGCGGATGATCAACCTGCAGATTCCGGCGCAGCAGCGTAGTTCCCGGCTGCCAGATCGCCAAAAGACCGCGTACTGATCGTGCGGCCGTCGGAGCCCGGCCGGGTCAGGTCGGGCGTGGTATAGCCCTGGTCGAAGACCGATTGCATGGCCTTCCAGACGTGGCCGGCTTCCTCCTTCAGCCCCAGGCTCATGTCGAGCAGCATGGCTACCGAACCGATCATGGAATAGGGATTGGCGATGTCCTTGCCGGCGATATCCGGCGCCGAGCCGTGGGAAGGTTCGTAATAGGCCTTGTCCGGCCCGAGGCAGGCCGAAGGCATCAACCCCAGCGAGCCGAGAATGCCGCCGGCCTGATCGCTGAGGATATCGCCGAACATGTTTTCCATGACCATGACGTCGAATTGTCCCGGATTTAGACATAGATAAGTCGCCGCCGCATCGACCAGGATGTGGCGCACTTCGACATCGGGATATTCCTCGCCGACTTCGCCGAGCACATCGTTCCATAACACGCTCGACTTGAGCACATTGCTCTTGTGGATGTTGTGCAGCAGCTTCTTGCGGCCCATGGCGGTCTCGAAGGCGACCCGGGCGATGCGTTCGATCTGGTCCTCGTCGTATTCGAGGCTTTCGTTGACATAGCGCCTGCCCGCGGCGTTGCGGCCGCTTTCCTTGGCGCCGAAATACAGGCCGCCGACGAGTTCGCGGATGATCATGATATCGATGCCGCCGGCGACGATCTCCGGTTTCAGCGGCGAGAAATGCGTCAGGCTGCCGGCCAGGCGCACCGGGCGGAAATTGGCGAAAGTGTCGAAGCGGCGGCGCAGGGGCAGCAGGGCGCCCCGTTCCGGCCGCATGTCCACCGGAATCTTTTCGGTTTGTTCGTGGTCGAGCCCGATCGGGCCTTTCAGGATCGCGTCGGCCCGGTCGCACAGTTCCTTCGTCGCCTGGGGAAAGGCGTCGCCATGGGAAAACCAGGCGCCCGCGCCGAAAGCGCCGTGCTCCAGTTCCAGCCGAATGCCGTTGCGCGATTCCGCAAGGCGCAGGATCTTTTCGGCCTCGGCCATGATTTCCGGGCCGATGCCGTCGCCGTCCAGCAGGGCGATGGTATATGTACTCATTGGACTTCCAGATGCGTGGCGGGGGGCTGATTATGCCGCAGAGGAAGTCCTGGCGGTAGCGAGCGGAGCCGGTTCGACGGATTCCGGCCCGGTCGCAAAATAGCGGCCGAAGCGATTGCGGATGAATTCCCGGAACGGAATGTCCTCCTGCCGGATCAGGCCCTTCCCTGGCAAATTGCCCTGCGCGAGCAGATCCAGCGCCGCGCAGGCGCCGGCCGACGTGGTCAGCCTGATGGCGCTCCATGGCCTGCCATTGATATTGCGGTGGTATATCCGGTTGGCCCAGGTTTCCTGCTCGAGGCAGCCGTTACGCAAGCCGCTGACGGAAACCCTGATTACCACCACATCCTGGCCAGTATGCGGCAGGGCGGACTCGAGGATGTCCTTCAACAATTCGCGGCGGTCCCGGAGATTGAGGTCTTCGAGCAGCGCTTTCATGATGTCGCGGTGGCCGGGATAGCGGATGGTGCGGTAATTGAGTTCGTCCACCTTGCCGGCGAAGGTCTCGCGCAGGCTGCCGAGACCGCCGGAGGTGTTGAACGCTTCGTAATCGATGCCGTCGAGGGAAAAGGTTTCCAGCCCTTCTAGCGGCTGCAACTCGACCGGTTCGCCGCCGGCGATCGCCTCACAGGGATTGCAATACTCGTTGATCAGTCCGTCGGTCGACCAGGTCAGGTTGTATTTCAGCGCATTGGAGGGATATCGCGGCAATGCGCCGACGCGCAGATGAATCCGTTCGAGCCTGTCGAATTTCCGCGCCAGCTCAAAGGCAATGATGGAGACGAACCCCGGTGCGAGTCCGCATTGGGGGATCATCGCGCAATCGGATTCCCCGGCCAGTTCGCGCACTATGCGCGTGCCTTCAAGGTCTTCGCTGAGATCGAGATAATGTACGCCTTTGGCCGCGGCCGCACTGGCAACCATGGCGTTGACGCTGAAGGGCCCTGCATTGACGACGGCGAACTTGCCGGCGACCGCCGCGTCCAATGCATGCGCGTCGCCCGCGTCGAGCTGCAGGGTCCTGATGCCGGGAACCGGGGGCAGCCTTTCCAGGTTGGCTGGCTCCCTGTCGGCGACCGTGACTTCGTAATCGCCCGAGGCCGCAAGAAACTCTCCGATCCCTGAACCGATCTTGCCGGCGCCCAGCAACAGGACCTGCATCGTCGTTCCCCCAAACTGATGCTGATGAGGAATGAGTTTAGTCTTGAAATCGAACGGAATTAACGGTTGAATTAACTAATTTGATCACAAATACTTGGCAATATGACGAGAAATTGGACGAAATGATCACCGACGACAAAGACAGGAGATTGCTCGCCCTGCTCAGCGCCAACAGCAGGGAATCGACCGCGGAACTGGCCCGCAAGATGGGCCTTTCCCGCACCACGGTCACAAGCCGGATCGAACGCCTCGAACGTCTGGGAGTCATATCCGGTTATACGATCCGTTTCAGCGAAGAATACGCCGAAGGACTGATCAGGGCCCACGTCATGATTGGGGCGGACCCCAAGCAGGCCACGGGCATTTTTCGCGCGCTCAGGCAGATTCCTGCGGTGCGCGCCTTGCATACGGTCAACGGCGAATACGACATGGTCGCCATGGTCAGCGCGGGATCGACCCGTGAACTCGACGAAACCCTCGACCGGATCGGCCATGTTCCCGGCGTCAACAAGACCGTGTCCTCGATCATTCTGGCCACCCGGTTCGAGCGTTGAGACTGATGGAAATCGAAGAGTTCGCGCTCGAGCGTATTCAATCGCTGTACGAGAATACCGTCGAGCTAAATTTGTCCGACAGCGGTGTCCATCCGCTGTGCCTGAACGATCTCCTGAGCGATGCCGAGATGGGGGAACTGCAGGCGCTTGAACTCGGCTACGGCTGGACGAACGGCGCGGTTTCACTGCGGGAGGCGATCGCGGCCTTGTATGAGAGCCGTACGCCGGACGAAATCATCGTTACCAACGGTTCGGCGGAAGCCAATTTTCTGCTGGTCATGTCGCTGCTGAATCCGGATGACGAGATTGTCGTGTTCACGCCCAACTATCTGCAGATCTGGGGGTGGGCGCGAGCGCTGGGCGTAAACGTCAAGGCGGTACGGCACCACGCCGATGCCGACTGGCAGCCCAGGCTCGCTGAACTGGAAGAGGCGATATCGGGCAGGACTCGCCTGATCACGATCTGCAACCCGAACAATCCGACCGGCGCCGTCATGCCGCCGGAAGGCATGCGCGAACTGGTTCGCATTGCCGACAGGCACGGCATCTATCTGCATGCGGACGAAGTTTACAAGGGCTCGGAATTGCACGGCCCGGAATGCGAGAGTTTTCTGGACATTTACGACAAGGCGATCGTAACCAACGGGCTGTCCAAGGCCATGGCCTTGCCCGGACTGAGGATCGGCTGGCTCGCCGGTCCCGCGGGGGACATCTGTACCGCCTGGAAAAACAAGGATTACACCTCCATCACGACATCGGCAATCAGCGAGTATGTCGCCGAGCGCGTGCTGAAGCCGGAGCTGCGCTCCGGGATATTGCAGCGTAGCAGGAAGATCCTGCGGCAGAACCTGGCGTTATTGCAGGACTGGATCGACGCGAATGCCGACCTGGTATCGCTCATTCCACCGAAAGCCGGCGGCATGGCGTTCGTGCGCTATCACTTCAGGGCGAACTCGACCGAACTCGTGCACCGGCTGCGCGACGAGAGGGGCGTACTGATGCTCCCCGGCGATGTGTACGGTCTCGATGGCTATTTCCGCATCGGCATCGGCTCGCCGCGCAGCCATCTCGAGCCCGGACTCGAACGCATTGCGGACTACATGCGGAAGAACTACCGGCGAAACCAATAGCGGCGGCCCCGATGAGTGTCCCGTGCAGGTCCAACTTGAAAAATCCGCGCGATCAGGGCTTAATTTTCTCATATGAAAATCCGCATTTCACAAGTGATGATGGTCCTGGCGCTTTTGACCGGCGCTTTCTCCAGCCCCACTTCTTTTTCCCAGGATAGCCAGGTTGACGCAGAGCCCGAAGCAAGCCTGCTGGCGGAAGGAAGTGTCGAGCCCGAGCAATTGCCTTACATCACCATCGAGGAGATCCGGGTTACGGCCGAGCGCTCGGCTTTCGCGTTGCGCCGGCAATTCGAAGAAACCACTAGGGAAGGTCTGAACAAGGCCCGATTTGGCGCTCATTCAGGTGGTTCGCCGGCCTTCTGACCGCTCCGGCGCCGTTCCAGCGCCCGAAATCGGCCCGAAACGCAGGTTCCCGTCCGCCTTTCGCGGTTCGCGGGCGCA
>JAJDYJ010000062.1 GCA_022822865.1 Pseudomonadales bacterium | reverse complement strand
GTGCGCCCGCGAACCGCGAAAAGGGACGGGAACCTGTGTTTCGGGCCGATTTTCGGGCGCTGGAACGGCGCCGGAGCGGTCGGAAGGCCGGCGAACCACCTGAACAAGCGCCAAATCGGGCCTTGTTCAGACCTTCCCTAGCATGAGTTCGAACGCACCGCCGCGAGGATTGCCGTGGAGCCGATTTCCGGTTCTCCCGGGATCGAAGGCGTTTGCGATCGCGTTGTATCTGGTCCTGGTCTACCTGCTGGTCAGACTGGCGCTGAACGGCGCCGAAGCCATGGGCTACAACTGGCAATGGTACCGGGTGCCCGAGTACCTGTTCCGATTCACCGACGACGGATTCGAATGGGGAGAAATCGCCCGGGGTCTGGCCGCGACGCTCGAACTTTCCCTGCTCTCCTTCCTGCTGGCGACCGGCCTGGGCGCGATCGTCACCTTGCTGAGAATGTCGAAGCTGGTGGTCGGAACCGCCATCGCGGTGGCGTTTCTCGAAATCGTGAGAAATACGCCGCTGCTCGTCCTGCTGTATCTGTTCTACTATGTTCTCGGGCCGATCTTCGCTCTGGATCGATACGCCGCGGCCGTGCTTTGCCTCGGCGTCTATCACGCCGCGCTAATCTCCGAAATCCTGCGGGCGGGCGTCAATTCGGTCGCCGGCGGCCAACTGGAAGCGGCGCGATCCGTGGGCATGTCGAACACACAGGCCTATCGCCACATCGTGCTGCCGCAGGCGATGAAATTCCTGCTGCCGCCGATGACCGGGGAGGCGGTTCATCTGATCAAGAGTTCGGCGATCGTGAGCGTGATCGCGGTAGTAGAGATGACCACGGTCGGCAGGAATATAATTGCCGACACCTATATGAGTTTCGAGATCTGGTTCACCATAGCCGCGGTATATCTGCTGGTTATTCTTGTATTGTCATTGGCGGCGTCGCAAATGGAAAAACGATACGCCATGGCCGGGAGGACAAAGTGATTTTCAGAACTGGTCTGGCAGCGTTACTGATCTCTACGGGGCTTGCGCTCGGGGCGTCCGCGCCCGCGGTCGCCCAGGATGTCCGCCAATCGATCGCGGCCGAGAGCGTAATCGAATCCATCAAGCGCCAGGGCGTGATCAGGATCGGCCTGTCGACCTTCACGCCCTGGTCGATGCGCGCGCTGAACGGCGATCTGATCGGATTCGAACCCGATGTCGGCCGCAAGCTGGCCGAAGACATGGGCGTCGATGTCGAATTCGTGCCCACCGCCTGGGACGGAATCATCCCGGCCCTGCTCGCGGGCAAGTTCGACGTGATCATCAGCGGCTTGTCGATTACTCCCCAGCGCAATCTGACCGTCAATTTCACCGATGCCTACGCGTATTCCGGCATGACGATCCTGGCCAACCGGCAACTGACCGAGGGATTCGGGCTCGAAGACCTCGACGATCCCGATGTAACCTTCAGCGCGCGGCGAGGAGCCGTTCCCGCGGCGGTGATCGCCGAGCGGTTTCCGAACGCCGAACTGTTGCTGTTCGACGACGAGGGCGCGGTGGTGCAGGAAGTTCTGAACGGGAACGCCCATGCGACCATGGCGTCCGAGCCATTGCCTTCGCGCGAGGCCCGCAGCTATCCCGACACTCTGCACATACCCTTCGACGTGCTGTTCAACCAGTTGGGCGAAGGCTTCGCCTTGCGCAAGGGCGACCCGGACGCGCTGAATTTCTTCAATAACTGGATCGCCCATCACTGGCGCACCGGCTGGCTGCAAGAGCGCCATGACTATTGGTTTACCACTGAAGACTGGAGTAGCCAGGTGCTGTAGAAATCAATGGATTCCACGACTCCGCAATGCGTTAGTCGCCGTCGGCTGGTGAAGAGTTCAGCGGGCGTGCGAGGCAGGAAGCCGAGCCCGGAGCCTACAGGGATGTATTTACGGCGTCCGCTGAACTCTTCACCAGCCGACGGCGACGGATCGAGGCCACGATGCGAACTCTCCTCAGACGGTTGACCTGGATTGACGCTGCCTTGCTGGCGGTGCTGCTGGCCTTCGCTGCTTATGTCTGGATACAGATCGACGGCAGGCTGAACTACGCATGGCGCTGGGAAATCATTCCCGCCTACATGTTCCGGTTCGACGAGGCCGAGGGCCGCTGGGTTGCCAATCTTTTCGTTACCGGGTTCATCACGACCTTGCGGATCAGCATCTACGCCAGCGTTCTGGCGCTGGTTTTCGGGGTGATTCTCGGCCTGGCGCGCACCGCGAAAAATCTCACCGTCAATCTGCTGGCCCGGACCTGGCTCGAATGTCTGCGCAACATCCCGCCGATCGTCGTCGTCTTCATTTTCTATTTCTTCCTGTCCGAGCAACTCATCGCCGCCTTCGGCATCGAACAATGGGCGCGCGAAATCGCCCAGGGAGATAACGCGCGGATCTGGGAGTTTTTCGTCGGCGACCCGCGGCTGCTGCCGGCCCTGATATCGGGAACGGTCGTGCTCGCGCTGTTCGAAAGCGCCTTCGTCGGCGAGATCGTGCGGGCGGGCCTGGAATCGGTCGATCCGGGTCAGAAGGAAGCGGCCCGGGCGCTCGGCATGGGCTCCCTGCACGAACTTCGCTTCGTGGTCCTGCCCCAGGCGATGCGCAAGGCCTTGCCGCCCATGGCCAATCAATTCATCACCCTGGTCAAGGACAGTTCGATCATTTCGCTGATTTCGGTCCAGGAACTGACCTACAGGACAGTGGAACTGGTCTCTTCGACTCGCGCTATCTTCGAAGCGTGGATTACTACCGCGGCGCTCTATTTCGTCCTGTGCTTCGGTCTGTCGCTGCTCTTTCGGCGGCTGGAATTTTTCGGCCGGGATCAGTAAAGTGGCGCGTTGATTTGCCTGACTTCCTGCTATTCGCCGCGATGCGATTCATTGCCCGCAACATGTTCGTCCGATGCAGTCTGCTGCTGCCGCTGCTGATCTGGCTTGCGCCCGCCCAGGCGGCGCTCGAGCGCGTTGACGATTTCGCCCTGCTCGACCAACACGGCGAATTTCACCAGTTGAGCCGCTATCGCCATATGCGAGCGCTCGCGGTGATGGCCTATAGCGCCGATTGCCCGGCCATGGCGGAGATGGCGGCGAGATTCGAAGATCTCGGCGACGCTTTCGGCGATCGGGATATAGCCTTCCTCTATATGGACACCCAGGGGCTCGATCGCGGGCAATTGCGCGGCCTCGAACTGGAGCTGCCGATTCTCGACGATGGCGGACGCCTCGTTTCCGCGGCGCTGGAATTCGGACAGGCGGGAGAGGTGGCGTTGCTGTTTCCGGAACGGCTGTCGCTGTTCTATCGGGGCGCGGCCGGCGCCGGGCTCGAACGCGCGCTGGACACCCTTGGCGCGGACGGGATCGAGGACAGTATCCGGGCGTCGCTGGATGCAGGATGTCCGCTTGAGTTTCCGGCGCGGGAGGCCATGCTCGCCGAACCGCCCGATTACGCTTCCGAAGTGGCGCCGCGAATCATCGAGAATTGCGGCATGTGCCATCGCCGCGGCGGCGTCGGCCCCTTTGCTCTCGACAGCCACCTGATGCTGCTCGGCTGGTCGCCGATGATCCGCGAAGTGCTGCTCAACAAGCGCATGCCGCCGATGCAGGTGGACCCCTACGGCGGCCATTCCGCTGACGCGCAATATCTCGCCGTCGAAGATCTGCAAGTGCTGGTCAACTGGATCGACGCCGGCGCGCCCGGCCCGGCCGGGGAAGCGGATCCCCTGCTGGCGCTGGCCGAGGCGCCTCCGCTGGATTGGCAACTCGGCGAACCCGACCACATCGTGCAGGCGCCGCGGCAGGACATACCGCCTGTCGGCGTGCTCGACTACACCTACGAGGAAGCCGAACTCGGCCTTGGCGGGGAGCAATGGGTGCGGGCCCTGCAATATTTGCCGGGCGACGAATCGGTTTTGCATCACCTGATGAGTTTCGTCACCGGAGACGGCGAGGATTTCTGGGGCGCGGAACGCCGGCAGGAAAACAGCACGCGCAGGTTTCTCGACGGTTATGCGCCGGGACAGGAGCTGTTGCGGGAGTTTCCACCGGGAACCGGAGTGCGTATCAGGCCCGGCGAGAAACTCTCGATGCAATTCCATTATGTGACCAATGGCCAGTCCACCAGCGACGCCACCCGCATCGGCCTGTATTTTCACGATGAGCCGCCGGAGCGTGAGATTTCCACGAGCGCGGTATCGACCCGCTTCCTGCTGCCGCCCAATGTTCCCGAATTCCCGCTGCGCGCCAGCCGGAGCCTGGAACGGGACGTGGTGCTTACCGGCGTACGCGCGCGGATGAATTTCCGCGGCAAGAAGATGAAGTTCGCCTACCAGGCGCCCGGCGAGCCGCTGCGCGAGATATTTTCGGTGCCGGCCTACAATTACGGCTGGCAGCCCTATTACAGGCTCGACGAACCGCTTGCGATTCCCGCCGGCGCGACGCTTCACGTCATCGGCGCTTTTGACAACTCGATTTCCAATCCCAACAATCCCAATCCCGACGCCGAACTCCGTTTCGGCGTGGAAAGCTGGGAAGAGATGTTCACCGGTTACTTTACCTACCACCATGAATATTGAGCCCGTCATGGAAGTCGACCCGCAATTCGCCTGCTATCTGCGCGAGCCGCCGCGGGTGTCTTACGTGCAGCCGGATGATTCCTGGCTTGAACGGCGGCTGATCGCCGCGCTGGAGTTGCTGTCGGGCCGCCGCCGGATCGAGCGCATCTACCGGCAGTTGAAAGGACGAAAGCTCGGCGTCGACAACTTCTTCGAGGAAGGTCTGCGGGCGGCCTCGATCAGGATCGATATGGAGCGCGACGCTCTCCGCGGACTGGCGCCGGAAACGCCGCTGGTTTTCGTCGCCAATCATCCTTTCGGCGTGGTCGACGGCATGGTGTTGTGCGATATCGCCGTCAAGCTGCGCGGCAATTTCCGCATCATGCTGCACAGCCTGCTATGCCAGGACCGGCAACTCGCGCCGTATTTCCTGCCCATCGATTTCACCGGCACGCCGCTGGCGCGCAAGACCAACATCCGATCCCGGCAACTGGCGCTGGAAGCGCTCGACGACAATATTCCGGTGCTGATCTTTCCTTCCGGCGCGGTGTCCACGGCGGGCAAGCTGGGCTTTGGCGAAGTCAGGGACGGCCCCTGGACCAATTTTGCCGCGAAGATCATCCGGGACGCCCGGGCCACGGTTGTCCCGATCTACTTCCACGGCCGCAACAGCCGCAAGTTCCACATTGCCTCGCATATCGCCGGGCAGTTGCGCACGGCGCTGCTGATTCACGAGGCGCGCAACAAGTTCGGCAAGACCCTGCGCGTGGAAATCGGCGAGCCCATTCCCTGGACCGCCATGCAGGCGCTCAATGGCAGGCAGGAACTGACGGACTTTCTCTACGGCCGCGTACAGTCGCTCGCGGGAGCTACCCGGCGCGCGTCCGGAAATGGCTCTGCCAGATCCCGGGCAGCCGGGTAACCTTGCCTGCGCTATCGGTCCAGACATGCCGGGTGAAGCCGGTGACGAGCACTTCATCGGGATCGTCGCCGGCGGTAATCTCGTAGGCGAACGTCAGGCGGCGGCTGAGGCTTTCGGCGATCCAGGTTCGCACGCGCACTTTCTGGCCGTAGCGCAGGCTGCCGGAGAAGCGCACGTGAGCTTCGGTCACGGGTAGCTGGAAGCCGCTTTCCTCCACGTGGGCATAGTCGCTGCCCGCCTCGCGCATGTACTGGCTGCGGCCTTCCTCGAAATAAACGAGATAGGTGGAATGGTGCACAATGCCCATGTTGTCGGTCTCGGCATAGCGCACGTGAAACTCGCTCTCGACGTAGCTATGCGAACCACGCTGAAAATGCGTCGTCCTGGCGCTGCTGGACATGAACGACTCCCCGGCCTGCTGCAGAATCGCCGCGATTATAGTCGGATTCGCCGGCAAGTTGTCCGGCTGCGAATCGGGTTGATATCTGTTACTTTCCCAAGTCCGAAATTCCGACGCGGGGTCGCGGGCTCCAGATCATGCTTAATTTTCCCGAGCCGCCCAGAGAATACGACTCGATATTCCTGGAAGAGACCGACAAGACCCTGCCGAAGAAGATCGACCAGCGCACCCGTTACGCATTCTTCAGCACCATCGCCGAAGGCGGCAAGTCGCTGATCAAGTCCTGCAAGGACCAGCATCTGTCGCGCTTCGTCTGCTACAAGACCCTGCGGCCCGAGTTCGTCCACGACGAAGTCGAACAGCAGCGCCTGATCCGCGAGGCGCGGGTTTCCGCCATGTTGCAGCATCCCAACACCGTGCCTACGTACGAATTGGGCCGCGATGGCCGCGGCAATCCGTACTTCACGATGAAACTGGTGCACGGCTATACCCTGCGCGAGATTCTCGACTACCGCGATCGCTACGATCTGACGCAACTGATGGAAGTCGTGAAGCAGATCGGTTACGCGCTCGATTACGCCCATACCCATGGCGTCGCACATCGTGACATCAAGCCCGAAAACATTCTCGCCGGGCCGTACGGTGAAGTGTTGCTGCTCGACTGGGGTCTGGCCAAGGTCTGGGGCGCCCGGGGCGACGGCATGAACGACGTCATCGGGCAATCGGCGATCTCGGTCGGCGATATCAACATCACGGGCAAGCACAAGGCCCAGGGCTCGGCCTGGTACATGTCGCCGGAACAGATCAACCAGGATCCGGATATCGATTACCGCACCGACGTGTTCAGCCTTGGCGCGGTACTCTACGAAGCGCTTTGCGGCAAGCCGCCGGCCCAGGGCGAGAAACTTCACCAGATTATCGAAAGCGTGTTGAAGGATACGCCGCCTCCGCCTTCGGAAGTCGCTTCCATTCACGTGCCGCGGCTGCTGGAACAGGTTGCGATGCGCTGCCTGGAAAAAGATCCCGGCAAACGATTCGCCAGCATGGGCGACATGGTGCGGGCGCTGCGCCAGGACTGGCAATCCGATCTGATCTGACGGGAGAAACATTCATGCGTCCGTTTCGGGCGCATCCGGCGAGTAACCATTGCAATCTGAATCTGGAGAAATCATGAAACTTGCTTTCATCGGTCTGGGCGTCATGGGTTATCCCATGGCCGGTCATCTGCAACAAAAGGCGGGCGCGGTTCGCGTTTACAACCGCACCGCGGACAAGGCCCGCAAATGGGCCGAAGAATACGGCGGCGAGAGCGCGGCTATGCCGGCGGAGGCTGCGCGCGATTGTGACGTCGTCATGATGTGCGTGGGCAACGACGACGACGTGCGTGCGGTGGCTCTCGGCGAAACCGGCGCGCTGGCCGGAATGAAGCCGGGTTCGATCCTGATCGATCATACGACGGCCTCGGTCACGCTGGCGCGGGAACTGGCGGCCGCGGCGGGCGAACGCGGAATCGAATTCCTCGATGCGCCGGTTTCGGGCGGCCAGGCGGGAGCGGAAAACGGCGCCCTGACGATCATGATCGGCGGTGAGCCGGAAACGTACGAGAGGGCCGAGCCGATTCTGGCGGCCTATGCGGCTTTCAGCAAGTTGATCGGCCCGGTGGGCAGCGGGCAGTTGGCCAAGATGGTCAATCAGATCTGTATCGCGGGAGTTGTGCAGGGCCTGGCGGAGGCGCTTGATTTCGCGTTTCGCGCCGGACTCGACGCGGAGGCTGTGATCGAAACGATCTCAAAAGGCGCGGCGGGTTCCTGGCAGATGAGCAATCGCTACCAGACGATGTTGCGGGACGAATACGAGTTCGGTTTCGCGGTGGACTGGATGCGCAAGGATCTGGGCATGGCGATGGAAGAGGCCGGGCGCATCGGCGCCGAGTTGCCGGTTGCGCGCATGGTCGATGGCTTCTACGAGGAAGTCCAGCAAATGGGCGGCAGCCGCTGGGACACCTCCAGCCTTTTGACTCGCTATACTCGCCGCTGAATTGGTGGCCTCGATCCGTCGCTGTCGGACTGGCGTAGTACAGCGGACGCCGTAAATACGGCCTTCAATCATTTAATTCGGATAGGTTGTGCAAGCCGTCCCTGGCGCGAGGCTATCGATTTCGATTAACCCCAGCCTTGCCATCCATGGCAAGTCGTTCGGCCCTCAAAAAGCTTTGCTTTTTGTCGGCTGCGCCGACCGGGCCTCACCCATGTCTCGCACGCCCGCTGCACACCCCCTGACCCGACGGCGACTCACGTAGTGTCGTTGGTGAGGCCGTGAACCTCCCTATCGCAGCTTCGTGCGAAACTGCCTGGATGCATTCCGTCCCAAATAGAAAAGGGGCGACGCATGCGCCGCCCCTTTTTTACAAGCTTTCCCTGATTCAGGACAGGTCGAATCTGTCCAGTTCCATCACCTTGCTCCATGCCGCGGCAAAGTCGTTGGCGAACTTGGATTGCGAGTCCGCGCAGCCGTAGACTTCGGCGAGGGCGCGGAGTTGGGAGTTTGAGCCGAAGATGAGGTCGGCTCGGGTGGCGGTCCAGCGCAGGTCGCCGGTGGCGCGGTCGCGGCCTTCGAAGACGTCTTCGTCGTCGGAGACGGCGCTCCAGGCGGTGCTCATGTCGAGCAGGTTGACGAAGAAGTCGTTGCTGAGGGTTCCCGGCCGGTCGGTGAAGACGCCGTTGGCTGAGCCGTCGGCGTTCGCGCCGAGAACGCGCATGCCGCCGACCAAAGCTGTCATTTCGGGTGCGGTCAGGGTGAGCAATTGCGCCTTGTCGACCAGCAGTTCCTCGGCCGAGACCGAGAATTTTCCGCCGAGGTAGTTGCGGAAGCCGTCCGCCGCCGGTTCCAGCACGGCAAAGGATTCCTCGTCGGTCTGTTCAGCGCCGGCGTCGGTGCGTCCGGGCGAGAAGCGGACTTCGACTTCCTGTCCCGTTGCGCGTGCAGCCTGTTCTACCGCGGCGTTGCCGCCGAGCACGATCAGGTCCGCGAGCGATACCCGCTTGCCGTTGGCCGCGGCGCCGTTGAACTCCTGCTGAATGGTTTCCAGCGTGGCGAGTACCTGCGCCAGATCTTCCGGCCGGTTGACTTTCCAGTCTATCTGCGGGGCCAGGCGGACGCGGGCGCCGTTGGCGCCGCCGCGCATGTCCGAGCCGCGGAAAGTCGAGGCGGAAGCCCAGGCGGCGGAGACGAGTTGCGAGACGCTCAGTCCGGAATTCAGGATCTTGTCCTTGAGCGCGGCGATGTTCTGATCTTCGATCAGCGCGTGATCGACCGCGGGGACCGGGTCCTGCCAGATGAAATCTTCCGCCGGCACTTCCTTGCCCAGATAGCGGGCTTTCGGGCCCATGTCGCGATGGGTCAGCTTGAACCAGGCGCGGGCGAAGGCGTCCGCCAGTTGATCCGGGTTTTCCATGAAACGCCTTGAGATCGGCCCGTAGATCGGGTCCATGCGCATGGCCATGTCGGCCGTGGTCATGATCGGCGCATGCCGCTTGTCCGGATCGTGGGCGTCGGGCACGGTGCCGTCGCCGGTGTCGCCGACCGGCTTCCATTGGTTCGCGCCGGCGGGGCTCCTGGTCAGTTCCCACTC
Source organism: Pseudomonadales bacterium (assembly GCA_022822865.1). Classification (GTDB taxonomy): domain Bacteria; phylum Pseudomonadota; class Gammaproteobacteria; order Pseudomonadales; family Pseudohongiellaceae; genus UBA9145. The sequence continues at coordinate 20,030 of JAJDYJ010000062.1, read as the reverse complement.
ATAGCCGAACAGGTTCTCGAAATAGTTGTTGTCCCACTTGATCGGGTTCGTGGTCCAGGCGCCTTCGATGCCGCTAGTGATCGCGTCGCCCGCCTTGCCCGAGCCGTGGCTGCTCTTCCAGCCCAGGCCCTGTTCGGCGATGGCGGCGGCTTCGGGTTCCGGTCCGACCAGGGCGGCGTCGCCGGCGCCGTGGCATTTGCCGAAAGTGTGGCCGCCGGCAACGAGCGCCACGGTCTCCTCGTCGTTCATCGCCATGCGGCCGAAGGTTTCGCGGATGTCGCGTCCCGAGGCGATCGGGTCCGGATTGCCGTTCGGGCCTTCCGGGTTGACGTAGATCAGCCCCATCTGGACGGCGCCGAGAGGGTCTTCCAGCTCCCGATCGCCGCTGTAGCGATTGTCGCCCAGCCAGGTGTTCTCTGCGCCCCAGTAGATGTCTTCCTCGGGCTCCCAGATGTCCGGCCGGCCGCCGGCGAAGCCGAGGGTCTGGAAACCCATGGATTCGAGCGCGCAATTGCCGGCGAGGATCATCAGGTCGGCCCAGGAAATCCTGTTGCCGTATTTCTGCTTGACGGGCCAGAGCAGCATCCGCGCCTTGTCGAGATTGCCGTTGTCCGGCCAACTGTTGACCGGAGCGAAGCGCTGATTGCCGGTTCCGCCGCCGCCGCGGCCGTCGGCGATGCGGTAAGTGCCCGCGCTATGCCAGGCCATGCGGATAAAGAGCGGCCCGTAATGGCCGTAGTCCGCCGGCCACCAGTCCTGGGAGTTTGTCAGGACCTCGTAGATGTCCGCTTTCAGGGCGTCGAGATCGAGGCTCTTGAATTCCTCGGCGTAGTCGAAGGATTCGCCCATGGGATCGGACTTGTCCGAATGCTGATGCAGGATTTTCAGATTGAGCTGGTTTGGCCACCAGTCCTGGTTGGTCGTGCCGAAGCCCGCCGCGAATTTCTGCGCGGCGCCCGTGAACGGGCATTTGACGGTGTCGTGCATGGTGCCTCCTTAAATTCAGGTTGCTTGAATTGAATATGGGAGTCGAGATTTCAATCTCAACGATTCGGCAAGCAAACTAGCACATCGAGCCTTATTTGTGTAATTGATATTACTGCCATTTTTGATCGGAAAAACCGATTGATCCGAGGAGTCCGGATTTAATTCCGCTGAAAACTTGCCTTACTCGACGAAGCCCGCCTAGGCTGTTCCACGAAGTAGAAGGGAATCGGAAGGAGCCCATCATGAACGCCATCGTTACCGCGTTTGCCGAACAAGGCCTCGTCCTCGGGGCCATATTGCTGTTGGCAATTTATCTGCAGGCAAAGATCCACAAGGAGAGCACCGCCTTGCGCAAGGACATGTCCGACCTGAAAGACGACCTGCGCAATGACATGTCCGAAATGAAAGACGACCTGCGCAAGGAAATGTCCAGCATGAAAGACGATCTGCGCAAGGAAATGTCCAGCATGAAAGACGATTTGCGCAAGGAAATGTCCAGTTTGAAAGACGGCCTGCGCACGGATATGTCCAATATGAGGGACGCCCTGCGCAAGGATATGTCCAATATGAGGGACGCCCTGCGCAAGGAAATGTCCAATATGAGAGACGCCCTGCGCAAGGAAATGTCCGAAACGAAGGACACTCTTCGCGAGGACATCGGCGACCTTGGCCAGCGGGTGGCGCGGTTGGAGGGTCCGCTTCCTCGGGGTGCGTCGTACGACGCGGTCGCCGAGCCGTCTTCCGATGAAACGCGCGAGTCCGAATAGAAGCCTCTGCGTCCGTTCTGGCGGACGCTTGCCGCGATTATCTGCCGCCGGACCGAATTGGCGACAAGTACCTGCGCACCACCTTGCGCGCCATGTCCAAAGCGGCCCGCGCGAACAAGGCCTACCGCTCACCCGACTCCAGTCGGATCTATCACCACACGATCCCCGCCGAAAAAACAGTGGATGGTATTGCCGTGGACCTGTACTTTGATTTGCCGTCGGAGGTTCGCTGGATCGCCTCCGATACGGCGTACAACTAGTGGGCGAGCGGTTCCTCGGCAACAGGAACTATTTTCGCTGAAAATTTGCCTTTCTCCACGAAGCCCGCCTACGCTATCCCACGAAGAAACGGGGAAGCCCAAGGAACCCATCAATGAACGCCATCGTCACCGCGCTAGCCGAGCAGGGCCTCGTCCTCGGGGCCATATTGCTGCTGGCAATTTATATGCAAGCGAAAATCCACAACCAGGGCACCGCCTTGCGCAGGGAGATGTCCAGCATGAGGGACGGCCTGCGCAAAGACATCGGGAAAGTCGCGAAGCGCGTCGGCAAGACGGAAATCAAACTGAGGGGGGACATGTCCGACATGAAAGGCGACCTGCGCAAAGATATCGAGGGTCTCGGTGAACGTCTGGCGCGGATTGAGGGGCCGCTCCCGCGAGGCGCGCCGTACGATTCGGTCGCGGAACGGTCTCCCGGTGATGAGAATCCGTCGAAGTAGATAACGCGAACGGTCGGCCCGCTCAGGCCTGGCCGCGGGCGGGAGGGAAGTGCATCCAGCCGGTGATGATGTATTTCTCGCCTGAATTGAGCACGTCGGCCCGATGCGCGTGAGTCCATTCGGCGGGCCAGATCAGGGTCAGGCCCTTGCGCGGCTGCACGTCGAGTTGCTGATGCACGAAATGCGTGGCTCCTCCGTCTTCGACGTCGTTGAGATAGGTCATCCAGGCCAGCACCCGGTGGGAACTGGCCAGGGCGGTGCGTTCCGAATGCACCTTGAGAAAATGACCGCCCGGCCGGTAGCGCTGAATATTGAACGGGCCGATGTCCACACGGTTGAGAAAACTCTTGAGAAACGGCCATTGTTCCAGATAGTCCCGGTGGCATTCGAACAGGCTCTGGAGATACTCGCGCAAGGGCTCGTGTCCTTCTTCTTCGAGATCCCGGGGGCGGATGGACAGATCGACCGAGTTCTTGGCTTCGAGATTGAGCCCGCCGGCGGTCTTGCCCTGGGTGTGATTTTCCGGATGCGCTTCGAAAAATTCGATCAGGGCGTCGCAAAGCGGCCGCGGCTCGATCTGCCAGGCGCCGATAAAATGCGGGCCGGGCTCCCCGCCGTTCAATTCGATGCGTTTCATCGCGCTTCCCCGCTGAAGGAGACTCCGCGTTCGGCATCGAAACTGACCATGCCGAATCCGCGCTCCTCCAGTTCCAGCCCTTCTTCCAGACTGCCCTGGGCCAGCAGGACCGAGCCCAGGGAACCCGCGGCCTCCGTGAAGTCGGGTTTGAGCGAAAGGGCCTGACGATAACTGGCCTCAGATTCCTCGAAGCGGCCCAGCAATTCCAGCACGTTACCCAGGTTTCTATGGGCTTCGGCGAACGCCGGCTGTTGCGCCAGCGCCGCGCGATAGCTGGCCGCGGCCTCGTCGAGGCTTCCGGCCTTCTGCAACAGGATCCCCAGATTGTTGTGGGCCAGGGCGAGGCGGGGATCGATCTCCAGCGCCTGGCGGTAACTGCCGATGGCATCTTCCGGCAACCCTTGCGTTTTCAGCACCGACGCCAGATTGCAATGAATTTCCGCTGCCCGGGGCGCCAGCGCCAGGGCCTTGCGATAACAGTCCGCGGCCTCCGCGGGTTCGCCTTTATCGGCGAGAGCATTGCCGAGACTGTTCCAGGCGTCGATGAAGTCGGGCCGAATGGAAAGCGCCTGGCGAAAGCTTGCTATCGCCTCATCCGGTTTTCCCTGGGCTTGCAACACCAGACCCAGGTTGCCATGGCATTGCACGTGATCTGGCTTTACGGCAAGCGCCTTGCGGTAACTGCCGAGCGCCTCGTTGAGTCTGCCCAGATCCCGATAGACATTGCCGAGATTGTTAAGCGCCGCGACATAGTCCGGCTGGCGCCGCAAGGCTCGGAGAATCAGTTCGAGTCCTGCTTCGCTTCGCCCCTGCTGATGCGAGAGGACACCGAGCAGATGCAACGCCACGGGCTGATTCGGGTCGACCTCGAGAATCCGGCGGAACAGCCTTTCGGCCTCGGCCGGGCGCCCCGACCGCAGATGCCCCACGGCCTGTTCGAGGGTCTGCCGCACGTCCATTGACTGCTGTCCCGGCATGGCTGTTCCGGGATTTACGGGGAAATCGTTCCTGTGTATCAAGCGGCTTACCGTCGTCGGCGAGACAGGGAAAAGGCTAGCGGTTACATGCGAGAAAAGCAAAAAGGCGCCCGGAGTCTGACGCGGGTAGGTTTCAGGTAAACGACCCCAGAAATTCGGCGGTTGTCTGAATGAGGATGCCGTGGGTCTTTTCGGGGCGATTCATGAACGGACCGAAGTCCCGAAAATCTCCGGTCAACAGATGAGTGGCTTCACAACCCAGAGCCGCCTGGAAAACAGGCTGGTCTTTGTCGGCAAGTCCGGAGAGTCGCGGCAGCTCCGGGCGATGGGACGACAGGCTCAACGAAGATTGGAAATCCGTCAGAGCCGCCGTCGACTCGGGAAATTTTCGTTGCAGGTTGCGACGAGCTTCCTCCAGCACATATCGGCTGGAAAAAAGATCCCAGTGACCTGCGGCGCCCAACTCGATGACCAGCGCGGCCTTTCCTCGGGGATTGTGCGCGGCTGTGAACAATAAGTTGGCATCGAGAAACAGCCGCATCAAGAACGATTCGTGACGGCTTCAACTAATTGCCGCCGCTCCCGGTCCGAGAGCCGATCCGCCCGGTCCCATTCCTCGACCTGATCGTCACTGTAGTAATCCACTTGCACCAAAAGAGCCGGTTTCAAAACGATCTCGCCGGCTTTCTCTTCGAGCACGACCGGGTCGCCACCCCGGATGCCCAATCGTTTCCTCAGTCGCGCGGGCAAAGTTATCTGTCCGCGGCTGGATACGATCGCTGTTTCGGCCATTGCTCGCTCCACTATTTCCGACCAGGGAACCAGCATATCAGTTTTCAGAATTTCCGCAATGCGGAAAAACGGGATTTTCGCAAACTTGCCTTTCCCCTGGAACCTGCCTGAATTTATTTTTCGCGAAAGTTTTGCGTATTTCCGCCGGCGTGCTAGCGTGATCACGAAATGAGTGGGCGAACAGTTGCCGCCGACCAATTTCACCTGAAATTACGCGCTTGTGAATAACTGCTACTACGTTTTGGCATGGGAACGGACTTAAAGGAGCCCCGCCATGATTAATGCAATTCTCACTGCCTTGAACGAAGGTGCGCCAAACATGCTGCTTACTCTACTGCTGATTTCACTACTGGTCATCTGGCTGCAATCGAAACTCAACAAGGAATTCGGTAGCTTGCGCAAGGAGATCGCGGACGGGAACGCGGCGCTGCGCGAGGATATCGCGAAGATGGACAGGGAACTGCGCAAGGAGATCGCTGAGGGAAACAAGGATCTGCGCGAGGAGATCGGGGATGTATCGAAACGCCTGGCGCGTATCGAAGGCAAACTCGAATTGCCGGCCTGTGCCGCAAAGGTCCAGCCTAGCGCGAAAACTGCGTGATTGTTTTCCACCGAATGAAAAAAGGGCTCCCGAAGGAGCCCTTTTTGGTTATGGACGATTTCCGGATCAGAAATCGTAGACCAGTCGGGCGTACAATACGCGACCCAGAGGATCTTGTAATGCTCCGACAACGCCGGCGAACTCCGGCGAACGCTGGGCCTGACGATCGAACACGTTGCGTGAACCGATTGTCATGGACATTTCACCGTCGAACAGTTCCAGGCCGCGGTATGTATACGCGAGATCCATATCGGTCCAGGGCTTCACACCCACCTGTTGCAGGTACTGACCGTTGTAGTATGTCGAGGCCATGATGTTCGGATTGTTGAACGTCGTGCCCGAGAAATACAAGGGACCGTCGTACGGCACTCCATCGTGGTAATGAACTGTCGATACGACCGAGTGATTACCTGAAACCCAGCCGGCCCGCAGGTTTGCTTTCCAGTGCGGGTACGTTGGCACGGCTCCCGTTGTGTCATTGTATTTGCCGGCGCCGTCGATGATCGGCTTGGTCGGGTCCGTTTGATACAAGGCTTCCGCGACATAGGTGGCCTGCAGGTTGACCCGGAAATCACCGATGTTGTCGAATCCAAAGCGGTAATTGCCCTGGATGTCGTATGCGGTGATTTTCACCGATGAAGCATTGGAACTGCCGGTTCTCACCAGAACGATATCGAGGATATCGTCCGGCGACCGCTGAATCCGCGGATCGGCCAGTCCACTGGCAAGCCAGGACCGCAACTGGTCGACCGAAGGCTGCTCACTTCCAAACCCGCTTCCGGTAAAGCCTGACCATTGCTGGAAGTTGAAGAAGTCCAGTTCCATGATTTGCTGGCCTGGAGTGCCGATGATTCGATTCTTGAAATCAGTCTCGTTCCAGGTAACGTGAAAATCGAAATCTTCAAGCAAGATGTCGAAGCCAAGTTGACGCGACGTGGAATGCTCATTCTTGAGCAGCGGATTACCCCCGGCACAACCGGTGGTAAACGCCGAGAACGGGCCAAACCGGTCCGTCACCGTAGTCAGGCCGCAAGTTACCGGATTGAACAACTGTTCCAGCGTCGGCGCGATGAATGCGTCCCCCTGGGTAGCGCGCAGGGTCAGCCAATCAAACGGAGCATAAGTAACGCCGTACTTCGGATCGGTGGAGACTTGGCCGGTGCTGAATTCCTCGCGTCGCACCGCCAATTCCACTTCCAGGTTATCCAATATTGGGATCGCCAACTCCGCGAACAAAGCATCGATTTCACGGCTGCCGCTGGTGATGTTCTCCTTCTCGGTACCGCCAATCCACGCGTCGCCGGCGATCTCCACCAACGCCGGTGTATTGGTGTACTTGGTATCCCTTCTCTGGTAGCCGACCGCCGCCCCGACTGGCCCACCGGGTAATTCGAAACCGAACATCGGCAGTTCGCCTGTCAGTATCACGTCGAACACACCCAGCTTGTCCTCAACGAGTTCACGGTCGCGAGCCGCTATGTCGTCAAGCACATGACGCGCCGTCAGATTGGCCGGATCGGTTACGTAGAACGGGTTGTAGCAAGAACCCCGATCATTGACGACATCGCAATTCAGACCCTGGATCATCGAACTGATGTCGTAGTTCTGATTCGACATGAAATCGTATTCCCGATAGTTGTAGGTATAGGCTACCTGCCCGTCCCATCCTTCGAGCATCGGGACACTGAAGTCCGCCTGTACCGTCCAGCGGCCGATGTGGTCCACGCTGTCCGCCAGATTGTCATAGTCGGGACTATGGCCTGATGGCAGGGTATTGGTCTTTGTGATCGGCCGCAGTCGCCTTGCTCTCACGTCTTCGTATAGCGGAATCCAGGGATCGAGCCCTCCATTGCCGGTCAGAATCACGTCGGCAAGTCCGTCGTTGTTGAGGTCCTTGTTGGGGTCGCGATCCGGGATGCCGTCGGCATTCCAGTCTACCGCATACAGCTGCTGGCCCATGGAGTTCACCGCCCGGAACGGATTGCCGGGATGCTCGCCCCGAACCGCGGGAAGCTGACCGATCCTGGTGGTGCCGCCAGGATTGGACGTCGAAGAGTAAGTCCGCTCGTACAGACGAGTCCAGAATCCCTGGGTCATCAGGGTCAGGTCATCGTCGACGTCCCAAGTGGCGTTGGCGAAGAACTGATTGGTCTCGGTGGGTTCCCGATAGCTGCGGTTGTCGCCGTAATCGAACAGGCATGTGCCTCCGCTCGAACTGCGGAAACCAAAAGGACTGGACACGGTATCGACACGGTAGGGTTCCCGTTCGATGCCGCAAGCCGGATCGACCGCGTTCTGGCGGGAACCGGTATATTCACCGTCGGGACCGCGCAAGGGCACGGTCCAGTTGCCGGGAGCGTTTGACGACCAGACCAGTCCGGATTGGGAAAGTATCGGCCGCTCGTCCCAGCCCAACCTGCTGTTCTGGCGGAACTGGCCAGCCAGGACAATATCCACTTCGCCGAGGTCGCCGCCCCAGAGAACCTGAACCGAGTGCTCGTCGTAATCGCCGCGGGTATCGCCCTCGGCGTAAGATTCGACTCGCAGGCCGTCATAGGAGCGATAGGGAACGAAGTTGACCACCCCCGCGACCGCCTCATTGCCATACAAGGCCGCTGCGCCGTCGGCCACAATATCCATTCGCTGGATTGCGATAGTCGGGATCAGGGCATTGACGTTCTCGTTTACGAGCCGTTTTCCGTCCATGAGGGTCAACGTGGATCTCGCGCCGAGTCCGCGCAGGTCTATCGAAGTGGACCGGGAGTCTGTGCCCTGAATGGTATTGGTAATCGCGGAAGCGCTACCGCTTACGAACGTCAGGTTCTGGACTACTTCACCGATGTTCATCGTGCCTTCGGCTTCCAGATCTTCGGCTGTGAGTTGAACTACGGAGGAGGCCTGAGTAAAGCCTTCCGTGCGGCGGATATAGGATCCGGTTACGATAACCTCCTATAACGTATGCTGTCTCTGGTAAGTCACCGGGATAACAACAAGCGTTTTCATTTCGCGTCGGGCGAGCAGCGAAATTGTTGCCTGACTCGAATTGGCTACAAATCGACAAACTCAGTGGTCGCTTGATTCGCGGCAACTATTCCATTAACGGACTTGGGGACCAGTAGTTGTCGCATGGAGCGCCTGCAATGCCCAAAGTCCCTATCGAGAACTTTCCCTCCGAATCCACGTTTTGTTTGTTTGACAATCTTTCGAGCGCTGCCAGCGACCTGGCGGCGGCATCGGTTGCAACCGCAACACGACGAGTGTATTGGAGCGCGATCGTGAAACTGAGGAAATGGCTGGACGGACAGCCTCTATCCGATGGCGCATTGGCGGAATATCTCGCCGAACTTCATGCCGCCGGGCGTTCTCCCGCCACGGCGTCCCAGGTAGTCGCCGCCGTGCGTTTCGTGGCGAAGGCTTCAAACCGTAAAGATCTCGTTGGGCCGGTAACCCGCCGGATTCTCGCGGGAATCCGGCGCGCCGGACGTGACCGCGGCCGCGGTCAAGCCCGCGGAATCGGTTGGTGCGAGGCCGACCGCATGGCGGCAATCGCGTCGGAGAGGCGAACCGGCGTCGCGGGCGCCCGCGATGCGGCCATAGTCGCCACGGCCAGCGACGCGCTGCTGCGGGTCGGCGAACTCGCGGCGCTTCGCGTCGAAGACCTGGGATCCTGTGGCGACGGCTCCGGTCGCCTAATCATCCGTCATTCCAAAACCGACCAGGAAGGCGTCGGCGCGGTTCTGTTTCTCGGCGCGCCCACTCTGGGGCGAATGCTGACCTGGATAAACGACGCCAATATCGCCACTGGCCCGCTGTTCCGGCAAGTTCGGGAAAACGGATTCGTGACAGAGAAGGGCCTAAGTCCACATTCAATCAGGGCAATCATTCAGCGCTGCGCGTACGACGCGGGTATTGACGGAAAAGTTCGGGGACACTCGTTGCGAGTGGGTAGCGCGCAGAGTCTGGCCAGAGCGGGCGCCGGTCTGGTGGAAATGCAAACCGTCGGGCGCTGGAAATCGTCGATGATGCCCGCCAGATACGCGCAGGCCGAATTGGCCGGCCGTTCCGCCGTGGCCCGATTGCGCTACGGTAAATAGACTTGTTTCCATGTCCCCGGCTTATTCTTGTCCAAGGTGGCGAGCGGCAAGCCAACGCATCGCCACACTATTCTCCGCGAAAGTTTTGCGTATATCCGCCGGTGTGCTAGCGTGATCACGAAATGAGTGGGGGGATAGTCGCCGCCAGCCAATGTCACCCGAAACTACGCGCTTGCGGAAAACTGCTACTAGGTTTTGGCATGGGAACAGACTTGAAGGAGCCCCGCCATGATTAATGCAATTCTCACCGCCTTGAACGAAGGTGCGCCAAACATGCTGCTTACTCTACTGCTGATTTCACTACTGGTTATCTGGCTGCAATCGAAACTCAACAAGGAATTTGGTAGCTTGCGCAAGGAGATTTCGGACGGAAACGCGGCGCTACGCGAGGAGATCGGGGGTCTGCGCAGGGAGATCGTGGATGTTTCGAAACGTCTGGCGCGAGTTGAAGGAAAACTCGATTCGCCAGCCCGCGCGGCAAAGGCACAGCCGAGCGCGAAAACCGGATGATCGATTACGGACACTTGCCGGACTCGATTCTGAAATAATTATTTGACACTAAGTCGAATATGTTTTTAGTATGCGGCGATGCGGGTTTTTCGGCATGGTGGTAGCCGCGCGAAAGTTCCGGTCAAGAGGGTCTGCGAGGAGAATTGCCGGCCCGTACATGGACAGTCACAGAATGGACGACAGAGCCCTGATCTTCGAGTACGTACTGGCTTTTTCGTTCAAATCGACCGGGCATCGGCGGATAAAGCGCCTTGCGGGAGAATCCGCGAAAACTGATCGAATCGGCATTCCGCGCCAGGTTCGCTCTAAAACAGTCGAATTTTCGATGGAGAGATACTATGCAGTTCAAGATTCCACATAAGCGAAGCCTGCTTTGCGCGGCCGTCTCGCTGTCGCTTTTGCCGCTCGCTGGCACGAGCATGGCGCAGGACGAGGCCACGGTAGAGGAGGTTATCGTAACGGGTTCCTATATCCGGCGCTCGGAAGGCTTCAATCAGGCGTCTTCGGTAGTTCAGCTTACCGCTGAGGATCTGGAAGCCGAAGGCACCCTGAACCTCGGTGAGGTGGTGTCGCAACTCACGTTCGTGAACGGCGACGCCTCCCAGATCACCAACACGATTCAGGGGCAGGATTCCCGTTCCACCGCTGTCGACTTGCGTGGCCTGGGCGCCCGCTCGACATTGACCTTGCTCGACGGCAAGCGCATCGTGAACGAGAACATTCTCACCATGATTCCCACCATCGCCATTCAGCGAATGGATATCGTGGCGGACGGAAACGCGGCCCTGTACGGTAACGAGGCGGTGTCGGGCGTCGTCAACTTCGTGCCTTACACCTCTTATGACGGGTTCCGAATCGAGACATTCGCCGAAGGCGATACCCGCGGCGACTATGACGAGCATTCGGTGCAGTTTCTTTGGGGCGGCGACCTCGGCGGCGTCGACATGGTGTTGGCTGGACAGTTTCACCAGAACAGCCGGCTTGCCTGGAACGAGCGGAGCCTGCTGGCCAATTCCGGCCTGGTGATTTCGTCAAACGCCCCGGGTAACTGGTTTGTCCCAAATCGCGACGAGGATGGCAACTATACGGGTAGTCGCGGGCGAGCGGCCGACCCCAGTTGTACCCCGGGCTCGGAACGAACCGACTACACCCCTGGTGTAGCCGCCAACGCCTACGGCATGAGGCTGGGCACAAGCTGCTTCTTCGATTTCGGCGACCAGCGCAGCGCGCGCGAGCCGCTCGAGAAAACGCAGTTGTTCGCCAACCTCTCGTATGACGTCAACGACGATCTGACGCTTTCCTTCCAGGGCTACCACACTCGTCTGGCTGAACGCACTTACACCTCGACCTCCAATCCGGGTAACTCGCGCATCGGCGAGTTGCCGGCGGTTCGGGGCGAGCATCCCGGCAATCCTTTCCGGGCATGTGCCGGCGGCAGGTTCGATCGTTTCAATCCCTTCGTCTGCTCCGACCCGGCCGATAACCTGTTCGGTGTCGACTACAACGGCGACGGTCTTCCGGATCGCGGTACCGCTGACGTGAACAACGACGGACTGATGGACGCCATCGTGCATCCGAACGGCTGGATCCCCCTGTATGAGGACGTGGTCGCGCGAACCTTGCGCCCCATCAACAAGACGCATACACGGTCCCACGGTCATTCGCCGGACGCGGCCAACCTGTCCGACAACATCGACCATGTCAGCCGTTACTCGTTCGAAGCGGATTTCACGGTTCCCTTCCTGGAAGGCTGGCAGGGCTCCGCGGCTTATACCCACGGCTATCGCGAACTGCAGTTCATGTCGAATCAGAACTACGACATCACGGCAATGCAACAGGGCCTGCAATGCGATATCGTTTATGACCGCAGTGCCTGTTACAGCCCGTTCCTGATCGTCAACCCCGAGGACAACAACTCGGTTCACGTGATGAACGCGGTCGCCGGACGCAGCATTGAAGTCATTGAAGACAAGCTGACCACGGTGGACATCGTTCTCAACGGCGAGATTCCCCTGGGAGGTTTCGAGTTGCCGGGTGGACCGATCGGCGCGGCCGTCGGCTACCAGTTCCGCGACGACAAGTACCTCAACATTCCGTCGGAAGAGGAACTCGCCGGCGTTACCTGGATCGGCAGCTCGAACAGGGAGAGGGCCAGCAGCGGCTCGCGAAACATCGACGCGTATTTCGCCGAGTTCGCCCTGCCGGTGCTCGACAATCTGGAAGTGGAACTGGCGGTGCGTCACGAGTCGTTCAGCACCGGGCAGACCGCCACGGTCCCCGAGTACGGCGTAACTTTCGCGCCGCTCGACTGGCTCACTTTTCGCGCCACCGCGGGCGAGGCGTTCATTGCGCCGACGCTGGAGCAATTGCTGAATCCGGTCACTTGCGGACTGGGTACGGTGAGCGACCCGTTCAGCACTTTCGAAGCCTGGACCACGACCTGTGGCGGCGGCAACCCGAATCTGGATAACGAGACTTCCGATTCCAAGCAGTTCGGTTTCGATATCGCCTTTGACGATTTCGATTTCAGCGCCACCTGGGTGCAGATCGACTTCCAGAACCGAATCGTCGGCAAGAACGCCCAGGACATTCTCAACGAGGAGTTCGAAGTGTTCAGGCAGGCGACCGGTTTTTCCGGCAGCGGCAAGCCTTCGCTTGACCAGTTGCAGGCCTGGGTGAACGATCCCCGCTCCAACAAGCAGATCCTGCGTTCCCGGGGCGACGTCGCCACGATTCTGGAGATTTGCTGCCGCGGGTCGATCAACGCGGAATTCGTCAAAGTCACCGCCATGGACTTCGACGCTAACTATACGTTCGGCTTCGACAACATCGGTGACTTCCGCGTCGGATTGCAAGCCACATACGTCCAGGAGTTCCTGGTGCAAAGCGACCCGGAATCCGCTCCGCGCGACGTGGCCGGGAAGTACAACTGGGGCACAGGCGCTGCGCCGGAATTGCCACCCTGGAAGGTAAATCTGCGGGCGAGCTGGACCAATGGCAACCACTCCGTGGTTTCGACCGTCCACTACATCGACGATCTGCCTTACGACGGTCCGTCCTACTCGCACATGGATTTCTTCAGCGGGTTCTATCGACCGGGCGGAATCTTCGAGACCGGCATCTATGCCTGGACCGATATGGACCTGGCGTATACCTATCGCGGTCTTGAGCTGTTCGACGGCGAGATGGCCATGACCATCGGCTCGCGCAACGTCTTCGACCGCGAACCCCAGCGCTCTCCGGAGTTCATGGGCGTAGTCGGCGGCTTGCAGGATGTAATGGGCCGGATCCTCTACGCACGAGTAGTTTACGATTTCTGATCCGGAAATCGTTCCCAACCAAAAAGGGCTCCTTCGGGAGCCCTTTTTCTTTGGGCTGCCAGCGTTTAAACTTAGCGCCTCACCGAACTCATCGAATCGATGAAACGAGACCAACGATGAAAATCAGAGTTTTGATCAGTTTCGCAGCGTTCCTGCTTGCCGGATCGTTCGCCCTGGCCCAGAACGGCGATTACCAGGTTCCGCGCACGGAATGGGGGCAGCCCGATCTGCAAGGCGTGTGGAATTTTTCCTCCGACGTGCCGATGCAGCGGCCGCAACGATATGGCACGCGGCAATTCCTGAACGAGGAAGAACTCGAAGAGCGCCGGGCGCAGATTGAAGCCAATCGCGCCGCCGCCGACGCCGCGGCCGCGCAACTGGTGCTGGACCCGGAAGCTCCCGAGGCGACCAGCAATCCGGGCGGCTATAACGATTTCTGGATTGAAGTGGCAGGCCTCGGCGATGTGGTCCGCACTTCGCACATCGTTCATCCCGAGGACGGCAGGATTCCGCCTGCCGTAGAGGGCGCGCCGCGGCAATTCGGCGGACTCGGCCCCGATATCCCCGGCGAGCGCCCGGTGCGCTACGTGGTCGGCGGCATCTCGAAAGACGGCCCGGAAGACCGCGGCCTGTCCGAGCGCTGCATCGTCGGCTTCAATTCGGGTCCTCCCTTCGTGCCCAGTCTGTACAACAACAACATGCAGATTTTCCAGAACCAGGACACCGCGGTGATCCTGACCGAAATGATTCACGACGCCCGTATCGTGCCGCTGGTCGAAAAGCCGGCCCTGCATGACGACATCCGCCTGTGGTCCGGCGATTCGCGCGGTTGGTGGGACGGCGACACGCTGGTGGTGGAAACGAAGAATTTCACCGGCTATCGCCAGACTTTCGCCAGCACCGGCACGGATTATGACATGGTGTTGACCGAACGCTTCACGCGCACGGCCTACGACACCGTGGAATACGAGTTCACCATCGACGATCCGTCCACTTTCACCGACAGGATCACGGCCGTGGTTCCGATGATCAAGGTGGCGGGACAGATTTACGAGTATGCCTGCCACGAAGGCAACTACGGCATGACGAACACCTTGCGCGGCGCGCGCGTGGACGAGCAGCGACTGGCCGAGGGCGACAATCTGCCCGAGCGCGATTGATTCCAATTTTAAACGAAGGAACAAAATGCTGATGAAAAGCACTGTAACCATGTGCCGTGCGGCGACCGCCGCGATTCTGGGCTGTGCGCTGCTGCTGGCGGCGCCGGCCTGGGCACAGAACGACGACATTCCCCGCACGCCGTCCGGCAAGCCCGATTTCAGCGGCATCTGGCAGGCGATCACTTCGGCGCATTACGACATCGAGCCCCACGCGGCGAGGATGGGCCCGCATCCCGGCCTGTTCGGCGCCCATTCGGCGATCCCGGCGAGTCTCGGCGTCATCGATGGCGGACGCATTCCCTACAACGAACAGGCATTGCGCCAGCGCGACGCCAATCGCGCCAACGCACTGGAAAACGATCCGCTCACCAAATGCTTCATGCCGGGCGTGCCGCGCGCGAATTACATGCCGTTTCCCTTCCAGATCGTGCAATCGACCGATGTCATCCTGATCGCCTACGAGTACGCCGAAGCCAATCGCATTCTCTATGTCGATCAGCCCGAGGTGACCTCCCAGGTCGACGCCTGGATGGGACATTCCAACGCCCATTGGGAAGGCGACACTCTCGTCGTGCGCGTGACTGGACAGATGCCCGACACCTGGTTCGACCGCGCGGGCAATCACCATAGCTGGGAAATGGTGGTCGAAGAGCGCTGGACCTATAACGGCCCCAATCATATCGACTACGTGGCTACGATCACCGACCCCCAGACCTTCACCGAACCCTGGACGATCAGCCTGCCGCTTTACCGGCGCATGGAGCCCAACGTGCAGTTGCTGGAGTTCAAATGCGCGGAATTCTCCGAAGAGTTCCTGTACGGCGAATGGCGCAAGGAGGGAACCCCGATCGGTAACCCGCCGCAATAGTGTTCCCGTGACCGAATGAAAAAGCCCACTCGCCTTGAGTGGGCTTTTTTGTGGAATTGAAAGTATCGAAACTTACCCAAGAGATTGATGCGATGATACGAAAACTGTCTGAATTGAGCGCGTTCGCCTGTGCGGCCGCGTTGCTCTGCTGGACGTCGATATCGGCGGCCCAGGACGATTTCCGGTTCTGGACCGACGACGACTACGATCCGGCGATTCCCTCGATCGAGCAGGTACTCGGGTACGCACCAGGCGAGCGAATCACCTGGCACAAGGATGCGGTCCGCTATTTCGAAGCGCTCGCCGCCGCCGCGCCCGAACGCGTGCAAATCGTCGAATACGCGCAAAGCTGGCAGGACCGCGAACTGATCTACGTGGTGCTTTCCTCAGCGGAAAACATGGCCCGGATCGAGGAAGTCAAGGCCGGCATGCAAAGCCTGAGAGATCCCCGGCAGACTCCGGCGGACGAAGCCGCCGCCATCATCGAAAATCAGCCGCCGGTAACCTGGCTTTCCTACGGTGTGCACGGCAATGAAATATCCTCTACCGACGCCGCCATGTTGACCGCCTATCATCTGCTCGCCTCGCGCGGCGACGAGCGCGTGGCGGACATTATGGCCGACACCGTGGTCGTCATCGATCCGATGCAGAACCCGGATGGCCGCGACCGCTTCGTCCACCATTTCAACAGCAGCGTCGGGCTGCGGCCCGATTCCGACCGGCTCTCGGCCGAGCACGACGAGCCCTGGCCCGGCGGCCGCACCAATCATTATCTGTTCGACATGAACCGGGACTGGTTCATCATGACCCAGCCGGAGACCCGGGGACGCATCGCCGCCTTGCAGGAATGGTATCCGTTGGTTTTTGTCGACGCGCACGAAATGGGTGGGGACAGCACCTATTTCTTCGCTCCCGAGGCGATTCCCTACAATCCGCACCTGGCCGCGGATCAGACAGAAAGCCTGCAATTGTTCGGCCGCGGCCATGCCAGATGGTTCGACGAGTTCGGCCTCGATTACTTTACCCGCGAAATCTATGACGCGTTCTATCCGGGCTATGGCGCAAGCTGGCCGTCCTACTACGGCGGCATCGCCATGACCTACGAGCAGGCTTCCTCGCGCGGGCTGGTGTTCCGCCAATACGACGGCAACGACCTGACCTACGCCTATACCGTGCGCAATCACTTTCTGACTTCGCTTTCCACGGCGGAAACGGTTGCCGTCAACCGGGAAAAATTCCTGGCCGACTTCTACGACTATCAGGTCAGCGCCATCGAGGAAGGCGAGCAGGAGGAGAACCGCGCCTATCTGTTTCCGGTTCAGAGCGATCAGGCCGCGGTAACGCGCATCGCCGGATTGCTGACCCGGCAAGGCGTGGAGGTCTCCCGCGCCACCGCGGCGTTCGACGCCTGCGGCGTCGACTACGCGGCGGGCAGCTATCTTATCCGGGCGGACCAGCCTTCCAAGCGGTTCGTGCGTACCTTGCTCGAACCCCAGGTGTCGATGGAGGACGAATTTCTCGCCGAGCAGGAAGAACGGCGGGCGAACAACCTGCCGGATCAGATTTACGACGTGACCGCCTGGTCGCTGCCCCACATGTTCAATGTCGACATGAATATCTGCGACCGGGTTCCGGCGGGCGAATTCGAAGCCGCCGGGCCCGATCTTTTCATTCCCGCCGAAGTGCAGGGCGGCGAAGCCTCGGTGGCCTATCTGGTCCCCTGGGGTTCGGCCCCGGCCGCGCGGTTGCTGGCGAAAGGCCTGCTTGCCGGCCTCGAGATCAAGAGCAACGATCTCGCCTTCACCAATCTCGACCGGGAATACCCGGCCGGAACGCTCATCGTCGACGTCGCCGACAATCCCGGCGATCTATACGGAACCATGTCCGAACTCGCGCGTGAAACCGGCGCCGAAGTCGTCGCCGTGAACGATAGCTGGGTGACCGAGGGCCCGAGTTTCGGCAGCGGCAACGTGGTGCGCTTCAACGCGCCGAGAGTGGCGATCGCCTGGGACGAACCGACCGCGGCTTACAGCGCCGGCAATACGCGTTTCGTCATCGAACGCCAGTTCGATTATCCGGTCACTCCGATCCGCACGGACCGGCTCGCCTCGGCCGATCTCGACCGCTACCAGGTATTGCTCCTGCCGTTGACCGCCGGCGGGAGCTACGGCGGCGCACTCGGCGAGTCCGGCGTGGAAAACCTGAAGAACTGGGTCAGCGACGGCGGCGTATTGATCGCCATGGGCAATGCCACACGCTTCCTGGCCGACCCCGAAGTCGATCTGCTCGCGGTAAGACGCGAACGCGCGGTGGTGGAAGTCGACGCGGGCGAGGAGGAAGAGGGCGCCACGGTGGCCGGCGCATATCTGACGGAAGAGCAACAGTACAGGCAAAGAACAATCGCGCTGGAAGACGATCCCTACGCGGTCTCCGGCGTGCTGGCAAGGGCCGACGTGCATCCGGAACATTGGCTCAGCGCGGGCGTTGCTCCGGTTCTCAACGTCCTGATCCGCGGCTCGGAAATCTACACGCCCATACGCATCGACGACGGCGTCAACGTGGCCAGATTCCAGGGGCCCGACGAGTTGCTGACGAGCGGCTATCTGTGGGAGGAAAACCGGCGGCAACTGGCGTACAAGCCATTCGTGCTGTCACAGCCCAGAGGGGCCGGCCAGGTAATCGCGTTCACCCAGGATCCGACGGTGCGCGCCTATCTGGACGGCCTCAACGTGATATTGATGAACGCGATTTTCAGGGGCTCGGCCCACGCGCGTCCGGTGCGCTGAATTTGCGCCGGAAACCTGTTCTGTTCCCGGCGTTCCGTTCCCGGTTGCAACCGTGTGCGGTTTTCGAGTAAAGTCCCCGGCGACTGGGCCGATGGGTCCGGGGGGGGAATTCCAATAACTCGCACCGGGGGACTTGACAATGCGAGCAAGTGCAACATTATTTTTTGAACCGAACCGAACCGAACCGAACCGAACCGAACCGAACCGAACCGAACCGAACCGAACCGAACCGAACCGAACCGAACCGAACCGAACCGAACCTGATCGTCCCTCGTCTCCCGAATTCGGCCTTCCTGCCTCCCCAACCGAGCCCTCCGCTTCCGCGGGTTGCCGCTTCCGGGCAACTCCCATGAACGCCGTAGCCGAAGCTCTACGCGCCGCCCAACGCCTGCGGCGTGGCTCATTGGCGGCCCTGCTCGGCCTGCCGCTGCTGCTCGCCCTCGCCGCCCCGGCCGCCGCGCAGACCGTCTCCTTCTCGGCGGCGAACTACCCGGTGTGGGAGGGCGATTCGGCGCAGGTGGAGGTGGTGCTGTCCGAGTCCCGCAGGACGGACACGACGGTGGAACTCCATCCGATCGCGCTCTCGGCGACGGGACAAGGCGTCGACTTCATTGACCAACGGTACACGGTCACGATACCGCGCTACGAGACCCGCGGCACGGGGACGATCCGCACCGTGCAGGATGCCCGTAAGGAGGTTACGGAGCAGTTCCGGCTGGACATCGTGCCGTCCTCGCTCCCCGCCGGCGTCACCCTCGGCACGCCGCATCCCACCTACGTGAACATCCAGGACGACGACCAGGACGCCGGGAGCCTTCCGCGGCTCTCGATCGCCCGCCACGGCAAGCACGTGCCGGGGCGGACGGGCGGCTTCTACGCCCCGGTGGTCGAGGGGACCGCGGCGGGCTTCTCGGTGGTGGTCAGCACGGACTGGGCCGCGCCCAAGGAGCTGGCGGTCAGCCTCGAGGTCTCCGAGGACACGGGCGGGGGTCAGGATTTCGTGGCGTCCGGCGACGAGGGCAGGCAGACGATGGCCATCCATCCCTGGCGGGACGGCGCGGCGAAGATATACCAGGTTCCCACGGTGAATGGCGGCACTGCCGGGCCGGACGGCGCCGTCACGGTGCGCCTGGTGCCCTCGGACGACTACCACGTGGAGGTCGGCCGCCACTGGGCGACGGTGGAGGTGGTCGACGACGACCATCCCCGGGGCCTGATCCTCACATCCAGCACGCCGATGTTCGGCGGGCTGACCATGCCGGAGGGTGGCGGGGGCGGCTACACGGTGCGGCTCGCGTCCCCGCCCACCGGCGACGTGACGGTGGCCTGGACGCGGCGCGACGACGGCGACGGCGACGGCGACTGGAGCAACGTCCACATCAGCCCGGCGAGCATGACGTTCACCCAGGACAACTGGTTCGAGACGCAGTTGATGACCGTGCGCGGCGACCGCGACAACGACGGCGACAACGACCGCTTCTCGGTGTTGCACACGGCGTCGGGCGGCGGCTACGGCGGAATCAGCGACTTCATGCGGGTCGGGGTGGTGGACAACTACCCCGGGGACGATCGGGAGGGCTTCTCGTCTCAGGATGGCGATGAGGACTTCCAATCCGACAATACGCCGCCCGCCGCATGCGTGAGCGACGCCCAATGGAGCACCGTTGCCGGCTACTACGATTCCAACGCGAACCGCTCACCCAATTACGGCGCGAACTGGTACCGCGTGCTGATCGCCTACCGCTTGGCGCGCCCCGATCTGGCGCTGCCCGACTGGGAGGGCGCGACGGCGAGGCCGACCGCGGCCTAC
>JAJDYJ010000074.1 GCA_022822865.1 Pseudomonadales bacterium | reverse complement strand
GCTACGCTCCCTCCGCGCAAGACCGAAGGGGACATTTCAACTTTGGAGAAAAGGGGACATTTCTACTTTGGTTTGACACAGCAACTCTGCGCCTCGCGCGGGGCCGGCGCTCGTGATACTCTTGCGCCCCGGAGCGGGCGTTGCAGGGGCCGTCCCGAGCGCCAACTCAACTCCGGAAAATCCAGTTTGGGAGAATCGAAGTGAATGCGGATTTTACGCCCGAAGATCTTGCCTTTCGGGATGAAGTGCGGGAGTTCCTGCAAAACGGATTTCCGGCGGAAATGCGAGAGAAAGTCGACGCCGGCATCCGCCTGGGCAAGGACGAAATCGTCCGCTGGCAGAAGATTCTCTACGAGAAGGGCTGGGCCGCCCCGAACTGGCCCGTCGAATTCGGCGGCACCGGCTGGACCGCCACGCAGAAACACATTTTCGCCATGGAGATGGGCCTGATCGGCGCGCCCGAGCCGGTGGCTTTCGGCATGAAGATGGTGGCGCCGGTGCTCATGGCCTATGGCAACGAGGAACAGCAGCAGCGCTTCCTGCCCGATATCCTGCAAAGCAACGTCTGGTGGTGCCAGGGCTATTCCGAACCGAATTCCGGTTCCGATCTCGCCTCGCTCAAGACTTCCGCCGTGCGCGACGGCGACGAATACATCGTCAACGGCAGCAAGACCTGGAACACCTACGGACAACACGCCGACTGGATTTTCTGCCTCGTGCGCACCGACACGACGGTGAAAAAGCAGGAAGGCATCAGCTTTCTGCTCATCGACATGAAGTCGCCGGGCGTTTCGCTCAAGCCCATCGTGCTCATGGACGGCCATGTCGAGGTCAACGAGATTTTCTTCGACGATGTGCGCGTCCCGGCGGCGAATCTCATCGGCGAGGAAAACAAGGGCTGGACCTATGCCAAGGTGCTGCTGACCCACGAACGCACCAATATCGCCCTGGTGCCGCGCAGCACCCGCCGCCTGCGCGCCTTGCGCCGGGCCGCGGCGAGCCTCGACGACGGTTACGGCGGCAGCATGCTCGAAGATCCGGTTTTCAGCCACCGGCTCGCCGAACTGGAAATCGAATTGAAAGCCCTCGAATACACCGAGTTGCGCACCCTGGCCTCCCTGAGCACAGGCAAGTCGCCGGGCCCGGAATCCTCGATCCTGAAGGTCGTCGGCACCGAACTCGCCCAGCGCATCGACGAGATGTTCGTCGAAATCGCGGCTTACCACAGCCTGCCGTATCTGCCCGAACAGTTCGACGAAGGATTCCAGGGCGCGCCGCTGGAGCCGGGCGTTCCGGCGGGGCAGGGCCTGGTCTATCTCAACGATCGCAAGCTGTCGATTTTCGGCGGCTCCAACGAAATCCAGCGCAACATCATCTGCAAGGCCGTGCTCGGCCTGTAATCGCAAGAGATTTCAAAAAAGGTTTCAAACGAAAGGTTTCACAAGAGGTCAGAAAGTGGATTTTTCCTATTCCGAAGAACAGCAGATGCTGAAGGAAAGCGTCGGCAAGTTCGTGCAACAGCAATACGACTTCGATTCCCGCAATCGGATCGCCGCAAGCGATTCCGGTTACAGCGAAGACAACTGGAAGCTGTTCGCCGAACTCGGCTGGCTTACGGTGCCGTTCAGCGAAGCCGATGGCGGTTTCGGCGATTCGGCGGTGGACCTGATGGTGATGATGGAAGAGTTCGGCAAGGCCATGCTGGTCGAACCGTACCTGGCTTCGGTGGTGCTCGCGGGCAGGCTGCTGGCGGCGCTCGGCAGCGAAGAACAGAAGGCCGAATTGCTGCCTTCGCTGATGGCGGGCAATCTGCAACTCGCATTGGCCTGGGCGGAGACCGGATCGCGCTACAACCTGGCCAATGTCCGCCTCAGCGCGAGAAGCGAAGGCGAGAGTTTCATTCTTGACGGAACCAAGGTCAACGTTTTGAACGGACCCAACGCGAACAAGCTGCTGGTCACCGCCCGCGAAAGCGGCGGCGCTACCGACGGTGAGGGGGTCAGCGTGTTTCTGGTCGACCGGGAAGCGGACGGCGTTCATGTGCAGGATTACGCCAACATCGATGGCGGCAAGGCCGCGAAGATCACTTTCAGCGAAGTGGAAATACCCGCTTCGGCCCGGCTCGGCGAGGCCGGCGGCGCGCTGAAGGCGCTTGCACAAGTGGTCGATCACGCCACCGTCGCGGTTTGCGCCCAGGCGGTGGGAGCGCTCGATTCATTGCTGCAGAAGACCGTCGAATACAGCAAGACCCGCAAGCAGTTCGGCGTGCCTATCGGCAGCTTCCAGGCGTTGCAGCATCGCATGGCGGACATGTTCATGGAATGCCAGCTCGCACGCTCGATCACGGTGATGGCCGCGATGCAACTCGATTCGGACGACTCCGCGACGGACAAGGCCGCCGCGGTCAGCGCCGCCAAGAGCCGCGTCGGCAAGGCGATCCGCAGGGTCGGCCAGGAAGCGATACAGATTCACGGCGGCATCGGCATGACCGACGAACTCGACGTCTCGCACTTGTTCCGCCAGGTCACCGGACTCGAATTGCTGTTCGGCGACGCCGATTTCCACACCGGCCGATTCGCCCGCCTGCAAGCCGCCTGATGAGCGAACTGATCCTGGTTCGCCACGGGCAGGCGACTTTCGGCGCGGAGTCCTACGACAAACTCAGTTCGCTGGGGCGCGAGCAGGTGCGCAAGCTGGCGGAGCATTGGCGCGAGACGGGCGAGACTTTCGATTGCCTCTATTGCGGCAGTTTGCGGCGGCAGCGCGAGACTGCCGGGGAACTGATCGGCCTGGTGTCCGGCGGCAGTGCGGGCCCGAACGAGGATCCGGCGCTGAACGAATACGATGGCGACCCGCTGATCCGGTCCTATCTGCGGGATTTCGCCCAGGAAGAAGGATTCGACCCCGTACCGGATTGGCCGGTGCGCGACCGTACGCTGTTTCAGCGCCTGTTCGAGGCGGCGGCCGCCAAATGGATCGCCGGCCGCCTTGCCCCGGCGGACGGCGACGCGGCCTTCGAGCGTTGGCCCGATTTCCAGTTGCGCGTGCATCAGGCGCTCGATCGCATCATGTCGCGCCACCTGCGCGGCAGCCGGGTGCTGATCTCGACATCCGGCGGCGTCATCGCCCTGGCCCTGCAGCGCGTGCTGCGTTACCCGGACACCGAGGCCATCGCCACCAACTGGATGGTGCAGAACAGTTCGATTACCCGGATCAAGTACGGCAATGGCAGAATCTCGCTCATGCAATTCAACGCCCTGCCGCACCTGGAAGGGGCCGAAACGCAATCGATGATTACCTATCGTTAAGTACATGCGTTAAGTACATGCGCTGAATAATTGTCGCGGAAAATCGCCATGACCGGAGCCGACCTCGAAGACAGGGCGGGCCGCATCAGGCCCGGCGAAGAACTGCCGCTGGAACGGCTGCGGGACTATTTGCGCCCGGTGCTCGGCGCGACAGCCGGAGCGCTGGAGGCAAGGCAGTTTCCGGGAGGGCATTCCAACCTCACCTATCTGCTCGGCAGCGGCGACGAGCAATGGGTGCTGCGCCGGCCGCCTTTCGGCAGCAAGGTGAAATCGGCCCACGACATGTCGCGCGAATATCGCATTCTCTCGGCGTTGAAAGACGTCTTCCCCTATGGACCCGTGCCGGCGCATTTCTGCGGCGATCACGACGTCATCGGCTGCGATTTCTACCTCATGAACTATATCCGCGGCCTGGTCATCCGGCGTGAATACCCGCCGGAACTGAACCTGGGCCCGGACCGGACGCGCCGGCAACTGTTCAATTTCTTCGATGTACTCGGCGAACTGCATTCAGTGGATCTGGCCGAGGCCGGGCTTGAAGACTTCGGCCGTCCCGCGGGTTACGCGCAACGCCAGGTCGAAGGCTGGATCCTGCGCTGGGAAAACGCGGTCACCGACGATACCGTCAACTGCGACGCGATCGTCAAGTGGCTGGGCGACCACCTGCCGCCCGAGAGCGGACGCGCGAGCGTCATCCACAACGACTACAAGCTGGACAACGTGATTTTTTCGCTCGACGACCCGCTCACGGTGATCGGCGTCCTCGACTGGGAAATGGCGACGGTGGGCGATCCGGTGATGGATCTGGCGTACACCCTGGGCTATTGGGTACAGACGAGCGACCCGGACTGGTACCGCGAGGCGCGCACGATGCCTTCCGACGTGCCGGGCGCCCCGAGCCGCGCCGAAATCGTCAGCCGCTTCCAGGAACGCACCGGAATCGCGGTCGACAATTTCCCTTTCTGGTTCTGTTTCGCCCTGTTTCGCCTGCTTGTGATCGGCCAGCAGATCTACTATCGCTACTATCACGGCCACACGCGCGACGAACGCTTCGCGGGATTTCTGCAAAAGGCCTTCGTGCTGCAGAAAATGTGCGAAATGATCGTCAGCGGCAAAATCGAGCACTGACCCGGCAGTTCACAAGAGCAGTTCATAAAACCCGCGCCTCGCTCATTACCGCTTCGGATTTGCGCTTGATTTCCGTCGCCACTTCGAAAGGATCGCCGTTCACCAACTCCTGCCGGAACAATTCCACCGAAAGCGCTCCGTTGAATTCCTTTTCCGCGAGTTTGCGAATGATGGCGTTCAGCGGAGCTATGCCGTCGCCTGGAATGACACGATAACTGTTGTCGGTCAGTTCCCTGGGCGCATCGAGCAAATCCTGGAAGTGGCAATGGGCCAGTTCGCCCGGTTCAAGCAATTCCAGATCTGCCAATTTGCCAAGCCCCGACCAGAAATGGAAAAAGTCGATCATCGGCCTGATATTCGGATGATCCGCCGCGCGAATCACGTTTAGCGAGGAACTCAGGGTGGCGAGGTGCGTCGAAGTGCGAAGGAACTCGATCATGCAAGTGAGATCGTACTCGCTGGCGATAACCGCGGCTTCACGAATGGCTTCGGGCGTTGCCGCGAAATCTTCGGCGGTGACCGGACGATTCGTGACGGACGGCGAATAGATCTTGTCCAGGCCGAGGCTCGCGAATTGATCGCAGCGCATTCTCCATGACTCCAGCGACGCCTCTCTCGCGGGACCTGGAATCCAGAGATCCGGCAAGGCCGTCGCGGCGCAGACCGGCGTCATGCCAAGATCGTCGAGTAATGCCCGGGCGCCGCTCAAGGTATCGTTTTCGAGAAAACCGTCGAGCAATCCGTCGTTCAGTTCAACGTACTCGATGCCTGCCCGGGCCCAGCCTTCCAATGACCCGCGAAATCCGGCGGCGCGTGAAGTGTTCTGATGCATTGCGAGCAACATTTTTCCCGGCGGCGCCGTCTGGGCCAGGGAATTCCCGCTCGATAACACAATTGGGGCGGCAAGGGATGAGAAGATAAACTCGCGTCGATTTAACATGGAAATCACCTTGTGCTAATGTGCTTGCCGACCGCCAACCCGGCCGACCCCGGACTGCGGTCTCTTGATACACCGAATCCGACCGTAACTCAATAACTTCACAGGAACCCGTAAATCATGCACGCACAATTCCAGATCAAGCAATGCTTTGGAAGATTCCTGCTGGTCCCCCTGGCGGTTTTCGCCTGGCAAGGCTTCGCCAATGAAGCTGCCGCCGCCGAGAACGAGGTTACCCGCTATGTGCGCTTCACGGACGACACCGGCACCCATAGCGGCGTCATTGAAGGAGATGCGATCAGCGTGCTCGACGGCGATCCGGTCTTCGATGACGGAGTAAGCCCGACGGGCCGGACAGTCGCGCTGGGCGACGTCGAACTCGAGATTCCCATGGACCCGGACAGGGTGCCGCGCGTCTTTGGCGTCGCGGGTAATTCGAACAATCCGAACGGCAACCCGGTCGAGGTCGAGCATCCCTCCTGGTTCGGCAAGGCGACGACTTCGCTGGCGCGCAACGGCGATCCGGTCGAAGTCCCGTTCGGCGCAACGAACTTCAATTTCGAGGGTGAGCTCGCGCTTATCATCGGGCGCGAAGGCCGGAACATCCCCGAGTCCGAGGCGATGGACCATCTCTTCGGCGTGGCTGTCAGCAACGACTGGAGCGAGAACGACTGGTGCGGCGAAGGCCGGGGCATCGAGGAGCCGAGCCATGTCTTCTGTAAAGCCGGCGATACTTTCGCCACGCTGGGCGACCATGTGGTCACCGGGCTCGACCTGAGCGATCTCGAACTCACCGTCAGGCTCGACGGCGTGGTCGCCGCCCAGGGCACGACCGCTGACTTCCGCAACGATCCCGCCGCGCTGATCAGCAAGCTGAGCCACTACATCACTCTCAAGCGCGGCGACATCATTCACACGGGGACGGTTGCGCCTCCCCAACTCCCCGGCACGCGGCGCCAACTCTGGCAGGACGACGTCGTCGAGGTCGAGATCGAAGGCATCGGCATGGTGAGCAATCAACTCGTGCGCGTCACGCGGCAAACGGTCTCGGGCCCCGCGCTCCCCGAGCCCGACGGTGTGAGCGCGTATGTGCGCTTCCAGCACGAGGATGGCTGGTCCTTCGGCATGCTGGAAGGGGATCAGGTGCGCGAACTTGATGGCGATCCGGTGGCGGGCGGAGCCGCATCGACCGGACGCAGCTTCGATCTTTCGGATGTCGAGTTGGGCTTGCCGGTCGATCCTGAGCAGCCGGGACGCAAGGTGCTGGCCGCGGCGGCCAATTACCATCCCGTCGACGGCATGCCCAGGCAGGTGCCGCATCCGCGCTATTTCAACAAGGCCTCCTCCGGACTCAGCGCCGACGGCGGCGAGGTCCAGAAGCCGCCCGAGGCCGAGATGATGATTCCCGAGGGAGAACTCGTGCTCGTCATCGGCCGCGAGGGCCGCCACATTCCCGAGAGCGAGGCGCTCGATTACATTTTCGGTGTCGCCGCGGGCAACGACTGGACCGAACTTTCCTGGGTCGCATCCGATCGGGGAGTCAGGCCGCTCAAGCTCGTGGGCAAGGCGACCGATACCTGGGCGGGCCTTGGCAACACGATCGTCAGAGGCCTCGACTACAGCGACCTCGAGATCAGCGTGCGGGTCAACGGCGAGCTTCTCTCCGAAGGCCGAACGTCGACGATGATCAATCGCCCCGCCCGGCTCGTGAGCTATCTTTCCCGCTACATGACGCTCAAGCCCGGCGACCTGATCTACACCGGCGCGATGCCCGTGGTCCCGGGAATGCGGCGCAACATGGAGGTGGGGGATGTCGTCGAAGTCGTGGTTGAAGATCTCGGGACGATCGAGCAGGAAGTAGTCTCAATGCCGGCCTGGCCGTTCTGAAGCCAGCTTGGGGCCGCCGTAATTTTATTGTGAAAGCCGCTGTGACTTCTCCGCTGCCTCGGCCCGTTGTGGCCTCGGTGGCTTTTGTCAGCGGCTTTTGCATCATGACGGTGGAGATGCTGGGCGCGCGCATCATGGCGCCTTATTTCGGCGGTTCGGTGTCGGTCTGGGGCAGCATCATCACGGTTTTCATGCTGGCTCTCGCGCTCGGTTACCTGCTCGGGGGGCGGCTTTCGATGCGCAGTCCCAACGCGCTGGTGTTCGCGAGTTTCTATGTCAGCGCGGCGCTGTTTTCGCTGCCGATCATATTGTTCGCGGACGCGATCATGCAGCCGATCTTTCTTGCCGTCGAAGACGCCCGCTATGGCTCCCTGCTGGCTTCGGTCGTCATGTTTTCGGTGCCGACTACCTTGCTCGGCATGATCTCGCCGTATTCGGTGCGGCTGCTGGTGGAACGCGAGGAGCATAGCGGGCAGATGGCGGGGCTGCTGTTCTTCGTCTCGACCATCGGCAGCGCCGCGGGCACGCTCGGCACTTCCTTCTATTTCGTGCTCTGGTTCGAGGTGAACCGGATTCTCTGGGGCGCGGTTACCGCCTTGCTGATCGCGGCGGCTATAATCCTCCTGGCAGGATACATGCGCGGTTCTCTCGGCCTGCGGGTGCGCGGTCATGAAATCTAGACTTATGTTGGGCTTGCTATTGCTGGCGCTGGCGGCGCCGGCGGCGGGCGAGGTCATTCATCAGGAGCGCTCGCTGTACCGCGATATCACCGTCGAGCAGAACGGGCCGCGGCGTTGCCTGATCTTCAACGTGCATCGCGGCGACCGCAATCAGACCTGCATCGATCTCAACGAACCCGAACGCCTGGTGTTCAGCTATACGCGCATGAGTTTCGCGGGGCTGTTGCTGAATTCCGAGCCCGAATCGATTCTGGTCGCCGGGCTCGGCGGCGGCTCGATTCCGATGACTTTCAGCGATCTCTTCCCCGATGCGCGGATCGACGTGATCGAAATCGACCCCGCGGTGGTCAGCGTGGCGAAGGACTTCTTCCTGTTCGAGGAAACGGCGAACATGCGGGTGTATGTCAACGACGCCCGGGTATTCATCAAGCGCGCCGGGCTCGAAGGCAGGAAATACGACTACATCGTGCTCGACGCGTTCACCGGCGACTACATTCCGGAACACCTGCTTACCCGCGAGTTTCTCGAAGAGGTCAGACAGATCCTGAATCCGGAGGGCGTACTTGTCGCCAATACCTTTTCCACCAGCCGCCTCTACGACCACGAATCGGTCACTTACCAGCGGGTGTGGAACGAGTTTTACAATTTCAAGTTGCCGACCTCGGGCAATCGCATCATCATCACGAGGATCGGCGCCCTGCCGCCCCGCGGCGATCTCACCGGCGCGGCGCGGCGGCTCGCGGAGCGCGTCGAAAAATACGACATTCCGCTGCTCGAATATCCCGCCCGCATGTCGACCCGGGTCGATTGGGACATGAGCCGGCGCATACTGACCGACCAATATTCACCCGGCAACCTGCTGCGCGACTAGCGGGCGCCGGATCAACCGGAGAAAGATCATGCAAAGAATCATCCCGGCAGTACTGCTGCTTGGCTGCCTGACGCTGGCGAAGACCGTTCTGGCCGACGTCGAAATCAAGCGTGACGTGGCGTACGGCCACAAGGACGGCATGGCGCTCGTCTACGACGTGATTCGGCCCGAGAATCCCAATGGCGCGGCTGTCGCCTTCATGATGAGCGGCGGCTGGTTCTCGCGCTGGTCGCCCCCGGAAACGCTTGCCGAAGGCTTTTTCAGCGATATGCTCGACGCGGGCTTCACGATGATTCCGGTCTATCACGGCAGTGCGCCGCGCTACAAGGTGCCGGAAGCCTATGCCGACGTCAGCCGGGCGATCCGCCACATCAAACTCCACGCCGCGGAGCATGGGTTCGATCCCGGCCGGCTCGGCGTGACCGGCGGCAGCGCCGGCGGCCACCTCTCGCTGATGATCGGCCTAGACGCGGATTCCGGCGACCCCGAAGCCAGGGACCCGGTCATGCGCGGAGATAACCGCGTCGCCACCGTGGTCGCCTATTTTCCGCCGGTGGACCTGCGTCCGATTACCGGTCCCAACGACCGTTTCCCGGCGCTCGATTTTTCGCCCGAGTTGTCGGAATCGATTTCTCCGATACTGCACGCGGACGCCGGTGATCCGCCGACGCTGCTGATCCACGGCGACGCCGACGATCTCGTGCCCATCAGCGAGTCGGAAGACTTGTACGCGGAGTTTCAGCAGCAGGGCGTGGAAGCGGAGTTCGTAACCATCCCCGGCGGCCAGCACGGCTTCCGCGGCGAAAACGCGGTCAAGGCGGACCAACTCCGCCTGGAATGGTTTCAGGAGTATCTGAACTAGCGTTTGGCGGCGGGTTCCCGCTGCCTGATATGGATCAATCGCAGCAGACGTGAACCGTAAGCACGTCGCATCTGGCGTGGTGCAGCAGTTTCATCGCCGTGGAGCCGATCAGCGCTTTCCAGCCCGAGTGGCCGTGGCTGCCGATGACAATGGCGTCGGCTTCCATTTCCATCGCCAGATTGGGCACCTCAGCGGCGGGTGAGCCGGGCAGGGTATGGATCTGGTCTTCCCGCAGGCCTTCTTCCCGGGCAATGGCCTTCAGGCGCTCGGCGGCGAAAGCGATGGCCTCCTCATGCAGTTCGTTGATGTTGACCGCGTACAAATCCATGCTGTAGGCCGCGGCAACGGGTTCGACGACGTGCACCAGGTGCAATTTGGCCGGGTCTTCGGTCAGCCGGACCGCGGTAGTGATCACCTTGTGTGAATCGTCGGAAAGGTCTATCGCCACCAGAATCTTGTTGTACATCGAGCTCGTCTCCGTTTGGAAAGGGCCGTAATTTGCCTGTTATTGTAGAACAGGGGACGGAGCCCGTCAGGCGTTCCTGATCATGTTCCTGGCGACGACGAGTTGCAGGATCTGGCTGGTGCCTTCGTAGAGGCGCAGCAATCTGACGTCGCGGTAGAAGCGTTCGACCGCGAACTCGGACATGTAGCCCGAGCCGCCGTGAATCTGCACGGCGCGGTCGGCGACGCGGCCCACCATTTCGGTACAAAACAATTTGCAGGCGGCGGATTCCAGCGTGACGTTTTCGCCGGCGTCGCGCTTGCGCGCGGTTTCCAGCGCCATGCAGCGTGCCGCCCAGGTTTCGGTGCGGGAATCGGCGAGCATGGCCTGCACGAGTTGCTGCTCGGCGATCGGCTTGCCGAACTGCTTGCGCTGCATGGCGTAATCCAGCGCGTCGGCGATCAGACGTTCGGCCAGGCCGACGGCGACGCCGGAAATATGCAGTCTTCCGCGGTCGAGCACCTTCATCGCGGTGACGAACCCTTCGCCTTCCTCGCCGATGATGTTTTCCGCGGGCACCCGGCAGTCTTCGAAGATCACGTCACAGGTAAGCGAACCCGCCTGGCCCATTTTCCTGTCGACCGACCCGAGCGTGATTCCCGGCGTGCCGCGTTCGACGATGAACGAGGAGATGCCGCGGGCGCCCTTGTTGGACGGATCGGTTCGCGCCATGACATTGTAGGTATGCGCGACCGGCGCGTTCGTGATGAAGCGCTTGGAGCCATTGAGCACGTAGTGATCGCCCTCGCGAACCGCCGTGGTCCGCAGCGAGGCCGCGTCCGAGCCTGCCTCGGGTTCGGTAAGGCAGAAGCAGCTTACCCATTCGCCGCTGGCGTATTTCGGCAGGTACTTGCGTTTCTGCTCCTCGGTACCGTTGAACACGATCGCGGCAGAACCGATGCCGTTGTTGGTGCCGATCAGCGAGCGGAAGGCCGGCGAGGTCCTGCCGAGTTCGAAGGCAACGAGGATTTCCTCTTCCATGGTCAGACCGAGGCCGCCGTATTCTTCCGGAACGGTCAGTCCGAAGAGGCCGAGTTCCTTCATTTCGCGCACGATTCCCTCTGGCACGCTCTCTTCTTCCGCCAGACGGTTTTCCGCCGGAACCAGCCGTTCGCGGACGAATCGCTCGATCAACGCGAGCAACTGGTTCAGGGTTTCCTGGTCTCTGATCATTTCTGTACAACCCTTGAAAAGGGCAGCAAGTTAGCACAGGCGGAAGTGCTTTTGGAGTAGCCGGTCCGGCAGGGTTTACCACTCCTTCCGCTATGATATTATGGCGCCCGCCTCAGCCGTCCGGCGCAAGATTCATCTACTTCTCCAGACACTTCAGCAGAACCTTGCCGTAGCCGGTCACAGATTCACGGGAGTCAATATGTCACAGGCAGTCAGTTATTCGAAACAGGGCAAGATCGGCGTCATCAGCGTCGACAATCCACCGGTTAACGCCCTCGCGCAACGAGTGCGCGAAGGCATTCTGGACGCAATAAGGAAGGCGCAGAAAGACAAATCGGAAGCTGTCGTGCTGTGCTGCGAAGGCAGAACCTTCATCGCCGGCGCCGACATCACCGAATTCGGCAAGCCGCCAATGGAACCCGGCCTGCCTGAAGTTCTCAGCGCGCTGGAAAACTCGAGCAAACCCGTTATCGCCGCGATCCACGGCACGGCTCTCGGCGGCGGTTTCGAGGTTGCGCTGGCCTGTCATTACCGCTGCGCGATCGCCAGCGCGAAAGTCGGTCTGCCCGAGGTAAAACTGGGGTTGCTGCCCGGCGCCGGGGGCACCCAGCGGCTGCCCCGGGTGGCCGGAGTAAAGGCCGCGCTCGACATCATCACTTCGGGTAACCCGGTCCCGGCGAAGAAGGCTCACGATATGGGCCTGGTCAACGAAATCATCGAAGGCGACCTGCTCGAAGGCGCAATCGGTTACGCGCGGGACCTGGTCGATTCCGGCGCGCCGCTCAAGCGCATTCGCGACATCAATATCGATCCGGCCACCATCGAACCCGGCTTCTTCGAACAGGCGCGGAAACGGGTCAATGCCCGCGCCCGCGGCCAGATCGCTCCGGACCGCATCGTCAGTTGCCTGGAAGCCGCGGTCAATCTGCCTTTCGATAAAGCCATCGAGCGCGAGCGGGAGCTGTTCCGTGAACTCGTTACCTCGCCTGAATCGGCCGCGATGCGGCATATCTTCTTCGCCGAACGTCAGGCTGCGAAGATCAAGGGCCTGCCGCGCGAGACTCCGGTGCGGGAGGTCAGACAGGCGGCGATCATCGGCGGCGGCACCATGGGCGGCGGCATCGCCATGTGTTTCGCCAATGTTGGCATTCCGGTGACGCTGCTTGAAGTCAACGACGAAGCGCTCGACCGCGGACTCAAGATCATCCGCAAGAACTACGGGATCACGGTCAAGCGCGGCAAACTGAGGGAAACCGACGTAAAACAGCGCATGGCGCTGATCACGGGCACGACGGATTACGCGGACATCGCTGGAGCCGACATCGTGATCGAAGCGGTGTTCGAAAATCTTGAACTGAAAAAGGAAATCTTCGCCAAACTCGACGAGACCTGCAAAGCCGGCGCGATTCTCGCCACCAACACTTCCTACCAGGACGTGGACGCCATCGCCGCCGCAACTTCCAGGCCGCAGGATGTGGTCGGCACGCATTTCTTCAGCCCCGCCAACGTCATGCGGCTGCTCGAAGTCGTGCGTGGCGAGAAAACCGCGGACGATGTGCTCGCCACGACCATGGGCCTGGGCAAGCGCATCGGCAAGGTCTGCGCCTTGTCCGGCGTCTGCTACGGTTTCATCGGCAACCGCATGCTTACCGGCTATGGCCGCGAGGCGCAATTGCTCTTGCTTGAAGGCTGCACGCCGCAGCAGGTCGATTCGACGCTGGAGAAATTCGGCATGGCCATGGGGCCGGTCGCCATGGGCGATCTGGCCGGTCTCGACGTCGGCTACAAGGCGCGGCAGTCGCGCAAGACCGAAGGCGACGACCCGCGCCCGTATGCCGTCAGCACCCGGCTGGTGGAATCCGGCCGCCTTGGCCAGAAGTCCGGCGCCGGCTATTACAAATACGACAGCGAGACCAGGGCGCGCATCTCCGACCCCGAAGTCGAAGCCATGATCCGCGAGGAAGCCGAAAAGTTCGGCATCGGGCAACGCGAGATCAGCGAGGAAGAAATCATCGCGCGATGCATGTATCCGCTGGTCAACGAAGGCGCGAAGATTCTCGAAGAGGGGATCGCCCAGCGCGCATCCGATATCGACATCGTCTACGTCTACGGCTACGCCTTTCCGGCAGCGAAAGGCGGCCCGATGTGCTATGCCGATCAGGTGGGACTGAAGGACGTGTACGAGAAGATACTCGAATTCCAGCGCGACCACGGCGAAAAGAACTGGCAACCCGCGAACCTGTTGCGCGAACTCGCCGAAAGCGACGGCAGCTTCGCCGCTTGGGACAAGCAGCAAGCCTGACTATGATTTCGTATCAGACCACGGCCCCGGGCGCTCCGTTGGCGGAAGTGTCCGTCGAGACGCCCGAGCCGCAAGGCTCGGAAGTGCTGTTGAAGACGCTTGCCTGCGGCGTTTGTCATTCCGATATTCATCTGCACGAAGGCGTATTCGAACTCGGCCATGGCAAGCAACTCGAAGTGGGCCGGCAGGGGCAGGTGCTGGGTCATGAAATCTATGGCGAAGTGGTTGCCGTGGGTCCGGAGGCTGAAGGCGTTTCAGTCGGCGACCGCCGGGTAGTGTTTCCGTGGATCGGTTGCGGCGATTGTCCGACCTGCGCGCGCGGCGAGGAACAGCTTTGCACGCCAGGCCGCGCGCTCGGCATCGTCGCTCCCGGCGGCTTCGCCGATCATGTGCTCGCGCCGCATCCGCGTTATCTGTTTGACTGCGGCGGCGTCCCCGGCTCGCTGGCCGCGACCTATGCCTGTTCCGGCCTTACCGCTTACGGCGCCTTGAAGAGAATCGGAGAAACCCGTCCCGGCGACGAAGTGGTCATCGTCGGCGCCGGCGGCGTCGGCATGATGGCGATCCAGATCGCCCGCTCGGCCATGGGGATCGATCCCATCGTGGTCGATATCGACGACGCGAAGTTGCAGGCAGCCCGGGACCTGGGCGTAAGCCGTACGTGGAATTCCGGCGAACCCCGGGCGGCGAAGGAAATCCGCAAGGCGACCGGCGGCGCGTTTGCCGCACTCGATTTCGTCGGCAACGAAGCGACCGTCAATTTCGGCCTCGGCTGTCTGCGCAAGGGCGGCGCGCTCGTGGTGGTCGGCCTGTATGGCGGCGCCCTGAACATGCCCATCCCCTTCCTGCCCATGAACGCCCGCATCATCCAGGGCAGCTATGTCGGCAGCTTGCAGGACTTCTCCGAATTGATGGAACTCGTGCGCGCCGGCAAAATCGATCCGATCCGCATCACCGAGCGGCCCTTGTCGGAAGTGAGCGCGGCGTTGGCGGACCTGAAAGCCGGCAAGGTGGAGGGCCGACAAGTTCTCGTCACGGAACCGGCATGAGCGGCGCACTCGAACAATTTCGGGCGGAAACGCGGGACTGGCTGGAAGAAAACTGTCCGGCTTCGATGCGCACGCCGATGCCGCCGGAAGAGGTGGTCTGGGGCGGCCGCGATGCCGAATACGCGAATCCCGACAGCAAGCTCTGGCTGGAGCGGATGGCCGCGAAGGGCTGGACCTGCCCGCTATGGCCGGCGGAATATGGCGGCGGCGGGCTGGATTCTGCCCGGGCGGAAGTTCTCGCCGGGGAACTCGCGCGCATCCATGCGCGTCCCGCATTGACGAGTTTCGGCATCAGCATGCTTGGCCCGGTTCTGCTCGAATACGGCTCTCACGAACAAAGACTTGAGCATCTGCCGAAGATCGTGCGCGGCGAAATCCGCTGGTGCCAGGGTTATTCCGAACCCGGGTCGGGCTCCGACCTCGCCAGCCTCAACACGCGCGCCGAACTCCATGGCGACCACTACGTCATCAACGGTTCCAAGATCTGGACTTCATACGCCGACAAGGCCGACTGGATCTTCTGCCTGGTGCGCACCGATTTCGAAGCGCCCAAGCACCAGGGTATCAGTTTCATTCTCTTCGACATGGCCAGCGAAGGCGTCAGCACCAAACCGATCAAGCTCATCAGCGGTTCTTCGCCTTTCTGCGAGACTTTTTTCGACGATGTGAAAGTTCCCGCCGGCAATATCGTCGGCCGTCTCAACGACGGCTGGTCCATCGCCAAGCGCCTGCTGCAACACGAACGCACGATGATTTCCGGTTTCGGCCTTGCCGGCGGCCAGGCAGAAGGCGGCGGCGCTTCGGAAACCACCGTGGAAAGCATCGCCATGCGCTACCGGGGCGATACGGACAAACTTTCCGATCCACTGCTGCGCGACCGCATCGCCCGATTCAGGATCGACTCCGAAGCCTTCGCGCTGACTTCACGGCGCAGCGCCGAGGAGTCCGAGGGAGGCGGGCCGAACCATATATCCTCGATGCTCAAGTATTACGGCTGCGAGTTGAACAAGCGCCGCTGCGAACTGCTGCTCGAAGCCGCCGGCAACCGTGCGCTGGGCTGGGAAGGCGAAGGCTTCGACGCGGACGAACTCTCGCTGGCGCGGGAATGGCTTCGTTCCAAGGCCAACTCCATCGAAGGCGGCACCGCCGAAATCCAGCTCAACGTGATTGCCCGCCGGGTGCTCGACCTGCCCGACCTGACCGGCATTCTGCGCGGGAAACGCTAGTTCCTGATCCTATGGCCGACTCATTGCTGCTCAACGAAGAACAGGAACTGCTGCGCGAATCGGCTCGCGGATTCTGCAGCGAGCGGGCGCCGCTTTCCCTGCATCGCAAATTGCGCGACAGCCGGAATCCCGATGGCTTCGACCGCGATTTGTGGCGGCAGATGGTCGAACTCGGCTGGGCCGGCATGGCCATCCCGGAAACTTGCGGCGGCTATGGTTTCGGTCATACCGGTCTTGGCCTCGTGCTGGAGGAGACGGGCCGTACGCTGGCGGATTCGCCGCTTGTCGCCACGGTTCTGCTGGGAGCGAATGCGATCCTGGAAACGGGCAACGAAGCGCAGAAGGCGGAGTTGCTGCCGCGGATCGTCGCCGGCGAATTGCTGCTGGCCTTTGCGCTGGACGAACATATCGTGCACGACCCAGGCCGGATCGAAACAGCGGCTGTTCCCCGAAACGGCGGATTCGTACTCAACGGCAGCAAGACCTTCGTGCTCGACGGCCATGTCGCGGACCGGATCGTCGTTGCCGCGCGCATTGGCGGCGGGTCCGGGGACCCGGAGAACATCGGCCTGTTCCTGGTCGATGCCGCCGCGCCCGGCCTGGAGATCACGCGCACGATCATGGTCGACGGCCGCAATTGCGCCAATATCGTCCTGAACGATGTCGCCGTGGACGCCGGCGCCTTGCTTGGCGGCTCGGCGGTGACGCCTGAAGCTCTCGACCGCGTACTCGACATCGCCCGCATCGGCCTGGCGGCCGAAATGCTCGGCAGCATCGAGGAAGTGTTCGAGCGCACGCTGGATTACCTGCGCCAGCGCGAACAGTTCGGCGTACCCATCGGCGCGTTCCAGGCGCTGCAACATCGCGCCGCGGAGATGTACGGCGAAATCGAACTGGGCAAGTCTCTGGTCCGCGCCGCGCTCGCGGCGCTGGACGACCCGGCGAGCGGCGCCACGCGGATCGCGCGCCTCGCCAGCGCCGCCAAGGCGAAGTTGTCCGAAGTGTTCTTCCTGGTCAGTAACGAAGGCATCCAGATGCACGGCGGTATTGGCATGACGGACGAATTCGACATAGGCTTCTTTCTCAAGCGCGCCCGCGTCGCCCAGCAGTTTCTCGGCGACGCCGGCTTTCACCGCGACCGCTACGCCACTTTACATTCGTTCTGAAGGCAGGCAGGAGGGAAAGCGATGGCTGTCCCGAATTTGTTGCTCCGGCGCATGACGCTTGCGATGGCCGCCGTGGCGGCGGCAGCAGGCAGCGTGTACGAGGCCGCGGCCCAGAGTACTTACATTCTCGCGACGGGGCGCAGGCTGCCGTACCTCTACGCGATTTCCTTCGGCGACGCTGTCGCTCCCGACAACGACAACACGGCGAATGCGATCGTCAGCCGCGGCAAGGTGGCACTGGATCGATTGGACGGCCAACTGCTCGGCGATCCCGCCAATCTTGTCGTGAGCGAGGACGGCGCCACGGTATACGTGGTGAACCACCACGGCGCCATCGATAACGCGGAATTCGCTCAGCACGGCGGGCGCGGGCAGATCGCGGTGCTCGACGTGGACGCGGTCCTCGATCCCGCAAACGACAGGACCGCGAACGCGCTGCGGCGCCACCTGGATTCGGGCGCCTTCGGAGCCGTCGGCGTATTGCTATGGCAGGACATGCTCATCATCGCCAACGCCGAAAACAATCTGACCGAGGACGGCGGCAATCGCATCACTTTCGTCGACCGGCGAACCGGCAGTCTGCGCGGTATGGTGGAACTGGCGCTGGGATCGCCGGGATTCGAATGCGGAGATTACCCGGTGCCCTATGCATCCCCCCATGGGCCGCCGAGGAATCTGGCCGTGCTTTCGCCGGATCCCACCTGGGGATGTTTCCCGAACTCGAACGGCCTGGCGCTGGGCCGCTCCAGCGACGGCAACGCGTTCGTGTTCACCGCCAATGGGGGTACGGACGATGTGTCCGTGATCGACCTTGCCAGCGCCATGGAAGGAAACCGGCTTGCCGAGATCGGCCGAATACCGGCGCAGGTCGGCCCCTGGGGAATCACCGCCACGCCCGACGGGCGCTACGTTATCGTGGCCAACGGCAGAAGCCAGCGAGAGGATCGGACGGGCAACGCCATTTCAATTTTCGATGTAGATCGGGCAAGTGAAGGCGCGGAAGACGTCGAAGTCGCGCGCATCCTGACAGGAACGGACGATCCCGGAGAGCAGACACATCCTTTCATACCGTCGATCACTCCGGACGGTCGCGAGATCATCGTTCCGAACTATCGGGCAAACAACGTATCCATCGTGGACCTGGAACTGGCGCTGGCCGGCGACCCCGACGCCGAAGTCGCACGCATCCCGCTGATCAGGTCGGATGGGCTTCCCGCCCGCCCCAAGGGTTCGGCGATCACCGCCGACGGCCGCTTCGCCGTGATCAGCGGCGGGGCTGCCACGCAGCCCTATTCCGGGGAGTCCGGTTACGTGTACGTGATCGATCTGCAATCGCGCGAAGTCGTGGGCACGGTGACCGGCGTGGGAAACGATCCCTACAATCTGGCCCTGGTTGAGAGGTAGACTTGAGAGTCAGAAAGATAGCGAACTACGAATTCTGGTATACACTGGCCGCTCGGCCGAATACGACTCGCCTCAATTAATCCGGGAGGAAACAATGCATAGCTTTCACGGAATCGCGTCACTGGCAGCCGTCGTCCTGCTGCTGTTCGCCGGTCAGACCGGCTTCGCCCAGCAGGAAATCGATCCGACCCGATGGGAATCGGCGATGCAGGCCTTCGATGAACAGGACCGGGCTTCGCCCCCGCCCGAAGGCGCCATCGTATTGACCGGAAGCTCAAGCATCGCGCGCTGGAACGACCAGGCCGCCGCCGCGCTGGCGCCGCTGACCGTGATCGCCCGCGGCTTCGGGGGCAGCACCATGCAGGATGCGCTATATCATCTGGACCGGGTCGCGTTGCGTTACAAGCCCCGCGCCATCCTTATCTACGAAGGCGACAACGACACCTGGGGCCGGATTCCGGAAGAGGAGATCGTCGGCAATTTCAAACAGATCGTCGCCAGGGTCCACGAAGAATTGCCGGAAACGCGCATCTACGTGATGTCGGTCAAGCCGAGCGTCGCGCGAGTGGATGTCTGGCCGGCCGCGCAGAAAGTGAACGGGGAACTGAAAGCGATCGCGGCGGCCGACCCGCTGGTGCATTACGTCGATGCGGTTACGCCGTTCATGAAAGCGGACGGCACGGTGATGACCGACATCTTCGTCGAAGACAATCTGCACTTCAATACGCTGGGCAACCTGATCTGGGGCAGCACGATCCGCGCCGCCCTGATGCCGCGGGAAGCCAGGCACGAAACGCTGCATTGAGCGCGGATCAGTACTCGTCGTAGCCTTCGGTCAGTTCGATGCGGACGCCGGCGGGGTCGGTGATGAAGGCGATCTTGAGTTCGATGGCCGGGATTTCGCGGTAGGGCACATCGAACTCGATGCCCTTCGCTTCGAGTTCACGGCAGAAGGCTTCGAGGTCTTCGAATTCGAAGCCGATATGATCGATCGCCGCGCCCTGGGTCGCCGCGCGTTCCTGGTCGGTGGCGCCGAAGCTCAGATTCATTCCGGGCGCGTTCGTGGTCGTGGCGATGGAGCCGCGCGGGCGGATTTCCAGGCCGAACACCTGCGTGTACCATTTCAGCAGGTCGTCGTGCCCCGGGGTGATGAAATGCACGTGATAGCCCATGATTTCCACGTGCAATGACTGATCTTCCTGCAATTCGACATAGACGTCGTCGGGCAACATCACATAGGCGTTGGTCTGACCTTCCGCGCCGGTAAAGACGCGTCCGACTTCATACCCCGCGGCGGCCCACTTTTGCAGGAACCGCTCGATATCGCGAACCTTGAAGCCGAAATGGTCCATGACGGTTTCACGGGAACCCATGGTCGGTTCGCGCTCGCTTAGTGCGACCAGCATATTGGGCAGACGCACCGCCGTCAGCGGACCTTTTTCCACCACCACACCGCCGAAATGTTCCACCCAGATCCGCTTGTGCAATTCCAAGTCCGAGACATTGAGATGGACATGGCCATAGGTGAGACCGGCGGGATTGGGCGTTGCCAGTTGCCCCAGCGCGGGCGTTGCAAGCGCAAGCATGAATATGGAAAACACCAGATTCTTCATTGATTATTCTCCTCCCGGAACCGCAATCCGGTTCGGGAAACCAGACCGGCCGCGAACCCCGGCCGCGAAAACCAATTCGAGACGGCAAGGTTAATTCCACGTTCGCCAGCTTGCCAGCAAGATTACATACTGTTTCAAATTTCATTGCGAATTCACGAGTCCGCGAATTGTCTGGGAAGATTGGTAACACATTTGTAAAAAATCGGAATGTTGGTAAACAAGTCCCTTTATCTCGAAGAAAAATTCAGTAGACTAGCGGTCTAAGTGGTTTCGGCGGCAAGACTGAAACGCTATCGACAAGACCTCAGAATTTTCGGAATCAAGGGGAAACCAAGATGCAAACCAATTTTCCGGGTGCCCGCAAAGCGATCACCCTGGCCGTACTGGCCGGCCTTTCCATGCCCGTTGCAGCGCAACAGGACGATGAAATCGAAGAAGTCGTGGTAACCGGCTCTTTCATCCGCGGAACCCCGCTGGACGCGCCGTCGCCCGTGCAATTGATCGACCGGAACAGCATCGAGGCGCAAGGCGCCGCGGTCGTCTGGGACGTTATCAAGAATCTGGAAGTGAATTCCGGCTCGTTTACCAATCAGGGTTCGGGCGAACGCTCCCAGACCGAGGGAACCGCGGTGGTCAACTTGCGGAACCTGGGCGAGAACTCCACCTTGACCCTGATCAACGGCAAGCGCATGGCGCCACACGCGGGTGAGACAAACACCGGCGGCGAGTTCGTCAACATCAACGCGATTCCGATCGTGATGACCGATCGCATCGAAGTTCTCACTGACGGCGGCTCGGCGCTATATGGCGCGGACGCCGTGGCCGGCGTGGTCAACGTCATCATGCGCACCGAATTCGAAGGTTTCGAACTCTATGGCGATATTCAAGGTGTGGAAGCTGCCGGCGATGCCTTCGACCAGACCGTTAGCGCGATCTGGGGCTGGGCCAGCGACGACGGCGACACGCATTTCGTCATCTCCGGCGAGGTGTTCGAGCGCGACCCGCTCAACGTTTTGTATGGCAACCATATCGATGAAAACTCCCAGTTTCTGCAGCCTGTTTCAACAATAGGCGGCGCAGTTTCCTCTCCGGCGTTCGGCGCTAACGTCAACCCCGCCTACGTCAATGAGGAAATCAGAGCGTACAACGTTTCCCAGGGCGGAGAAGACGAGGCAATTTACAGCGACCCGTTATGTGAAACCATGACGGGAACAACCGGCATCCCGTTCCAGTTCGGCACCTTGCGCGAGCAGCGCGGGGAACGCGGCGGCGCATGTCGGGAGGATGTCGCCCGCTTCAACTTTCTCGAGAACCAGACCGAGCGCAGCAGCGTTGCCCTCTCGTTCGATCATACGTTCAGCGAGTCGGCGGAGTTTTACCTGTTCGCATCCCACTCCGAGCAAGAGGTAACCCTTCAGGGCGGCGGCTTGAACAATACCGGCGGTTCCAGTACCACCCGCGGACCTACGGTGTTTCTCGCCCAGCCTGGTGCCTACATTCGCAATCCCGCGTGGTTGAATAATTCCATTGGCCAGACAATGGAGTTGGGATTTTTCGCCCCGCAAGCCGGATTGGAACGCCCCACCGACATTCCCAACGCGCCGATTTCAATGGCCAACGGAGGCCCGAATATCGCGATCTGGGCGAATCCTCGGGACAACATCCCCAGAGACGGACAGCGACAGAACTTTACCAATACGGCAGCGGACCTGATACAGACGGGCTTTCGCGGAGATTTCCAGTTTAATGACCGTGACTGGAACTACGATGTGGGCCTGTCCTGGTCGAGTACGAGCAATGAGCAGTCCTATCAGGTTTTCAATCGCGAGCGAACCGAGCTGGCGGCCAATGGGCTCGGCGGACCCAATTGCACACCGAACGGCCGACCGGATTTCGATTTCATAGGCGCCCCTGGTCCGTTGGGCGGCGCCGTGCCTCAGGCCTGGGACTTTTACGCGGGCCTCACCCAGACATTCTTCCCCGGTTATGTGTTCACGACCCGGGAGAGCTTGTCCTACGCACTGACCAGCAACAATCACGGCAGGGACGGCTGCATGTTCTACAATCCGTTCCTGACGCAATTCACGAATCCGAACGTGGCCAACAATCCGGAATTGATGGACTGGATGAATCAGACTGTGTTGCGAGCGGACAAACGCAATAAACTGCGTGTGTTTGACGGGGTGGTCAGCGGTGGCCTGTTCGATATGGCCGGCGGTGAGGCAGCGGTCGCTATCGGCGCACAATATCGTGAACGCACCGCGCATTCCATCGCGCCCGATCTGAACTTTCCCGGTCTCCAGGATCGCATTCTGGGATACGACGAAAACGGCGTTCCCAACCAGTTCCATTACGTAGCAAACAACTACGAGTGCTCCAACTGTATCTTCAATTACAACAATATTCGCTCCACGAATTCGGTGTTCGGCGAGCTATCTCTGCCCTTCATGGAAAATGTCGAGACCCAGATTGCCCTGCGTTGGGAAGACTACGGCGGCAATATCGGCAGCGAACTGTCGCCAAAAGTCGCCCTGAGTTGGCGGCCGATCGAAGACTTGTTGCTGCGCGGTTCCTGGTCGCAGTCCTTCCGCGCGCCCAACATCGGCATCGTCGAAGAGGGTCTCGAAGCGAGCAGTCTCGTATTCAGGGATCCGATATCGAATCAGCGGGTGCGCGCCGGTCTCATCGATCCGACGCCGGAAAACGGTGAAGTAGAGCAAACCTTTACCTTGGGCGGCCCGGCGCCGTACGTAGGCAACGAGTATGCCGACACCTATTCGGTCGGTTTCATCTGGACGCCTGCCGGCAACCTGGACGGACTGCACGTGCAG
Source organism: Pseudomonadales bacterium (assembly GCA_022822865.1). Lineage (GTDB taxonomy): Bacteria > Pseudomonadota > Gammaproteobacteria > Pseudomonadales > Pseudohongiellaceae > UBA9145. The sequence goes on along the minus strand of JAJDYJ010000074.1, from coordinate 33,223 downwards.
GCCGATTTCTGGCGCTTCGAAGTTAGCGACAGAGTGCTGCCGGAGCCTGGTATTTCCGCTGTGCAACCTGAAATTGAACGGTTTCTCCAAGTGCGCGACAATCCGGACAACTACATCCTGAACGACAGCATATCGGCCGATTCGCCCGTGCTGGATGTGCCCTGCGATCCAAATGCGCTTGAGGCCGAGTTTGGCCGCGAATCCCCGGAACGGTTGAATTGCGTGGTCAATCCCGCGTTGTATGAGCCCCCCGCGGAAGGATGGGGTATCAGCCGGGTTACGCGAGGTGAGAGCGCCAACCTGATTACCCTGACCCTGGCGGCCATTAACGCCGGCCAGATCGAGGCTGATGGAGCCGACGTCAAGATCGCATACAACTGGAACAATGAGTTGGGCCAGTTTCGAGTCAGCTCCGACTATACGCACGTGCGGCAATACAAGTTGATCGGTGTGCCCGGACTGGAACTTGGATTGGTTGACACCGGCATTTTCGATGCTGCCGGCACAACCGGAAATACAGGCAACGGAAATCATGTGCGCTCGCTGCCGGATAACAAGGGCAATATCACGTTCTCATGGCAGCGCGATCAATATGGTCTGACGGTGATCAACAGGCATATCGGTTCCTACCAGGATTTGTCCTACGATTTCGCCTACGAGACAGGAAACGACCTGGTTCGTTCGCTGTTGCGCCGCAAGGTCGACAGTTATCAAACCTGGGACGCTCAATTTCGATACACCCACGATTGGGACAATCCCGCATGGGGTAGCACCTTGTTCACTGTCGGCGTATTGGACCTGCTGGACCAGGATCTGCCCTATCGCGAAGTCAGCGCCGGAAACTACGACGCTCTGGTATTCGACCCGCGCGGACGCAGAATCTACGCCAGGTTCAACTGGAACTTCTGATCTCGCCGCAAGGCAATCGAACCAAAAACGGCGGTGGGCAATCCACCGCCGTTTTTTTTTGAACTCAGCCGGGGTTTTTCTGCCGCAACTCGAAATTGTAGGACATGCTGATGCGGTCGGTGTCTTCGTGGTGCTGCGCCACGCCGTGATCAAGCCAGGCGGGGAACATCAGCAACTTGCCTTCTTCCGGAGGGAGGGTGGTGATCAGCGTGTTCTCGGCGCGATTCTCTCGCAGCGGGGCGGGCACCATCCAGCGGGCGGGGCGCGGGTCCTTCAGGCTGATCGGGGCGGCGCCGCTCTCGCACTGGATGTAGAACACGCCGCTGATCTGGGAGTAGGGATGCACGTGGTCGCGATGGTAGTTGTAGCGTGAATTGATGTTGCACCAGAGCTGGGTCATGGCGAGTTCGAAGTTTTCCAGGTCCCAGTATTGCTTGTGGCCGTAGTCGTAGGCGACCTGGAACATGAAATCGACAAGGTTGCGGAAGGCGGGGTCGGTATAAAGCCGGTCGCGGCTGCGGAAGGACGTGAAGCCGTAGGGGTAATGTTGGGCGGAGTACTCCCGGCCCGCCTGGTCTTCTTCGCGGATTTCGCGGATGCGCCGGATCAGTTGTTCCTTTTCGTCGGCGAAGTCGGGATACCTGGCTTCGTGCAAGAAGGTGGGAAACAGCGCCCGCAGGATCATTTTCGGCTGTTCTGGCATTTCCTGGTCTCAGGCCCCGGGCGCTTTCCCTTCCTTTATTCCACAATCGCCTGGTAGATACCGTTGCGGAGGGTGCTGTAGTCGTTCAGGCCGGTGGCGGGGATGATCTGGGTCAGGTAGACGACCACGAGTTCTTCCTCCGGGTCGACCCAGTAGGTTGAATGATAGGCGCCGCCCCAGCCGTATTCGCCTTCGGTTCCCAGGCTGCCGTTGGCGCCGAGGTCTTCGAGGACGTAGTAGCCGAGGCCGAAGCCCTGGCCGCCGCGGAAGGGGATATCGCCCAGGTGGCTGACCGTCATCAACTCGATCGACTTGGGCGAGAGGATGCGCGCGCCATGGAGTTCGCCGCCGTTCAGCGTCATTTGCAGGAAGCGGGCGTAGTCCCGCGCCGTGGACAGCAAGCCAGCGCCGCCGGAGAAGCTGGTGCGGGGGCCGTCCACGTACATGCCCTGGCTTTGCATGCCGTCCGTCGCCGGAATCGCCTCGACGCCATCGGCGCCGGGGCGGTAAACCGTCGCCAGGCGGTCGCGCTTGGCTTCGGGCAGAAAGAAATGCGTGTCGCGCATGTCGAGCGGGTCGAAAATCTCCTGTTGCAGGAAGCTTTGCAGGTCCATGCCGCTGGCCTTCTCGATCACGACGCCGAGAATGTCGGTGCTGTATCCGTAGATCCAGCTTTCGCCGGGATGGTCATCGAGCGGCAGCGAACCCATGCGGGCGATGGTTTCGGCGATCGGCTCGTCGCGATTGGCGAAATACCAGCCCTGGAAGCCTGCCTCGGCCCAGCGGTCCCGGGCCGGCCCGCTGCCGTAGCTGACGCCCGCGGTATGGGTCAGCAAATGGCGAATCGTGATCGGCCTGGCCGCGTCTTCGAGCGTGTAGCCGCCGCTGCCGTCGGGCACGGCGACCTGCATGTCGCTCCATTCGGGAATATGGCGCCCGAGCGGGTCGCCGATGGAAAGCCTGCCCTGCTCCTGCAGGATCATGATGCCGGTGCTGACGATGGCCTTGGTCTGGGAAGCGATGCGGAAGATGGTGTCGTCGGTCATCGCCGCGCCGTCTTCCTTGTCGCGCCAGCCGTTGGCGGCGGAATAGGCCACCTGGCCATCACGCAGCACGAGTACGACCTGGCCGGCGATGCGGTCTTCGTCCACATAGGCTTTCAGGCCCGCATCGAGCGTTTCGAGCCGCTCGGCGGACATGCCGAGCCGTTCCGGGTCGGCCTTGACGAACTCCTGGCCCAGCGCCGCGCCCGCAAAAACGAGTACCAGTACGCCGGCCAAAACACGATGCGGAATTGCCATGATCTGTTTCTCTAAGTTGCTGTCCGATGGCGCCCAAGCTTAGCAGCATAAAGCGATTTCTGGAATGCGGGCGCGAAGAATGCGTTCGCGCGTTGACAACTGCAGACGATGGGTGCAAGATTGCCGCCCATGAACAGTATGCGCTTTTACTTCTGGTTTCCCAACGCGGGCAGCCGGAAGAATCCTGAGTAATTCTTCACCGGCCGCCCGGAGTTGTGGCGGTCGTTCTGTTTCTTTCCAGTAATCGTTCCAGTCACGGCTCCGGCAGGCCAAGCGGAGGAACCCGTGATGGGCAAGAATGGAAACACCAGACTGGAGCCGGGCAGACAATACCGGCACGAGACCGGCGGCGGCATTCGCGTGCACTTGTCGGTCGAAGAACTCGATTATGACGCGACGGCGATGGACGCACTCGTCGATTCGCTCGATGGCTCGCCCGGCGTGTTGCTGCGTTCCGGCTTCGAGTATCCGGGGCGCTATACGCGCTGGGACATCGGCTTTGTCAATCCGCCTTTGCGCCTGACCGGGCGCGGACGCAAGATAACGGTCGAGGCGCTCAATCGCCGCGGCGTGATCCTGCTCGCTGAAGTCGAACGGGCGTTGGCCGGCTGCGAGTCAGTGCGCGAGCTGCATCGTGACGAGTTGGCAATTCATGCCGATATCCGCGAAGCCGATGCCGGCTTCAGCGAGGAAGACCGCAGCCGCCAGCATAGCGTGTTCTCCGCGCTGCGCGCGCTGGTGGACTGGTTCCATAGCCCCGAGGACCCGTTTCTCGGACTCTACGGCGCATTCGGTTACGACCTGACCTTCCAGTTCGAGGACATCGAACGGCATCAGCAACGAAGTCCGGACGACCGCGATCTCGTGCTCTATCTGCCGGACCGGATTCTCGTGGCCGACCATCGCCTGGAGCACGCCCGGGCCTACAATTACGAATTCATCTGCCGCGCGCCGGGCCGCGAACATCATGGAGAAACCACGGGCGGGCTCAAGCGGAACGGCCCCGCGACGAAATTCCAGCCCGCGACCGGCGTGGAATGGCAAAGCGATCACGAGCCCGGCGAATACGCGACCGGCGTGAAACGCGCCAAGGAACACTTCAGCCGCGGCGACCTGTTCGAGGTCGTGCCGGGCCAGACATTTTCCGCGCCTTGCAAGGACAGCCCGGCGCAAGTGTTCAAACGTCTGGCGGAGACCAATCCCGCGCCTTATGGCGCGCTGATGAATCTCGGCGAGCGGGAATATCTCGTTGCCGCCTCGCCGGAAATGTTCGTTCGGGTCGAAGGGAATTGCATCGAAACCTGCCCGATTTCCGGGACGATCGCCCGCGGCGGCGACGCCTTGAGCGATGCGGAACAGGTGCGGCGGCTGCTCAATTCGACCAAGGAAGAGTCCGAACTTTCCATGTGTACCGACGTGGACCGCAACGACAAGGCCCGAGTCTGCGAGCCAGGCTCGGTCGAGGTCGTCGGCCGGCGCCAGATCGAGATGTATTCACGGCTCATTCACACCGTCGATCACGTCAAGGGCACGCTGAAAGCGGGATTCGACGCACTCGACGGTTTCCTCTCCCATACCTGGGCGGTCACCGTCACCGGCGCGCCCAAGTTGTCGGCCATGCAATACCTGGAGAAATACGAGAAATCTCCCCGGCGCTGGTACGGCGGCGCCATCGGCCACATCGGCTTCAACGGCAATCTCAATACCGGCCTGACTCTGCGCACGATCCGCATCAGGGACGGCGTGGCGGAAGTGCGGGCCGGAGCGACCTTGCTGACGGACTCGGACCCGGAAACCGAGGAACAGGAAACGCGGCTCAAGGCGCGAGCCCTGATGCAGGCCCTGGGAGTGGACGTAAAACCGATCGCGGCGCCGGTGGATTCCGAGGCTCGGCCCGAGTTCGCGCAGATGCGCGTACTCATGGTCGATCACGAGGATTCCTTTGTGCACAGCCTCGGCGACTGCTTCCGTCGGCTTGGCGCGGTATTGCTGACCTTGCGTCCCGAAGCCGCCCGCGCCTACCTGAAGCAGGAAAACGTCGACTTGCTGGTGTTATCCCCGGGGCCATCCGAACCGAAGCGATTCGACGTCGCGGCAACGATCGCCTGCGCGCTGGAAAGAAACATCCCGATTTTCGGCGTCTGTCTCGGCCTGCAAGGCATCGTCGAATACTTCGGCGGCAAATTGCGGCAACTGCCCATGCCCATGCATGGCAAACAGTCCGAAGTTCTCCGCGAGGACAGCGACTTGTTCACCGGCCTCCCCGAATCCTTCCCGGCCGGCCGCTACCACTCCCTGGTAGCCGCCGCCGTGCCCGATTGCCTGCGGATCACGGCACAAACGGAGGATGAGGTAGTCATGGCCGTGGAGCACGACGAATTACCCGTCTGGGCCGTGCAATTCCACCCCGAGTCCATCATGAGCCTGCAAAACGGCCACGGCCCGCACTTGATCCGTAACCTGCTGATAATGACTTCAAGCTGCCAATCCACAGAGATTTGCAGTGCGTAAGGGGCCGTGAGGCTGAACACCTGTTCGCGTCGTGGGAGCCGTCGCGTGCCATGGATGGCCTAAAGCGGCGGCGACCCGATTCGAGCCTTGACATGGATGTCAAGGTGAGATTAAGCGAACAGGTGTTCCGCCTCACGGCCCCGTTCGAAGCCACGAATTGAAGAGGAGGGCGATGCGTATGCCCGCCAGGCCGAGGCGTTGTTCGGACAGGCGGCGCATTGCAGTGAGATAGTCTTCGGACAGCTCGAATTCCCGCATGTCGCGACCCGCGCTCTCGGCAGCGAGAATTTCGCGCTCGACGGCTTCCGGGTAGACCACGCTGGTCATCAGGCGGCGGCTTTCGTCCATCCATGCCGTCCAGTCGAGCGGTTCCGATTCGATCGCGTCCCGGTCGATCGATTGCAGCCATTCTCCGATGGCGCTGACGCTGTCGAGGATGCCCTGTTCGCGCAAGGCCCGGTCCCAGACCGCGTGCAAGTTGCCGCCGCTCGTGTCTATGCCATTGCCGCCCGCGTCGCCGGACTCGAACAATCGCGCCGAAAACAGCGAGCCCGTATGCAGCGGCTGGTGAATGTCCCCGGCCAGGTGCAGCACCCAGCACAGGGCCACCGCGCGCCGTCCCGCTTCGGTAGCCGGGTCGGCCAGCAGACGCATGTTGTAATCCAGCGCCACGACTACATTGTCCACGGCGGACTCGCTGCGAATCGTCTCGCCGGCCGGACCTGCAATATCGGGAAAGGGATCGATGCCGACATAAACATTGCCCTGCACCGTGGCCGCTCCGCGCAGCCAGGCGCCGTCGATGTAATGCCAGTTGCCGCGATGATATCGAGCCCGTTCGGCCCGCGGCAGCCCGCGGGCGATATCCGGCCAGAACGCCGCCTGGCCGAGCAGCCAGGTATCGAATTCCAGTTCGTCGCCGGTATCGATGAAGTCCGGAACCTGTTCCATGAAGTCTTCGGCGAATCGCGGATGCGCTCGCAGGATAGCCACGAGCCGTTCGCGGACTTCGGGTTCGAGATATTCCACCGCAACCGCAGCGCTGACGCGATGGCCGACCGAATCCCAGGCCAGGGCCGGAACAGTGACGGCAATGGAAACGGCGATCAGTAAGGACGAGAAAAATCTCACGAATCTATACCTCAAGCCACTCCGCCCGCACGTCGCCGGCTTCGTTCAGCGATTCCGGCGTGCCTTCCCAGACGACCTGGCCGTGACCCATGATGTAAAGCCTTTTCGAGATACGCATGGCGATATTGAGTTTCTGCTCCACGAGCAGGATGGAAACGCCGCGGCCGGCGATTTCCGTCAGCAGGTTGCCGACCTGTTCGACGATCTTCGGCGCGAGCCCCTCGGTGGGCTCGTCGATCATGACCATGTCGGGGTCGCCCATCAGGGTGCGGCACATGCTGAGCAATTGCTGCTCGCCGCCGCTGAGCGCGCCGCCCGGCACGTCGGCGCGTTCGGCGAGCAGCGGAAACATGGCGAATACTTCCTCGATGCTCCAGCGGCCGGAAGGGGTGGTCGATTTCATGCCGAGCAGCAGGTTCTGGCGCACGGTGAGAGTGGGGAAGACTTCGCGGTTCTCCGGTACATAGCCGAGGCCGCGGCGGGCGATTTCATAACTCTTGCGGCCGACAATCTGTTCACCCTTGAACAGGATCGAGCCCTGGCGTTCCACCTCGCCCATGATTGCTTTCACGGTAGTGGAGCGGCCGACGCCGTTGCGCCCGAGCAGGCTGACGATCTCGCCCTCGGCCACCTGGAAGCTGACGCCCTGAAGTACATGGCTCTTGCCGTACCAGGCGTTCAGGCCGCTTACTTCAAGCATGGGCCTGAGCCTCGCCGAGATAGGCTTCCTGCACTTGCGCATTGGCGCGGATTTCCGCCGGCGCGCCGCAGGCGATGACCTCGCCGTACACCAGTACGCTGATGCGGTCGGCGAGATCGAAGACGATATTCATGTCGTGTTCGACCATGACCAGGGTCTTGCCTTCGGTGACCTTGCGGATCAGCCGCACCGCGTTGTCCGCTTCGCTATGGCTCATGCCAGCGACCGGCTCGTCGAGCAGGATCAGTTCGGCGCCGCCGGCGATGGCCATGCCGAGTTCCAGCGCGCGCTGCTCGGAATAGGCGATCTCGCCGGCGGGAATCTGCGCCTTGCCGGCGAGGCCGATTTTCTCCAGCACTTCCCCGGCGTTCTCGTTCAGCGCGCGCTGGCGGTCGAGCAGATGCCGGAAGGAATAGCCGTAACCGGAAGTCCAGAGCAGGGCGCAGCGGATGTTCTCGAAAACGCTCAGGCGCGGGAAGATGTTGGTGACCTGAAAGCTGCGGGCGACCCCGAGCCGGTTGATCTGGTAAGGGCTGAGATTCTCGATCGGCTGATTCTTGAACCGGATCGAGCCGGCGGTCGGCGCGTACTTGCCGCTGATCAGGTGGAACAGGGTCGATTTGCCTGCGCCGTTGGGGCCGATGATGGCGTGTTTCTCGCCGGTCTCGATGTCGAGGTCGACGCCGCGAATGATTTCGGTCGCGCCGAAATTCTTGCGCAGATCCTGCATGGAGAGGATGCTCATGTCGCCTGCTCCCGCGCGGCTTCCGCATCGGGCGCGTTGGCCGCTTCCCAGGCCCTGCGCAGGCCCGGAACCGATTTGCGCGTCAGGTACCAGCCGAGCGTGGCCAGCAGCAACAGCGCCGCCCAGACGGTCACCGAGTCGCGCGCCAGGCTCAGCCCCAGGAAGTGCAGATCGGGCTCGGCGGCATGGGACAATTCGAGCAGGCAGACCGCACAGAGGACGAACAGCAGCGCCGGCAGGCCGGTCAGCAGATACGGCAGCGCCAGGGTGTGCAACCTGCCGCGCAGCCAGGCCAGCCGGTGCATCATGATGAAGCCGGCGAATCCGCGCGGCAGGAACAGCACGGTCAGGACGAACATGATGCCGAGGTACAACAGCCACAATTCAGTGTAATTGCTGAGCAGGAAGTTCATCAGGGTCAGAATGATCGCGCCGATGATCGGCCCGATGAAGAATCCGAGTCCGCCGATGTAGGCCATCAGCAGCACCCGGCCTGAAGTCACGAGGTTGAGATTCTCGTCGGTGAGAAATTCGTAGTTGAGCGCGAACAGGCCGCCGGCGATGCCGGCGAACATGCCGGAAGCGCAGAACGAGATGAAACGCACCCAGCGCGCGCTATAGCCGATGAACTCGGCGCGTTCGGGATTGTCGCGCACGGCGTTGGCCATGCGTCCGGCCGGCGTCCGGGTGAACAGGTACATGAACACGGTGGAAACGAAGACCCAGAAAGCCGCCAGGTAATAGACATCGACATCGCTGAAGAAATCCATGCCGAACAGGGGCGGGCCGAAAGTGCGGTCGCCGCTGACGCCGGCTTCGCCGCCGAAGAAGCCGGTGAAGATCAGCGAGGAGGCCGCCACGAGTTCGCCTATGCCGAGCGAGATCATCGCGAACACCGTGCCCGCCTTGCGCGTGGAGAAACTGCCGACAAAGACGCCGGCGAGCAAGCCGGTCAGGCCGCCGATGAGGGGAATGAAGGCGATGGAGAAGTAGACGGCTTCGTTCTCCATCATCAGCAGCGCATGCACGGCGAGAAAGCCGCCGAGCCCGAAATAGACCGCGTGCCCGAAAGACAGCATGCCGCCCTGGCCGAGCAGCATGTTGTAACTGAGCGCGAACACGATGGCGATGGCCATCTGGTTGAAGATGGAAATCGCCAGGATCGAATCGAAGATCAGCGGCAACAGCAACAATACCGCCAGGTAGCCGGCCCAGACTCCCGATTTTGCCGCCAGGGCTTTCATTGTTCGCGCTTGCCCATCAGGCCGGTGGGGCGGAAGATCAACACGAGCACGAGCAGCAGGAAAGGCAGGATCGGCGCGATCTGGGCCAGGTTCAGCGTCCACAGATCGTCAAGCGGATGGCTGCGCGGAAACTCCAGGCCGAGCAGGGCAAGCAGGTCCGGCATGCCGACATTGGCGGCGATGGCGTAGGACTGCAACAAGCCGATCAGCAGCGAAGCCAGAAAGGCGCCCGGCAGCGAGCCGAGGCCACCGATCACCACGATGACAAAGACGATGCTGCCGAGTACGAGCGCCATGCCGGGAAAAGTCGTCAGCACCGGCCCGGCAATGACGCCCGCCAGGCCCGCCAGCGCCGTGCCGACGCCGAATACCGCCGTGAAAATCAGGGGCACGTTGTGGCCGAGATTCGCCACCATGTGCGGGTGGGAAATCGCGGCCTGGATGATCAGGCCGACGCGCGAACGGGTAAGCACCTGGTAGAGGCCGATGAAAATACCGATCGAAATCGCCAGCATGAAGCCGCGGTATGCCGAAAACTCCTGGCCGAACAAGGTGAACAAGGGAAAGTCGAGCAGGTCGGGCGTCTGATAGTTCTTGGTGTCCTGGCCCCAGAAGAACTGCACCGCCTCCTCGATCAGAAAGGCGAGGCCGAAAGTGAACACCAGTTCGGCCACATGGCCGTGCTGGTGTACGCGCCGCAGCCCGTAGCGCTCGACCAGGGCGCCGAGTACGCCGACGATCAGCGGCGCGAGGATCAGCCCGGTCCAGTAGCCAAAGTAAAGGCTGATAGAATAGGCGAAATAGGCGCCGAGCATGTAGAAGCTGGCATGGGCGAAATTGAGTACGCCCATCATGCTGAAGATTACGGTGAGACCGCTCGCCAGCATGAACAGCAACAGCCCGGTGACCAGGCCGTTCAGGGTGGCAAAAACCAGAACTTCCGGCATAAGCCGCGATCTTCCTTAATCAGCGTTGCGGACGCCTCATCTCGCAACTCGTTTCCATCACGGTCTGTTCCGCCGGCACGAAGTGTTCGGTGTACAGCCCGAATCCGGAGTTGTCCGCGTCGAACTCGATGTTTTCGTCGGTCATCACGGAAATGTGCAGGGCCTGAATGATCTGGTGATCGCTGCCCCGCATCCAGATTTCCTCGCCGCTGAGCGTCGTGAACCGCATGTCTTCCAGCGCAAGCGCGACTTCGTAAGGGTCGTCTCCGCCGGTCTCTTCCATGGCCTGAACGAGCATGGAAAGCGCGTTCATCAGGCGCGGCTGGGTTACGTCCCGGTCCGGATGCGCCGCCTTGAAGTCCCGGTAGAACTGCTTGCGCTCTTCGGTGGGAATGGGATTGCCGGAATCGTTGTGCACGAGGCGGATCCGATTCTTGCCGTCCGCGCCGAGCGTTGCGGTGATACCGTCATAAGCCGCGTAAAACGTATAGATGGGAATGTCGAGCCCGGAATCGATGATCGATCGCGCAAGCGAAACCATGTCGGCGCCGAAATTGCCGGTGATGACGGCATCGGCGCCCGAGGCGACGATCTTGGTCACGTACGGCGTGAAATCCTTGACCTGGCCGATGGGGTGGAACTCGTTGCCGACAATCTCGATATCGGGCCGCTTCTCGTTGAGCATTCGTTCCGAGGTTTCGGCGACAACGTGGCCGAACGAATAGTCCTGGCCGATGACGTAAACGCGTTGAATCTCTTCGTTGAGCGCGATGAAATCGGTCAGGACATTGAGTTTCATCACCGCGTGAGCGTCGAAGCGGAAGTGCCAGAAACTGCAGTTCTCCTCGGTCAGGATCGGGTCCACGGCGGAGTAGTTGATCTGCAGGATCTCCTGGCCGGGATTGCGGCGGTTGTGCCGGAGAACCGCCGTGTTCAGCGCGTTTGCCACGGCCGAACTGTTGCCCTGGAAGATGTAGCGCAACTCCTCGCTTACCGCGCGGCGGAACTGGATCTGCGTTTCGGTTGGACTCTGCATATTGTCCAGGGGCACGATTTCGATCATGCGGCCGTCCAGAATTCCACCCTTTGAATTGAACAGGTAGTCCGCGGCGAAATGGAGTTGCAGCAGCCCGCTGGTGCCGATGGAAGCGAACGGGCCGGACAGCGGATCCATGAAGCCGATTCGCACCGGTTCGCGTTCCTGCGCCGACGCCGAAACGGCAAGAAAAATCAACAAGACTGGCAACAGGCGCGTCAGGAATCGCGCGGCGGGTTTCGGATGCACTTTGGATTCACCTGGCATGGCGGCCGGAGCCGCGAAAGTTCCGACATTACCCTAGCGGGCAATTGGCTTGCAAGTGGCAGGAAGTCGGTTCCAGTTAAAGCCAGCGTCTGACCCGACGGCGATATTCCTCGAACTCTTCGCCGAATACGTCACGCATCATGCGTTCTTCATCGAGAATGAATCGATACTGGATGATCAGCATGAAAACCGGCGCCACCAGCAAGCCCGCGCCAGTGCCGACGATCAGGGCCGTACCCAACAGCACGAACACCATGCCCAGGTACATCGGATTGCGGCTGAAGCGAAAGGCGCCGGATGTAACCAGGGCGGTCGCTTCCGAGAAGGGGACTATCCCGGTATCGGCCTTCCTGAACAGCCCGGCGGCGGAAATCGCCGAAGCCAGACCGAGCAGGATGAGAATCGCGCCAAGGCCAACTGCCACCGGTCCCGAAAAACCCGATGGCGGAAAAAACCGGTCAAGCAGGAAAACGGCGGTCAGGCCGAGCGCAAACCAGATCGGTGGAATAACGATTCGTTTCGGGCGGTGGGGTGCTGTGTTCATTTGTTGTTAGCCGGTTATTGGTGCTTGGCAAGGGATACGGATGCGCGGAGGAAATGTTACCCGGCGATCACCAGCCGGGCAACGGAGTTACCACGATAACCATTGCCTGTTACCGTCTCGCCCGAGAACTCGCTTTTTCCGAGCGGGGCATCATCGACACTGCTACAATCGGCGATTCGCGAAGGAGTTCGTGGGTAACGTCGGGAACGTCGGGGAGCATGAGATGAAGGCAGGTTGGTTGGCGGGTATCGCAAGCTTTGGAGCGATCACGCTGGCGGCGCTTATTTCGCCGAATCCAGCATGGGCGGCGGACGCTGGGATCATCCAGGTCAGGGCTTCCGGGACTGTGACGGCGGCGCCGGACACGCTCGAATTGCGGCTGGTCGTGCGGCAAACCGCCGAGTCGCTGGCGCTGGCCAGTCAGCGGGCCGATGAGATCGTGGAGGAGGCCGTCGCCGCATTGCTTGAAGCGGGCGTTGAAGAGGACAGTATTGATTCTTCGCACTTTTGGAGCGGCCCGGAATACGATTGGAGCCGGGGCAACGGACGCTATCTCGGCGAAACCGTTGAGCGCGTGATCGAGTTGCGCTCACAATCTATCGACGCCTACGGCGAGATTCTCGGGCGGGTTTCCGGCTTGCGGCTGCATCGCATCGATGCGCCCGAATTCACCCACAGCAACCGCGAACAACTCGAACTCGAAGCTTTGCGCGAAGCCGTGCGGGTCGCCAGGCAAAAGGCCGAAACAATGGCCGCCGCGGCGGACGCCGAAGTTGGCGCGGTGCAGTCGATGATCGAGGAACCGTCGCAATGGGGACCGTTCGCGGAAGGCCGGGAAATCATGTTCCAGTCCGCCACCGCCGCCGCGGTCGACGCCGGACCCAGTTTCGTGGCGCCCGCCATACAACTCACTGAACGCGAAATTCGCGTCAACGTCCTTGTCGTCTATGAACTTTCGCCGGGGAATTGAGAAGAGTCTCAACCAAGGCGCAATGAAGAACATCCAGGAGGAAACGCCATGAACAGAATCAAAATCCAACGGCTGGCGTTGTTTCCAGTCGTCAGCGCAATACTCGCCATCCCCGCGGTTTTTGCCGAAGACGAATGGCCCGCGCAGCCGCCGGCCGAGGCGCCCGACCACTGGGGTCCCGTGTCAATCAACTTCGAGGAGATCGACTACCCCTGGCCGGTCGAGTTCCTGGAGTTCGATCGCTACGGCGAGAAAATGCGCATGGCCTACATGGACATTCCGCCAACCGGCCAGGCAAACGGCCAAACGGTTTTCTGGCAACACGGCGGAAACTTCTATTCGGAAGCCTACTCGCCGACTTTCCGGATCTTGTCCGAAGCGGGGTTTCGCGTCATCGCCGTGGATCGCATCGGCTACGGAAAGTCGTCGAAGGCCCTGATTCCCTACAACTTGAATTTCGTGGCGGCCAACATGCAGGCACTGCTGGATGAGTTGGGCATCGACAAGGTGGCGGCGGTCGGTCACTCAATGGGCGGCATGGTGGTAAGCCGATTCTCCATGCAATACCCGGACAGCGTCAGTCATGTCGCCATGGTGAACCAGATCGGTCTGGTCGATTCCCGCCAGTCCAGGCCATGGAGCGACCCCATGGCGGGCGAGCCCGGCGTGCCGACCTACCAGTCAATCTTGCGTGGTCACCAGCGCTACTACACCGACTACTGGCCGCCGCAACAGTTGGAGTTCGTAAGACGGTCCTACGGCCAGACGCTCTCCGGCGGCTACCCCCACTACGCCCGGGTGCGCCGCATGGTTTCGGCCATGATGTACAACGATCCGGTGGTTTATGACTGGCAGCATATCGCAACCAAGGCGCTGGTCATCGGCGGCGAAGACGATTTGCTGATAGACGACTTCGTCGCCCGCGCCACTCACGTGCACAATGAGCTGCGGAACTCCGCGCTGCTGCTGTATCCCGACGTGGGTCACAACCCCCACATCGAGATTTCCGATCGGTTTCACGGCGACCTGATCAGATTCCTGGAGTCCGACCCTGCCCAGCCGGCCAGCGAGTGGCGTTAGGCAGTCAGAAAACACTGACGCGGACTTGAAACCATCGATGGAGCCGGGTTGGGGCTGAAGAGGTATGTTCAGCCGAGACCGAGATGCTGCGACAGCGCACTTCGCGCAACTCGTGAGTCTTTGTCGGACAAGCTTCCGATCTTCCTGATGACCAGGGAATTGTCGAGGGTAAAGAGCTTGAATCGGACTTTGCATGGAAAGCTCAAGCCGGCTTCTCGCCAGTCATCGACCGTAACGTCGCTCGGCCAGCTTCCCGTCGTTGAAGTAATCATGGCCAGGATGGCTTGATCGTGGGCGCGGTTGAACCGGTTCGACGACAGAACCAAAGCCGGGCGCCGCTTGAATGCCTGGCGGTCTGTGAACGGAAACGGGACGGCTACCACGTCAAACGGATCAAAGATCACGCCAGGCCTTCTCGTCTTCCGGCGAATCCCACTCGCTCAAGCCGTCGCCGATTCCCTTGAGATACTCGTCCCGCCCCGATTGCAGCTTGTGTACGAGCAAATGATCGCCTTCCACTTCAAAGGAGATTACGTCGCCCTCACGCAAATCAATAGCCTCGCGAATCCGCTTGGGAATAGTCGTTTGTCCACGGGAAGTAACTTTCGCCAATTCCATAGTCTGCTGCTCAGATGTACTTATTTCCCGAAAAGTAAGTAATTCTTTCAATAAACGCAAGTAAATGGGCAGCACCTAGATATCAGTATGCTGTCAAAATTGTTGACCAGCTTTACGAAGATTGTCAAAATGGCTTCGTAAACATGATCGCCTTTGCAACGCGGTGAGCTAACCTGGCAGCCATGACTACTCGTCCCGAATCGACCCACGCCGAATTGTCTCGTGGACAGCATGACCTTTATCGTGCCTGGCGCTCGCGGATAGACCGCTATTTCGACCAGGCTTTCGAATCGATGAGCCGGGAGGACCGGGTCACGGCGCTGTCGGCGCCGGATGACTTCTGGACATTGCTGACCACGCTGACCCTGTCTCCGGCGCAGGTTTCAAGCCCGGAGAAGCGCGTGCGTTTACGCGGCGCCATTCGTGCCAGACAATTGCTGGAAGAGCGGGGCGGTTGTCTGACGGCCCAGGAAATCGCTCAATCGCTTGGAATCAGCAGGCAAGGCGTCAATCAACGGCGGCTGGCCGGAACCCTGCTGGGATTGCCGGATGGGCGGCGCTTCCTTTATCCCCGATGCCAGTTGAACGCCGGCGGCACGGCCATTCTTCCCGGTTTGGCCCAGACGCTTAACACTCTGGGCGACGTTGACCCCTGGACAAAGTTTGTGTTCCTCGTTAGCGGACAGGATGCGCTTGATGGCGTGGCGCCCATCGATGCCTTGACGGGCGGTTCGGTCGAGCCGGCGCTCAGGGCGGCGCGACTTCACGGCACCCAGGATGCGGTCTAGGTGCGCGATGAAAGATTTTAGAGCCAGATTCTGTCCTTCAGTAAGAATCCGACAACTGACTCGGGAAATCCATGGAGAAGCGGCCTCCCACATCTCAACCGCCGAATGATGATTTCAGCCGGCAAGAATTGACGCTTGCACACTTTGCGCCGGAATCGAATTGGTTCCGATTGCACAAGGCGGAATTTTCACCTGTTTACTTCGGACGAACCGGCGAGGGGCGGTTCGATTCCCCGAATTCCGCGTTTGGCACACTTTACTTGGCCAGAGATCTTGCCGGAGCCTTCGTTGAAGTGTTCTGCCGCCAAGCCGTACGCGCGGCCACCGGGAAATGGCTGAATTCGTTCCATTTGGCAAAATTCAATGCCGAACGTACTTTGACCCTGGTTGACCTGACGGGGCCCGGCTCGGTAAGGATGGGTCTCGGCGACGCTCGGCTGACAAGCGGCGACTATTCCATTGCCCAACTCTGGACGCAAGCCTTCTACAACCATCCCGAACGCCCCGACGGCGTGTTATATCGATCCCGTCATGACCCGGAACAGGAACTCGCCGCCATATTTAGCCGCACTGAATCGATCTGGAGGAACCAATCTTGCGGCACATTGGGCGAGCATCTGGACAACGACCAGCTTTTCGCCCTGCTTGACCGCTACGATTTTGAACTCTTGCCGTTCTAGTTTTCCTGAAATTTTGGAGTCCGACTATAGCCGTCGACGATCCTCCCGAATGCAATGACGGATTTACTCGGGTTTCAACCCATACTTGCGTTCTACACCTTCGACTAAGTATGCAAGATTCGATGAACTCGACAATGTCTTCAGTAGTTGTTGCCAGCTGAGGCGTCGGAGTAGCCCGGGAACGCGACACGCTGCGATGGCGGCTTGCCATTGCAATTCGGCTTTTCCTCCTGACTGAAACTCGGGATTCCTGGCGTCGTAAAGTAAAAGGGCATGGCCGCTTGCGGCGTTCAGCTTTCCGTCTGGCCCGACTGTCGCCGCCAGTGCGTTTCGCGCCAATTGGTACACTTCTCCGAATCGACAAGGGAGGAGATCGCGATCTGCGGGCCAATCAAACAGGTGAGGCAAGAACTCCCAGTACCGGATGCCGATCTCGGTCAATGCGCAGCGTTCCGAACGACCGCGCTGAATCCGATAATTCCCATCGCAAAATTGTCGATTGTAGATCGGATCTTCAGGCCGCAGCCACGGGCGCGAACAAGTTCCGAACTCCCGCTCCATGAATTTGCATTCGACAGCAACCCGTTTACCTGGGCCACACAAAAAAACATCTATATTTGTCGGTCTGGGTTCGCAAAGAGCGGTTATCTCATGTTCGAATTCAATCGACCAGCCGGACAGGCTTTCGAAAAACGCGGGTCTGCCGCATTCCGCAGGCACGTCGTGAAGCAGGTTGAGACAATCGAAAGCGCGAATCGCGCCGAACACGCTTTGGGTCAGCGCTTGCGAACTTTTCAGACTGCGGAACCACCGATGCCGGCTGCTGGCGGGAATCGCCGCCCTGATTTCAGTGATTTCGCGCCCATGCGGCGGAACCAGGATACCTTCGGCAGCGAATTGCTTCGCAAGAACCGGTGGACGATCGAGTCGCTTGCCGCCGTCAAGTTGACCGCGATGGTATTGATCGGCCCAGGCCCATAGTAAGTCCCGAATTTCCGCTTCGAATTCATTGTAGGCGCCCATTGATGATCAACCCTGCTCAACCGGGATAAGCGCCGGGCCAAACAATTGCGCCTGATCCAGTAAGACGGGGAAAATTGCATGAGCTCTGGCAAGGCACGGACTGCGGTAGTCAGTGCCATACTCCAAGTCCCCGTAATCGACATCGAGCGCCAGACATTCAATTGTGATTCCGATTTGCTCCTCAATATCTCGGATTAGCCGTATAAACTCCGGTTCCCATGCCCCTGCGTTCCTGCGAGTTGAATCAGCGAGATTGGTCCACCTTTCCCACCATAATTTCGGGGCGAGAATCTGCACAGTCGGAGGGACGTCAAGTATTGAATTGTCGAATCGTTGCCGGATTTCACAAGCAATGGATGTCAGGTTCGCGTAAACAATGGCGGCATAGCGCAAGCCCTGCAAAAGGGTGGAAACAGGTGTTTCCCCACGGTTGGTGGGAGAACGTGAGGCAACCTTCAGCTCGATGACAATGAGTCTTCCCCGGTTGGTCAGGCCCAGCAGATCGATCTTTCCGATCCCTTTATCGCCCTGTGCCGACTTGAGAGGAAATTGATAGTCAAGGAGCCGAAACGATTCACCTCCGCCACAGGGCCAACTTGCATTGAGACCCCATAGCGCCATCGCCAGGTGTTCCTCGAACCGATTGCGGTCTCCGGCGGGTGAATCGTCTTTGCGCTGGGGCGTTGAAATCGAACCGTTTCTCTTGTCGCTAAAGTACGTCTTCTCTCTTTCCCCCCTTCGTGGAGCAGTTCTTCTCAGTTCTGTAAATTCACGCAACAGCAACTCACGGTCAATCTGTGCGGTTGCCTCCGCGAGACCTGTCGTGTCCCACTTCTTGTTGAAGAGAATCTTGAACCGATCCGGGGAAAAGACTTCCACTGTCGTTTCCCCTCTCGATCAGTAAACCTCGAACAGTCCCGCGGCTCCCATGCCGCCGCCGACGCACATGGTGCAGACGACGTATTTCGCGCCGCGGCGTTTGCCTTCGATGAGGGCGTGGCCGACGAGGCGGGCGCCGCTCATGCCATAGGGGTGACCGACGGAAATGGCGCCGCCGTTGACGTTGAGCAACTCGTTGGGAATGCCGAGATGATCGCGGCAATAGACGACCTGCACGGCGAAGGCCTCGTTCAGTTCCCACAGGTCGATGTCGTTCATTTTCAGATTGAAGCGCTCAAGCAACTTGGGCACGGCGTAGATCGGGCCGATGCCCATTTCATCCGGGTCGAGACCGGCGGCGGCCATGCCGCGATAGGCGCCAAGCGGGGTCAGGCCCTTGCGTTCGGCGACCCTGGCGTCCATCAGCACCGATGCCGAGGCGCCGTCGGATAACTGGCTGGCGTTGCCGGCGGTTATGACGCCGCCTTCAAAGACCGTGCGCAGGCCGGTAAGCCCATCCAGCGTGGTCGTGGGCCGGTTGCCTTCGTCCTTTTCCAGCATGACCTCATGCTTGCTCTGCTGTTTGGTTTCCTTGTCCGTGTACAACATGGTGGACGGCAGCGGCACGATCTCGTCGTCGAACCTGCCCGCCTGCTGGGCGGCGGCGGTGCGCTGCTGGCTTTGCAGGGCGAATTCGTCCTGCTGTTCGCGGCTGACGCCGTAGCGCTTCGAAACGACTTCGGCGGTTTCCAGCATGGACATGTATGCGTGTTCCGAACGGGAGAGAACTTGCGGGTCCTGGGCCCGGTAGCCGTTGCGATGTTCGTTCTGCACGAGGCTGATCGATTCGACTCCGCCGCCCACCATGATCGGCATGCCGTCGTTCACGATCTGCTTGGCGGCGGTGGCGATCGCCATCATGCCGGAAGCGCATTGGCGGTCGATGCTCATGCCGGCGACGGAGGAAGGCAGGCCGGCGGCCACTCCCGCCGTGCGGCCGATGTTCTGCCCGGTCGATCCCTGCTGCATGGCGCAGCCCATGATTACATCGTCCACCTCGCCGGGTTCGATTCCGGCCCGTTCCACCGCCGCCGCAATGGCGTGGCCGGCCATGGACGGCGCGTCGGTGTCATTGAATGCGCCCCGGTAGGCCTTGCCGATGGGGGTTCTGGCGGTGGATACGATTACTGCCTCGGTTGTCATGCTGTACTCCGTCTGGATTGTGATTAAAAAAATTTATTCGGCGATCAGGGCGCGAATGTCGTCGATCGCGGCGCGGGCCAGTTCGGCCATTTCGGCATCGGTCCGGTCCTGGATCGGATGCGGCACGAACACGCTTTTCGGCGCGATGCCGAGCGATCTGCCCTGGGCCGCGGCGGCGCCTTCGAATTCGCAGGATGCGACAAATCCCGCCGGCAAGCCCCGGCTTTCGAGGTCGAGCATGTCATGCAAACTGCACGACGTGCAGGAGCCTCAGTCTGCTAATCCTTCGACCACCGCGTCGCATTCGGCGCCGATTTGCTGCATCAGCGAGGCCGGCGCGACCCGGGCAAAAGTGGGCTTGGCGTAACGTTTGACTGTCGCTCCCTGTTCCGCGAGCAAGGATTCCACTTCGTCGAGGAATACCTTGCCCCGCGGCTTGGAAATATCGAGCAGGCCGACGGTGGCGCCCGCCAGGCTTGCGAGCCTCGGTCTCAACTGGCGCTCCACCGGCCGCAATTCTGCCGTGGGGTCGAGCAATGTCGTCTGGTTCATGATTGCCTCTCCGTCTCGGGGAAACTCATTCTATTCTGCGGGAAACCATTTGGCTCCCTCTTTCGCCGGAGGCCACCCAGCCGCCGATTATCGCCGAAAACATGCCCGCCGTGCCGCCGAGGCTGACGATATGCAGACCACCGTCGCGAAATTTGTGCAGCGTTTTTTCGCGGAAACGTTCGGGCATGCCTTCGGCTATGCCGTCGGCGCCGCGCATGATCTCACGCCCCGGCGCCTGCAAGCGATCATACAAGGCCTCGCGCAAATCGGCCTTGGACCAGCCGCCTTCGCGCAACACCCGGCGATGTTCCGGGCTGACTACCAGGATTGCGTCCGCCATGCCGAACAGCTTGTAATGCACCAGCGTGCGCAGGCTCGCGGCGAAGCTGCCTGCCAGCGATTCGGGCGCGCGCGACTGCTGGTCGACGATCCCCTGAAGGCCTTCTCCGGCAAACAGGCTCACCACCGAATCTTCCCGCGCGAAGCCGCGGTCCATGGCCAGACTTGGCCAGTCCGCATCGGATTCGTCTTCGGCGAAACAATAGGTGTACTTGCCGGGATTGCCCATCGCCGCGCGGTCGATGCCGCCGGGAACACCGCCGCCGACGTTGCGGATAATCAATTGCAGCGCGCGGCCGATGGTGGCGTTGGCGCGATTGCCCTGGCCGAGGGCGTTGACGCCGGAATTCATGTTGGTCTGGGTCGCTGCCGGGCCGTTGACGATGACTACCGGCGAAGAAAAATAGGTCGTGCAAAGCAGGCCGTGCATACAGAAAACATCGTCGAGCGCGGCTTCCACCGCGGCGATGACCAGCGGGAAATACTCCGGCTTGCAGCCGGCCATGACCGCGTTGATCGCCAGTTTCTCGATCGTGCAGGGAACCCGGTCCGGCGGAATTTCGCCGATGACTTCGCCGGCCTGGCGACCCGAACCGCCAAGCATGCGCAGGACGCGTTCCGGCGTGGGCGGCACGACCGGAAGGCCGTCGGTCCAGCCGCGCTCGAAGCAAGTCTCCATGTCGTCTTCGGCTGCTGCGAGACCGACCTTGCGCGCGCCGAATTCGGCATGACGCGCAGCCAGTTTTTCCGGCATGCCCGGATCGAGCGTGCGCGAACCGCAGCCCGGCCGGTGCGGCGCGAGTTCCTCGCCCAGGGCGCCGATGCCGGTAAACTCCCGCCATTCGGCCCGGTCCCAGCCGATGACTCGCTCGCTGCCGCCGCCATCGCCGCGGAGCAAGGTCGGAACGATCTCGATTTCGTTGCGCCAGGAGAAATCCAGATCGCGGTCATCGATGGCGTCGAAGTTGCCCGGAAAAGCCGGGTCGTCCTGGACGTAAACCGACAGGCCGCCGTCGAGCTGCCGCGCGAGCGTTGGAACGAGCGGTTCGATCAAGGTACATGTGGGGCAGTCCTTCTTGACTACCAGCGCATAACGTGTGGTCAATGCGTTCTCCGTAACGGAAGCTGTTCGATGGCGGGATTGTTCAGTAAATGAATCCCAGGGTGCAAATGCCTGTCAGGATGTTGATGATCATGAATACCGACGAGGTGCGCGATACCACTTTCCACAATTGCGGACCCTTGTATGCCGCGCGGATCGCGACGATCAGCACGACGGTATAACCCAGTTGGGCGAACAGTTCGATGAAATAGAACAGCCATTCGTCCCGGTCCACGGCGCGGCTGCCGAACACGAAGAATAGTCCCGCGCCGAGAAAATACAAGGCCCAATAGGTGATCGCGAGACCGTATTCCCCGGCCAGCAGCCGGGCAAGGAACGATCTGTCCTCTATGCTTGCCTGTGCCGGCATCAGGCTCCGCTTCAGGATGCGCCCGGCTTGCCGCTGCCCATCAGGCCGCGCAAGGCATTGGGAACGTCGGCCGGGAAGACGAGAAACTTGGCGTTCTCGGATCCGGAGAGCTGTTGCAGCGAATTGATGTAGCGTTCACCAAGCAGGTAGACCACGGGCATTTCCTTCTCGCCGATCGCCTCGGTAACCAGGGTGATCGCTTTCTTGCTCGCTTCCGCCAGAATGACCTGGGCTTCCGCCTCGCGCTTGGACGCTTCGAGTTCGCCTTCGGCCTGCAGGATCGCCGCCTGCTTCTCGCCGTCGGCGCGAGTCACCGTCGCCCGCCGGGCGCGCTCCGCCGCGGCCTGCTCTTCCATTGCCTGCTGCATGGTCGGGGAGGGATTGATGTCCTGGATCTCGACGGTCTTGAGCGTGATGCCCCAGTCGGCGATGTCGTCGGAAATCGCGGCCTTCAACTTGGCCTTGATGTGGTCGCGCGAGGACAGCGCGTCGTCGAGGCTCATTTCACCGATGATCGAGCGCAGCGATGTCTGCACCAGGGTCTGGATGGCGATTTCGTAGTTCTCGACGCCGTATACCGCTTTTTCGGGATTGACGATATTGATGTATGCCACGGCGTTGGTTATCAGCACCGCGTTGTCCTTGGTGATGACTTCCTGGGAGGGAATGTCGAGCACGATGTCCTTGGTAGTGACCCGGAAGGCGACGGCGTCGATATACGGGATGATGAAATTCAGTCCCGGCATGAGCGAACTGTGATACTTGCCGAGCCGCTGCACGACCCATTTGTAGCCCTGGGGCACCTGCCTCACGCCCTGGGCCAGCGTAACCAGCAGGAACAGGAGTACGACTATCGAAAGAATCAATCCCGGTGAAATATTCACGTGCAAAATCTCCTTACATTTTCCTTACGATCAGGGCGTTGCCCGACAGATCGGTTACATGGGCCCGATCGCCCATGGCGAGAGGGTCTTCGGACAGGATCTGCCACTCGTCCGAGCCGAGAACCGGCGCCGGAAAACGGATCGTGCCGCGGGCCGCGCCGGTGGGCGGCTTCAATACCTGGCCGACCTGGCCGATCAATGCCTCGCGGGACAGGCCCGCCTTGGTCCTGTCCCTTGAGAGCGGTTTGATATACCTGAACCAGCTCAGCGCAAGCGCGCCGGACAACAATGCCCAGATCGTGATCTGCGCCGCGACCGCGAGTTGGGGAACGAGCAGCACGACGAAGCCGACCAGCACCGCGGCGAGACCGAACCAGAATACGAAAAAGCTGCCGATGAAAACCTCGACTATCATCAGCGCGATGCCGGCGGACATCCAAAGCCAGTAGGGCATGCAAACGCTCCTTATCAGAATGTGTTCAACGCGAGCAGACGCGCTTCCTGTTCGCTGCCGTGCGCATGGTTGACGATCATGTCGGGAGTGACCGGCACACGATTGAACAGGTGTCCGCCCAATGCATCGGAAATGGCGCTGGCGACTGCCGCCACCGCACAGCCCTGTGACGGTTCGCCGACGCCTCTGGCGCCCGCCGGATTGTCCGGATCAGGGATGTCCACGGCGCCGTTGTGCATTACCGAAGGCACGTCCAGGATCGTCGGCAACTTGGCCTGATAGAAACCGACCCCAGCCGGCAGCGCGTTTTGCGGATCATAGACATGGCGTTCGCTGGCGGCCATGCCGAATCCCCAGACGGCGCCGCCGTTGATTTGCTGCGACAATCCCTTGGGATGCACGATGGTGCCGCAATCCGCCACCGCGGCGAAATCGAGCAGGTCGATCTTGCCGGTTTCCAGGTCGACGTCGATCTCGACCATGCCGACGCATAATCCGGGCGCAATGCCGCGCTTGGGCAGGTTGTCCCTGGCGACGCCGATCAGACCGCTGCCCGCCACACCCTGCACGGCGCGCCGGGTGATCGGATGGATATCGTCGGGATATTCCTCGCCGCTGTATCTGCCGCCGGCCTCGATCGCCAGCGCCGCCGCCTCGCCATAGGTCAATTCCTGGTCGGCGTTGTCCGCCCGGAATACCCGCGCGCCGTCGATTTCGTACTCCGCCGCTTCGCCGCCGAATTGCATGGCGGCGATTTCCTTCAACTTGGCCACGGCGTCTTCCGCCGCCACCCAGTTGGCCCGGGTATGGGTGAAAATCGTGTTGCTGCCGCCCTGGACCGAACTGTTCGGCAGATGCAGGTCGGTATTGCCGCACACGATCTCGCAGTTCTCCCAGGGAACCTGCAGCACTTCCGCCGCGGCGCGGGTAGTAGCCGCGTAGGAGTAGGTCCCCAGATTACCGACGCCGCTATGCAGGTAAACCCTGCCGTCGGGGGCGATGCGAACCAGGCCGTCATAGCCGTTGTTGCCGGCGGAATGGTAGCCGAGTCCCACGCCGAGGCCGCGCACCTTGCTGCCGTTGCGCTGCCCCGAGCGGGCCTGGCGGCCTTCCCAGTCGAACATTTCCGAGGCCATGTCCAGCGCTTCGCCGAGGAAGGCGCTCGTCACGGGTCCGCGATTCTCGTAGACGGGCGATTCGCTATGGGGAGCATTGATCCGGCGCAGAGCGACGCGGTCCATGCCCAATCCGCGCGCGGCCTTGTCCATGATCGGCGCGATCGCCGCCGACATTTCGTTCTGGCCGGGGCCGCGTTGCGCGCCTCTCGGCGCCGTGTTGGTAAACACGGGTATATTGCGCAGCCGCATGGCGGTTGGCGTATAGACCACGGACAGGTGCTGGGCCGACGCCGACGCGCTGTTGCGGCCGGTCGGCCCGCCGTCGCTGATGATGATCACGTCCATGGCGGCTACCGTGCCGTCGGCGCGTACGCCGGCCTTGATCCAGCCTTGCATGCCTGGCCGGCCGACACCGATGTAGAACTCTTCCTCGCGGGTAACGCGCAATTGCACCGGACGGTTGAGCATGCGGGCGAAATGTCCGCAAACGCCCATGACGGGATAGGCGCGGGCCTTGGAGCCGAAGCCACCGCCGGCGTTCTCGGCGATGACACAGAGATTTTCCGGTTCGATTCCCAGCATTTCCGCCAGGCCTTCGTTGACCGCGCTCTGGCTTTGCAGGGAGCCGTAGAAATAGCACTTGCCGTTTTCCCAGTACGCCATGCTGCTGCGCGGTTCGAGGCAATGATGCGGCGTACCGGCGGTAACGAAGGATTCCTCGACGATGACCTCGCTTTCGGCGAATCCGGCCTCGAGTTCGCCATAGGTCCAGCCGTCGGCGAATTCCACGCCTTGGGGTTCCTCGCCGCGACGGAATTTCTCCACCTCGGCGGCGGGCCACTTGATGCGGGAAATGCCGCCGCGAATCGTCGCGTTCTCGTCCGCCAGCGGCGCCGCCTGCCGCAACACATTGCCGTCCGGATAGGCGTCGGGACCGCCTTCGGCAAGCGATTCCAGCGGGTCGGTGACGAAGTCACGGCGCTCGAAATCCACCCGGATTCTGCCCAGGGCCTCTTCCGCGATGGCGTCGGTCGTCGCGGCCACCGCCAGGATCGGCTGGCCGATGTAGGTGACGTCTTCGGACGCGAGCATGGGGTTGTCCGGCGCGCTCGACGGCGGCAGGTCGGCGGCGGTAATGATGCCGAGCACCCCATCCATGCGCAGGGCCTGACGGGCGTCGATATTGACCACCCGGCCGCTTGGCATCGGGCTGGTGTAGAGTCTGGCGTAAACCAGGCCTTCGGGCTGAAAGTCTTCCACGTATCTCGCGGCGCCGGTCACCTTGCCTTCGACATCGGGAGGAGTGAAATCCCGGCCAATATGCTTGAAAGTCATGACAGCAACTCCGCGGCGCGCATGACGCCGTTAAGATAGTGATCATAAGCGCCGCAGCGGCACAGATTCCCGGCCAGCGCCTGTCTCGCCTGTTCCCGCGTTGGCGTGGGGTTGGCCCGCAACAGGCCTTCCGCCGACATCACCTGTCCCGGCGTGCAAAAGCCGCATTGGGGCGCGAGTTCCTCGATAAAACCCCGTTGCACCGCGCTGAGACTCCCGTCTGCCAGGCGCAGGCCTTCCACCGTCGTGATGGCGCGTTGCTTGACGGTGTGGGTCAGCAGTGAGCAGCTATAGTAGGGAGTGTCGTCGAGCAGGACCGTGCAGGCGCCGCATTCCCCGCGATTGCAGGCGACCTTGGTTCCGGTCAGGCCGAGCTTGGTGCGCAAGGTGAACGCCAGGGTCTCGGACGGACCCGCCTCCACCGGACGCGGCCTGCCGTTGATGTTCAGGGTCAGCAGCCGATCCATGACCGCGCCGGGGCGCAATTGCTGGGCGCCGGCGATATAGGCGCCCGAGGCCGCCGCAGCGCTGGAGAAGATGACCCCCTTGATGAATCGTCTTCGGGAAAGCCGGATATCCACCGTAAGTTTCCTCCGCGGGATCGGCCGGATGCAAGTCGAACCTCCGGAAACGGCGATTGTCGACGAGCGATCCGGCTTGGTTGAGATGTACATAAGCTACCTTTCGCCGATACCAAAAGCAAACTCCCCGTGTTGGTAAAGAACTGACTGGTGGAGTACCATTCACAGCGTTCGGACCGTCACTCGGGGCGGTCAAAAACAAACTGGAAAATCCACTGAACCGAGTGGGATTGCGGACACAAACCATGAAGGAAACCACCGTCAAAGTTCTCGTAGTCGATGATGAAGAAGATCTGGAGTTACTGATCAAGCAGAAGTTTCGCCGCCGCATCCGTAGCGGCGAACTGGAATTCATGTTTGCCCACAATGGCAGGGAAGGGCTGTTGAAGCTGGCGCAAAACCGCGATATTCATCTGGTTTTCTCCGACATCAACATGCCGGTCATGGATGGCCTTACGATGTTGCACCAACTCGCGGAAGCGGACCTCGACGTGCAGGCCGTGATCGTTTCCGCCTATGGCGATATGGGCAATATCCGCACCGCGATGAATCGCGGGGCCTTCGACTTCCTGACCAAGCCGATCGATTTCGCGGATCTCGAGATCACGCTGGAGAAAGGCATCGCCCATGTGCGGGAATTGCAGGCCTCGCTGGAGACGCGGGACAAGCTGGTTTCGATCAAGCGGGAGCTCGAAGTGGCCAGCCAGGTGCAGATGTCGGCGCTGCCGGACGAATTGCCGGATAATCCGCATTACGACGTCAAGGCGCTGATCTATCCCGCCAAGGAAGTCGGCGGCGATTTCTACGATTACTTCCAGATCGACGAAAACCGGCTGGCGCTGGCGATCGCCGACGTGGCCGGCAAGGGCATTCCCGCCGCGCTGTTCGCCATGGTCACGCGGGCATTGCTCAAATCCATGGTCAGCAATTACGAAAGTCCGGCGACCGCGCTCGATGCCGTCAACGCGCAACTGTGCGACGGCAACGACAGTTGCGTGTTCATCACCATGTTTTTCGGCGTACTCGACACGCGTTCCGGCGGCTTCCTGTATTCCAACGCCGGACACAATCCACCGCGAGTCGTGCGGAAGGACGGCGGCATCGACGTGGTGGCCCCGACCGGAAACCTGGTTCTCGGGATCGATCCCGAACAGAAGTACGGTAATGCCGAGGTCCAGCTCTTTCCGGGCGATACGCTCGTTCTGTATACCGACGGGGTCACCGAGGCGGAGAACGTGCAGGAAGAGGAATACGGCGAGCCGAGGCTGGACGAGTTGCTGCCCGGCATGGCTTCCGACGATTCCAGGAAGATCGTCGACGACATAGTCGCGTCGGTCAGGGAATACGCCGGAGAGGCCGAACAATCCGATGACATCACTTGCGTGGTGTCGCGTTTTCTGGCGAGACAGAATCCATGAGCAGACACAGACAGTACGCAGCTCCGGCCCGCATCCTGTTTCTTGTCGCCTTGCTGTTTTTTCCGGCGGCCCTGCCGGCCGCCGATGAACCGGTGATCCTGTTCGGACAATCCGCCGCGCTTACAGGTCCCACGAGCGAACTGGGGACGGGGATGAAACTGGGGCTCGACGCCGCCTTCAACGAGATCAATGCCAACGGCGGCATTCACGGCTATCGGCTTGGCCTGACTTCGCTCGACGATGGCTACGAGCCCGAAGCCGCCATCGTGAATACGCGCAGGCTGATCGAGGAAGAACAGGTATTCGCCTTGATCGGGCCGGTAGGCACGCCGACCTCGACCGCGGCCCAGCCGATCGCCACGGAAGCGGGCGTGCCCTATATCGGCGCTTTCACCGGCGCCGAGTTCCTGCGCGACGCCGAGGCTCTGCCCAACGTGATCAATGTGCGCGCTTCGTATTTCCAGGAAACCGAGGAGATGGCCGCCCGGCTCAGCGAAGATCTTGGCTTCGATACGGTAAGCATCTTTTACCAGGACGATTCCTACGGCCGCGCTGGCCTGGCCGGGTTGCGCCGGGCGGTCGATATCTATGGCATGGAGATAGGCGCGGAAGTTTCCTATCCGCGCAATACCGAGGCGGTGAAGCTGGCGCTGCTCGATCTGCGCCGGGCCGGCGCCGAGGCCGTGGTGATCATCGGCGCCTACCAGCCGGCATCGACGATGATCCGCTGGGCGCGCAAGCTCGACTACTCCCCTTATTTCGTCAATATCTCCTTCATCGGCAGCGAAGCGCTCGCGCGCACCCTGGGCGAGGACGGAGAAGGCGTCTACGTCACCCAGGTTGTGCCCTTCCCGGAAGACGCCGGTCTGCCTGTCGTGGCTGAATATCAGGCCGCCTTGCGCCGGGTAGATTCAGGCGCGACGCCGAGTTTCGTAAGTCTCGAAGGATATCTCGCCGGCCGCCTGGCGGCCGAAGGCCTGCGGCTGGCCGGCCCCGAGCCGACCCGCGAAGGATTCCTGCGCTCGCTGAAGACTTCGGGGGAGATCGATCTTTCCGGATTCAGCCTTACCTATGGAATGAACGACAACCAGGGATCGGACCAGGTCTATCTGACGGTGATCGACGAGAACGGAGACTTCGCCTCGGTGAACGCTATCGAGCCCAGATGAGTGAATCGGAAAAACACGACGCGGGCCCGGCATCCCAGATAGAGGTGCCTGAGATTCCCGCGAACGACGGGCCGGATGCGCAGCAGCGCAATTTTCTGGGGAAGATAGCCGCGCGCCTGTCGCTGATCCTGCTCGGCAGCGTGGTGCTGATCGCCACGGCAAGTCTGGTGGCCTATTTCGCGTTGCAGGTAACGCTCAATTACCAGTCCCGCATGGCGGATGTCGATATGCCCAATATCGTCGATTCGGTGCAGATCGCGCGCCAGAGCACCAACCTGGTAAATGGCGCCTTCCGCATCATTTCGGCGCAGACACGGCAGGAACACCAAGTTGAAGTCGCGGCGGTGGAACAGGAACGGGACGCGCTCGAAGACATCATCGAGGAACTGGATTCCCGCTCCGAACTTGACGAATATACGCAACAGATCAGGTTGCTGCTGACCGACTTGAGCGCGCATCTCGCGTCGATCCAGGACTCGGCCTTCAGGCGTCTGCAGATCGGGGAATCACTGTCCCTGCTGACGGCGGAACTCGCGGAAATCAATCGCGGAATCGAATCCGACCTGGCCCAGGCGATCGACGATCAGGGATTCTATCTCGTGGAAGGTCTGCGAGATCTGGATGAGTCTCCTGTCCCGCTGGAAGTGCGGGCGTCGGAGGGAGAATTTACCGTTTACCGAAATCTGACGGTTGTCAATCAGCAGGCTAACCTGGCGGTGCTGTTGCTCGACGAGATGCTGGTGCTGAACGACCGTCAGTTCATGCCGCCGATCGAGGAGCGGTTCTTCAGCGCCCTGGGCAATGCGCAAAGGGCATATTCCAATCTGCCGGCATTCGCCCAACTCGTAACGCTCGGCGCCAGCCTGCAGCAACTCGAGCGCGTCGGCACCGGCAATCAGGGCATCATCGAACTTCGCC
The DNA here is from genome assembly GCA_022822865.1 of Pseudomonadales bacterium. Taxonomy (GTDB): domain Bacteria; phylum Pseudomonadota; class Gammaproteobacteria; order Pseudomonadales; family Pseudohongiellaceae; genus UBA9145. The sequence continues at coordinate 3,704 of JAJDYJ010000074.1, read as the reverse complement.
GCGAAGCGCTGTTGCGGCAGGAACAGGAGCAGGACTCGCTGGTCATGGCAAGGGACGCTTCGGCGCTGCTCGATGCGGAAATCAGCAATCTGGGAGCGCTTATCAGCGGCAATGCCCTGGCTTCCAGCGAAGCGGCGCGGGAATCCGCCGCCAATGGCATCTTCCTGCTGTTCACGATCAATCTGATCAGCGCCGTTGGTGCGCTGATCTTCGGCTATTTCTTCGTCTGGAAGTCACTGGCGCGGCGTCTGACGGCGCTTTCCGGCGCGATGCGCGAGATGTCCCGGGGCGATCTTGAAGTCGCTGTAGACATTGGCGGCAACGACGAGGTTACCGACATGGCCGAAGCGCTGGAAAAATTCCGCGAGTATGCCCTGGAAGTGCAACGGCTCAACCTGGTGGAAAAACTGGCGCAGGAACTCGACGCCAAGAACGAAAGTCTGGAAGCGACTCTGAAGGAACTGGAAAAGGCGCAACAGCAGATCATAGCCGAAGAGAAGCTGGCATCCTTGGGTCAACTGGCGGCGGGTATTGCCCACGAAATCAAGAATCCGCTCAATTTCATCGGCAACTTCTCCGAAATAGCCATGGAGTTCGGCAAGGAAATCGAGGAACTGCTCGAGGAAATCGAGGAATCGGACGCCAGGGAAGACATCCGCGAGATCACGGAAGATCTGGGCAAGAGCCTGAACAAGATTCGCGACCATAGCAAGCGCGCCGACAATATCGTGCGCAGCATGCTCGAACATTCCCGTGGCGGAGAAGGCGAATGGCGCGAAACCGACCTGAACGCCACTCTCAAGCAATATGTGGAACTGGCCTATCATTCAATGCGGGCCCTCAATACCGGCTTCAATATGGATCTGGTAACCGATTTCGATCCCGATATCGGGCCGCTCGAGGTGGTCCCTCAGGACATCTCAAGGGTATTTCTCAATCTGGCCACCAATGCCTGTCAGGCATTGGACGACAAGCGCAACAAGGAGGAAGGCTTCGAACCGGTGATCTCCATTTCCAGCAAAAAGCTGGAAAATGACGCCGAATTCGTGTTGCGTGATAATGGGCCGGGCATTCCGAAGAAGATTCGCGACAGAATATTCGAACCGTTCTTCACCACCAAGGAAGGCACCAAGGGCACCGGCCTCGGCCTGTCCCTGACGACCGATATTCTGGTGCGCCATGGCGGTTCGATCAGCGTGGACTCGGAAGAAGGGGAGTTTACGGAGATGCGAATTCGTCTGCCGCTGGTATCGGCGCGCAAGGACGAAGAAGCCGGGCAGGAGGCAATTTGAGCAAGATGAACATGAAAACGGATCAAAGGAGTCGCGTCATGGTCTTACAATTCTCGGACATGGCAAGGGGCGCTGGGAGGACGATTCTGCCCCTGGCATTGGTTTTCGGCAGCCTGGATGCATTGGGGCAGGAATCCGCGTCGAGTGTACGCGATGCGATCGCGGGCGGCGATGTCGCCCTTGAATTCCGCTATCGCATGGAAACCGTCGATCAGGCCGGCTTCGACGAAGATGCCCTGGCGTCCGTACTGAAATCCCGCATAAGCTTTCGACCGCTGGACATCGGCAATCTGGGATTCTTCATCGAACTCGACGATGTGTCCTACGTCGGCGACGACGAGTTCAACAACACCCGGAACGGCAAGACCGATCTTCCACTGATTGGAGACCCCGACGGTACTCATGTCAATCAGGCATACGTGGATTTCAAGAACGACAGCGGCTATGTCCGGCTTGGCCGGCAGCGGATCAATCTTGACGAGCAGCGCTTTGTCGGCGGAGTGGCCTGGCGGCAGAACGAACAGACCATGGACGCTCTCACCGTGGTCAGCAACGCCTTGCCCAACGTCAGTCTGAGTTACAGCTACGTACATGGCGTTTCCCGGATTTGGGGTCCGGAAAACGGCATGCCGACGGATTATTTCGACAGCGACACGCATCTGCTCAATGCGGGCATCGATCTGGCCGTGGGAGGCAGGGTTGTTCTTTATCATTACGCCATGGACCTGGAGAACGGCGCGGCGCTTTCCAATCAATCCACCGGCGTGCGATTCAGTCATACCGTGGAAGGCGAAGACCTGAATTTCCCGCTAAATCTGGAATACGCCAGGCAGAGCGACTACGGCGACAATCCCTTGCCTTACGAGTCCGACTATTTTCTGCTCGAAGGCGGGGTCGACACGGGAGATTTGCGGGTTTTGCTCGGTTACGAGACTTTCGGGGGCGACGAGAGCGAACCGCAAAAGATGTTCCGCATGCCGATGGCGACCTTGCACAAGTTCCAGGGTTGGACCGACCGATTCCTGACCATCCCGCAAGCGGGCGTCAAGGACACTTACGTTACCTTGACGACCGGAGGGTTGACGCTCACCTGGCACGATTTCAATTCGGAAGCCGGTTCAGCGCATTACGGCAGCGAATGGGATGTCTCCTGGCAGTACGCCATCGGCGACAACTACACTCTGCTGCTGAAATATGCGACCTATGACCCCGATACTCACGCCACGGACGTCGACAAGGCATGGATACAGTTTACGGCGACTTTCTAGAGTAAATGCACCAGGTTCGCGGTAATATCAATTTCGCTTGGAATCAGGCAAACTGAAAACAGGCCAGAGGAGACTGGAATCGTGAGCGAACCCGACCTGAGCATCCGCGTTGCGAACGATCTCAAGGAACTGGCGGTAATTGCCGAACAGGTCGATGAGTTTTGCGGTCAGCGGGAAATCGCCCCGGCCGTTGCCTATCAAATCAATCTTTCGCTCGACGAATTGCTGACCAACACCATAAATTACGGGTACGAGGACGGCGCCCGGCGCGAAATCCGGATCGATCTCAGTATTGACGGCGACCGGCTGATAATCCGCATCGAAGACGACGCCAGGCAGTTCGATCTCACCGACACCGACCCGAACAGGGCGGACACCGATTCCGGCCTCGATGAAAGGATGCCCGGCGGCCTTGGTATATTTCTCGTCCACCAGATGATGGACACGGTCAGTTACCGTCGCGAAAACAACAGGAACGTGGTGTTGCTGGGCAAGAAGCTCGAAACCGAAGATTGAGTTTGAATTTCCGCGGGCTAGTGCATGCCGTCCCTGGCGCAGCTATTGAGGCTTCGATTACCCCCGGTCTCGCCTTTCAGAAATGAAATTGCTTACTCGCTGCCGATAGTGGCCAGCGCCTGGGTTCTGTCCGGCTGGATATTGATGATCTTGTCGAAGCCGCTGACTTCGAAGACTTCACGGATGGATTTTGACAGGGAGCAAAGCATGAACTTCGCGTTCCGGTTCTGCAACAGCTTGGCCGTCATCAGAATCGCGCGCAATCCCGCTGAACTGATATAGGTGAGGTTTTCCATATCGAGTACAACCGCACGATCCCCATCCTCAATGGCCCCTTTCACGGACTCCTCGAACTGCATCACGTTCGAGCCATCGATCCGCCCGGTAACCATGGCCGACAAGACGCCATCCTGCCTTTCTACATTAACCTCGATCATTACTTTTGCTCCAATTCAGGCTTGCCGAAACCGGCCGGACAAATCATCCGCTAAGGAAGGTCTGAACAAGGCCCGATTTGGCGCTTGTTCAGGTGGTTCGCCGGCCTTCCGACCGCTCCGGCGCCGTTCCAGCGCCCGAAAATCGGCCCGAAACACAGGTTCCCGTCCCTTTTCGCGGTTCGCGGGCGCAC
>JAJDYJ010000082.1 GCA_022822865.1 Pseudomonadales bacterium | reverse complement strand
CGTCAGCCTCGCGATTACCGTCAGGGGCGATGGCACGGTTGCCCGCAACGGCAGCAGCGACACCGCGAACGCGAGCCGCCAGGTCCTGGTGCGCGACGCCGCGGCGCAGTTGCCCCTGCCCACCGCGCCTTCGGTAAGCATGGACGCCATTCCCCCGGGAATCGAGGAAACCGGCGTGAGACTCCGCGCGACCCTCGCCGGCGGCAATTACGACGGCGCGGTGGAGTACGAATGGAGCGTGACCGGCGGCGATCTTGACGACGACACCGCGGCCTCTCCGACCTGGACGCGGCCGGCGGTGACCTCGAACACGAACTACACGGTCAGTCTGACCGTCACCGTGCACGGCGCTGGCACGATCACCAGGAACGGCGCCAGCGCCACGGCGGACGCGCCGGACCGGACCGCACTGGTGCGCGACGCCGGCGGGGGCGGAAACGGCGGCGACCACGGCGACGACCGCGCCTCGGCGACGCGGGTGAGTATCCCCTCTACCGTTCAGGGGAACCTCACTGCTGGCGACAAGGACTATTTCGTCATCCACATCGTGCGGTCGGGATCGCTGACGCTGACCACGACCGGAACCACCGACACGTATGGGACCCTCTACAACGCCAACGGCGTCTGGGTGAGTGGCAACGACGACAGCGGCCAGGGGAGCAATTTCCTCATCTCGACGGGCTTGGGTTCGGGCCCGCGTTCGCTGCAACCGGGCACGTACTACCTGGAGGTGCGTGGATACCTGTCGAGTACAGGCGACTATGTTCTATCCGTGAGCGGCGGCGCGCGCGCCGGCGAACCGCCGGCGACCGCGCCATCGTTGGCCATCGACGCGGTTGCGGCGGGGGATGAGACCTCGGCCGCGCGGCTCGGCGCGACGCTGACGGGCGGCGCCTATGACGGCCCGCCGGAGTACGCCTGGAGCGTGGACGGCGGCACGCTGAGCGACCCGGCTTCCGCGACGCCGGTCTGGACACGCCCATTGGTGGTCACGGACACCGATTACACCGTCAGCCTCACGGTTACGACTCGCGGCGCGGGTACGAACGCCCGCAACGGCACCAGCGCCACGGCGAACGCGAGCCGCTCCGCCACGGTGCGCAATGTCCCCGGACTCCTGCCGGCAGCGGTTGCGCCCGCTGTTTCGATCAACACGATCGCCGCGGGGGACGAGGGCACTACCGAGCCGCTCCGCGCAACGCTGACCGGCGGCCTCTACGGCGCGGTGGAGTACGCCTGGAGCGTGGACGGCGGCACGCTGAACGACCCGACCTACGCAACGCCAACCTGGACGCGCCCGGCCGTTGCCACGGACACGAACTACACCGTGCGGCTCACGGTCACCGCGCGCGGAACAGGCACGAACGCCCGCAGCACCAGCAGCGCCACGGCCAACGCCAGCCGGGGAGCACAGGTACGCAATGTCGCGGGGGCGCTTCCCGCGGCGGCCGCGCCGACCGTGTCCATCGACACCGTCGCGAAGGCGGACGAGGACACAACGGTCCAGCTCCGGGCGACGCTGGCCGGCGGAACCTACGACGGCGCGCCCGAATACGCGTGGAGCGTGGACGACGGCAAGTTGACCGACGAAGACACCGCCACGCCGACCTGGAAGCTGCCGGCGGTGAGTTCCAGCGCCGGCATCGACGCGCGCCTTGCGGTCACGGTCCGCGGGACAGGCACGAACGCCCGCGGCGGCACCAGCGACACCGATGCGGACATCGTTTCGGTGACCGTGCGCGACATACCGGAGCTCACCGTCACCACGATTGTCTCGGGGCTGGCCGTTCCCTGGGACATCGCCTTCGCGCCCGACGGAACCATGCTGTTCACCGAGCGGGCGGGCAAGCTGAGCAGCAGACTGGCCGACGGCACGGTGCAGACCGTAAACGCCGACTTCGGCGACGTGTTCAACCGGTTCGAGTCGGGGCTGATGGCGATCGCGGTCGATCCGGACTTCGCCAGCAACCGGCGCTTCTATACCTGCCAGGCCCATACCGGGCCGGAAGTGCAGGTGATCGCCTGGACCATCGACAGCGGCTACGCCGCGGCCACCCGCGTCGCCGACCCGCTGGTGGGCGGCATACCCGCCTCGTCGGGCGGACGCCACAGCGGCTGCCGGCTGCGTTTCGGGCCGGACGGTTTTCTCTGGATCGCCACCGGCGACGCCGCCACCGGCACGGCGCCGCAGAACCTCAACTCCCTCGGCGGCAAGGTGCTGCGGGTGAACGCAACGACGGGCGCCGGAGCGACAGGAAATCCGTTCTCGTCGGCGCCGCTGGTCTACAGCTACGGCCACCGCAACCCGCAGGGCCTGGCGCTGCGCCCCGGCACGCGACAGATGTGGGCCGTGGAGCACGGCCCGACCGTGGACGACGAGATCAACCTGCTGGCCGCGGGCGGCAACTATGGCTGGCATCCGGTGGATCCGTCCCGTCCGCAAGACCGGTATTCCGAGGGAGTCCCCATGACGGACCTCACAAAATACCCGAACGCCATTGCCGCCAAGTGGTCATCGGGTAGCACGACGCTGGCCACCAGCGGCGGCATCTTCCTGGAAGGAGCCGCCTGGAGCGGCTGGGAAGGTTGGCTGGCGGTGGCCTCGCTACAGGACCGGTCGCTGCGCCTGTTCGAGTTCAGCGCCGAAGGCGATCTCTTGAGCGAGGCGAACCTCACCCGGCTGCAAAGCGACTACGGACGTTTGCGCACGCCAATGCTTGGCCCCCGCGGGGGGCTGTATCTGACCACGTCGAATGGCTCAGGGGACAAGATTATTCGGGTTGCGCCGATGCCGACGAACGCGGCCATCGCACCGATAGTGGCCATCAACGCGATCCCGAAGGGTGACGAGAAGACCACCGTTGGCCTGAGCGCGACGCTGACGGGCGGAGCCTTCGACGGGGCGTTGGAGTATGCGTGGCGGGTAACCGGCGGCACGCTCGACGATGCGGCCTCCGCCACCCCGACCTGGACAAGACCGACGGTAAGCTCGGACGCGGGCTTTCTCGCGCACCTCACGATTACGGCTAGGGGCGGTGGCATATTCGCCCTCGGCGGCACCAGCGACACCGCGAACGCAAGCCAGAATGCCAGCGTGCTCGACGCCGTGTTCGACCACGTCGACGACCACGGCGACGACCGCGCGTCGGCGACGCCGGTTGCGATTCCGTCGGTCACCGGGGGTGAACTGCTGAGCAGTGACCTCGGTTACCTTGACCGCGACAGCGATCTTGACAAGGACTTCTTCCGCATCGACGTACGGTTGGCAGGAACGCTTGTGCTTGAGACCACCGGGAGCACGGACACCGTGGGAACCCTGTACGACAGCAACGGAACGGTTCTCTACACTAACAACGACAGTGGGGCGGGCAGGAACTTCCGAATTTCTACGTCAAGCCTCGGAGTTGGCGTCTACTATCTGGAAGTGGAGGGCGATCTCCCCAACGACCTCGGCGCCTATGAGCTGTCGGTGCTGGGTAGCGCCAACGATCGCAACGGAGCGGGGGCGCCGCTGCTGGCCGTCCGGTCCGTCCCGAACGGCGCCGGGGGCGCCACCGTGGGCCTGAGCGCCACCTTGAATGGCGGCGCCTACGACGGCGCGCCGGAGTACGCCTGGAGCGTGGACGGCGGCGCGCTCGACGATGCGAGTTCCGCCACCCCGACGTGGACGCGCCCGGTGTCGAACGCCAACGCGGAACACACCGTGGAACTGACCGTCACGGTTCGCGGCAACGGCAACAAGGCGCCCAGCGGCACCAGCGACACGGTGTCCGCAAGCCGGACCGCCTATGTGCGGGCCCCGAACGGCGATCACGGCGACTCGCTGAAGCATGCCACGCCGGTAGCCGTTCCGAGCACGACCTCCGGCAGCATCACGGTGGCGGACTTCGATTACTTCGAGTTCAGTCTCGCATCGGAGACGCGCCTGCTGATCGAGACCACCGGAAGCGTCGATACCATGGGGACCCTGTACGATCAAAACGGCGATGAGATCGCGGCCAGCGACGACGACGGCGAAGAACTCAACTTCCGATTCGATCGCACCCTGCCGGCGGGCAGGTATTTCCTCAGCATCGGCAGCTACGGGGGTTCGACCGGCGCTTACAATCTGGTGGTGAAGGAACACAGCGACTAGGCGCCGAGGTTCGTTCGGAGCCCCGCTCGAAGCCGCAATCGCCTTCCTGTCAGATGGTCAAACTGCGCGGGAACTGTGCGTAGTTTTCCCAGCGGCTCACCTTTTCGGGAAACTCGTCCATCGTCGGCTGCACGTTGCCGTTGACGTCGGTGACGCGCGATACGATGGTATGGTCGCCCGGTGCGGGATTGTCCCAGTTGAAAGTGAACAGCTTCCAGGAATACTGCGTGTTTTCCTCGCTCAATTCGGCTGCCTGCCAGGGGCCGCCGTCCACGCTGACTTCGACGCTTTGCAATGGCGTGCCGTCGTTCAGCACAAAGCCCAGCACGCGATATTCGCCGCCGAGTTCCGTCACCCTGACGATCGCCGATTTCAACTGGATCGCGGTAACGGAATTCTCCACCCAGCGCTCTTCGCCGCCCACCATGACGCGCTTGAGGGTCACGTAGTCGCGGCCCATGAAACGGCCCATGTAACGGGTGTCCTGGACGTGGATCTGGGTCAGCCATTTTACGTTGGAAACGCCGTACCAGCCGGGCACGAGCAGGCGCAGCGGTCTGCCGTGAAAGACCGGCAGCGGTTCGCCGTTCATTTCCCAGGCCAGCAGATTTGCCGGCCGCATCGCGTCGGCGATCGACATGCTGCGCGCGAAGGCCTTCTCGACTTCGCGTTCGCGAATTTCCTCCGTCCCCACATCGGCGCCGAAAAACACGACTTCCCTGGCGCCTTCCTGGACGCCGGCTTCGTCCAGCATGGCGCTCAGCGAGCAGCCGCGCCAGTTAGCATTGCCAATCAGGCCGTTGAACAGGCCGGGGCTGTTGCCGCCGCATTCAAAGCCGGCCTGCAGGTCTGTCGCATCGCGCGCCATGAGATCGTCCAGCGAAAATTCGAGTTCCCGATCCACCATGCCGGTAACGCGAAGCCGGTAACTGCCAACGTCGACTTCCGGCTGGCCGTAATGCTGCACGACGTAAAAATCGTCGTTCGAAGTGATATGGGAAGTGATCTGCCGCGTGTCCTGGTAATGTGTGGCGCCGGGCCGTTTTTCCCTGACCTGGAAAGCGTCCGGCACATCCGTGAAAGGAACGAGCCGTTCCCCCTGGGCCAATGCCGGCAACACCCAGCCGGGCACTGTCGCGGCGCCGGCGGCAAGTACGCCCGCTCCCTTGAGAACCTGGCGGCGGCCGTCGTCCTGAATGTCGTGTGGATTCATCTTGTGCGCTCTCAATCTGCGATGTTCGAGCGCAAACCATACCACATCGTTTTTGGTTTGTACGCATCCGGCGCGGCCGCTGGAACGCCCGGGGATGTGGGCTATACTTTGACCCGCTTCAACGATCTCGTGTCACAGATGACGCTTCCCGTGCACAACTTTACCCTGAGCAGGCCGTTGCCGGGTGAATCGGCGTCTGTCTGCTGGGAAAGACTCGTCGAATTCAGGCGCTGGCCTTCATGGAATCCAGGCTTGCGCGAGGTAATTTGCACGCCCCCGGGGGAAGCGGGACGGGGCAGCGTACTCGCCATCGAGACGGGCTCCGGCAGGAAGCTGGAGTGGAGCGTCGCGCATTGGGAGCCGCGGGTAAGGGCGGCATTCATCGTGCAGGACAGGTTTTCCCGATGTGCCTGGTGTTTTGAATTACCCGCCGATTCCGCGCCGGGCGAGCGGCGCCTGAAGCTGGCGATGGAACTGCAATGCAAACCCGGCGCCGGATTGCTTCGCTGGTGGCTGCGCTGGAGATTGCGCCGGAGGGCGAATCGTTTTCTGGATTGTCTTTGCAGCGAATAGATTACGCTTTCATTCACATTATGGTAGTGTCCCGGTTTGTACGGACGCCCCGGGGCCTGCGCGTTTGCGGGCGATTGTCCCGGCATTCGTCAAAGAACAATAAACACGCAGAAAAAATAGACAAGACATAAAAAATGAGTAGCAGAACAAACGCGAAGTTTTCTCCGATAGCTCTCGACGTCAAGAAGAATATTCGGAGCTTGCGCCTCCAGGCCGGATACTCCATGAATGAGGGCGCAAGACTTCTCAATATTTCCCGTAAACAACTCGAGGACATCGAGACGGGGCGAAATTACGGTTGCCACATCGAACTTGAGCTTCTCGCCAAGATCAAGGCCGTATACGGCGCCTCGATAGACGAATTGATCGGCGATCTGCCGAGCAATACGGCTTCGGAATACTTTTCCAGGCCCCGCAAGCGCATCGGATCCCGGGGCCGGTAAGCACGCCGCCAGCCGCGTACGCGGCACTCGACAGGACTTTCTCCGCTGCTTCCCGATTTGGCTGAAAAGGGTGGTGAGTGTATACTGCGCCGCTTTGGTTCGAATCCAGCGAGGAACTGATGTCGTCTAAATCAAAGAAAAAAGTAGCCGCGGAAAACAGCCGGGAAGATCTGGCCAGACATGTCGCGGACTTTTTGAAAGCCGGCGGAAAAGTACAACAAATCCCCACCGGGGTAAGTGGCCAGACTTCTACAAGCGGCCCGCGCCAGATCGTTCTGAGTCACAAATCCAGTTCCTGATCCGGGGCCCGGCGGGCCCCGTCACCATGCTCCGTGCGATAGACTTCGGCAACCGGAGCCCGATTATGTCAAAACTGCTGTTCCGATTGCGGCATGTGCCTGAAGATGAGGCGAGTGAGGTGCGCGACCTGCTTGAAAGCCACGAAATCGAGTATTTCGAAACTTCGGCCGGACTCTTCGGGATTTCCTTCCCCGCCATCTGGGTTCGCCGTGACCGGCAATTCGAAACCGCCCGGCGCCTTATCGACGAGTACCAGGCGCAGCGGCGCGAACTCATTCGATCGCAATATCGACAAGCGCGGGAGAAAGGCGAAGCCAGAACCGCAATCGACTATTTCAGGGAGAATCCGGCCAGATTCCTTGGCAGTCTCGTTATGGCGGCGCTGGTGCTGTATTTCTCCGTGCGGTTTTTCTTCAGCTTCTGATTCGCCCAGCCTCTAGGGAAGGTCTGAACAAGGCCCGATTTGGCGCTCATTCAGGTGGTTCGCCGGCCTTCTGACCGCTCCGGCGCCGTTCCAGCGCCCGAAATCGGCCCGAAACGCAGGTTCCCGTCCGCCTTTCGCGGTTCGCGGGCGCAC
>JAJDYJ010000016.1 GCA_022822865.1 Pseudomonadales bacterium | reverse complement strand
CCGGATCGCGCCGGAAACGACGCAAACCCCCACTGGATCGAAGAAAAACCGCCTCCCGGATACCCGGTTACAACCGATCGGACGGAATCGGCAAACGAAAAAAGACCAGAAAACGGAGTTTACGGACAAGAACTAGTTCGGGATTGGATAGGACACGATAAACCCATATCAATTTTCGATGTATCTGGTCTACCCTCAGAAGTACGTCCGATGATTGTGGGCACAATGCTTCGTGTTGTATACGACATGCTGTTCTGGGCGCAGAATCTAGCAATTGGTGGTCGAGAGCAGCCACTTCTAGTTGTACTTGATGAGGCACACCTCTTTGTACCTGAAGGCGACCAAACTCCCGCCCACCGTACGCTTTCAATGATAGCAAAGGAAGGTCGCAAATATGGAACCGGTCTCATGCTAGTTTCTCAAAGACCTTCCGAGATTGACAATACGGTCCTCAGTCAGTGTGGTTCGATGATTGCGCTTCGCTTAACTAATTCATCGGATCGAGGCAAGATTGGTGCCGCAGTGCCAGATGACTTAGGTGGTCTTGTTGAGCAGCTGCCCTCCCTCCGAACTGGGGAAGGCATTTTTCTTGGGGAAGTTATGCCAATTCCATCTAGGGTCCGAATTCGAAAAGCAAGACAGAAGCCTATAGGCGACGACCCAAAACTCCCAGATGCTTGGCAAAAGGAACGAGTTCCTGATCATACACTTTATACACATGCGCTCGCAAACTGGCGCGCTCAGTCTACTTCTGCGAAAATTGAAGAAAATCAAATCACAGATAAGGAAACGAAAGATGCCTGAAATGCACTACGTAGAATCATCTAATATCGAAGCTATAGGATATATCCAAGAAACTCAGGAATTGTACGTGCAGTTTATAAAATCTGGTGTTTATATCTACTACGACGTTGAGGAGTGGGTATTTCAAGAGTTTCTTCAAGCCGACTCAAAAGGGAAGTATCTCAATGCAAACATTAAGGGATTGTATCAATACGGACATTTGTAGTTTGTTATGCTATTGACAGGTATGCAAATTGGCTATTAGCAAATTTCTCTCAGACCTGTAGTGCGAGCTGACTTAAATATGGAAGCGCACACTGCTGAAATTGGGCCAAACGCAATGTCTGTTTTAAGCCAAAATAAGATGTGTCTCCAAGTCTGCGGATTGAGTACTCATCTGTCAGACATAAAATGTTGCCTCAAGTGGAACAAGGAATCCCAATTCTTTCGCGATGCCGCTTTGTTTGGCGTCAAGCGTTGCGAATGCAAGGCTACCCCGTTGGGGGAAGAAATAGAGGGCAGTTGCGACATGAGCAAGGTCGGCGCCCCTGAGGTAACCAGTCTGGAGGACTTCCGAATACTCGGGCGTTAGCGTCCTGTTGGGTAGAATCCATTCGATGTCGGCGATCGTGCTTCCCTGAAACTCGATATGCTCGCGTTTGAACGCTGCTCTGATCTCAGCTTCTAGCAGGTTTGATGAGACCAGGTGTGTGAACTTGTCCAATCTCGATGCGCATTCTTCGGCATCCGGTTCGTCGAAGGCAATTGCCGTCAATACCGACGTATCGATGTATGCGAATTTCATTCGCCCCGCTCGGCGAGAAATCTCGCAAGCGCCCCCGGTCGTTTGGCAACTGGCCGAAGTTTCTGTTTTGGTTTTGCCGAGCGAATCAAGACACCGCTTCTCTCCAATTCTTCTACCCTCTCTTCCATGGATTGCTGCTTTGCCTTTTTGATCGGACGAATCTCCGCCACCGGTTCTCCCCTGTACGAGACGGTTACGGGCTTGCCTTCGCGTACTTGCCGAATCACTTCGGAGAACCGCGCCTTGGCTTCGTAGATCGAGTAGTTGATTGCCATGCCGCCATCATAACTAGTCAGACTAGTCATGACAAGCGCAAATTGTTCCAACCGTCTGGCATTGGCGTTCGGCGCCTGTCACCGAATTAGCAACCCGCGGCAAATCTGCTACCATCGGGGCGCTTTCAATTCCAGACCAGGAGCGAGAAAAGATGACGATTGCAGCAGGTGACAGGATTCCGGCGGTGACTTTCCGCGTGTTGACCGATGAAGGTCCGAAGCCCTTGAGCAGCGACGAGGTATTCGGTGGCAGGAAAGTGGTGATGTTCATCGTGCCGGGTGCTTTTACGCCGGGCTGCTCGCTTTCGCACCTGCCGGGTTACGTCGTCAACGCCGACGCCATCAAGGCGAAAGGCGTGGACACCATCGCCTGCATGTCCGTGAACGACGCGTTCGTCATGGGCGCCTGGGGCCAGGCGCAGAACGCGGATGAATTGCTGATGCTGGCCGACGGCAACGGCGAATTCGCCGCCGCCGCCGGGCTGGAAGCCGACTTCAGCGGCTATGGCATGGGCGGCAGGGCGAAGCGTTGCGCCATGATCGTAGACGACGGCACGGTTACGCATATCGCGGTCGAGCCGGGTGGCGAAATCAGCGTCAGTTCGGCCGAGTCCATTCTCGAGCATCTCTGAAACGGCCCGCACTTGCCGCGGAATCGCAGGGCCACAGGAGCCAGGTCATGATTACGACTACCCTCGATTACAACGACGGTGACACCGTACTTGAAGGCTATGTGGCCTTTGATGAATCCGACACGCAAAAGCCGCTCGTGCTCGTGGCCCACGACTGGACCGGCCGGCGCGAGTTCGCCTGCAAGGCCGCCGAACGCATTGCCGGGCTCGGCTATGTCGGCTTCGCTCTGGACATGTACGGCAAGGGCATCTTCGGCAGCGACGGCGATACCGCGGGCAATTCCGCGCTGATGGGGCCTTACGCCGCCGACCGCGCGCTGCTGCGCCGCCGCATTCGCGCCGCGCTCGTGGCCGGCCGCAACATTCCCCAGGTCAAGGCGGCCCAGGTCGCGGCCATGGGCTATTGCTTCGGCGGCATGTGCGTACTCGAGTTGGCCCGCTCGGGCGCCGACGTACTCGGCGTCGTGAGCATCCACGGCATTTTCGCGCCCGGCGACGTGCCCAACGAGGAGATTCGAGCCAGGGTGCTTTGTCTGCACGGCCACGACGACCCGATGGTGCCGCCGGAACAGGTGCTGGCATTTCAGCAGGAAATGAGCGAAGCCGGCGCCGACTGGCAGGTGCACAGTTATGGCGGGACCATGCACGCCTTCACCAATCCGAAAGCGAACGATCCCGGCTTCGGCGCGGTGTACAGCGCCGGCGCCGAGCGCCGCGCCTACCAGTCGCTGGAGAACTTTCTGGCGGAAATTTTCGGTGCGTGAGGGACGCCCCCACCGAATCTGCTCCGCAGATTCGACTCCCCCAGAGGGGGAGTGTCGAACCCAGCGCGACGAGATTTAGGGCATGACTCAAGCCGCCGCCAGCCAGGAACCGATCGAACAGATCAAGTCCACACCCCTGCATAGCCGCATCGGCCTGTTCCTCGGCCCGGCGGTTTTCGTTCTGACCTTGCTGTTCGTCGATCTCGAACCCGGCAATCCGGCGGTGACGAGCATGCTCGCCGTCATCCTCCTGATGGCTATCTGGTGGATTACCGAGGCGATACCGCTGGCGGCGACCGCGCTGCTGCCCATCGTGCTGTTCCCCCTGCTCGGCATCATGCGCGGCCGCGAAGTGCCGGCGGGCAACCTGGTCGAACTCGGCGAAGGCGTGCTGCCGGGCGACATCGACATCATCTTTCCCAATGTCGCCGACCAGTACATGGACTGGGTCATTCTGCTGTTCATGGGCGGTTTCATGATCGCCGTGGCGGTGGAGAAATGGAACCTGCACCGGCGTATCGCCCTGCATGTGCTGCGGATCATCGGCGGCCAGCCCCACCGGCTCGTGCTGGGCTTCATGGTGGCGACCGGATTCCTGTCGATGTGGCTGTCGAACACCGCCACCGCCATGATGATGATGCCCATGGGCCTGTCGCTCGTGCTGCTGTACGAGGATCTCAACCGGCAGATTCTCGTCGATGGCGGCGAAGTTCCGGCCAACGCGGAAAATTTCTCCCTGAACCTGTTGCTCGGCATCGCCTATTCGGCTTCCATCGGCGGCTTTGCGACTCTGATCGGCACGCCGCCCAACGGCGTGCTCATCACCCAGCTCCCGCAGTTGTTTCCCGGCGCGCCCGACATTACGTTTTCATCCTGGTTGCTGTTCGCCTTGCCGTTGAGCGCGGTGTACATGATCATCGCCTGGGTGCTGCTGACGCGCTTCGTGTTCCCGCTGCCGAAAGATACGCCGTTCAGCGGCGAGGGTTTCATCGAGAAGGAAATCTCCAGGCTCGGACCCATGAGCCCGGAAGAGAAGCGGGTAGGCTGGGTGTTTTTTACCGTCGCCCTGCTCTGGATGACGCGCAAGGAACGCCTGCTCGGCGAGGAAATCGACCTGTTCGGCTGGAGTTACTATCTCGACTCGCTGCTGACAAGCTTCGGCGGCTCGCCCGTGGGCTACATGATCGACGACGGCACTGTTTCGATAGCCATGGCGTTGACCCTGTTCGTCATTCCGGCGAGCAAGGAGGTCGGCGGCAGGCTGCTCGACTGGGACGACGCGAAGAAGATTCCCTGGGGCATCCTGCTGCTGTTCGGCGGCGGGCTCGCCATCGCCAAGGGTTTCTCGACTTCGGGACTGTCTGACTACGTCGCCATGCAACTCGGCGAAATGCTCGGCGGCGCCAGCCCGCTCGTGATCGTCATGAGCACCGTGGCGTTCATCACCGGCCTGACCGAGGTTGCCTCGAACACCGCCACCATCTCGCTTTCCCTTCCCATCATGGCGAGCCTGGCCCAGGCCATCGAAGCGCATCCCCTGCTGTTGCTCATTCCGACGACGCTGGCGGCGTCCTGCGCTTTCATGCTGCCGGTTTCCACGCCGCCCAACGCGATCATCTACGGTTCCGGCCGCGTGCCTATCGTCAAGATGGTGGTCGCGGGCATCTGGCTCGATCTGCTGTCGGTTTTGCTGTTGACCGCATTCGTCTACACCGCGGGACATTTCACCTTCGGCGTACTCGGCGATCTGCCCGCCTGGGCACTGCCCTGATCCCTATCCGAAAAGTCGCTCCGGACTATTCTGGCCCGCCGGCCGTTGTGCTACGGTTGAACTCATGCGAAATCGAGAACATCGGCCGCCCGCGTCGGACCAGGAAGAGCTGTCGGATGTCGAACTGCTGCGCAAGCAGGTCGAATACCTGCGTGCGCTCGTCCATACAGACGAATTGACCGGTCTTTCCAACCTGCGGCATTTCAACGAAACGCTGGGCCTGGAACTCGAGCGCACCCGCCGCACCGGCCAACCGACCTGTCTGATCCTGATGGATCTCGACAATTTCAAGGAAGTTAACGACAATTACGGACATGAAGTCGGCAATTCGGTTCTTCGCCATTTCGCTGAAGTAATACGCCAGGCAATCCGCCGGCTCGACACTCCCTGCCGTTGCGGCGGCGACGAATTCGCCATCGTCCTGCCGGGAACGGGGCTCAAACCGGGCATCGGCCTCGCCGAACGCCTGCGCGCCCTGATAAAGCGCTCACCGTTCGAGATGGGGAGCATCCGCATTCAAATCGGCGCCAGCATGGGCGTTGGCGTATATGAGGCCGAGGGTGGGGAAATCAGCGAAAGGGAATTCGTCGAAGGCGTGGATCGCCTGCTCTATCTGTCAAAACGCGAGGAACCCGGCCGCATCTGTCATCCCGCGGCGAGCACCGCCAGCCGATGCAATATGGCGGCGGTGGCGCCCCAGATTCGATAGTCCTCGTAGTGCAGTTCGAGCGTGCGGCGTTTGACGCCGGCGTGCAGGTAGCTGCTGCGGACGTATGCTTCGGGATTGAGGATCAGATCGAGCGGGGTCTCGAAGATGTCGGCGACTTCCCGCGAGCAGGGCGTGAACGCGAGGCCCGGCGGGATCAGGCCGACCACGGGCGTTACGAGGAAGCCCGATGGCAGCGCCATCGGCCCCAACTCTCCGATTACCTCCACTTGTTTCGGCGGCAGGCCGATTTCTTCTTCGGCTTCGCGCAATGCGGCGGCTGCGAGGTCCGCGTCTTCCGGTTCAATGGAACCGCCGGGCAGACTGATCTGGCCGGCATGGCTTTTGAGGTTCTCCGAGCGTACGGTCAGAACGACTTTGCTGGGGGAGGCGTCGCCGGCGGGGCGCGATACCGCGATGAGCACCGCGGCTTCGCGCAAGGATTCGCGGGCGAGGCATGCCTCGCCCCTACGGGTTCCAGGGTTGTGGGCGAGACTTGGCTTGCCCCTGCGGGTATCGGGGTCGCGGGCGGGATGGCCGATCGGCGTCAGCCGATCCTCCGCCGGCGCCGCGAACAGCGCCAGCAGGGATTCGAAGGCGGGGTCGCCAACGAAAAATTCCATGGAGGGAATTTTTCGAATGACTCAGCGGAAGTTCCAGGTTGCGGCGATGAATGCCCGCGCCGGCTGGCCGACGAAGTAACGGTCGCCGGTGAACGTCGTCCAGTCCGCGCGTTCGGCATAGAAATCATCCAGCACGTTGAGTACGACGAAACTCCAGGTCCAGTCTTCGCTGGCCTCGTATTGCGCCCGGATGTTGAAGATGTCGTGACCTTCATAGGAAGCGGTGTTTTCCGGGTTGGTGAAATACTCCCCCATGTTCACCCACTCGAACTCCGCCCGCAGGGACGGGCTCGCCTGCCACGTCAGGCGGTAGTTGCCCCAGAGGTTCGGCGCGGTGTCGACTTCATTGCCCTGGATGTCGATGCCGCCGGAAAGCTGTGAGTGCTCGTAGGTGTGCCTGGCGTAGTTGGAGACCGCATGCAGCGTCAGTTGGTCGCTGATGTCGTAGGCGAGGGCGAGTTCCAGGCCCCGGTGTCTGGTCGCGGCGCCGTTGAGGTTTTCCCGCGAGCTGTTGGTGATGATCTCGTTGTCCTTGTCCATGGTGTAGACGCTGGCGGAGTAGGTCAGTGCATCCGCGCCGCCCGAGAAGGCGATCTCGACGCTGTCGAGTTCGACCGAATCGAGTTCCGCCACGGTCTGCGCATTCTGCAGCCGGTACAGTTCCGTGGCCTGCGGAGCCCGGAAGCCGCGTTGTACCCGGAAGTCGACACGATTGTTGTCGTCGAGCTGGTAACTGAGGGCGACCTTGGGCGACAGGTTGGTGAAGTCGTCGCCGCGGTCGGCGGGACGGCTGTAGCGGCAGCCGCCGAAGCCGCAGGCAACGCCCTGGTCGTTGGTGCGGCCGTCGAGCATCAGATTGTCGTAGTCGTAAGTGACTTTTTCGATGCGGGCGCCCACGGAAAGAAACAGGTCTTCGGCGAGAGGCTGCTCGTAACTGACGTAGCCGCCGACCATGGTGGCGTCGACGTTGAAATCGTAATGCTTGCCCTGGGGAATCGTGTTGCGCAGAAAGGCCGATCCGACGGTGGGGTTGGCCTGGAACTGGAGCAGTTTGCCGACGGTCGATTCGGCGTCGACGCCGAGCGCGACGCTGGCGCCGTTATCGAGTTCGCGATAGGCCCCCGACTGGAAACCGGCGCTGCGATGATAGAAATCCTCAACCGGGTCGCCCGGCAGGAAGTGCTGCATAAAAGTCATGTTCACTTCGCGCACATAGGGCGTCAGCACCATGTCCCAATCGCCGGAATCCCAATTGAATGAAGTCCAGAAGCGGCCGTTGCGACTGTCGCGAAACGCTTCCGGGTTCGGATTGGTCTTGCGCCGTTCCGCGTCCAGGTAGGCGTCCGTCCCGGTGACATAGCCCGCGGTTTCCTGGTTCAGGTTGATCATGGTGAAACCGCCGTCGAGCTGCACGCCATCCAGATCCAGTTCGTACAGCCAGGAGAGTTTTTGCTGATCCGATCCGCTTTCCGCCTGGTAGCCGACTTCCTCGACGCCGTTGAACAGGAACAGGTTGCGGATGCCTTCGTCTTCGGTGCCGAACTGGCCCTGTACGCGCCTCGTGCCGCGGGGTCCGGCCTCGATCGTGAGCGAACCGGCCTCGCCGGGTTCGGGCAACACCACATTGATCATGCCGTGCATGGCGTTGGAACCCCAGAATGCGCTGCTCGGGCCGCGTACGACTTCAATGCGCTCGGCGTTTTCCGAGTGGGCGTCGAACATCTGGTTGACGTTGCAGAAGGCGTTGGAACGAACCGGAATGCCGTTTTCGGCCATCAGGAAAGCGCCGCAGGCGCCGGCGCCGGTCAATACCGGAGAGCGGATCGAAGCCAGGCTTTCCTGGCCGTTGTTACGATTGATATTGACGCCGGGCACCCGGTTCAGCGCTTCCTGATAGTGCGTCAGGCGCAGCAGGGACAGTTCCTCCTGGCCGATTACCGACACCGCGGCATTAACGTCCGACAGCCCTTCCGACCTTCTGCTGTTGGAGATGACCTCGATTTCCTGGATGGATTGTTCCTGCGCCATGGCCTCGACCGAGAAGGCGCCGGCGGCCCAGGCAATTGCCGTAACCAGCATTCTCCGATTCATTTATCTCTCCGAATTCAGGGGTATATGAATTTTTGACGCGCAAATATAGCACGGGCGCCGGAGCGCCCGGCGTAACTCTTTGTTACTTCCCGCATCCGCTTTTTTGCACCGTTTGGGGCAAGCGCGTACACTGGCCGCGCGATTATGCGTGGCGGCCCGCAGGCAGCGGAATTAAACGCCCGCGTCCCTGAACAAAAGCTTAACGACAGCTTAACGCCTCGAAAAACCCGAATAGTTGAAGGAGAGGAAATGCGCACCAGATTGACCGAAATGCTCGGCATCGAGCACCCCGTCGTGCAAGGGGGCATGCAATGGGTGGGACTGGCGGAACTCGCTTCGGCGGTTTCGAACGGCGGCGGGCTCGGCATACTCACCGCCCTGACACAGCCCACGCCGGAAGACCTGGAGAAGGAAATCCGCCGCTGCCGGGAAATGACCGACAAGCCTTTCGGCGTGAATCTGACGATCCTGCCGACGATCAAGCCGGTGCCGTACGAAGAGTACGCCCGGGTCATCATCGAATCGGATATCAAGATCGTCGAAACCGCGGGCCGCAATCCCGAGCCGTTCCTGCCGCCTTACAAGGCCGCGGGCATCACCGTCATTCACAAGTGCACTTCGATCCGCCATTCGCTGAAGGCCGAACGCATCGGGGTCGATATGGTCAGCGTCGACGGCTTCGAATGCGCCGGCCATCCCGGCGAGGACGACATCACCAATTTCATCCTGTTGCCGCTGGCGGCGCGCCGGTTGACGATTCCCTTCATCGCCTCGGGCGGATTCGGCGACGGAGCCGGATTGGCCGCGGCGCTTGCGCTCGGCGCCGACGGCATCAACATGGGCACCCGCTTCATGGCGACAAAAGAAGCGCCGATTCACGAGAAGGTCAAACAGGCCATGGTCGAGGCGAGCGAACTCGACACCGCGCTGATCTACCGGACCTTGCGCAATACGGCCCGCGTGTTCCGGAACGGCATCGCCGAGCAGGTGCTGGAAATCGAGGCACAGCCGGGGGAAACGAAATTCGAGGACATCCGCGAACTCGTGCAGGGAGTGCGGGGCAGGGAGGTCTATTCCCAGGGCGATCTCGACCATGGCATCTGGTCCGCCGGCATGGTGGTCGGCCTGATCGACGATATCCCGACTTGCGGGGAACTCATCGGCCGCATCGTCGAGGATGCGGAGAAGATTATCGAAGAACGCCTTGCCGGCGTAACCAGTGCGCGGGAATCCGCGCCGAAATGGAGGCAAGCCGCCAATGAAAGTGCGTGACAAGGTCGTGGTCGTCACTGGCGGCGCCAGCGGCATCGGCCGGGCGCTGTGCCTGCGATTCGCCGCGGAAGGGGCGCGCGCGGTCGTGGTATCCGACATCGATCTCGAAGGCATCGACCGCACCGTGGCGGACATCGCCGGCCAGACGAAGGTATTGGGCGTGCGCACCGACGTGGCTGACGAGGAAGACGTGTCGCGTCTGGCGCATACGACCCTCGAAGCTCATGGCCGGATCGACCTGTTCTGTTCCAACGCCGGCATTTTCACGCCGGGCGGGGAAGAGGTTTCCACCGCCGACTGGCAACGCATATGGGACGTCAATGTCATGTCCCATGTCTATGCGGCGCGGGCGGTGCTGCCGGGCATGCTGGCTCGGGGTGAAGGCTATCTGCTGAACACCTCTTCGGCGGCCGGCCTGCTCAGCCAGGTGGGTTCGGCGCCGTACTCGGTGACCAAGCATGCCGCCGTCGGCTTCGCCGAATGGCTTTCGATCACCTACGGCAAGCGCGGCATCCGCGTTTCGGTTCTGTGCCCCCAGGCCGTACGCACCCAGATGACCGCGAACACCGATGGCGGCGTCGCCGGTCTCGACGGCATGCTCGAGCCCGAACAGCTCGCGGATTCGGTGATCGAAACGCTCGAGGAAGAACGTTTCCTCTGCCTGCCGCATGCGGAAGTGTTGACGTATATGCGGCGCAAGACCGATGATTACGACCGTTGGCTCGGCGGTATGCGCCGCCTGCACGAACGCTTCGACGACGTCTACAGGCAACGCCGGCAGACTGAATCCTGATTCCGTCCGGGAGATTTTAATGATCGTCCGAATCCTGGTGCTGCTTTGCCTCGCGATGAGCGCGCCGGCGCTGGCCCAGGAGCGGGTTACGCTTGCGGACGGCGAGACTCTCGCGGTTTTCATGGTCCGGCCGGATGCAGCCGAACAGCCAAACCGTCTGCTGATTCTCTTCGGCGGCGGCCCCGGTAACGCTTCCATCGCCGCCGACACCTCGCGTTGGCTCGGCAGCCAGTTCGCCGCCCGGGGCTGGCTGGTGGCCGCACCGGTTTCTCCCGACAATCGGTCGTTCCGGGGGCCGCGCAACAACCAGAGAGTCGTGCAACTTATCGAGGCCTTGCGGCAGCGCGAAAACATCGCCGAAGGCAAGACCATGCTCGCCGGCATCTCCAACGGCGGCTTCTCGGCGCTGGAAGTGGCCCGGCGCAATCCTGAAGACTATTTCGGCGTGATCGCGGTTCCCGCATTGTCGTCTTCGGAATTCGACAATCGGCCGCTGCGCGGATTTCCGGTCTATCTGCGCATAGGCGGGGACGATGAACTCGGCTGGGCGGACCGCTTCGACGAAACCGTCGACGCTTTCACCGGCGCCGGAGTCGATCTCGACGCCGCCATTCTCGACAGCGCCGGACACATGTTCCAGATGAACTGGACAACCCTCGACCCCTGGCTGGAACGGGTCGCGCCTGCGCCATAATCCTTATGCGGCACCGACCATGAACTCTGCCTGGAGAACGAGTCTGCTCTTCCTGAGTTTAACCGCGAGCGCGGCCCTGCCGGCCCAGGAACGCGAGTTTCAGCCTCTCACCCAGGACAGGCTCAACAATCCCGACCCTGCCGACTGGCTTATGTGGCGGGGAAATTACGAGAATTGGGGTTACAGCCCGCTCGACCAGATCAACGCCGGGAACGTTTCCGGGTTGCGCCTGGCCTGGTCCTACGCAGTCGGGCCGGGCGGCACGGGCATGCAGGTCGAACCCACCGTCTACGACGGCGTTCTCTACCTGCGGCATCCGGACGAAACCCATTCGGCCCATGACGCAGCCACCGGAGACGTGATCTGGGAGTTTTCCCGGCCGTTGCCGGACGAATTCCTCGAGAACGACCCGGGCCTGAGCCGCAACCGGGGCCGTGGCGTGTTCATTTATGAAGACAAGTTGATCACGACGACGACCGACGGTTTCCTGATCGCGCTGCATCCCGCCACCGGAGAGGTGATCTGGGAGGTTGCATTGGGAGATTACCGCGCCGGCGATCAGCCGAGCGGCGCCCCGGTCGTGTTCAATGGCGTTATTACCGTGCCGTGGAATTGCACCGCCTGGACTTCGACCGAAATTTGCCACATGTCGGGCTACAGCGTCGAAAACGGCGAATTGCTCTGGCGCTGGTACACGAGCCCGACGCCGGAAGACCCCATGCATCGCACCTGGGGCGACGACCCCCAGGTCTATCCGTTCGAGGAAAGGCGCAACATGTCGCCCTGGATGACCCCCGCGGTCGATACAAAGCGGGGACTGTTCATATTCGGCGTCGGCTCGAGCGCGCCGCAGCAGCCGGCGCTGGCGGGGACCGACGGCGAATGGCCCGACCGGCTCTACCAGGGCTCCACAGTCGCGCTGGATCATCGGACGGGGCAACTGGTCTGGTGGGCGCAACACCACACGGATATGTGGAACAACGACGCGGTCTACGACCATATTCTGGTGGACTCGCCGCTGCGGCCTGCGCCGCCGGACCCGCTTGGCGTCAATCCTTCGATTCAGGCGGGAGAATCGAGGCAACTGGTGATCGGCGCTTTTTCGAAGGACGCGATTTTCTACGCATACGACCGCGGCAATGGCGAATTTCTCTACGCCCGCCCTACCGCCTACCAGAACGTCATCGACAGTTACGATCCGGTAACCGGCGCGTATCGAGTCAATCCCGAAGTCGTCATGAACGCGGATCCGGACCGGACGGCAACGGTCTGCAAGGAAAACCGCCAGGTGCCACAGGGCGCTTACAGCCCCTTGACCAATGCCTACTATCTGCCGGCATTCAACGGCAATTGCGCGACGATCCGGCTGACCTCGCTCGAACCGACGCTGGAGACCGGCTACAACAAAACGATCATCGCCTCGGAGCCCAGTCCCGTTCCGCACCTGGGCCAGCCTGAAGCGATCGATGTCGAAACAGGGGAAACCCTCTGGCGGCTGGATATCGAAACGCCGATGTACGGCATGTTGACCACGGGAGGCGGATTGCTGTTCACCGCCGACACCCGGCGCCGTTTCTACGCCATCGATCAGCGCAACGGCGAAATTCTCTGGCAGACAATCCTGAGCGGCCTGAGCGACATGGCGCCGATCAGTTTCGGCGTCGACGGCAGGCAATACATCGCCGTGATCTCGCCCGGGGGCACGGTGGGATCGAATGCGCACCTGGGCCAGCTGGGACTGCCCGGCGTTCCAAACGGATACGGGAGAATCGGCCACACCCTGTTCGTGTTCGCCTTGCCCGATTGACTATCGAACCGCCGGGATCATCCGTTTGCGGATAAGCCGCTAGGCGGCGCTCATGATGGCCTTGGTTTCGAGAAACTCTTCGAAACCTTCGGCGCCCCATTCGCGGCCGTTGCCGGATTTCTTGTAGCCGCCGAAGGGCGCGGCGAAGTCCGGGCCGGCGCCATTGATGTGCACGTTGCCGGTACGGAGCCGGCGCGCGATATCGCCGGCGTGTGACGGATCGCCCGAAACGTATCCCGACAGGCCGTATTCAGTGTCGTTGGCGATCGCCACCGCGTCTTCGTCGTCCTTGTAGCCGATGATGCAAAGCACCGGCCCAAAGATTTCCTCCCGGGCGATGGTCATGTCGTTGGAAACATTGGCGAACACTGTAGGTTTCACGTAATAGCCGGTGTCCAGTCCTTCCGGCCGGCCGGGACCGCCGGCGACGAGTTCAGCGCCTTCGGAGATGCCTTGTTCGATCAGCCCCTGGATTTTGTTGAATTGCGTTTCGCTGACGACTGGGCCGAGACGCGTAGTCTCTTCCTTCGGGTCGCCTACCGTCGCCTTGGCCGCGGCGACGCGGGCGATCTCGGCCGCTTCCGCCATGCGCTCTTCTGGGACGAGCATCCGCGTGGGCGCGTTGCAGGACTGGCCGCTGTTGCCGAAACAGCCGATCACCCCGCCGCTGACCGCCCTGGCAAAATCGGCCGCATCGTCGAGAATGATATTGGCCGATTTGCCGCCGAGTTCCTGGGTGACGCGCTTGATGCCGTCGGCCGCGTTGCGGGCGACTTCGCGCCCGGCTCGGGTCGAGCCGGTAAAGGAAACGACGTCGATCTCGGGATGCGAGGAAATCGCCGCTCCGACGGTAGGGCCATCGCCGTTTACGAGATTGAAGACGCCGGCCGGCAGACCGGATTCGGCGATGACTTCGGCCAGCAGATACGCGCTGACCGGAGCGATTTCGCTGGGCTTGAGCACCATCGTGCAGCCCGCCGCCAGGGCCGGCGCGACCTTGCAGGCGATCTGGTTCAGGGGCCAGTTCCAGGGCGTGATCAATCCGCAGACTCCAGCCGGCTCCTTGACTATGCTGTAGTTACCGCAGTCTTGTTCGAATTGGAAGTTTTCCAGGATCGGAATAATGCTCTGGAAATGTCCGATCCCGCTGCCGACCTGCGCGGTGGTCGACAGGCGCATCGGCGCGCCCATTTCATCGGAGATTGCGGTGGCGATTTCACTGGCCCGGGCCTTGATGCCGGCGACTATGTTCCATAGAACTTCGACGCGCTGTTCCACGCTGGAACAGGACCAGGAATCAAACGCCGCTCTCGCCGCCCTGGCCGCCTGGTCGACATCTTCCGCCGTGCCCAGACTGATGGTGGCAAACGCCTTCTCCGTCGCCGGATTGATGACTTCGAGCTGTTCCCGCCCGGCGGGTTCCCGCCATGATCCGTCGATATAAAACCGGTTATAGGCCTTGAGCATTACGCGACTCCTGAGTTCTGACTGATTGCTATTGCCGCAACGGCCCGGCAGGACCGCATTTCGGGGCGCACAGTATACTGGGAAAAGGTGGTCAATTCAGGCAAGCAAATTCTGAACTTGGCCGTACGGTCAAGGTCTAAACAGCTTCCGCGAACTTTTGAATCTGGATTCTCTTCCGGTTCTGCTGGGCATTCCAGAGGTCGTATTGCATCTGTTGGCGTAGCCAGCTTTCCGGACTGCCGCCAAAAGCCTGAGACAGCCGAATTGCCATTTCAGGGGAAATTCCAATGCGGCCGTTCAGCAGCATCGACAATGTATTGCGCGATACGGCGAGGCCCCGTGCCGCCTCGGTAACAGTCAATCCCAATGGCTGCAGGCACTGACGCTTTATGACTTCACCTGGATGGGGGGGATTGTGCATCAACATCGAAAATCCTCTCTAGTGATAATCAAGGTAGTCCACGTCAATTGCATCTCCGTTTTCGAAACGGAAAATGATGCGCCAATTGGCGCGGACCGTCACAGCCCAGAATCCCGCAAGATCTTGCTTTAGCTGGTGCAATCTGAATCCCGGTAAATCCATATCCTCGGGAGTGCTGGAAGCATTGAGCCGAGCCAGGATATCTCTCACGGTTTCGCGATGTTCCGCATGGATGCGGCTTTCATCTCCGCGTTCCATGAATCGCTTTAGCGACTTGCTTTTGAAACTGAGAATCATGGACGAATGTAATATGCCATATTACAGATGTCAACCTGCAGAGAGGTTTGACTGTATAGACCTCCAGACCACTGGCGGCTTGGGCTTATTTCAACAATTGAGTCGTGCTTCAGAAAAGGCCCGCCAGCAGGGCGAGGGCGGCTTCGAATTGGGGATCGCCGGGTGAATCGGAATCGAGTGGCCAGGCTATGGGCAGTTCGGGTTGCAGGCCGCCGGCAGCGGCGGCGCCCACGCTCGTGACGCGCTCGAGCCGCGCGAGTTCAGCGGCGAATATCTCGGCGGGGCCGGCGGTGGATTCGTCGATGATCAAGGTCAGGGGATTTGAATACCAGTCGCCGAATTCGCCGGGCAGGAAAAGCGCCAGATGCTCGTTGCCGAGGTAGCCGGCGGCGTTGCGCAGGTCCAGGATCAAGCTGTCGGTGCCCCTGAAGTCCGCCATGATCCGCGTAAGCGTCACCAGATCGTTGGCGTTGCCGCTGATGCCCCAGAGCCGCACGTACCCGATCAGTTTGTTGCCCATGTTGAACTGTTGCACGCTGGCTTCGACCGCGCTGCGGTAGCTGTTGAACAGGTTGTTGAAAACCGGGGTGACGGCCAATTCCCGTTCCGCGCCGCCACGGGAAATGCGCAGTCGGAAAGGGCTTTCCGCGGGGCTGGATTCAGCAGCGGGCGCGGAATTGAGCGAGAGAATCTGTTGGTATGGCGCACCGTTTACCGCCAGCAATTCGTCGCCGCGGCGCAATCCGGCCGCGAACGCCGGAGAGTTATCCAGCACGGCCGAAATCAGGCGCCGGTCTTCATGCCGGGCCACGGCGATGCCGATGTGATTGAGCGAGAGTTGCCGTTCGATGCGCCTTTCGGTCAATGACCGCTCAAGCCACTCATCGAGACTCGCGGGCGGTTCCTGCCCGAGTGCGGGCAATGCCGCGAACAGCGTCAGGAGCGGCAATACAAGACGGGCCGGCATCCTGAAACGGTCACTTCATGACTTCAAGCGCCCGCCGGCATGCGGGACGGCTGTATTGCCGATCGCGAAAATCGATGTACTTTTGCGGCAGGTCGAATTCGAATCGAATCGCCCAATTGAAAGTCTGGGCAAGCAGGATGTCCACCAGGCTGAACGACCCGCCGATGGCGTAATCGCCATCGTCGAGCAGATGTTCGAGCGCATTCAGCGCCTTGGCAAACTCGAAATCAGCCGTCTCCAACATCCGCGGAATGCGATGTTCCTCGGGCAGGGCGAACATGTGCTTGCCCTTGCTCCATAGCGGCTGTTCGAGTTCGGCGAGCACGAAGCAGGCGAGTTCGTCGATGCGGGCGTAGACATCCATGCTGGCGTTCGGCAGCAGGCCGGACTCGGGCGCCGAGCGCGCGACGTAATACAGGATCGCCACGGATTCAGTCAGCTTGAGATCGCCGTCGATGAGCGTCGGCACCTTGCCTTGCACGTTCACCGCGAGATATTTCGGGTTCTTCGCGCTGTCCGGAACCTCCGCGTCAGTGCGCAATTTGACCTGAATGTACTCGTACTTCAGCCCGCTCTCCTCCAGCGCCCACAAGGCGCGGAAGGAGCGCGACTGCTGAAATCCGTAAAGCTTGATCATACCCGCCCTGGTATTCGCCCGATCGGATCAGTCGATGGCGAAACAGTAAAAGTAGCCGTTGCCGCCGGTTCCCACCAGATCGGCCTGGCTGCAACCACGCGAGCCGTGGGCGCTGTTCCAGGAAGTGGGGTTCTGGCCGCCGCCGGTGCGGTCGAAATGTCCGACGTGGGCCGATCCTTCGCCATTGCTCATCCAGTTGTTGCAGGTATGGTTGGCGCCGTCGTCGACGGTGCGTCCGTCCAGCGTGGATCCGGTCAGAATGTCGTGCTGGTTGGGATCGTCGCCGCGGCCGTTGACGATATCGCCGTTCTCGGTCAGCGCGGTCTGCTTGTTCAGGTTGTTGAGCGGACCGTGAAGGTTATTGAGATTGGAGGCGACTTCGACGCCGTTGGCGTTATACCAGGGGCCGAATCCGATCCGGTCGCGGGCATTGACGGCGGGCGAACCATCGGCGGCATGGGCGCTGAGATAGGCGCGCCAGGTCTTGCCGCTGGAGCCGGCCGCTTCCACCAGACTCGCGCAATGCGCGTCGGCGCCTGCCAGGCCACCGAGATTGGCGCCGTCGCCGGAACCCGTACTGGTGATAAAGAAGCTCATTTCGTTTTCCTGGGAATGCAATGCGGAAAGCGAAAACAGCGCCACGAGCAAGGCGGTGGAAGTTGCTATCAGGGGTTTCTTCATTAGATCGCTCCTTAAACGATTCAATTCGGAGTTATTGGGGTAGTGCCATGGCCGTCAGCGAACTGCCGGTCTGAAGGATGACGTACTGCCTTCCGTCAAAGACCCAGGAACTCATGCCATAGCGGCTGATTGCCGGCACTTCGACACGCGCCAGTTCCGCGCCGGTCATCTTGTCCAGCGCGAAGAGATGCGGTGTGCCGTCGCCGGTGACGTTGCCGTAAATCAGCATGTTGCCGGTGACCACCATGGGGCCGACGGCGCCGGAACCGGTGTTGCCGATATCGACTCCGGCCAGGGCCGGGAGATCGCGGATGCGATCCGGCGTGTAGCCGGCGGGGATCATCCACAGATGCTCGCCGCTGTTCATGTCGATCGCGGTGATGCGGCTGTAAGGGGGTCTCCACAAGGGAATGCCCGCGGGATGCCGGGGCGTGGGTCCGCCGGCTCCGGCCGCGTAACGGGAGAGCGTGATGCCGGTCGGCTCTTCGTAATAAGTGTCGGCTTCCTCGCCGCTGACCAGGGTGCGGGCGCCGCAGCTATAACGCGAAATGACATACATCACGCCGCTGTCCGGGTCGGCAACCGGCGGATGGGTGATGTTCACCGCGCCGGAGGGGCACATCAGCGCCGCGGCCTTGCCGGAAGGATGATTGCGCTGGATCGGCGGATTGAAAACCGGGCCCATGATGAAATTTTCGACCGCTTCCTGCGCCTGCCGGCGAATTTCTGGGGTGAAGTCGGCCAGCAGATCCTCGCTGGAGCCGACGTATTCGAACGGCGCCGGTTTGGTCGGAATCGGTTGCGTCGCCGCGAGTTGCTCGCCCGGAACCGTGGAAGCGGGCATCGGCACTTCTTCTATCGGCCAGACCGGCTCGCCGGTTGCCCGGTTGAACGTATAGACGTAACCCTGCTTGGTCGCCTGGGCGACTACCGGCGTCGGCCCGGAATCGGTGGTCACGTCGAGCAGGATCGGCGCAGTCGGCGTGTCGTAGTTCCAGATGTCGTGATGCACCATCTGGAAGTGCCAGGCGCGCTCGCCGGTCGAGGCGTTGAGCGCGATCAGGCTGGTGCCGTAGAGGTTGTCTCCGGGATGGTGGCCGCCGTAATAGTCGATGGTTACGCCGTTGGTGGGGATGTAGACCATGTCGAGTTCGGGGTCGGCCGAGATTGGCGCCCAGGAGGAAATGTCGCCGGTGTACTGCCAGGCGTCGTTTTCCCAGGTCTCGTGCCCGTATTCGCCGGGCTGTGGTATGACGTTGAACTTCCACAGGAATTCGCCGCTGCGGGCGTCGTAGCCGAGGATGTCGCCGGGCACGTTCTCGATGCGCGACTGGTTATAGCCCTGTTCCGCCGAGTTGCCCACCACGACCACGTCGTTGACGACGATCGGGGGCGAAGATGCGGTGATATAGCCGCGTTCCAGCGGAATTCCTTCATATGGATCGTAGGGATGGCCCAGATCGGCAAGCAGATCGACCACGCCGGTTGCCGGGAATCCTTCAACCGGGACCTGGCCGCCGAAACCTTCCAGCGGCTGGCCGGTCGCCGCGTCAAGCGCGGTCAGGAAGAAGCCCGGCGAGATGATATAGATGACATCGCGGCCGTCGATATTGGCGTATCCCACTCCCTTGCCGTAGTCCGCGCGCATGGAGTAGGACCAGCGCCTGGTGTCGGGCTCGCGGTAGGACCACAAGGTGGCGCCGGTGGACGGGTCGATGGCGACCACGTGGCGGCGCGCGCCGGCGACCGTATACAGACGGCCGTTGATCAGGCTGGGCGTCGAGCGGCCGCTTTGCGCCTCGAAGCTGGCGCCGTCCCAGACCCAGGCGACTTCCAGATCGCCGAAGTTTTCCGGGGTTATCTGGTCGGCCGTGGTCGAGCGCGTATGGGCGAAGTCGTTGCCCAGGGTGGTCCATTCGATCGTGTCCTGGCTCCATGCCGCGCCGGGCAGCAACAGCAGGCCGGCAGTGCAGGTAATCAGTCGAATCGCTTTCATGGTGCGTACCTCTGTCTATAGGGCACTTCAGATATGTGCCGGTCGCGCGAGAACCGCGCTACGCCGGGCAATTGCCGAGATTAACCCAGCATTCCGTCTTTGTCATGCCCCGCCAGGCGCCCTGTCAAACCAAAGTAGAAATGTCCCCTTTTCTCCAAAGTTGAAATGTCCCCTTCGGTCTTGCGCGGAGGGAGCGTAGCGACCGGAGCGCAAGACCGC
>JAJDYJ010000044.1 GCA_022822865.1 Pseudomonadales bacterium | reverse complement strand
CGATCGGGAATGGATGGATCGAGCCGCGCCAACGTCAGTTTGAAAGCACTGGCCGAAGCAGTAGCAACAGGAGAAAAACAGCGCCTTGACAACATGGATACTTCGCGTTCGGCATCCATGCCTCACACGCCCGCTGCAAACAGTCCAACGCGACGGCGACTTACGCTGTGCGGGGCCGGGAATTTGGCTAGTGCCCTTCTTTTTGCTATCAATGCGTTCCATTCGATCAGGAAAAAGTTCGATGGCCGAAACTTCCCGATTCAATCAAGTGGGCCGTATGCGCGTATTGCAAGTCTTGGTTGCTCTCTGCTTGGCGCTGGTATTGCTGCCGCTCCATGCCGCGGAGGATTTTGTGCCGGTGACGGATGAGATGTTGCAGGATCCGGCGGATGGGGACTGGCTGATGTTTCGCCGGACGCTGGATTCCTGGGGCTTTAGTCCGCTGGATGAAATCAATCGGGAAAATGTCGCCGAACTGCGCATGGTCTGGACCCGGAATCTCGACATCGGTACGAGCGAGATTACGCCGCTGGCGTACGGCGGCGTGCTTTACGTGCCGCAAACGCGCGACGTGATCCAGGCGATGGACGCCGTCGGCGGCGATTTGCTGTGGGAGTATCGGCGGCCCATTCCGGAAGGGCTTTATCAGCAGGTGGGGGGCAATGCCGCCAATAACCGCAATCTGGCGATCTACGACCGCTACATAATCAACACCAGCGACGACAATTTCATCTTTGCCCTCGACGCCGTCACCGGGGAAGTCGCCTGGGAAACGCGGATTCTCGATTATCTGGAAAATTCGGCGACGCACTCGTCAGGGCCGATCATTGCGGATGGCAAGGCCATCTCCGGACGCAGTTGCCGGCCGTGGGGCGGTCCGGAGGCCTGCATCATTACCGCTCACGACGCCAGGACCGGAGAAGAATTGTGGCGCATGCGCCTGATTCCCCGGCCCGGCGAACCCGGCGACGAGACCTGGGGCGACGTGCCATACGAACAACGCCAGCACGTCGGCTCCTGGATGGTGCCGAGTTTCGACCCTGAACTCGATCTGATCTTTCTCGGCACCTCCGTAACTTCTCCGGCGCCCAAGTTCTTTCTGGGCGGAGCGAATCTGCGCCACCTCTACCACAATTCGACCCTGGCGCTCGAAGCCGACAGCGGCGACATTCGCTGGTATTACCAGCATATGAACGACCACTGGGATCTCGACCATCCTTTCGAACGCCTGCTGGTGGAAACTTCCGTGGCGCCGGACCCGGAAGCGGTGCAATGGATCAATCCGAATCTGCGTCCCGGCGAAATCCGCAAGGTCATAACCGGAATCCCGGGCAAGACCGGCGTGGTCTACACCCTCGACCGCGAGACGGGCGAATTTCTCTGGGCCACGTCGACGGTCGAGCAGAACGTGATCGTCGACATCGACGGCGCCACCGGCGCGGTGACCGAGAATCCGGAAGTGATTTTCAGGGAATCGGAGCAGATCGTTTTCGTCTGTCCGAGCATCATGGGCGGCAAGGACTGGGAGGCGGGGACGTACAGCCCGTTGACTAATACCATGTACTACCCGCTGACCAATTCCTGCGCCGACATGATGGCCACGACCGACGTCTTCAGTGAATCGGCCAGTGACGCCGTTGCCGGCGACGGCGTTTCCCAGCAACTGGAGATCTATTCCATCGCCTATCGGAGCCGGATCGCGCCCGGAACCGATAATGTCGGCACGGTACGGGCGATTTCGGCGGAGACCGGAGAGACGCGCTGGCTGCATGAACAGCGCGCCGGCGTCATGTCCCTGGTCGCAACCGGCGGCGGCCTGGTCTTTGGCGGCGACACCGATGGCCGCTTTCGCGCTTTCGATCACGAGACCGGCGAAGTGCTATGGGAGATCAATCTCGGCTCGCCGGTGTCGGGCTATCCGATTTCCTTTGCCGTGGACGGCAGACAGTACATTGCCGTAAACACCGGCTCTTCACAGATAAATCTGGCGCCGGAACTGCGGCCGAGCAGAGGGTCCAATCTGTTCGTGTTCGCCTTGCCGGACTAGCCTGGAACACGCGCTTGTCATTTCGGCGAGGTTTGACCATATAATCGAATCCCAACGCCTGATTCGGGAGACCAGCCATGAAGTCAATTTTCTCCGGCAGGGATGCGCTTGTTACCGCCCTCGCAACCGCTTTTCTTGCGGGCGCGGGCTTTTTCCTCGCCCCGGTGCTGGCGCATCACGCCAGCGGACCTTTTTACGACCCGGAAAACCGGGTGGAGATTCAGGGAACCGTTACCCGGTTCGTGTTCCGCAATCCCCACGCCTATCTGTACGTTGAGGTTCCCGAGGCAGATGGCGAACTTATCGAATGGCAGATTGAACTCGGCGCGCCGATCAGCTTGCGGCGCACCGGCTGGACGCCGGATTCGCTGACTCCCGGCACGGTTGTGAAGATGACCGGCAGCAAGTCGCGGGCGGAAGGCAGCTACGGACTGTGTTGCGTACGCATGACGCGGGAAGACGGCAGCCCGATTCTTTCCGGCGGCAGGGTCGAAGAAGAGGACGTGCAATAGTGAATCCGATATCCGAAAGCAAGGCTCTCGCAGGCAAACTGGCGCTGGCTTCGCTGGCGCTCGCGATCGTTTCGGTCTGGGGTATGAGCCGGATCGACGCCCAGGAAAGCAGCGGCGGGATTCCCGATCTGACCGGCGTCTGGGACGGTTCGCCGCGGGCGCGTCCGATCAACGGCCCGAACATGCCCTGGACCGAGGAGAATTTTCCCAGGCTCAACGCCAGGGCGCTGGCCTACCAGGAAGTCTGGGAAGAGATCATCGCTCCCAAGTACGATTGCCAGCCCGCGTCTTCGCCGGCCATTCAATACGACCCCTATAACATGGAAGTTACCCAATGGCCCGACCGGGTCCTGTTCCGTTACGAAAAGGACGACCAGCTTCGCACGGTCTGGCTCGACGGCCGCCAGGCGAAGCCGCACGAGTTCAGCGTCCAGGGATTTTCGACGGGATATTACGAAGACGGCGCGCTGATCGTGACGACAACCAATTTCGTGTTCGACATCGTCGGCTTCGACGACTACAACGGCATACCGTCGTCCTCCCGGAAGATCGTGCGCGAACGTTACTGGCGCGACGGGGACGACCTCTGGATCACGCTGGAAGTCGAAGACCCGATGTTTCTCGAAGAGCCGACTTCGTATACCGCGCGCTGGATACCCGCGAGCGAGGGTTACAAGTTGCTGCCATACGATTGCGACCCCGAAGCCTCGCGCGGCGCGGTGCGGTTTTTCCCATCACGCTACGATTGAGCCGACCGAGCCTCACCCGGTTCCTACATAGGGTATTAATCTTCCCAGCAGCAACACCCCGCCCCACGTCGCCAGGGAGGCGATTGCGACAAGCCTGGCGATTGTGGGCATCGAAACCGTGTTCCAGCCGATCAGTTGCGGCCGCACCTGCAATTGGTAGACCACGACATTCAGTCCTGCGACCAGAATCAGCAGCATCTTTATCTGGAATCCGATGTTGATCGAGTAGCGCATCGGGTCGCCGACGAAAAACATCGTTCCGCTGGCCAGGTTGATGCAGAATCCGACCCAGACCAGCGGCACGAGCCGCTTGACGGATCCCGCGTCGTAAGTCCTGAGCATTCCGAGCAGGCGCGCGTCGATGATCAGCAATGCGCCGAGCATGATGCTGAGGCCGATGAAATGGAAGATTTCCAGCACCGGCCACAACCAGTAGGTCTCCGCGGTCCATTGGTTCAGGCCACTGTCCGCGATGCTGCTGGCGAGGGATTGAAACATGAGCCTCAGAAATACGCGATGAGCCGGCCGGCGCCGATGGCCCCGATCCAGAGTGTCAATGAAAGCAGGGCAAGCGGCCGCAGAGACGTCTCATCGGACAGCACCGCCATGTATTGCAACGAGGAAACCGATTGCTGCCGCAGGCGCCTGTGGATGAGCCTGGCCAACGCCATGCCCGCTGCGATACAACTGATCTTGATCAGAAAAGGCAGGTTTGTCGCGAAGACCGTCGCCTGGGAAGTGAACAGCAGCAAGCCGGAGACGAGATTGACGGCAAAACCGAACCAGGCCAGAGGCGCGAGACTGGCGAATATGCGCGGGTCGAGGCCACGTGCAAAGCCCAACAGGCGCAGGTCGCGCGTGACGAAAATGCCGGCGACGATCGCCAGTCCGACGATATGCAGGCTTAGCAGGGCCGGATAGGCCCAAAGGGAAAGCGCCACCCAGTTCGCTACCGCGGTAGTTTCAAGCCAACTGAACATTCACCTAGCGTAACGCGGAAAGCCCACAAGCCCAAATCAAGCCCTTCACGATTGATTCGGGGGCGCTACCAGGCAAACCTTGATAACATCCACCATTTTGCGGGGAGGATCCTGTCATGAACCATTTGAGTAGATTTTTGCTGACTTTTTGCAGTAGTTGTTCACTCGCGGCGCTGGCGCTTTTCAGCGGCGCGGCTGCCGGCGCGGAGGCTGATGTGACCGCGGCGCTGGCGCATCCCGAGCGGCCTGC
The DNA here is from genome assembly GCA_022822865.1 of Pseudomonadales bacterium. Lineage (GTDB taxonomy): Bacteria > Pseudomonadota > Gammaproteobacteria > Pseudomonadales > Pseudohongiellaceae > UBA9145. The sequence continues at coordinate 25,942 of JAJDYJ010000044.1, read as the reverse complement.
CGAGGACGCCGCCAACGACGAACGCCGCAGACCTGACGAAGTGCTGGCGTTCGCCGGACTCGAGACGGGTATGGCCGTGCTCGAACTGGAAGCCGCCGGCGGCTATTACACTGAGATTCTGAGTCGCGCCGTGGGCCCCGATGGCAGCGTGATCATGCAACACCCGCCCGGGCTCATGGGTTTCGTCGGAGACGGCATGGAGGTACGCACCGCGGACGATCGGCTCGCCAACGTGCGGATCAGCGTTACCAATTTCGACGAACTGGACGCTGAGGACAACTCCATCGACATGGTCACCTGGATTCTGGGTCCGCACGAACTCGGCTTCGCGCCCGAAGGCAACAGCCTGGGCGACATCGCCGGCAGTTTTCGCGAGATCGCGCGCGTCCTGAAACCCGGCGGCGTGTTTCTCGCGAACGACCACATAGCGCCGGACGGCTCCGGCTGGGAAGCGGGCGACAGCTTGCATCGCATCGAAGAAAGCCTGGTAACGCAAATGGCCGAAGAGGCCGGGCTTTCCGTCGTGGGCAGTTCGGATATGTTCAGGAACCCGGACGACCCGCTGACCGAAGGGGTGTTTTCCCCGTCGATACGGGGCCAGACCAGCCAATTCACCGTGCTGTACAGAAAGTAGCAAAGCCGGGATTGACCCTGTGATCGCTCTCCATCGAGTTTGTCTCGCGGTCAGACTACTCGCGGTGTCAGGCGTCATCTTCGCCCTGGCGGCCTGTCAACAGGAAGTTGAAGACTACGATGTAATCGTCATCGGTGGAGGGCTCATGGGGAGCAGTACGGCATGGCATCTCGCCAGAGCGGGTCAAAACGTGCTGTTGCTCGAAAAACAGGCTTCCGAATACACGGAAGGGTCCAGCCTGGGTGAAGCCAGAATCGCGCGAAGTCTGGGTGGCGAAGGCGATATCTGGTCGTACATGCATAACCGAACCGTGGCCGAGGTTGAGGAACTGATTGCGTTTCTGAACAGTCACGAACCCGATCACTCGATGAACGACATCTACACGACCTCACCCGTAAGTTACGTTCGCCACCATAGCCATGCCTCCCGGATCGAAGACATTCAGCAGAATCAAGTCGACCGGTACGAATATGCCAGGACGCCACAGGAGGCCGATGAGTTGTTCAATCTCAATATGCCTCCTGACACAATCATGTGGAGAGAGTACAAGGAGCATTCCGGAACGATAAATCCCCGGGCGCTGATTGCGTATTTGCATAAGGCTTTGGCGCTCCTGCAAGGGAATGTGCAATACCGGAATCAGGTTGATGAGCTGACAAGAGACGGCAGTGGCTACAGTCTGCTGGTGACGAACACCGAATCAGGTGCAAGCAGACAATTGCGTGCAGCGAAAGTGGTCAGCGCCGCCGGCCCGTATACCGGCCGCCTGTTGGAAAACGTAGCGCCGTATTTCGAATCGCTGATCAATCCCCAACGGGTATTTCTGGCTTTCTTCGCGATTGATCCGGAGATGTACCAATTATGGGCGGAAGCGGACAAACAGCGCTTCAGGGATTTGTACCCTGCCATCAACAGCACCGACCCAACCCCGGCAGGGAGCTTTTTCACCATGCTCGAGGGCCAGACTCCGCAGGGCTCGCCGATCATCAAGATTGGCGGACATTTCCAACGCTCCGACATAAGCGACCTTGATTCCGTATGGCAGGAGGAACTGACGGAAGCCGAAATTCAGTGGAGCCGGGAAAGCACAGCAAGGCATTTGAGTTTGCTCGATCTGGAGATCGGCGAAGAGGACTTGAGTTATGTGCGTGGCTATTCCTGCGTCTATTCGTTGACCGCGACCGAATTTCCTTACGTAACTCGCGTGTGGAATGATCCTGGAGAGCCCGATCCGAATCTTGTAGTGGTTGCCGGCCTGTCCGGAGTCGGCGCGAAGGGCGCCCTGGCATACGGGCAGATCGCCGCGGATCTGATGCTCGGCGAAGACGAGCCGGATCCGATGTATCAAAAAGCCAGGGCAGCGTTTGGCTACGACCGCCTGGTGTCAGACTTGTCGCATTGAGTCGACTAGTCAGGGAAACGCGGCAGTTTCACTGCATCTTCGGGAACGGGATATTGGGCCATGTTCATCTGCATGGCCAGGAACGTGTAGTAACCGTTGATGCCGGTCAGGTCGATCACGCCCTTGCTTCCGAATCGCTCCAGCGCGCGCTGGAAAGTCACGTCGCTGACACGGCGATTGCGGTGAAGCTCAATGGAAAAGTCGTAAACGATCTCTTCGTCTTCGCTCATTCCGGCCGGACGGCGGCCCTCCGCAATGGCATCGGCGATTTCCCGGTCGATACCGACCTCAAGCGCGATGGGATAATGCGCGTACCACTCGTAATCCTGCGTCCATTCACGCGCCGTAATCAGTATCGCCAGTTCGCTCAGGGTATTGCCGATCGCCGAGTTGTAGCGCAGGTAATCCCCGAATGCCCGCGCCCGGCTCATTACCGCCGGACTATGCATCATGAGTATGAACGGCCCGCTGACGGGGCGGTTTCGTGCGGTTTCAAAGTCTGCCGCGGCTTGCTTCTGCTCTTCGGAATAGGCGTCTGGATCGATGGCCGGCAGACGCTGGGCGGCCAGATGCGGGATATAGGCCAGGACTGCCAGCAGGAAAAAAGCGTTTGTGATTTTCATCGATTACTCCAGTGAGACAACCCGCCGGAGTGAGCCGGACCTGATTGCTCAGCTCGAGCCGCCGGGGGTAATTTGCAGAACCTGATTGACTTCCAGCACGTCGCTGTTGAGGTTGTTTTGCCGCATGATCTGCGCCACGCTGGTGTTGTATCGTCTGGCGATCCGCCAGAGCGAGTCGCCCCTGCGAACCCGGTATTCGATCAGGTCGACGGTCGTGGTTGTGCTGACGGCCGAGTTCGCGGCGATTGCCGGAATTTGCAGCCGCTGCCCGATATTGATGAGGTCGCCCGAGATTCCATTCACCGCACGTAACTGCGCCAGGGAGACCCCCATCGTTTGCGCGATTTCCCAGAGCGAATCGCCCCGCCGTACGCGATACTCCCGATTCGAGTCCGTCAGGGCGGCCACGTAATTCCGGTACGGCGTCGTGAAGACCGCGACGTGATAATGCGGCGGCCAGCGTTCCCGGGTTACGTCGAGCACGCCCGAACCTTCCAGTGACAACAGGGTCTGTTCCAGCCACGAGCGGCATCTGCCGCGGTCGGGAATTCGAAGATCCACCGCCATGCCTGCCGGATGCACGGAATTCGAGGCCGCGTTGGCCGGCTGCCGATTCTGCGGCCGCAACAGGGAAGTGACCGTCAACTTCTCGCCGCAGGCTCTCCGATATTGCGCGCTGAGCCGGTCGAGCAGCAACTTGACCGCGGGCCTTGCATAGGGATTGGAAACATCGTGCAGGATCAGGTTGCGGTTTTCCACGACCCGAAGCAACTGGCCGCTCTCGACCAGACCCGATATTTCGCTGGACCTGGCGACAAAAGCGAAGCCTTCCTGCACAGCGATATTGTATTGACGCTGCACGGAATCTCTTGAGCCGCGCAGCGTCTGCGCCTGCGCCACGCTGACGGACGCCGCAAAAAACACGGCCAGAATCGCGAATTTCCGGAAGATCAAGTTCTTGTTCCTTGTGTTTAGCGCTCTTTATACCGAATTTTGTCTTTCGGTTCCCTGCTATCGATTTATGTCGGCAAGGTTTTTGGAATCCTCATCAAGATTTCCGCATATGGAATTTCTCAGGAGCCCTTGCGGTAGATGCGCCGGATGAGTACCGGTAGTTCGAGGATCTGCCCACGCACCAGTTCCATGGACGTGGGCGCGTCGCTCGGCATCTGCTGAATCTCGTCGAGTACTTGCATGCCCTCCATCACCCGGCCGAAGGTTGCGTATCCAAAACCGTCGCGGCCGCCTTCGGTGAAACCCGTATCGAGTTCCGGATTGTCGCGCACGTTGAAAAAGATTTCGGTGTCGGCGGTGCCCGGTTCCAGGCGGGCAAAGGCGAGCGTGCCGCGCTCGTTCGGAATGCCGGTCAGGTGAGTGGTTTCGTGCGCCACGGCGGTCGTTGACGAGTAGCCTTCGTCATAGGCCTCCCTGCCGTCCCGCATCGCCTGGGAGAGCAGGCCGCCTTGCACAACGTCGATCGAAGAGCCGTCGGACTCGCGAGTCACGCGATAGAAACTCGCTCCTTCATAGACGCCGGCATCCACATGGGCAAGGAACCGGGCCGCGGAGAGGGGCGCGCGGTCGGGATAGAGGGCAACCTCGATGTCCCCGGCGGCTGTCTCGATAACTACTGGCACAATCGTTTCCTGCTCCCCGGCCGGATTGGAAGTCGTAGCGGTGTCGGATTGCGGGCTGCAGGCCGTTGCCGCTGCCAGCAATACCGCCGTGACTGACATCCCGAATGTTCGAATCCACATGTTCGTGTCCCCCGTTATCCGTGAGAAGGAGTGGCTAACGCCGGATTTCCGGCGCGTACCGCTGCGAGCGCCTCATTGAAGATTGTGAAAGTCTGCTCCAGATCCTGCTCGGAATGGGCCGCGGATACAAACAGATTGTGATGAGAAGCCATGAACAGTCCGCGCCGGGCGCATTCGCCGCATAGCGCCTGGTGAAATCCGATGCCGGATTCGTGCTCCATGCGCAGGTACGGCATGGAAGGCATCCCGCTTACTTTCAGCGTCAGGCCCTGATCGGCGGCGATGCCTTTCAGTCCATCGGTGAATTTGCGGCCTATATCCAGAATCCGCGCGGGCGCATCGATTCGCGCCAGTTCCTTCAGGCAGGCCAGCGCCGCCGCCATGGGTCCCGCCGAGTACCAGAAACTGCCTGTCTGGAAGACCTTGCCGGCGGCGTCTTTCAGCGAATCCGCGCCTGCGACCGCCGAGATCGGATAGCCGTTGGCCATCGCCTTGCAGAAGCAGATCAGGTCGGGGCGATAGCCGAAATACTCGTTCGAGCCGCCCATGTCGATACGGAAGCCGGTGCGGATATCGTCGCAGATCGACACTACGCCATGCTTTCGCAACAACTGCTGCACTTCCTGCCAGTATCCTTCCGCGGGCAATTCGTTGTCCCGCATAACCGGGTGGTGGTAGGGCGATGCGATGAAGGCGGCGACTTCGCCTTCGTACTCCTCCAGAGCCCGGCGCAAGGCCGCGATGTCGTTCCAGGGGACGCGCGTGACGTCTTCATGGTCGGCGAGGCCGATGCCGCTGCGCTCGACCGACTGCATCCAGGGCGAGGCGCCGTGATAACCGCCTTCGATCGCGATCAGGCGCCGGCGGCCGGTCGCGGCCCGGGCGATCAACACCGCCATATTGGTTGCGTCGGCGCCGTTCTTGGCGAAAGTGGCCCAGTCCGCCGCCGGAACGAGTTCGACGAGACATTCCGCGAGTTCGACCATGACCGGCGAGGCGAGCGTACAGGTGTCGGCCAGCTTCATTTGCGCCTGGAAGGCCGCATCGACCAAAGGATGCCCGTAGCCAAGGATCATCGGGCCGTAGGCGCACATGTAATCGATGTATTCGTTGCCATCGACATCCCGGAAACGGGCGCCTACGCCACATTCAGCAAAATACGGGTAAGTTCCCGGGGGCTTTTGCACGATCGGATTGAAATGCCCTGAAATGCCATTGGGAATCACCCGGTTGGCCCGCCGGAACAGTTCCCGGTTTCGTGAATAGCTATGCAGCTTCCCGTTCATTTCCGCTTTCGTCCTGCACGATGTTTTCGTGTCGGTAGTACATCATATAGACCGCGAAGATCAGTGCTACGCTCGCCATGAAGCCGGCGAAAAACAGATGATACATCGCGCCTTCGAGTTTGCTCGTGCCGTCGGGATTCTGAATGAAGTAATTCACGCCGGCGGTGAACAGATTGCCCATCGAGATCGACAGGTAGAAAAAGGACATGATGAGCGACTTCATGCTTTGCGGCGCCTGGGTGTAGGAGAATTCCATGAAGGTGATGACGAGCAATACCTCGGCCGAAGTCAACAGCAGATAGGCGAGCAGTTGCCAGGCGATGCTTGGCGTCGCGCCGTTGCCGATCTGCGTTTCGACCCAGGCCGTTACCAGAAAGGGCGTTACGGCGAGAAACATGCCCATGGACATCTTCCGGCTGGCCGTCAACGTAAAGAAGCGGCTCATGACCGGATAGACAAGGTAGGTAAAAACCGGCACCAGCAAGATCACGAGAAATGGGTTCGCGGAAAGCAACTGGCCCGAAAGCACCTCGTAACCGAACAGCATCCGGTCCATGTTTTCCGCCTGCAGCACCCAGGAACTTCCCATCTGGTCGAACAGGGACCAGAACGCCGCCACCAGCACGTAGATGATCGCCAGCCGCTTGACCACGCGCAGGCCTTCGGGACCGGCGACGTCCTTGAGCCAGGTCTTGCCCGCCGGCGGAATGTGAACGAACCGGTAGCGTCCCATCCAGAACACCAGGGTCGCCAGGGCCATGAAGAAGCCGGGGACGCCGAAAGCGACCGGCGCGCCGTAATTCACGAGCAGCCAGGGCGTCGCCAGCGACGATGTCGCCGAGCCGACGTTGATGCCCATGTAATACCAGGAATACGCGCGCGACATCAGGTGCTGGTTTGTGCGGCCGAACTGGTCGCCCACGTTGGCGACCACGCAGGGCTTGATGCCGCCGGAACCGAAGGCGATCAGGGTAAGCCCGAGAAACAGCCCGGCCCGGGTGTCGTCGAGCGCCAGGGCCAGATGCCCGGCGCAATAGACCAGCGAGAGAAAGATGATCGTGCGGTATTTGCCGAGCCAGACGTCGGAAAGAATCGCGCCGAGGAAGGGAAGAAAATACGCCGTGGCGGTGAACAGGTGGAACCAGGTGGTCGCCTCTTCGTCGGACATCGTCGCCAATTGCCCGTCGCCGGACATCAGGTATTGCGTCATGAAGATGACGAGAATCGCCCGGACGCCGTAGAAACTGAACCGCTCGGTTATGTCATTGACGATGATATAGGGAATCCCGCCAGGCATGCGCGGGGATGCAACCGGGGCTGTGCGATAGGCGGTTTCGGCCATTTGCGATTTTCCGGACTCAGGTCTCGCAAGATTGCGGCTTGATTCGAGCCGAGAGCATAAACGATTATGGCGGCTCACGTTCAACGCAGGCGGGAAGGGCGCATGAAGATCTCGACAGGTTTGCTGGCGGCGGTGTTGCTGCTGGCCTCGCCGGGCGCATGGTCCGACGAACCGGAGACTTGCGTGATTCTGCTGCACGGGCTCGGTCGTACGCCGCTGTCCATGGTCCCGCTGCAAGTCGCGCTGGAGCTTGCTGGCTACCGCACGGTAAACCAGGGCTATCCCTCGCGCTCGGGATCGATCGAGACGCTCGCCGCGGCGCATGTTGCCGAGGCGCTGACGAAGTGCGCCTCGCCGCCGGATGCGCCGGTTCATTTCGTAGCCCATTCGCTGGGGGGCATACTGGTCCGCCAGTATCTGCAAGACCGGGATCTTCCGCCGGGCAGCCGAATGGTAATGCTTGGCCCGCCCAACCAGGGCAGTGAACTGGTCGACCGATTCGGCGCCGACGCCTGGTTCCGGGTGCTTGGGCCCGCGGCCCGTCAATTGGGAACCGAAGCCGGCAGTCTGCCGTCGCAGCTCGATCCCGTGGATCTGGAAATCGGCGTCATCGCCGGCACCCGCGCCGGCCTCGACTCTATTTTCCTGCAATCCGGCTTCCTGCAACCCGGGCGCTTGTCCACGCCAAATGACGGCCGGGTCAGCCTGACAGGCGCGCGGCTGGAAGAAATGCGGGACTTTCTCGAAGTGGACCAATCCCACACGCTGTTACTCATCGAAAAACAGGTTGTGCGGCAGGTACTCGCCTTTCTGGCTACCGGTCGCTTCCAGCCGGTGGATAATGGGAAATGAATCATCGGTGAACGCATTGGAGATCCTGCGACTGCGCGCAGGATGACGGGAGGTGTGATGCGCAGAGGGCTTCTCTGCCCCTGTCATTCCGCGCGATGCGACTGCCCCCACCCACGTCATTCTGCGCGGAGCGAAGCGTAGTCGCAGAATCTCCCCAGGATGCCCCCGTGTTTGACTGCATTTGCAATCTGCCAAATAATGCGGACGGAGTTCCAGGAGGGCACGACCCCCATGAGCCATACATCCAGACGATTGACGACAATCCTCGTCGGTCTGATTCTGGCTACCTGGCAGGCTGTGATGGCGCAAGACTATGGAATGCAGGCGCAGCAGGAACTCGAAGCCTTTCTCGAAGACTGGAATCGCGGGGACAACGAAGCGCTGCTGGATCACCTGAGTTTTCCCCACGTCACCCATCGCGCGGGAACGCTCATTATCGTCGACACCCCGGAAGAATTCGTTCAGGACTTCGAGTTGCTGCGCAGCCAGGGCTGGCGCCGCAGCACCTTCGACCATTTCGAGGCGCAGCAGGTATCCGAGACCAAGGTCAATCTCCTGGTCGATTTTCGCCGTTACGATGAAAACGACGAGGTCTATGCCGACATGCAGGTGTTCTACGTGATGACCTTGCAGGACGGCAGGTGGGGCATGCAGTATCGCTCAGGCGGCCCCCGCCCCGAACAGTCGGAGGCGAGCCAGCTTCAGCGGGCCGAGGAACAGGCCACGGCGGCATTGCACGAATTCTTCGCGGCGTTCAACGCGGCCGACAACGAAGCGCTGTTCGCCGTCAACCACGTCCCCCAGGCAGTACTGTTCGAGCAGAATTTTCTATATGGCGAAAACCGCGACGCCGCTCCGGTCACGGTCAACTTCGAGCGCCTGCGCGAAGTCGAGGACTGGAGCCGCAGCGAAGCCGAGAACATTACTCCGGTGCACGTAACGCCCGACAAGGCGGTCATCGAATTCCAGTTCAGCCGCTACAACAGCAACGGCGAGCGCTACCGCACCGTCCCCGCCGTCTGGGTGATCACTCGCAAGGGGGAAAAATGGGGCGTCGAATTCCGCTCCCTGATGACGCCGATTTATCAATCCCCGTAACCTCCCCGTAACCGGAAAATCAGCCTGGATTGCGTTTTCGGAACATGACCATGGGCTTGTTGGTCATTACCAGTTCGTCGTTCTGATTGAACACCTTGTTCTGCATGAATACCGTGCCGATTTCCGGGCGCGAGCGCGATTCCTTCTTGTCGAGAATGGTCGATTCCACGCGTAGCGTGTCGCCCGGAAACACGGGCCTGGTCCAGCGCAATTCGTCGATGCCGGGAGAACCGAGCGCGCCTTCCCCGCCGCCGCGCATGTTCTCGACGATCATGCGCATGGCCATCGCGCTGGTATGCCAGCCGGACGCGCAGAGGCTGCCGAACAGGGTTCTGGCAGCGGCCTCGTCGGATAGATGAAAGGGCTGTGGGTCGTACTTTTCAGCGAACTCGAGGATTTCCTCCCTGGTGACGTGGTATTCGCCGAATCGCTGCGTCGCTCCCACTTCGAAATCCTCGAAAAAATCCGGCATGGGCATCTGGCGTTCTCCCTTGCGCGATTATTGCCGGACGAACTTGAGAACTTCGCGATCGCCTACCGAAGCGCCCCAGATGACGCCGTTGTCGTCGACCGAAAAGCCTTCGGGAAAGCTCGTGCCGCCACTGGGGCTCGGGTCGGGAATGAAGTCGGTAATCAGGCCGTCGAGAGTGCCGACGTAGATGCCGCGGTGCCAGCCCGGGTTGTAGCCGTATTCGCCTTCGGCCGCCCGTGACTCGGAATCGACGACGTAAAGCGTGTCGTCGTGAATGCGAACCCCGCTCGGCCTGCCGAAATGCGTCCAGATGGCGAGCAACTCCCCGTCCGGCGAAAGTACCTGCAGGCGGTTGTTGGTGCGGTCGCCGACGTAGATGCGGCCTTGCGAGTCGACGGCGAGGGAATGGGGGCATTCGAATTGCAGGGGCCCTGTGCCTTTTTCGCCCCAGGCTTCTATGAACTCGCCTTCCGCGGTCAAATGTACGATGCGGCGGTTCGATTCGGGATTGATATGGCCGTCGGCGATATAGATCGACCCGTCCGGGCCGATCGCCAGGTCCGATGGTTCGTTAAACAGATCCGGTCCATCGCCACGAATGCCGGGCCTGCCGAGTTCGATGAGAATTTCGCCTTGCTGATTGAATTTGAAGATCTGGTTGCCCTTGACGCCGTCTTCCACGCCGGCGTCCACGATCCAGAGATTGTCGTCTTCGTCGATGATGATGCCGTGCGGGAAAACGAACATGCCGGCACCGAAACTGAACAGGAACTCTCCTTCGGGGCTGAATTTCAGAATGGGGTCCACGTCGGAGCCGGAGCAACTGTTCATGCCGCAACGCTCGAACAGCCAGATATTGCCTTCGGAATCGACGTCGATCGCATTGCTCGACCCCATGGCGCGTCCGTCCGGCATGTCCACGAAATCCCTTTCGATGTCGTAAGAGTTGGGATAATCCGGCAGCAATGAGTTCTGCTGGGCGAGCGCGCTGCCGGTCAAGGCGATTGAAAGATATGCGGAAACAATCAGCGCCGAAATCCGATGGATTTTCATTTGAGTCTCCTCTCTGGTCCGTAATTACGTGGTTTTCGCGATACTAGGATTCGCGCTTGCGGAATGTCAACGCGAAACGGCGGCGGTTTCGAGAGAGTCCGAGACGCGGTAGTTCGCGGTCGTATGCCGTTTCACGTCTTCGAGCGAACTGCCGGGCATCAACGCGGTCAGCGTCATGCCGCCGTCGTCGAATTCGAATACGGCAAGGTCGGTGATCAGCATATCGACCGCGGCGCGCGCCGTCAGTGGCAAGTCGCAGTTCTCCACGACCTTGCTCGCGCCGTCCTTGTCCGTATGCGTCATGGTCACGACCAGGCGTTTCGCCCCGCTGGCGAGATCCATCGCGCCGCCGACGCCGAACAGCGGCCGGTCCGGCACCGCCCAGTTGGCGAGATTGGCATGCTGATCGACCTGCAGGCCGCCCATGATCGCGACGTCGATATGCCCGCCCCTGATCATCGCGAAGGAGCCCGCGCTATCGAAGTAACTTGCGCCGGGCAAGGCGGTGACCGGAATCTTGCCGGCATTGACCGGAAAATCCATGGCGCCGCCTTCGGCCGGCTCCGGACCCATGCCCAGCATGCCGTTTTCGGATTGCAGGATGATGCCGTCGTCCGGCGTGATGAGATCGGCGACAAGGGTCGGAATGCCGACACCGAGATTCACGACGTCGCCGCGCCGCAATTGTCCAAGGGCCACTTTGGCCATGGCCGTGCGCCGGGCGTCCGCTTTCTTGCCACTGCCGGCGATCGAGGCCGAGACGCCGAGATGTTCGAGGCGCAAATTCGCCTGCACCAGGTAATCGACGAAGCAGCCCGGCGTATGGACAGCGTCCACGTCCATCTCGCCCGCGGGAACGATTTCCTCCACCTCGGCGATTACGGTTCCGGCGGCGGTCGCGATCACCTGATTGAAATTGTTTTCGGTCATCCGGTATTGAAGATTGCCCGCCGTATCGGCGCGCCAGGCGCGTATGAAGGCGATATCGCCCGTGATGGGTTCGACGAACACCATCTTGCGGCCGTCGATCACGCGGGTTTCGCGGCCTTCCGCCAGCAGGGTGTCGGCGGATGTGGGCGTGAAGAATCCACCGAGGCCGGCGCCTCCCGCGCGAAGAGCCTCGGCGAAAGTTCCCTGCGGAACCAGTTCGGCTTCGATCTCGCCGGATTGTATTGCCGCGACAGCCTCGGGGTTGCTGGTGAAGAAAGAGCCGACAGCCTTGCGAACCTGTCTGTTGCGCAACAGGCGGCTGCCGCCGAGACCGGGCTCGCCGAAGTTGTTGCCGATGAAGACGAGATCCGTGACGTCGGTTTCGGCAAGCGCGTGCAACAAGTGAACCGGCGTTCCGGTCATGCCGAAACCGCCGACGAGCAACTTGTCGCCGGAACGGACCCTGGCGGCGGCTTGCCGCGCGTCGATGACGGGGACGTTCTTCATTCGATTTCTGCCTCGGACTTGTCAGCGCGCCCAATGATATGACAAGTCCGGCCCCTCGGCGGTCTGCTAGCGAACGCCGGCCGATTCCCGGTGGTGATTCTGGGCCTCGGCTTCCAATTGTTCCGCCTGTCTTGAAACCCAAAGCGCGACGTTGGCGTGGGGCAGCAGGCCGAGCCCGTCGGCGCGATAGTCGAGTTGATCGAGTATGTTCTCGTAAGGCCCGAAACCCTGTAGTCGAAACGGTACGACTATCGGCGCCAGTCCCCGGAAGTTCGCCTGTTCGATATAGGCGCGGATTTCCGCTTCCGCTTCGGCGCGTTTCTCGGGCCAGTCTTCACGCAAGGTGAAAACCCGGATTTCCCGCAATCCCGTTTCCTCGCCCGCTCTCCCGGTTCGCTGGGCAATCTTTTCGAGCCAGCGCTCGTTCTCGGCATCGTCTCCCGGACCATGCGCTATGACGACGGCAACTTCGTTTGCCGGATCCGAACTGAGGCCGCGGATGCGGGAAGTCACGACTTCGTCGATTTCAGCAGCGTCCGCCAACCCGTCGACGCTGACGTGGAAGGCCAGGTCCGTATCCACTTTCCAGAATCCCATCGGCATTCTCATGCGAGCCCTGGCCTCTTCAAGCTGTTGTTGATCGGGCCGCGGAGGAGCGCCGTTCTGCACGCCGAGAATCTGCAGGGTCCGGTCGTACCAGCTTTCGCCGGAAACGAATACGCGTACGACGCCGACGTGATTGACGCCCCGGGATTCCAGCCTGCGGACGGCCTCTTCGATCGAGCCGGCGTCGGCCATGCCCAGAGCCGTTTCCACCGGAAAGCGCTCCTGCAGCGGTTCCACCGCCTCCGCGAGATGCGCGTTCCATTCCTCGCTGCCGCCATGGGCCATGACCATTACGCCGAAGTTGAATTCATCAGCGGCATTGCCGCTTTCCGCCACGGGATTCGCGGCGCAGGAGGCGAGCGCGAATAGGGCTGCCAGAAATGGCAACCGGCGAATCGATTTCATCGCAAATTGTTCTTTTTTCATGATGCTTCTCTTTGAATTACGGCCTAAATTTCGATTTGCAAGCCGATGCGGAAATTTGTTCCGGGTTGTTGGGCATTTTCGATCGCGGAAATCGAATCGGCGCTCAGGCTGCTGATGTTGATCCAGCGTGCGTAAGTTTCGTCAAACAGGTTGAACACGCCGAAGCGCAGTCTTGCCGCATCGGAAAACTCGAAATAGCCGATCAGATCGACAATGCTGTAAGCGTCCTCGGTTACGCGGTCGGGAGCGGAAACGCGATCCTTTTCGCCGACTGCGGTCAGCAGCAATTCGCCGCCCCAGCGCCCGGAGGCCGCGTCATACCCGAGGCCGGCGACCGCGGTGAGCGGCTCGACCGAATCGAGCGGTGTCGAGTCGGTCTGATTGTCGCCGCGGGCGTAGGCGAGGGCGGCGCGCGCCTGCCATTGTTCGTTGAGCGTAAATTGGGCGTTGAACTCGGCGCCGCTGATCTCGACTTCGTCGATGTTGCGGTTCTGGAACAGGCTGATGGGCCCCCGGACTCCGGCAAAGGAGTTCTCGATGAAGTTGTCGTAACGATTCCGGTAAACCGCGGCGCTCAGGAACGCGCCGTCAAGGTTCGCCCGCAGGCCCAACTCCAGCCCCTTGCTGTTTTCCGCTTCCAGTTCCGGATTGGGCACCGTGGCGTACTGAAAGCCGAGATTCACGAACGACTGGTTCGCTTCGGCGAAGTTGGGCGGCCGGTAGCCTTCGGCGTATTGTCCGAACATGGACCAAGTATCGTTGAAGTCGTACAAGGCGCCGAGGCTCAGGGATACCGCGCCTTCGTCGATCGACTCCACGGGAAAACCATAGCCGCTGACCTGGCCGGTGCCGTCAAGCGTCGGGTCCGGCATCGCGTCCATCTGGTAGCGGTCGTAACGCGCCCCCGGAATCAGCGTGAAACCGCTGTTCCCGAAGGCCATTTCGTCCTGCAGATAGAACCCGGAACGATCGGTCGAGGTGTCGGGAATGGTCTTGTTGGGAAACACTTCCGGCGGGGCGAACGGATACTCGGAGATCGCGCAGGTCTTTCGCCCGCTGCTCAAATCCTCCTCGCAGCGATTGCGCGGCCGCCGGGTATCGGTTTGCTCGAAATTGCCGCCGTAAGCGAATGAGTGAGTGATCGAATTCGTCTCGACGGTCTTGCGCAGATTCAGATTGGTGGCCGTCGTCTGCTGATTGAATTCGAATGTGGTCTCGCGGGCGGCGTTCGTGCCGCCGTAAGTTCGCGGGTCGCGCGGATTGAGGAAAGAATAGCTCGTGCGCGTCTGCGCGGTAAACTGGGACGCGTCGGTGTCCTGCCGGTTGAGACTGATCTCAAGGTCGTCGAACAAGGCGAGCCCGGCCTGCCACTGATAACGAATTCCGGTGCGGAGGCGTTCGGTGTCGTCGAGACCCATGGATTCGGAAACGGTTCGACCGAGGTCCGACGCCAGTTCGGTGGCGGTCTCTTCGACGAAATTGTCCACGCTCAATTGCAATCGATGGCCAGGCGCAAGGTCCCAGAACAATTGCAGCAGTAGACTGTCTGAGGAGCCGTCCTGGGGGTTCAGGGCGCCGGGGCCGTTGACTTCCTGTTCCGCATACTCGCGGCGGGTGTATTGCGCGAGCAGGCCGGTATCGCCGCTTTGAAACGCCGCCGTGAATCCGGCGCGGGACTGCTCATCGGCATCGGCGGTCGATGCGCGCAGGCTGAAATGGGTGTTGCGGTCGGCTTCCAGGTAGTCGCGCGGTTCCTTGCTGGTCAGGATGACCGCGCCGCCGATGGCGTCGGCGCCATACAGCACCGAAGCGGGTCCGCGGATCAGTTCGACCCGCTTGATGTTGTCGGTGTCGATGCTGTCCCTGCCGTAAGTCGCGGGGCCGGCCTCGAAGATGTCGTTGCTGCGAATGCCGTCGATGACGGTCAACACCCGGTTGCCGCCCATTCCGCGAATGCTGAATCCTTCGTTGCCTCCCCTGCTCGCGGTGCTGATCGATACGCCGGGTTGGAAGCGCACAAGGTCGTCGAGGTCCTCGGTCATCTCGCGCTCGATCTGCTCCGCAGTGATCAGCGAAACGGTGCCGGCGATGTTCTCGATGGTGCGCGGCAGGCGGGTGGCGGTGACGATCAGTTCTTCGACGGCGTTATCGACTGCCGGGTTGACGCCATTGTTGACCTCGGGGGCGCTTTCCTGCGCCGCCGCGGGCGCCGCGAGCACAAGGGCCATGGACGCGCCGAGCAACGAGTTCGAAAGCATGGGTTTTCGGCCTTTCATGATCTGTTACTTCCTGTACCAGTGTGACTGAGGCCGGGAGTTTATAGGACCAATTTTCAAATGTAAATACAAATGAGATAGATTCTCATTTGTATTCGATGGGTTCAGCGTTCAGGAAAGACATCGAGATCTTCGGCGAGGATGACTTCGCCATCGTAGATGGCGCTTATCTCGTCGAGCACCAGTTCTTCTTCGGTGCCGTAAAACAGCCCGTGATACAGCACGAGCAAGCCGGGCCGGGCGATGTTCGCCAGCCGCGCGAGTTCTTCGGAAGTCGTATGCGCGTTGTTGTGATAGCGCTGGAATCCGGGAGAGTTCCGCAACAGTCCCTGTTGGCTGATTACTTCGTGAAAGAGCAAGTCCACGCCTTGCGCCTTTTCCACGAGCGTTTCGCTGTAAGCCGTGTCTCCGCTGATCACGAGCGACAGGTCATCGGTGGTTACCTTGAAGCCGAAGGCCGGGCGGATGTCGCCATGATCGACGGCAAAGGCCTCGATCACGAGATCGTCCTTCTCCAGCAGGACGCCGGGCTCGATGGTTCGGGCCGAGACCCGGAATCCGTCGGGATTCTGTACCGGCTGAAGACCGCCGGTCCTTATCTCGACATCCACCGAATTCATTTCCCGCATACCGTTTACTATCCGCTCGATGCCTTGCGGCCCCCAGGCTCGCAGCCCCGCGTTGCGCCGCCACCACATCGTATGCGCGAGTTCGGAAAAATCCATGGTGTGGTCGCTATGCAGATGCGAAAAGAACACGCAGCAGATCAGGCTTGGATAAAGCGAAGGGATATCGTATTTGTAGCGGGCAATGACTGCGTTTCGCACCGCGCCGGCGCCGGCATCGAACAGATAGCTCTCGCCCTTGTGAATGACGGCTATGCTCGAGCCTGCGCGGAAGGCGTCGGGAATCGGCGTGCCGGTCCCCAACACGACCACGCGCGTCGGCGCGAGCAACTCACTTTCGGAAGGCGCATCCCGCAGTTCAGTCCGGGCGCTGGGAAGCGTGATCGCGAACTCGTCATCCCGAGTCTGGCCGAGTGAATTTCCCGCGAGGAACATTACGCCCAGCGAAACGAAGACCAATGCCGCCGGCCGGACTCTGAACACGTTCATTGTGCCTTCCTGTTATTGCCGATCTTCCAGCCTGCCCGCGCCGCCGAGTTCGTAGTAGACGAGCGGTACGAAATCCACTGCGGTCCAACTCGCTTCCTGGCCCCATTGCGCGTCATAGGCCGCGGTTGGCTGCGCGGCCATGATTTCGTCGAGATGCATGCCCTGGCGAATCATGGCGTACACCCGGTCGCGGATGTCGAGAATCATGTCGCGGAATTCCACCATCTCCGCGCGGCCGACGACTTCGAGGCCATGACCGGGAATGACTCGGGTGTCCGGGCCCGCCATATCGATGGCCAGGTCCAGCGCCGCGATCGTTCCGCGCAAGGTGCCGCCATTGAACTTGTCGACGATCGGATAGCTGGTGGTCCTGAACACGTCGCCGAGATGCAGCACGTCGGATTCGGGGAAGTACACGAAAGTGTCGCCGTCGGTGTGAGAGGGCGGGGCGAGGAATGCGCGGACTTCCTCGCCGTTGAGATGAAACGAGATCGCGTCGTTGTACGTCACGATGGGCCGCGCCGCCGCCGGCTGCTGCGGCGCGAAACTGCCGCCGTTGCGTGGGAAATGACTGCGTTCTTCCAGAAACTTCACGCGGGTATTGTCGTGCGCAAAAATCACCACGCCCATTTCGGCGAGGTTCGCGTTGCCGCCGACATGGTCGCCGTGAATGTGGGTGTTGATCAGGAAACGAATCTCGCTGTCGGTCACTTCCCCGACGACCTCGACGAGTTGCTCGGTCATCGGCGCGAACAGCGCGTCAACGAGCAATACGCCATCGGGTCCGATGAAGGCGCCGATGTTGCCGCCGCCTCCCGGCCGCTGCACCATGTAGACGTTTCCGGCGACATGCTCGATGGAAAGTTCAGCATCGGCGAAGCCCACCTGGGCCTGCGCGGTCCGGCCCGAAAATACCGTCAGGCCCGTTAACAAAACAACGGTCGAAAGCTTGCGCGGATTGATCATTTTGCTATCTCTGCTTGCCGTTACCCGGGAATTAGGCTACATAGTACCTGATGCAAAGTCCCGATATGCAAGCAAACGCAATCGAAGCGAGTTTCCGATTTCGTTCAATCAGGAGAGAACAATGAGTTCCAGACAGTCTGATCGAAGGGAATTTCTCAAGCGCGGAGCAGCACTGGCCGGTGGATTGGGCCTCGCCGCGGCAAAACCGGCATCGGCTCAATTGCCGGATCCGGAAGGAATGATCGTCGGCACGGACGATCTCGTCGCCTATGGCAAGCGTTCGCGTTTCGAGGATTCGAAACGCATACCCCATGGCGGCAGACATTCGCCCGACGCTTTCGGCCTCGATTTTCACATCGCGGCTCCGCTACAGGAATCGGTGGGAGTCATCACGCCGTCGTCGCTGCATTACGTCGGAACCACCCGCGGCTCCTACGTGCCGGACATCGACCCTGCAAAGCATCGCTTGATGATTCACGGTCTGGTGGACCGGGAACTCGTATTCACCATGGAGGAACTGCGGCGTTTCCCATCTGTGACGCGTCTGCATTTCATCGAATGCGCGGGCAATCGCTCCCGCAGCAGCCACACTACCGTGCAGGAAACCCACGGCATGACGAGCTGCGCCGAATGGACCGGCGTATTGCTGTCCACCTTGCTCGAAGAGGCCGGGGTGCAGGACGGCGGCGAATGGATCGTGGCGGAAGGCGTCGAGGAGGTCAAAGGGGCTTCGACGATTCCGGTCAACAAGGCCATGGACGACTGCATCCTTTGTTACGGCATGAACGGCGAGGCGGTGCGTCCCCAGCAGGGATACCCGCTGCGCCTGCTCGTTCCCGGCTTCGAGGGCATTTTCAACGTCAAGTGGCTGCGCCGGATCAAGGTCGTCGATCAGTACTACATGACCTATAACGATTACGGGCATCTGACCCAGGATCCCGCCACCGCGGCCCTCGGCTACCAGATCGGGCCGAAATCGGTCATCACATTCCCGTCCGGCAGCCAGCGGCTTCCCGAGCCCGGATTCTACGAGATCAGCGGTCTGGCCTGGTCGGGCGGCGGCAAGGTCGCCAGAGTGGAAATTTCCACCGACGGCGGCCGCAGTTGGCAGGACGCCGATATCCGCGGCGAACCGCAGCCCATGGCGCATACCCGTTTCAGCATGAACTGGACCTGGGACGGCAACGAATGCGAACTCCAGTCCCGCTGCACCGATGAACTCGGGCAGGTACAGCCGAGCCGCGCCCAGGTCGCCGCGTTCTGGAATCAGCCGCCTGATCAGCCGGTTCGGGTGAAAGGCCAGGACAATTCGATCCAGCCCTGGCGAATCGACAGCGACGGCAACGTCCACAATGCGATCATTTAGGTTCGCCGGCCTGTTGTTGCTGGCGGTGGGAGTCTGCGCCCAGGCGCAGTCCCCCACTTACGGGCTGGGCAGGGCGCCCACCGCGGAGGAAGTGGCCGCCTGGGATATCGCCATCAGTCCGGACGGGAAGGAACTTCCCGCCGGCAGCGGCACCGTGGCCGAGGGCGAAGAGCTATATGTGCAAAAGACCTGCTTCGTCTGCCACGGACTGAACGGCACCGGCGCGACCGCGCCGCGGCTGATCAAACGCGATGTGGGAGAGGTGGACGACCCCTGGGATTACGGTCGGGTGCTGCCGATCCGTTCGCCTTATGCGACCACGGTCTGGGATTACATCAACCGCGGCATGCCCTTGGGCATGGAGGGAACGCTCACGCCCGACGAGGTCTATTCGATCGTGGCCTACCTGCTTTTCCTCAACGACGTGATCGAGGAAGACATGGTTCTCGACCAGGACAGCTTGCCGAATATCGAGATGCCCAATCGGAACAATTTCGCCCGTGTTCCCGACTGGTTCCCCGGGCAGCCAAGACTCGAAGGCTATCCATACTGAAGTCCGCCCCGCAGCGTTTGCCCACTTGCCCGCATCTTTCAATTAACAGGAACCCCAGCATGCAAAGTCCCAGCACGCGCCGATTCTGCCTGACCGCCGTATTACTGGCATCGGCCGCGGCCTTTTCGCAGGCAGCGGCGCAATCGCCCCTGGAAACCTACACTCCGGTAACGCCGGAAGAGTTGAGCGATCCGCCTGACGGCGATTGGCTGATGTGGCGCCGCACGGCCAACCATTGGGGCTACAGCCCGCTCGATCAGATCAACAGGGACAATGTCGGCGACTTGCGCCTGGCCTGGGCCTGGACCATGGGTCCGGGCCTGCAGGAAACCACCCCGCTGGTGCATGACGGCGTCATGTTTCTGCCCCAGGCCTGCGATTTCATCGAGGCCCTCGACGCCCGCGACGGCACGCTGCTCTGGGAATACCGCCGCCCCGAAGTCGATCATGTCGCGCCGCTGTCCTGCGCCAACCGCAACGGCACCTTGTACAAGGATCAGCTCCTGCTCGCCACCAGGGACGCATACCTCGTATCGTTGAACGTCTACACCGGCGAGGTGACCTGGGAGCGCCGCATGGGCGACTGGACGGTAGGCCAGCACTATTCCGGCGGCCCCCAGGTCTTCGACGGCAAGATCATCGCCGGCATGTCGGGCTGCTATTACATCAACACCAGTTGCTGGATCACCGCCCATGACGCCGATACCGGCGAGGAACTCTGGCGCACGGGAACGGTGCCGCGAGTCGGCGAGCCCGGCGGCGAAACCTGGGGCGACGTGCCCAACGAGCAGCGCCGCGGCGGCTCGGCCTGGATGCCGGCCAGCTACGATCCGGAACTCAACCTGATCTATATCGGCATTGCCGTGCCCATACCCTGGGGTTCGATCCAGCGCGACACTCGCGGCGGCGACGTGCTGTACACCAATTCCACGCTCGCGCTCGATGCGGATACCGGGGAGATCGAGTGGTATTTCCAGCACATCCCGGGCGGCAACTGGGACCTCGATCACCCTTTCGAGCGCATCATCGTCGAATCCGAAGTCACGCCGGACGCCGATGCGGTTTCCTGGATCAATCCCGACATCGCTTCCGATGAAAGGCGCAAGGTCATCACCGGCATACCCGGCAAGACCGGAATCATCTGGACGCTCGACGCGGCGACCGGTGAATTTCTCTGGGCGCGGGAAACCAATTATCAGAACGTCATCGTCGGCGTCGACATCGAGAACAACAAGGGAATAACGAACATCGATCTCGACATCACCGAGATCAGGCAGCGGAAATTCGTCTGTCCCACGACCCGCGGCGGCATCAACTGGAATTCCGTGGCCTACAGCCCCCAGACCAACGCGGTCTATACGCCGACCAATAACGCCTGCATGGATTACTACCTGAATCCGTTCGAGCCCGTGGTCGGCCTGCATCACCGCTCGGCCACGAGCCGCATCGTCGCGGCGCCCGATCTGGAAAATCAGGTCGGCCTGCTGAGCGCGGTCGACGTGGCGACCGGCGAAGCGCTCTGGACGCACCGGCAACGCGCCGGCATCGGCGGTTCGGTACTCACCACCGGCGGCGGCCTGGTTTTCGTTTCGGACGACGCCAGGCGCTTCCGGGCCTTCGACGCCGAATCCGGCGAAGTGCTGTGGGAACAGATTCTCAATTCCACGGCCGGCGGCTTTCCGGTCACCTATACGGTGGACGGCGTGCAATACCTCGCCATCGCGGCCGGCGGCGGCGTCACTTATCGCATGCTGACGCCGGAGTTGCAGCAACGCGGCGGCGGCAACATGCTTTTCGTTTTCCGCCTGCCGTAGTCGCCGGCAAGAACCGAACAGGGGAGATCGATGCAACTATTACTGAGAATTCTGATTATCCTGGCCTGCCTGCTGGCGATTCCCGTCGCGGCGGTAGCAACGGCAGCAGTGAAACAGCGCTTCGCCGACGGGCCCAACCGGGTGTTTTCGGGCGGTCCGCTGGTGTCGGGCGAGATTTATACCGGCCCAGAGCCGGACTGGAGTTTCGTCAACGAGATTCCAACGGTCGAACTGCAATTGCTGGACCCTGCGCAATCGAGGCGCATCTGGATCGCGGAAGCCGAAGGCAAGTTGTATGTCTGGTCGGGTTACATGGGCACGACGGTCGGGCGCATCTGGAAACAATGGCCGGTGCAGGCCGAACGCGACGGCCGGGCGATCATTCGCATCAACGGCATACGCTACGAACGTCAACTCAACCGCATTCAGTCAGGTGACGAACTCGACGCGATTACCGATGCGATCACCGGCAAGTACCCTTCGCAAACCACCCGTGCGGGAATCGAAGCCGGCGATGTCTGGGTTTTCGAAGCGGCGCCGCGGGGATAAGTTGCATGAAGCCCTCTTTCCGTCATTCTGCGCGCAGTCGCAGAATTTCAGGCAGAGGCCCCTGCATGAGATCCTGCGACTCCGCTTCGCTTCGCGCAGGATGACTGAAGAAGGACCACTCCGAATGGATAGGCGGATGGGAGAATGATGCCGCTCGATACAGGACTAGGAACATGAAAACATTCTATTGGGCGGTACTTGCCGCAATCGTCGTCACGATACTCGCCGTCCTGTTCGTTCCCGGCGTGGACGATTTTGTCGAACAGGTTTTCCAGCGGTATCTGGGCCGCGCGGCAAGATGAATGGAAACGCTACACGGGCGAGGCATGCCTCGCCCCTACACCAGGCGAACGAAGAGTAGGGGCGACGCATGCGTCGCCCGCTGGCAGTCGGGAGGCAATTCATGAAATCGTTACACTTCAATCGGCGCCGCTTTCTGCAGGCAAGCGGAGCCGCCGCAATCTGGATTCCGACTTCGGTGCGTGGTTATACGACCGCCGAGATAGAGAGCTTCTTCGTGGACGGCGAGATGCAGGTCGATGTCTCGAAATGGGAACTCGACACACCGGCGCTTTGCGTCGACCTTGACTTGCTCGAAGCCAACCTGGCGAAGATGCAGTCCACCATGAGCGCCAACGGCATCGCCAGCCGGCCCCATGCCAAAACGCACAAGTGTCCGGCGATCGCCCGGATGCAACTCGATACCGGTTCAGTGGGGATCTGTACCGCCAAGATAAGCGAGGCCGAGGTCATGTTCCGCAACGGAATTGAAGAGATACTCATGACCACGACCAATGTCACGCCGACCAAGATCAATCGCGCCATGGCCCTGGCCGCGGAGTGCCCGGGTTTCGTCCAGGCGACCGATTCGATGGAAAACGCCAGGCTGTTGTCGGAAGCGGCGCAGGCCAGCGGGCTGGTTGCCGATGTCGTGGTCGACGTCGACCCCGGCATGGGCCGCACCGGCACACCGCCGGGGCACTCTGCGCTCAGTCTGGCGCAACTCGTCGATCAACTGCCCGGCCTGCGTTTCCGCGGGATGCTCTGTTACGACGGCGCCTCCCAGCACGTCGCCGGATTCGCCGCGCGCAAGGCTCGCACGCTGGAAGCGCTGGCGCCTGCAGCGGACACCTTTGAACTCATGCGGCAGTCGGGTCTGCGCACCGACATTTTCAGCGGCGGCGGCACGGGAACCTACAACATAGATCACGAGACCGCCGGACTGACCGACGTCCAGGTCGGCAGCTATGTCTTCATGGACGCACAGTACCTGGACATAGGCGGCGAGGGCGACGACAGCCTCTACTCGGATTTCGAACCTTCGCTGACGATCATGGCCACCGTGCTGAACGACCAGTACGAAGGCCGCGCCACGTCGGACGCGGGCGCCAAGGCCTGCACGATCAATCGCCCCTGGCCCATCGTCAAGGGCGAATCCGACATCAGCTACACTTCCGGCTCGGACGAATTCGGCACGATCCGCTATGGCGAGAACGCCTCGCGCACCTACCGGGTCGGCGACAAGCTCGAATTGATCGTCTCCCATTGCGACCCGGTGGTGAATCTATACGACCACATCTACGCCATCCGCAACGACCGCGTAGAAGCAATCTGGCGCGTCGCGGGCAGGGGCATGTCGGCCTGATTCAGACCTCAACGTGGCCGACGCTTCGGCGAATTTTCGAAAAGCGCACCCGACTGCTGGTGAGGAACGCGTATGCTCCGCGCCTCATTTCGCGGCCTGACCTAACTCCGCTCGTTTGCGCGCCTTGAATTCGTCGAAATCGAACGGCTGCGGTTCGCCTGACTGCTCGCCTGCAATCAAGGCGTCCAGCAAGGCTTTGACTCGCTCGTCCAGTGACAAATTCATACCAGTTCCTAAAACCTGATCATCGGCAGACTCGCCACGTAAATCTCTTGGGGGAAACTATTATTAGGAAACTAACAATCGGGGCGTCGGATTCAGTTGTCAAGGATTCCTTGACAACTGAATCGACTTCCAAAAGTATGGCGCGTTATGGAGTGGAAAGCGATGGGCAAGTCGCTGAAAAACAAGCTGAATGAGCTTTCTGAGGTTCGGCGCGAGCGTATACGCGCTGAGGCTGATCGTCTGTACGCCGAACATGTAAAGCGTATGGAACTGCGCAAGGCCCTCCATGCACAACCAGGCGAGGCATTGGGAGAACTGAAACCATGACCAAAGGCGTCCGTCGAGCATTTGTCTTTCCGTTTTACGTGGCAGTCGTCATGACTGCGATGGTCCTTCCCGCCGCCGCTTCCCAGCTACAGGCAGCCGAGGCGACCGCGGACTGGACCTATTGGGGCGGAACCAGGCATTTTCAGCGGTATTCGCCGGCGGATCAGATAAATGCCGGCAACGTGGACGATGTCGAGATTGTCTGGCGCAGGCCTGCCGCGGATTCTTCGGTTACCGATGCCGATCCGCAATTGCGGATCTCCGGGAATTTCCGCGCGACTCCAATTTATGTCGATGGCGTGCTCTATACCTCCAACGGTGTCGGCCTCGTTGAGGCGATCGACCCGGCCACGGGCGTCACCCTTTGGGTGCAATCGTTCGATGCGGACAGCTTGCGGGCTTCCCGCGGCGCCTCCGCTCGCGGCATAGAGTACTGGTCCAACGGATCGGAGGACCGCATCTTCGCCGTGCGGCTGGGCAGTCTCCATGCGCTGGACCCGGCCACCGGCGAGGCTATCGCCGATTTCGGCGACGATGGCGCCGTCAACCTGATTCCCGAGGGCGCGGAAACTTTCAGCCTGGTCTCCACCTCACCCATCGTTGTAAACGGTGTGGTCATAATCTCCGGCACCGTCAATGGCGCCGGCGACGGCGGCACGCAATGGCGCGGCGTCCATTCCGAAGACGTGCGCGGCTTCGACGCCGTCAGCGGCGAATTGCTCTGGACCTTCCACGCCGTACCACAGGAAGAGGAATTCGGCGCGGACACCTGGGCCAATGATTCCTGGCGCGGCGCGGGTGACCTTGGTTCCTGGTGTTGCCTCTCGGCGGACGAGGAACTCGGCCATGTCTACGTTCCCTTCACCGCTCCTACCGCGGCCTATTTCGGCGGTCACCGCCCCGGCGACAATCTGTATTCCAACAGTCTGGTCGCCATCGACGCGAGCACCGGCGAACGCGTCTGGCATTTCCAAATGGTGCATCACGACGTCTGGGAATACGACAATGTCGGCCCGCCCGTACTCGGCGACATTATCGTCGACGGCCGGCCCATCAAGGCGGTGATGCAGGCCAACAAGACCGGCTGGGTCTACGTGTTCGACCGCGAGACCGGAGAGCCGGTGTGGCCGATCGAAGAACTGCCGGTGCCGCAATCCGACGTGCCCGGCGAAGTTCTCTCGCCCACGCAGCCTTTCCCGACGAAACCCGCGCCGATCGCCACCCAGGGCATCACCGAAGCCGATATTGTCGATTTCCCCGAAGTCGCCCAGGTCGCCCGCGCCACGGTGGCGAACTTCGTCATCGGCCCGATCTTCACGCCGCCGAGCATCGTCAGCGACGAACCGGGCGGCAACCAGGGCACGCTGACCTTGCCGGGATCCTGGGGCTCCGCCAACTGGAACACCGGCGCCTTCGACCCCGAAACCGGCTGGTACTACGGCTTCGCCAACGACATCCCCCGGGTCTACCGGCTCGTGGAGACCGACGACCCCGACGCCGACATGCCCTATTGGAGCCCGAACCGGGAAGCGCCTTACCCCGACGGCATCCCCCTGACCAAGCCGCCCTGGGGCCGCATAACGGCAATTGACATGAACAGCGGCGAACACGTCTGGCAGATCGCCAACGGAGATTCGCTGAGCGACCACCCGAATCTGGACGAACTCGACCTGCCCACCCTCGGCATCGCCAGCCGCCCCGCCGCGCTCGTAACCAGGACATTGCTCTTCATCGGCGTGGGCAGCAACAACCACGGCGGCACCCAGCCCAACATGTGGGGTACCGCCTTCCGGGCCTACGACAAGTTCACCGGCGAGGAAGTCTGGCGCACCGATCTGCCTTCCGGCACGACCGGCGCCCCCATGAGCTACATGCACGAGGGCAGGCAGTACATCGTAGTCGCCGTCGGTAGCCTCGGCGACGATCCCGAGTTGGTGGCGATGGCTCTACCTTGAGCAAAAGGTACAGTCTTTGACTTCCAACTAGTTCTTGTCCGTAAACTCCGTTTTCTGGTCTTTTTTCGTTTGCCGATTCCGTCCGATCGGTTGTAACCGGGTATCCGGGAGGCGGTTTTTCTTCGATCCAGTGGGGGTTTGCGTCGTTTCCGGCGCGATCCGG
>JAJDYJ010000084.1 GCA_022822865.1 Pseudomonadales bacterium | reverse complement strand
GCCTACAGACGGTCCGACCACCGCCACCCCCGGCGTCCCGCAGGGCGCCGAGGGGTGGACCCTCATGAAGGCCCACGATCACAGCTTATCGGAAAGTTAAACAGAGAAGCCTACAGGGATGTATTTACGGCGTCCGCCGCTACCCGCAAGCCGGCGGCGACGGATCGAAGCTGTGGTCTCGAAGGGACACAGCAGGCCGAAATGAGAATTGCTTCCTGCATTCGCCTTGCATGGACAGGAGGGGAGGTAGTCATTATTCTGGCCTTATGGCTGCAGACGATGAGTTGACGAGTATTTGCCCGGTGGCGTACCGGAGGCTGCTGGCGCTAAGTGCCGGCGCGTTGCTGCTGTGCGCCGGAAGCGCGTTTGGGCAGTGGGCTGTTCCGGAGGAGTTGCAGGCTCAGGCGGAGGCTTTGGACGAGGTGCAGTTGGCCTTTGTTACTTCGGGGGCTGTGCTGGAGTTTATTCCGGAGCGGCAGCTTGAGCATGAGTTGGCAACGCGGGACGCCGAGAGTATGCGGGCACTGATGGACGATCTGATTTCGCTCGCGGACCGGATGGGATACGACCCGGAGCGGGACATGGGCGCGGCGCCGCTCAATCTCACTTCCGAAGAATTCGGCGATCCCATGCCTACCCCGCCGCTGTTGCGTGATTTCGAGCGCGAGCCGGGTCCGTTCAGCGTGCATCGTTACCTCTTTCCGGAATCCGGAGTGCCCACGTTCGGCGGCGCCGACGTCGCCATCTGGCCGGAAGACCTCGTCGCGGGGAACGTGGACGTGGCGATCATCGGCGTACCAAGCGATGCGGGCAGCGGCCGCCGCGACGCCGGAAACGGCCCGAACGAGATGCGCGGTTTGAACACCATTGCCCTGCCGGACGTGCAATCTCTCGTAAAGCCGTTCGAAACATTGTCCGTGGTCGACTACGGCGATTTCTCCATGGACCGGTTCAGCGTCGAGAGATCCATCGGCCACGTTGCCGCCATGGTTGCGGAAACCGCGGACACCGGCGCCATCCCGATGCTGGTCGGCGGCGATACGTCCATGCTTTACCCCGGCGTCAGCGGCGTCGCGCGAGTACACGGAAACGGCAACTTCGGATTGCTGCACTTCAGCGCCCATGCGGATGCCGAGCGCTACGACGACCATACGATTTCCGACCGTCAGGCGGTTTTCCTGCTGTTGAACGAGGGCATCGTCGAAGGCGGCGAAACCGTCCAGGTGGGTCTGCGCGGGCCCTCGGTGGACGCCGACACCTTGCAATGGCTGCGCGACAACAACGTACGCTATCACACGATGGCGGAATTCCGGCAACGCGGATCCGAAGCGGTCATGCAACGGGTATTGCAGGAAGTCGAACGAGGCCCGGATGCGTTTTTTGTCGCGATCGACGTCAGTGTCATCGATCCTGTCGAAATGATCGCCGCCGGACGCGCGACTCACGACGGGCTCGGACTCGAGGACGTGAACAGGACCTTGCGCCATGTCTGCGCGGCCAAGGAGATCGTCGGTTTCGAGATCACGGACATGGCCCCGATGCTGGATTGGTCCCGATTGTCGGTCATGCATGCGAACGCGGTGCTGAACGCATGCCTGGTCGGCATCGCGTTACGCAAGGCCGGGCTCGAACCGGATTACATTCATCCCCTGGCGCTCGATCATGGCCAGCAATAGGCTGCGCCGGCCCCGGGAGTTTCGGAGCCTGGGTTCAAGAACGTGGGTTTCGGAGTTTAGTCATGACATTCCTTTCGGTTGATATTCGCCCGGCGCTCCTCCTGCTCGCGGCCGCGGCAGCACCGTTCGGCGCGGCCCAGGACGACAGTCCCGCGACACCGGAGCATGTCGTCGGCGTGCAGCCGTATCCTTTCGACACCGCAGACCCCCGGGAGGAGGATCCGACGCCCATCGAGCTGCCCGACAGCGTGGCGCCGAAACTCGAATTGCTGACGCCGGAACAAGTCGAGTTTCTGGAGAGCGGCGATGCCCGCGCCTTCACCGGTCCGGTCGACGAAGCCGTCGAAGCGCTCGAGGAACGCACCCCGGAGGAAGTGAGGGCGTGGGTCGAGGCCATGCAGCAGGTTGTGGATCAAAGCCGCTACGTCGAAGGGAGAGACTTGCCCAACATTCCCTTCAACACCGCATCGCCCAGATTCAATGCCTGGCAATTGCTGCGTCCCCGCTCCCTGGACCCGCGGCGGGAATCCGGGCCGGTTGCCCTGGGCCGCTACGGCGGCAGTGGCGGCCCACCGACCTTCGGCGGTTTTCCCCTGGCGCTGTCACGGGAAGACCTGGTTGCGGGCGAGGTCGATGTAGCCATCCTGGGAGCGCCCCTGAACATGGGTACTGGGTGGCGCGATTCGGGCGAGCGCGCCACGGTCGAGCTTCGCCTGCACGGCCGGCTCATGGGATCGCACGACCAGTATGTGCAGATCCACCCCTCCCGGGTATTGAATATCGTGGATTACGGCGACGTTGCGGTAGACAACGACAGTACCGAACGCTCCATGCAGCACGTGCGCGAGATCGTTCGCGAGATTGCGGAGACCGGGGCCGTACCGATGATCGTCGGCGGCGACCACTCGCTGGAATACCCCAACGTCGCGGCCCTGGCGGACGTGTACGGCAAGGAAAACGTATCCGTCATTCACTTCGACTCGCATTACGACGCGTGGTGGGGCGAGGCTCACCTCATCAGTCACGGATATCCCGTGTACCGGCTGATCAACGAGGGCCATGTGCGGGCCGCGGACTATATCCAGGTCGGGCTGCGTTCAACCGGGCCGGACAAGTCGGGCTTCGAATGGATGCGGGAACAGGGCATGCGCTATCACACGATGGCCGAGGTCGAACTGCGAGGCTGGGACGCGGTGCTTGACCGGGTTGTCGCCGAGGCCAGCGAGGAAGGACGCAAGCTGCACATCTCTTTCGATATCGACGTCCTCGACCCCGCATTCACGGTGGCAACCGGCACTCCGGTTCCGGGCGGTCTCACCATGCGGGAATCGATCACCATCGTGCGCCGCCTGTGCGCCGAGTCCAACGTGGTGGGTTTCGACCTGGTCGAGTTCCATCCCGGGCTGGACCCGACCTACGCGACCGCGCTCAACAGCGTCCATATCATCAAGGCCTGCCTGACCGGACTCGCGATGAACCGGGAAGGGATGACCGCGGAGCATTACCTCAGCCCGCTGTCGTCCGAACACGCCATAGACGACTACTACGGCGACCGGCAAGAGTTTCTGGACGCGACCCGGGCGGAGGAAGAGGCGGCAGAAGAAGACCAGGATCCAGACTCTTCCCAACAATGATGAGTGATGCTCCCTGAGGGATCGGTCGAACATGTTTCCTACCGGATGGCTGCCTGAAATCTGATCGCCTTGCGCGCAGGGTCAACAGGGCCCGCAAGCAACATCGAACCTTCGACCTTGTCGTCGATCCATCGCGGGAAGACGATCGGCAAGCTCTCGACCGCGCACCGCAAGACGGCTGCCGCCGTGAACAATGCGTCGAAGTCGTCTTCGCTGGCCCGCGCGGGCTCCAGGTTCGGCAATTCCACCCGACTCTCGCGCACCCAGTTCGCGGCGGCAAGTCGCTTGCAGGCCGCAATACGCTGGGCGTCATTTCTCTTGGCGATTACCAGCCGGGCTGTGGGCAGGTCATCGGCGAGCACCGCGCCATAGGCCAGGCCCGGATAGGTTTCGGCCAGCAGGATTCCGTGTTCGGGGTGTCCGAATTCCGCATCGCCTTCGAACGGCCAGACCGCGAAGTCGCGAGGTTCCTTCAGCATCGGGACGAGTTCGCGCCAGATCTCGCGAGTGCCCGAGCCCACTGAGCCCGGAATGCCGCTGACGGCAAAGATCGGCTTCGCGGTCGTTGCCGTCGCAAGACGGCGATGCAGATTGTCGCCGGTCTTGCCGGTGAATGAAGTCAGGCCGCCTGATCCCTTCCTTACCGCAAACCATGGACGATGCACGCTCCATTGCCCGGGATGAGCGGCCGTCTCGAAGAACCCGCCGTCCGGATCGATGCTTCCGAGCCATTGCACAAAGTTTTCGGGAAGCGAGCCTTCGCAACCGGCAAGCACGAGTTGCCAAAAACCGTGTGGGACACCCATCCCGACATCCACGCCGATCAACACCCTGCCGGGAAGCGTTCGCGCCAGCGCGAGCATCGACGCGAGACTCCATCGGCCCGGCGGTTCCAGCGGCCTGGTCAGTCTTCTGTTGCACAGATCGGCCACGTACACGCAGCGCTTCCCGGGCAACTTGCTCCAGTCGGCGGAGATGAAAAATGACAGCATCGACGAACCTTGCCTCGATTTGCGAGCCCGCTGGTTGCGAGTCTGCTGGCTGTGAGCGCTGGTTGTGAGACCGTGGGGGCAGGTGGTATCTTTGCTGGCCCGCTCAAGACAGCGAATTGCGCGCTGATCGTGACCTACCTGCCGCGCCTGATCAGGATACTCAATGTCGTCGCGAAATTCCGGCTGGATGAATTCCTCCGGGGGCGGCGGCGTCTGCGACTGCTGCGCCTGCTGTTGCTGCTGTATCGCGCGCCGTTCAGTCTCGGCCCCGCGCCCGCCGGCGACCGCAACGTCCGGCTGCGGCGGGCGATGGAGGAGCTTGGGCCGGTCTTTATCAAATTCGGGCAGCTGCTTTCCACGCGCCGGGATTTCCTGAGCCCGGAACTGGCCGATGAGTTGCAACTGCTGCAGGACCAGGTGCCTCCCTTTGAGCAGCCGCCAATCAATGACCTGGTGAGCGAGCTGCTTGGCCTGCCGGCAAGCGAGATATTCGCCGAACTCGAATCCGAAGCGCTGGCCTCGGCCTCGGTCGCCCAGGTGCACGCGGCGGTGCTGAAAGGCGGCGAGGAAGTCGTGGTGAAAGTGATTCGCCCCGGCGTCGGCGAAACCATCGGCGAGGACATCAATCTGCTGCAGCGGATCGCCGCCTTGCTCGACCGCAATTTCCCGGCGGGCAGGCGCCTGCGCATCGTGGAAGTCGTGCGCGATTACGAAAAGACCATCAAAGACGAACTCGATCTGTTGCTCGAAGCGGCAAGCACCACGCGCCTGCGCGCCAATTTCGAGAATTCGGACAGGTTGTACGTGCCGAAGGTGTATGGCGAATACAGCCGCCGCGAACTGATGGTGATGGAGCGCGTGCACGGCATTCCGGTTACCGACGTGCCGGCGCTGAAAGCGGCCGGAGTCAACTTGCGCAAGCTTGCGGAAAACGGCGTCGCGGTGTTTTTCACCCAGGTTCTCGAACACAATTTCTTTCATGCCGACATGCATCCGGGCAATATCCTGGTGAGTCCGGAAGATCCGGAAAATCCGCGCTATATCGCCCTCGACTGCGCCATCATCGGTTCGCTGACCCGCGCCGATCAGGACTACGTGGCCCGCAACCTGCTGGCGATGTTCAAGCGCGACTATCGCCGGGTCGCCGAGTTGCATGTCGCCTCGGGCTGGGTTTCGCGCAAGACCCGGATTCACGATTTCGAGTCCGCCATCCGCAGCTTGTGCGAACCCATATTCGAGCGGCCCCTGGGCGAGATCTCCTTTGCCGGGCTGCTGTTGCAACTGTTCATCACCGCGCGGCAGTTCGACATGCAGGTACAGCCATCGCTGGTGCTGTTGCAGAAGACCCTGCTTCACATCGAAGGACTCGGCCGGCAGTTGTATCCGGAGTTGAACCTGTGGGAAACCGCCCTGCCCTATCTCGAAGCCTGGGAAAAGAAACGCCTCAGTCCGTTTACCTGGCTGGAACAGGTGAGGGAGAAGCTGCCGGACTGGGTGAGCGAGGCGCCCTTGCTGCCGCAAATGGCGTTCGATGCCGCCACCCGGGTCAACCAGCTCGTAGAAGTCGGGGAAACCCTGATCCGGCGCCAGGAAATCGCCGCCAGGCATCATGCCCGCAATCGCAGGCTGGCGCGGCGCGGCGGCTTCCTGCTGCTGTTGCTGGCCTTGCTCGCGCTGATTCCAGCGGTCGGCTCGGTCTTGCAAGGATTGCCGGTCGCCAGCCTCATACTGGCGCTGGCGGGCCTGTCGCTGCTATTTTTCGCCCGCTAGTGAAAAATCCACGAAGGGAATTTTTCACAATACGCAGATAGGAGTTCGCGGACATGTCCTGGCTGGACGAAGTGAAATGGAACGAGAAGGGCCTGGTGGCGGTGGTAACCGTGGAAGCGGAATCCGGGGAATTGCTCATGCAGGCCTGGGCGAATCGGGAAGCCTTGCAGGCCGCGGTCGATGAAGGCCGCGGAGTCTACTGGTCGCGTTCCCGCCAGCGCATCTGGCGCAAGGGCGAGGAATCCGGCCATGTGCAGAAACTGGTCGACGTGTATCTCGACTGCGATGGGGACACCGTCTGCTATCGGGTGGAACAGGTTGGCGCCGCTTGCCATACGGGCCGCCGGAGCTGTTTTTTCCGTAAACTCGCAGGCGAAGACTGGCGCCTGGTCGAGCCGGATGGCGATGGCAACTGAATCGGGGGAAAACGCATGAGCGCAATTGACACCTTGTCGCAACTCGAAGCCACTCTCGAGGCGCGCAAGTCCGCCACGCCGGAAGATTCCTATGTGGCCAGCCTCTACGGCAAGGGACTGAACAGGATCCTGGAAAAAGTGGGGGAGGAAGCGGTGGAGGTGGCGCTGGCCGCGAAGGAAGCGGAAAACCTGGGTGGAAATTCGCGCAAGTCGCTGATTTCCGAGACCGCGGACCTCTGGTTTCACAGCATGGTCATGCTTTGCCACCTCGGCCTGAGTCATCGGGAAGTGTTGGCCGAACTGGAAAAACGATTTAACATGTCAGGTCACGAAGAGAAATCTTCCCGCAAGTAATGATTTTCGGCCGGGCAGCCTTATCGTCCGTCCGGAATGGAGGTAAAGCATGGGTATCGGCGGAATAGGCATCTGGCAACTACTCATTATTCTGTTGATCGTGGTGATGCTGTTTGGCACGAAGAAACTTCGCACCCTCGGTTCCGATCTTGGCGGCGCATTGCGGGGCTTCCGCAGCGCGATGAAGGATGACGACGCCGAGACGAAGGACGAGATCGAGGACCAGACCGCAACCGCCGGCGCCGAGACTGTCGGCGCCGCATCCGAATCCGCGGAAAACAAGTAGCGCCCCCACTCATCGGCCCGGCGCGGGGCTTGTAAATGCCCAATATTTCTTCGATCGAACTGCTGCTGATCCTGGTGGTCGCATTGCTGGTCATCGGACCGGAGCGGCTGCCCGCGGCCATTCGCACCGCGAGCTTGTGGATGGGCCGCTTCCGGCGCAGCTTCTACAAGGTCAAGGCCGAGATCGAGCGCGAAATCAACGCCGACGAAGTGCGCCGGCAATTGCATAACGAATCGGTGCTGGCGGATATCCGCGACACGAAATCCGAAGTAACGAAAGCCGCCGGCGAGGCGCGCGATTCGGTCAACAAGATCGTCAACTCGAAGGATTTCGACCCCGGCGCCTCGGCCGCGACCGAAGAACAGTTGCGCAACGCCGCGGCGGAACGCGAAGCCGCCGTAACCGGAGCGGGAGCCGACAAGGAAGAATCCGATTCCGGTTCCGATCAGTCGGCGCCGACGACAGCGGAAAAAGAAGAGCTGGCAAGCACTCCCGATCCCGAGCCGCCACCCGCGGCAGCGGCGCAACCGTCGCCGGCAGGCGAGTCCGGCAGATGACCTCGGCCGAAGACGAAAAAGAACTTACGCTGATAGACCACCTGGTCGAATTGCGCGACCGGATCATGAAATCCCTGATCGCCGTGGTCGTGCTGTTTCTGGCCCTGTTCTATTTCGCCAACGATATCTACACCTATGTCGCCTCCCCGATGATCTCCGCGCTGCCGGAAGGTTCGACCATGATCGCGGTCGATCCGACATCGCCATTCTTCGCGCCTTTCAAGCTGACCTTTTATGTCTCGTTGATGATCGCGATGCCCTACGTGCTGTACCAGATGTGGTCCTTCATAGCACCCGGCTTGTACAAGAACGAGAAGCGGCTGGCCATACCCCTGTTTATCTCCAGCGTCGTGCTGTTCTATTCGGGCATCGCCTTTGCGCGTTACGTGCTGTTCGGCATCGTGTTTCGCTTTTTCATCTCCGTGGCGCCCGAAGGCATCCAGGTGGCGCCCGACATCAGCAGCTTTCTCAGTTTCGCCCTGACCATTTTTCTTGCCTTCGGTCTCGCTTTCGAAATCCCGATCGCCGTATACCTGTGCATCTGGGCGGGACTGGCGGAACCGGAATCGCTGTCGAAAAAGCGCCCCTACGTCGTCGTAGGCTGCTTCGTCGTCGCCATGCTGCTCACTCCCCCCGACCCCTTCACCCAATCCATGCTCGCCATACCCATGTGGGCGCTGTTCGAAGTGGGCATCGTGGCGGGCAAGATGGCGCGCAAACGCCAGCAGCAACAGGAAGCCGAGGAAGAACACGCCACCTGACAGTTCTCAAATATGGGTCTCGCTTAGCGCAGAATGAAGGTAACGGGCCCGTCGTTTTCGAGGGAGACTTGCATGCTGGCGGCGAAGATGCCGCTTTGGGTGGCGGGATGGCGTTCGGTCGCGACCTTTACCATGTGAGCGAACAGCCGCTCGGCTTCCGCCGGCGCCTTGGCGCCGGAGAAACCGGGCCGCAGACCCTTGCTCGTGCTGGCGGCGAGAGTGAACTGGGATACGAGCAGGAGTTCGCCTGATATGGTCTTGAGGTCCAGGTTCATCTTGTCTTCGGCGTCGGCGAATACGCGGTAGGAAAGCAGGCGGTCGACCATGCGGCCGACGGCGGCTTCGTCGTCCTCGCGTTCGAAACCCACCAGCGCCAGCAAGCCATTGCCGATTTCGGCATGCGTTTCGCCGCCGATCGATATGCGAGCCCAGCTGACCCGCTGGATGAGAACGATCATCGCTCGCGCCGGCCGCGGGGACTAACTGACCGGCGACAGGTCGCGGCCGATTTCGTCCGTCGCCTTCACCAGGCAGTCGGTGATCGCCGGTTCGCCGGCGGAATGGCCGGCCTCGCGGACGATGAGCAATTCCGAGCCCGGCCAGTGCCGATGCAGGGTAGTGGCGTTTTCGAGCGGACAGAGCATGTCGTAGCGCCCGTGAACGATGTGGCCGGGGATGTCGGCAAGACGTTCCATGTTGTCGAGAATCTGGTTTTCGGCGATGAAACCCTTGTTCACGAAATAATGCGCTTCGATGCGCGCCAGCGCCAGCGCCCGATGCGGAGACGTAAAGCGGGCCAGGCCGGCGGGGTCGTGCCGCAAGGTGGCGCAACTTACTTCCCAGGTCGCCCAGGCCTTGGCCGCGCCCATGCGCGCCAGTTCGTCGTCGCCGGTCAGGCGCTCATAATAAGCTTCGAGCAGGCGATGGCGCTCTCCTTCGGGAATGGGCCGCAGGAAATCCTCCCAGTTATCGGCGAAGACGCGGTTGGTTCCGTCCCGATACACCCAGTCGAGGTCGCGCTGACGGCACAGGAAGATGCCGCGCAACACCAGGGACATCACGCGCTGCGGATGCGCCTGGGCGTAAAGCAGGCTCAAGGTCGAGCCCCAGGAGCCGCCGAACAGTACCCATTGCTCGATTCCAAGATGAGTGCGGATCTTTTCCATATCCGCGATCAATGCGCCGGTATCGTTCTCGCGCAATTCCCCGTGGGGCGTCGAGCGGCCGCAACCGCGCTGGTCGAAAGTGACGATGCGATAGAGTTCGGGATCGTAGAATCGGCGCGAATTGCCGTCGCAGGCGCCGCCGGGGCCGCCATGAACGAACAGGATGGGGATGCCGTCGGGATTGCCCGCCTCGTCCAGATAGAGTTCGTGCAGGTTGGAGACCTTGAGGCTGTGCCTCTTGTAGGGTTTGAGTTCGGGAAATAGCGTCAGCACATCCGGGTCCGTTATTGTCACTTCCACAATGTTAGGGCAATTCGGCCCGTAATCGCCACAAACGGGCGAAAATTGATGCGGGCGGCTTCCGGTCGAGGCATGCCTTTACCCTACGGATCGAGCACCGCGACGTTTTCGAAACCGGCGTCCATCAGGTGGGCGGCGTGCAGGCGGCTGATCATGCCGCGTTCGCAATAAAGCAGGTACCGCGAACCCTGGTCCAGCTTTTCGAAGTCTCCGCGCAGGCGGTAGAACGGTATGTGCAGCAATTGCGCGTCCGCCGCTGCGCGCAGCGCGAGCGGCCGCGCGCCCTGCTCGGATTCGTGGCGGATGTCGATGACGATATCTTCCGGTCCGGGTTCCGAAGTGACGGCGACCTCCTCCGACCTGCCGCCTTCGTCAAAAGGGATTTCGGTGATGAGCTGGATCGAGGCGTTGGCGATGGCCGCATCGAGCACGGCGAAATCGAATCGGGTTTCCTCGCGTTCGATGCGCCCGGGCCGCGCTTTCGTCGTCGGCTTGTCCGAGATGACCGCGCAATACTCGGGAATATGCCGGGAAAACTCCTCGGTACCGATAGTGCGGGCCAGATCGATGATCTCCTGCTTGTCCGTTGTCGCCAGCGGGCGCAACACAAGATTCTCCGCGACGCTGTCGATGACCGAGAGATTGGTCAGGGTCTGGCTGGAAACCTGGGCCACGCTTTCGCCGGTCACCAGCGCTTCGGCGCCGACTTCGGCGGCGACGCGGTCGGCCGCGCGCAACATCATGCGCTTGAGCACGACTCCCATCTGCGAATTCTCGACCTTGTCGAGGATTTCCCGAACCACGTCTTCGAACGGCACGGTAACGAATTTTACCCGATGCGAAGCGTGGTATTTCATCCACAGGTACAGCGCCAGTTCACGCACCGCCAGGCGATGGGCGTCCCCGCCGAGATTGAAGAAGCAGAAGTGGGTTTGCAGGCCGCGGCGCATGGTCAGGAAGCTGGAAACGGCCGAATCGAAGCCGCCGGAAATCAGCGACAGCGCCGAACCCTGTCCGCCCAGGGGAAACCCGCCGAGCCCCGGGCGCCGATGCAGCACGATATGGAACTCCTCGTGCCTGATTTCGATTGGAACCAGCACTTCCGGCGCGCCCAGATCGACTCCGGCGGCACCGGAAAGCCGCTTGAGCCCCGCGCCGACAAAAGCCTCGACGTCGACCGAGCGAAAGGCATGCCTGCCGGTGCGCTTGCAACGCACGGCGAAAGTCCTGCCGCGCAATTGCTCACCGTAATGCTCCATGGCCAGTTCCAGCATGCCTTCGAAATCGGGCAGCGGATACTTCCTGACCTCGAGAATGGAGGCGATTCCGGGGATGTGGCGCAATTTGTCGAGCACTTCCGGGCCGTCTCCGGCGGAGTCGATTTCAACTTCGATGACGTCCCATTCGCCGCTGACGCGCAATTGATCCCCGAACGCCTGCAAGACCGATTTGATGTTTTTCCGCAACAGCCGGACAAGCCGGCGGCGGACCGGACGGCTCTTGATGGTGATCTCGGGAAACAGTTTGACCAGGAACAACATTGCGACTAGCGGAACGTCCTGATTTGCGGTTCGAAAGCCTCGCCCCGAAACAGAGCGCCTGAACGGAAAAGACTTAGAAAACGCACCGGAATGGTGCTAATATTCGCCGCTACGCACAAATATAGTGCATTACGGGCGCCGAGTTCCGGAAAATTGAACCAAAAATGGGCTTTCGACGCCTGCCGAATGGTGGCACATATTTTGCTGCTTTTCTTGCTGCTTGAAAGAATCAACGTCAGACACAACCCGGAAGCACGGTGAACCCATGATAACCGAAGGGGCCGGCGGTCTGGCGGCTCAGCAATCCATAAACCAGGAGAAAGTTGGAAAATGAAATCGAAATTGGAATACATCTGGCTTGACGGCTACACACCCACACAGAATCTGCGAAGCAAGACTCTGGTCAAGGAGGACTTCGACGGCAAACTGGAAAGTTGCCCCCAGTGGTCTTTCGACGGCAGTTCCACATTGCAAGCCAGTGGCGACGATTCGGATTGCCTGCTGCAGCCGGTAGCGATCATCCCCGACCCCGACCGTGCCAGCGGTTTCCTCGTCATGTGCGAGGTATTGAACGCCGACGGCAGCCCGCACCGCTCCAACGGCCGCGCGACCATCGACGACGATGACGACGACTTCTGGTTCGGCTTCGAACAGGAGTATTTTCTGTGGGATCCCGCGACCAATGCGCCTCCGGGATTCCCCGCCGGCGGCTACCCGGGACCCCAGGGCCTCTATTACTGCTCCGTCGGCGCGCTCAACTGCCATGGCCGCGAAGTCGTGGACGAACATCTCGACCTCTCGCTCGAAGCCGGCATCAACGTGGAAGGCATAAACGCCGAGGTTGCCGCGGGACAATGGGAATTCCAGGTATTCTCCAAGGGCGCCAAGCGCGCCGGCGACGAAACCTGGCTTTGCCGTTATCTGCTTGAGCGCACCGCCGAGCGGCACGGACTCGCGATCAACTGGGAACCCAAGCCCCTGGGCAGGGAACTGGACTGGAACGGTTCCGGCATGCACGCCAATTTCTCCAATGAAACCATGCGCGAAGCCGGAGACGAGGAAGTATTCACGAAGATCTGCGAGAACTTCGGCAGGAATATCGATCGTCACATTTCCGTATACGGCGCGGGCAACGATCAGCGCCTGACCGGTCTGCACGAAACCCAGGCGATCGACGTGTTCAACTACGGCATCTCCGACCGGGGCGCCTCGATCCGCATTCCGGTGGCCACGATCCAGGCCGGCTGGAAAGGAAGGCTTGAAGACCGCCGCACGGCGTCCAACGCCGACCCTTACAAGGTCGCCGCGGCAATCATCAAGACGACCAAGGAAGCGCTGGCCGCCTAAGGCGTTTGGCGGGTCCGGCGCCAGCCGGGCCCGCCCGTTCGCGCCTTGCGCGGGATATTTACCTGTGGAAGGGCGAATCGACTACAGGCGGCTGCTGGACAGCCTGAACACCGCGGTGCTGCTGCTGGACGAGGGTCTGCGCATCCGCATGGTCAATCCGGCCGCGGAAGATCTGATGGCGATGAGCTCCCGCAAGGCCGCCGGGCTCTTCCTCGGCGAGGTATTCGTGAACGGCGCGGAAGATATCGAAGCAATGCACGAAGCCATGCGCGAGCGGAACGGCTTTACCAAGCGGCTGGCGCAATTGCATCTGTCCCATGGCAAAACGGTGGAACTCGACTACTCGATCACGCCAGTCGACCTCGATGGAGAACTGCTCGCCCTGCTCGAGATGAACTCCCTGGAATACTCCCAGCGCATCAATCGGGACCAGTTGTTCAGTTCCACCCAGGCAACGACCCAGGAACTCGTGCGCGGCCTCGCCCACGAGATCAAGAATCCGCTCGGAGGACTGCGCGGCGCGGCCCAGTTGCTGGCGCGGGAGTTGCCGAACGCGGAACTGACCGACTATACCAACGTCATCATCGACGAAGCGGACCGCCTGCGTAACCTGGTCGACCGCCTGACCGGTTATCGCAAGCCGCTTGAGCGGCGCAGCATCAACATTCACGAAGTGGTCGAACGCGTGCGCAACCTGGTCGAAGCCGAAATCGACGGCCGCGGCATTCACCTGATCCGGGACTACGACCCCAGCATTCCGCCGCTGACGGCGGATCCCGAACAACTCATCCAGGCCATGCTCAATATCGTACGCAACGCCATGCAGTCGCTGTCGAGCCCGGATGTGAAACACGACCTTGGCACGATTACCTTGCGCACGCGCACGATACGCAAGGTGACCTTCGGTCCGCGCTCCCGCCAGCCCGCGATTTCGGTTGAAGTCATCGACAATGGCCCCGGCATTCCGGAGCATCTGCGCGAAGCCATCTTCTTTCCCATGGTGACCGGCCGGCCGGAAGGCACGGGGCTCGGTCTTGCGATAGCGCACAGCATCGTCAGCCGGCATCACGGGCTGCTCGAATGCGAAAGCGAAACGGGCCGCACCTGTTTCCGCCTGCTCTTGCCCCGTACTTCAACAAAGAGCCGGCGCGAAGCGCCGGCCACCAGCCGGGGAGAAACCAGCTCATGAACCCGGCTCAATCCGTCTGGATTCTAGATGACGACCGCTCGATCCGCTGGGTGCTGGAAAAATCCCTGAACACCGCGGGCCTCGCCACCACAAGTTTCGACAATGGCGAGGAACTGCTGCGCCGCCTGCGCCACAGCGTGCCCGACGTCATCATCAGCGATATCCGCATGCCCGAAATCAGCGGCCTGGAACTGCTGTCCGCTGTGAAGTCGACCCATCCCGAACTGCCCGTGATCATCATGACCGCGCATTCGGACCTCGACAGCGCGGTGACGTCCTACAGCCGCGGCGCATTCGAATATCTGCCCAAGCCCTTCGATATCGAAGACGCCGTCGCGGTCACCCGGCGGGCGCTAGGGCGCGCCAGGGAAAAAGAGGGCGAAGCCGCGGCCCGCAACGGCCAGCCCGAACCGGTGCAGGAAATCATCGGCGAAGCGCCCGCGATGCAGGAAGTATTCCGCGCCATCGGCCGGCTGTCGCATTCCAACATCTCGGTTCTGATCAACGGCGAATCAGGCACGGGCAAGGAGCTCGTGGCGCGCGCCTTGCACCAGCACAGCCCCCGCGGCGACAAGCCATTCGTACCCTTGAACGTGGCCGCCATTCCGGCCGACCTGATCGAGTCTGAACTGTTCGGGCACGAAAAAGGCGCCTTCACCGGCGCTACCCAGCAACGCACGGGCCGATTCGAGCAGGCTAACGGCGGCGCCTTGTTTCTCGACGAAATCGGCGACATGCCGCCGGACACCCAGACCCGTCTGCTGCGCGTGCTGTCGGAAGGCGAGTTCTATCGCGTCGGCGGACATACCTCGGTGAAGGTTGACGTGCGCATCATCGCCGCCACGCACCAGAATCTGGAAGACCTGGTGCGCAAGCACCGCTTCCGGGAAGACCTGTTTCACCGCCTGAACGTAATCCGCATTCACGTGCCGAAACTGAGCGAAAGACGCGAGGACATTCCGCGGCTGGCGCGGCACTTCCTTAGCCGGGCAGCGACCGAACTCGACGTGCCGGCGAAGGCGCTGCGGCCCGAAACCGAACAATACCTGCAAGGCCTGAGCTGGCCGGGCAATGTGCGGCAACTGGAGAATTTCTGCCGCTGGATCACGGTCATGGCCTCGGGACGCGAAGTGCACATCACCGATCTGCCGCCGGAATTCGCGGAACAGCGCGAACAGCCGGGAGCCGCGCGCAACTGGACCCAGGCGCTGAAATCCTGGGCCGACGAACAGATCAAGCAGGGCAATACGGGCATCCTGGACGAAGCCACTCCGGAGTTCGAGCGCGCGATGATCGACATCGCCCTGAAACATACCTCCGGGCGCAAGCAGGACGCCGCGCTGCTGCTAGGCTGGGGCCGCAACACCCTCACCCGCAAGATCCATGAACTTGGATCCGGGTAAGGGCCGACTGGTTATTGTGTAGCCGCCGGGGCTTCGCCGGCTCCGTTGCCGCCGGGTTGCGCGCCGGCCTGTTGTTCCGCCTGACGGCGTTTTTGTTCTGCGTAGACCGCGTCGAAGTTGATCGGGGCCAGCATGAGCGGAGGGAAACTGCCCTTGGTGACGATGGAATCGATAGCCTCCCTGGCATAGGGGAAAAGGATGTTCGGGCAAAGCGAAGCCAGAATCTGCTCGAGTTGCTGGGGCTCCATGTTGGCGCAGGCGAAGATGCCCGCCTGCTGAACTTCGACCAGGAACGCCGTGTTTTCCTCGACCTTGGCTTCAACGGTGAGCGTGAGCACCACTTCGTAGGAGTTTTCCTGGTACTTCTCGGAGCGGCTTTTCACTTCGAA
Source organism: Pseudomonadales bacterium (assembly GCA_022822865.1). Taxonomy (GTDB): domain Bacteria; phylum Pseudomonadota; class Gammaproteobacteria; order Pseudomonadales; family Pseudohongiellaceae; genus UBA9145. Next base: position 62,810 of record JAJDYJ010000084.1, on the reverse strand, counting down.
ATTGATGTTCGGACTCCACTGTCCGGTGAAGACGCCGGGACTGCGCGGCGATTCGAAGGAAAAGTCCTTCAGGTAAATCCGTTGCAATGCGAACTGCGGAGCGTTGGGGTCCGCCTGCGGTTGCTGTTGCGCCGCCGCCTGTTCGGGCGCCGCGGTGGTCTGTTCGTTCTGTTCGCCTTGCTCGTTCTGCTCGTTCTCAGCCATGACTGCTCCAAGTTGCACGGGGGCGGGCTCGCGCCCGGACTGCCGCTATTTCTGAATAAGCGGAAAGGACCGCGCGGTCCATTCCGAAATGCCGCCGGCCAGTTTGGCGACGTTGCCATGGCCGGCTTCCTCGATACTCTTGACCGCCGCGCCGGATTGCTGGCCCATCTTGCAGACGACCAGCTTGGGCTTGTCCTTGTGCTTGTTCAACTCAGCCATGCGCTGTTTGAGTTTCGCCAGCGGAATATTGATCGCGCCGGCGATATGGCCCTGATCGAACTCCTTCCTGTCCCTTACGTCGACGACTACGGCGCCCTCGCGGTTGATCATCATGACCGCCTGCTGCGGGCCGATCGCGCGGGACGCGGCGCGCGAATGATAAACGATAATGGCCAGCAGGGTAACCACCCACATCCCCGAAAGAATCGGGTGATTACCTATGAATTCAATGAATTGCGCCATTGGGGAGACTCACTCGGATAAGGGGATAAACAGAATAGGGACCGTATTGTACATACTATGGAGGAGAATCACGGACAGAACCGGATAGCCGCTATCCCGCGCACGTTCGACTATGGCAAGCAAGGTGAGCGCAAATCCCGCCGGAATTCTCGTTACCGCGTGCAACAGTCCGTAGATCGAAAAGGTGTTTTCCGCGTTGGTGGCATGCAGGGCCGCAAATGTCAGGCTGGTAATCAGGAATGCCGGGAGCCAGCTATCCGATTTCGCGAGCCATTTGGTCAATTTCTTCGCCAACAGCAAGAGCGCCAACTGGAAAATCCACGTTTCCAGAATCGGAGCCAGCACCAGAGCCACCATGAAAAGCCCAAGAGGTGAAAGGGTTTCGAGAAACTCGCCGCCCATCTGACTCTCATCAAGAATTCCATTTTCGAGCAAGGCGATCAGAATCGCAGCAAAAACCGCGGCCATTAGCGTGGTTATGATCCAAAACACGATAACCAGTCTGAGCGTGCGATATTGGACCAATCTTGAAACGAGCGCTGTCACGATGTCCCCTTCGGTTCGGCAGGCGTGATTCTGGCCATTGCCGTGGCCGGGCGCAAGTAGCGCCTTCACTGCCACTGTAAGTCGAACCCGTTATCGGCGATAATTCGCACTCCGTCTCCAGCAACTTCCGACCGGATGCCCGTGCCTGCCATGAGCCGACGCAAGACCGCTGTTTTACTGATTCTCGATGGCTGGGGCCATCGCGAGGAAAGCGACTACAACGCCATCCATGCCGCCGACAGTCCGGTGTGGGACGAACTCTGGGGCGAGCGCCCGCATACCTTGCTGCGCACCTCGGGCGAAGCCGTCGGGCTGCCGGCCGGCCAGATGGGCAATTCCGAAGTCGGGCACATGAACATCGGCGCCGGGCGCGTGGTGTACCAGACGCTTACGCGCATCGACCGCGACATCGAGGAAGGCAAATTTTTCAGCAATCCCGCCTTGACCGAAGCCGCCGGCAAAGTCGTGTCGAACGGCTCGGCCTTGCACGTGATCGGCCTGCTTTCGCCCGGCGGCATTCACAGTCATGAAGACCAGATCATGGCCATGCTCGATCTCGCGCTCGAGCGCGGCGTCGGCAGGCTGTACCTGCACGCCCTGCTCGACGGGCGCGACACGCCGCCGCGCAGCGCGCTGGCTTCGCTGAAGAAATTCGAGGCGAAACTTGCCGCGAGCAGCAAGGGCAAGCTGGCTTCGATCTGCGGACGCTTTTACGCCATGGACCGGGACCAGCGCTGGGAGCGCGTCGAGCCCGCCTGGGCGATGCTGGCCGAAGGCGTGGCGCCATTCCGCTTTCCGGATGCCGAATCGGCCCTGCTCGCCGCCTACGAACGCGGCGAAGACGACGAATTCGTCCAGGCCAGCCTGATCGGCGAAGCGGATGCGGCCGTTGGCGACGGCGACGCGGTCGTGTTCATGAATTTTCGCGCCGACCGCGCGCGCCAGCTTACCCGCGCCTTCGTCGAGGACGACTTCGACGGCTTCACGCGCAAGCGCCGGCCGGAACTCGCCGACTTCGTCATGCTGACCGAATACGCCGCGGACATCCCCGCGAATTGCGCCTTTCCGCCGGAACAACTGAAAAACGTCTTCGGCGCCTGGCTCGCCGACCGGGGCGGCTCGCAACTGCGCATCGCCGAGACCGAAAAGTACGCCCATGTCACCTTCTTTTTCAACGGCGGCCGGGAAGAGCCGTTCGCCAATGAAGAACGCGAGCTGATCCCTTCGCCCAAGGTCAAGACCTACGACCTGAAGCCGGAAATGTCGGCCTTCGAATTGACCGACCGGCTGACGGCGGCGATCCGCTCGGGCGATTTCGACGCCATCGTCTGCAATTACGCCAACGGCGACATGGTCGGCCATACCGGCAGTTTCGAAGCCTCGATCAAGGCAGTCGAAGCCGTCGATCAATGTCTCGGCAAGATCGTCGAGGCCGTGCTCGAGACCGGAGCGGACCTGCTCATAACAGCCGATCACGGCAATGTCGAACAAATGCGCGACCCCGAATCCGGCCAGCCACTGACTTCCCACACCACCGGCCCGGTACCGCTGGTTTACGTCGGCGCCAACGAGCTCAAGTTCACCACCGAAGGCAGCCTCTGCGACATCGCCCCCACCCTGCTGAGCCTCCTTAAACTACCAATTCCCCAAGAGATGACAGGCGAAGTCCTGCTTCGCGAACCATTCAGTATCCGCACGGCCTAAGTCGCCATCTGGCGGACAGGGTTCGGCGGACGCCGTAAATACATCCCTGTAGGCTTCGGGCTCGGCATCCTGCCTCGCACGCCCGCCGAACCCTGTCCGCCAGATGGAGACGGATCGAAGCCACGTTCTACATAAACAGCACGGTTGTTGCCTTAGTCGAAGCGCTTTTCCATAATCGGGCCAGAGTTCCCGCTGCGAGGCAAAAAATGAATACGACACGCATTTTCGGCGCGCTGGCATTGCTGGCCGCGCTTGCCGCCTGCGACCGGCCGGCGACTATTGAGGAAGCCCCGATCGTTTTCGCCGACCAGGCCGCCGCCGGCGAAGCCAGCTACGCGACCTGGTGCGCCGCCTGCCATGGCGCGCAATTGCAAGGCAGCGCGCTGGGGCCAGTGCTTTCCGGCGCGGGTTTCATGGGGCGTTACGGGCAGCAGACGCCGTTCGAATTCTTCAATTATCTCAAGGGCAGCATGCCGCCGGGAGGCAACGCGGGCATCAGCGACGAGACCTATTTCAATATCGTCGCCCACATGATGCGCTCCATGGGCGTCAGCGACGCCAATCCGGCGCTGGACGCGCAGGCGGACTACGCCATGCTTGCCAACAGCGAAACCGGCAATCTCGTGATCGGACAACGGGAACCGGAACGGCCCACCGGAGTCGTGCAAGCGGGAACCGTGGAAAACTTCACGCCGATCAGCGATGCGATGCTGATCGACCCCGCGCCCGGCGACTGGCCCATGTTACGGCGCAACTTCCAGGCCTGGAGCTATAGCCCGCTCGACCGGATCAACGCCGAAAACGTCTCCAACCTGCGGCTCGAATGGGTCTGGAGCATGCACGAAGGCGACTCCGAGCCGGCGCCGCTGGTGTACGACGGCGTCATCTACCTGATCAACAGCAGCAACATCATCCAGGCCCTCGACGGCGTCACCGGCGAGTTGATCTGGGAACACCATGCCGGCCCCTTCGACAGCAGCGACATGCGCAATATCGCGATGTACGAGGACAAGATCATCCACGCGACCACCGACGCCCGCCTGCTCGCGCTCGACGCCCGCACCGGCGAGCCGGTATGGGAAACCCAAGTGGCCGACAACAGCAGGGGATTCCACAATTCCAGCGGCCCCATCGTTGCCGACGGCAAGGTGATCCAGGGGCTGGCAGGCTGTTCGCGCTATATCGAGGAAGACTGTTACATCAGCGCCTATGACGCGAACACCGGCGAGGTTCTCTGGCGCTTCAACACCGTCGCGGAATCCGGCGAGCCCGGCGGCGACACCTGGGGCGACATTGCCGACCTGTTCCGCGCCGGCGGCGAAACCTGGATCACCGGCAGCTACGATCCGGTGTCGAAGCTCACCTTCTGGGGCACGGCCCAGCAAAAACCCTGGATGCCGGCCTCGCGCAGCCTGTCGATCGACGACGCGGGGCTGTTCACCAACGCCACCGTCGCCATAAATGTCGACAGCGGCGAACTCGACTGGTTCTTCCAGCACGTGCCAGCCGAAGCGCTCGACCTCGACGAGGTTTTCGAACGCGTACTGATCGACCGCGATGACGACAAGCTGGTCTTTTCCATCGGCAAGCACGGCATCCTCTGGAAACACGACCGCGAAAGCGGCGCATTCATCGGCTACAAGGAAACCGTGTTTCAGAACGCCTTCACCGATATCGATCCGGTAACCGGGGCGGTCACCTATCGCGACGACATCCGCAACGCGCAACTCGACCAATGGATTTCGGTCTGCCCGAGCACGGCGGGCGGCAAGGACTGGCATTCGATGAGCTATCACGAGCCGAGCGCGGCCCTGGTGATTCCCCTAAGCCAATCATGCCTCGAAATCGCCGCGCGCGAGGTGCCGCTGGTCCACGGCGCCGGCGGCACGGCGGCGAACCGGCGCTGGTTCGAAATGCCGGGCTCCGACGGCAATATGGGCAAGCTGGCGGCTTACGACGTCGACAGCATGGAAGAGATCTGGAGTTACGAGCAGCGGGCGGCCTTGCTGACCGGAGTGATCACCACGGCGGGCGATCTGGCTTTCGTCGGCGACATCGACCGGCGCTTCCGCGCTTTCGACGTGCGCAACGGCGAAGTCCTCTGGGAAACCCGCCTCGGCACCTCGGTGCAAGGCCATCCGGTGACCTACGCCATCGACGGCAAGCAATACATCGCGGTGACGACCGGCCTGGGCGCACGCGGCGTCAGCCCGCGTACGGTGCCGCGGGTGGTATCGCCGGACGTGCGCCATCCGGCCAGCGGCAACGCGCTCTACGTTTTCAGCCTGGACGAAGATTGACGGGAAGCCGGGACAGAGTCCCGGTTCAGCTTTCCAGGCGAAGATACTCCGCAGATTCGCCCCGTCGCAGCCACATGATCAGGATCGTGGAGACGAACACGCCCACTGCCAGGGCGAACAGTTGGCCGCCGTCCCGGTTGCCCGCTTCGTCGATCACCACGCTGACGCCAAGCGGCGTAAACAGGTGGAAGAAGATCGCGCCGCTGATGATCACGAAACCGATCAGCGCCCCCAGCGACTGGGTCCTGCGGATGATCAGCAGGACCGAAGCTATCAGTTCGATGCTGCCGACGGTGTAGCCGCCCCAGGCGGCGAAGCCCGAGGCGATGAACGCCGGCAGGCCGATCGAGCCCATCCAGTCCCCGATAGTGGTGAAGATGTGGATGGTCTCGAACGAGTTGGTGAACTTGAAGAAAAGCGACTGCACGAAGACGATCGCGACGAATATCGCCAGCGCCCAGGGCAGGTAATGCATGATTTTCGCTCTATCCATGATCTGTTCCCCCGAATGAATTGTTATGGATTGTCCCTGATTCAATAATTGGGAACTATCCGGCAAATTCCAAGCAATATCCAGCCTGGCCGCGGAATCGCTTAATCACGTTCCCGATTGCTGGCACAATGGGCAGCCATGGGCGAACTGACCGCAAACGCAACTGATTCTCCGGTCAAAGCCGACGTCAATGTCGAGGTCGCCCGCTGCGCCAATTGCGGTGTGGCGCTGCTCGGCAATTACTGTTCCGATTGCGGCCAGGAAGACCGCGAAGTGCGCAGGCCGTTCTGGCGCATTCTCAGTCATCTGCTGCATGCGGTTCTCGACCTCGACGGCCGGGTCTATCGCTCGCTGTTTCTGCTTTACACGCGCCCCGGCCATCTCAGCGACGAGTACCTGAACGGCCGCCGCTCCCGATACACCCCGCCCCTGCGCATGTTCCTGGTCCTGAGCATCAGTTTCTTTCTGATGGTCGCGATAGCCGGCCGCTTCGCCGCTCCGCCCGTCGCCGGAAATGGCGCGGCGGCTCCCGTTGCGGACGGCGATCCCGCGACGCAACAGACTTCGGATCGGCCCATTCAGGAATTGCTCGGAGCAAGCGACGAAGACGATCAACTGGATGTCGACCCGCAGGAAATAGTGGAAGCATTGCGGGAAGTCGAATTGCCGTTCTTGCCGGCGGCGGCCGGAGAGCAACTGATGAATCGCGTGATCGGTCAACTGGTCGCCAACTACACGGACCTGCGCGACAATCCGGGCGAGTTTTTCCGCGACTTCTTCAGCGAATCACTTGAGTACGTGACGATCTTCGTATTGCTGATGATGCCGCTGCTGGCCCTGGTGCAATGGGCGCTGTATGTGTTCAAGGGGCGTTACTACATCGAACATTTCATCCTCACCTTGCACAACCACTCTTTCCTGATCGTTTCCGCCTACCTGCTGGCGCTTACCGGTCTCTTCCGGAGCCTGCTGCCTGTGCTTGAGGGTTTCATCGACTGGATCGATTTCGCTATCGTCATCTGGGCCATCGTCTACCTGTACCTGAGCCTGAAGAATTTCTACCGCAGCGGCTACGTCGTCAGCGGCCTGGTCTACGTGACCGCTTCCCTAATCTACAGCGCTCTGCTAACCGCAGGACTGGCGGTATTCCTGGTGATCGCGTTCCTGTTGTACTAGTCGCGGCCCTTGAACTTGATCGGAATCAGGGCCGGAACGCGTTGCTGGTAGTCCCGGTAGGACGGGTATTTTTCCAGCGTGATGGTTTCGGTGAGTTGGGTCGAGCCGAGGAACAGCAGATTGAGGACGATGGCGCCCGCTATCGACCATTGCAGCAGGGAGCCGCTGGCAGCGAAGGCGAACAGGTAGATCACCCACCACATGCTGACTTCGCAGAAGAAGTTCGGGTGGCGGCAGTAAGAGAACAATCCGGTGGTAAGGAAGGGCTCGGTGATTTCCTCGCCGGCCTCGATCCTGCGCTTCTTTTCCTGCTGGAAATTCCATTGCTGCTGATCGGCCACGGCCTCGCCCACCCAGTACATGAGAAACAGCCCGGTGGCGAGCGCGTCGACCCAGTTAAGCGGCGCGTCCCGGTTGAGCCAGGCGTGGTGGATCGGCGAGGTGAACAGCCAGACGATCAGCATCTGCCCGAAGGAGATGAAGGTGCAATTCATGAACTGGAAGCGTAACTCCCCCATCTTTGCGCGCATATACGTCCAGCGATAGTCCTCGCCGCCCAGCTTGAAGCCGCCCTTGCGCCAGTAGTTGTGCGTGAGCCGGGCGCTCCAGAGCGTGATCAGGACGGTCATGAGATTGAGCCGCGCCGATTCGTATCCGGCATCGGCCGCCACGAGCAGGCAGAAAATCGGCGGAGCCAGAGCCCAGAATCGATCCACCCAGCCGTACTCGCGCGTCAGCAGCGACAGCCCCAGCGCCAGCGCGCCGATCACAATGGCCAGGTCGAGCGCGTCGCCGAACGGCGTGCCGGTAAGAGGGTGCGGGATCAGGTTCAAGTCGAACATGGGGCCATGATAGACAGTTTTGCCGCTTCAAAGAAGAGCGTCTTTCAATCCCGAGCCGCGAGAGGTGGCGCGTTCGGTGGCCGCCTTGAGCGCTGCCCGTTCGCCATGGATCATGACCTTGTTACGCGCGCGGGTTACCGCGGTGTATAGCAATTCGCGGGTGTTGACCGGTGAATCTGCGAGGCCGGGAATGACCGCAACCTCGTCGTATTCCGATCCCTGGGAGCGATGCACGGTGAGCGCATAGAAGCTCTCGTGGGGGGGCAGGCGCTGGGGTGTGACGAGTCTGGCGCTACCGTCCGCGTCGCGCAGGTCGGGAAACCAGACCTTGGCGACGCCGTCGTCGTTTACTACGATTCCGGTATCGCCATTGGCGAGTCCGCTGCGCGCGTCGTTGCGCGTGACGATTATGGGCCGGCCCGCGTAAAATTCCTCGTCCGCGGAGGCGAGCCCCAGTGTGCGTAGCCGGTCCTCCACCAGCCGGTTGAAGCGCCCGGAACCGAAACGGCCTTCGCGGTGCGCACACAAGGCCATGAAGCGTTGAAACGGGTTGTCGCCGGAAACTTGTCGGTCGACGTTGTGCAGGTCCCTGAATCGCTCGACCATGGGAGCGTAATGCTCGCGCGTGAATCGTTCGGCGAGTTCTTCAAAAGCGGCGCTGTCGTCCAATGCTTCGAAACCGATGGATGTTTCCCGCTCCTGTTCCAGGGCTTCCAGGGTCGCGCCGGAGTCGCCGCCGCGGATTGCCGCGGCCAGGCGCCCGATGCCGCTGTTCGAATCGAATCGCCAGTTGTGTTCGAGATTGACGACGCAATGCCTGAGCGGCGAGCGCTCGCTTGCGGCGGCGGCGCAGAGGTCGGCGAAGACCGAACCGGGCCGGACCGAGGCAAGTTGGGAAGCGTCGCCGAGCAGGATCAGCCGCGCACTGTCGGAAAGGGCTCGCATTAGCCGGCTCATGAGTTCGATATCGACCATCGAGGCCTCGTCGACTATGAGCACCCTGGCGGTTCCTGTCTCGGCTTCGCCATTCGCCAGCCAGCGATGCAAGGTGCCGACTTCCACGGTGCGTTCTTCGGGCAGACCGTCGCCCCCATGCATCTCGCGCAGGGACTCCCGGGTCGCCTCCTGCAAACGGGCGGCGGCCTTGCCCGTGGGGGCCGCGAAGACGATATCTCTTGCCGTGACCTGCCCCACGCGCGTCAGCGCCAGCATGATCCTGGCGACCGTGGTGGTCTTGCCGGTGCCGGGGCCGCCGGAAATGCAGCACAATCGGCGGCTGACCGCGGCATGGGCCGCCTTTCGAGGCAAAGCGTTGCGCGGGTCGTCCCCGAACAATTCGTCGAGCGCGGTTTGCAATTCCGCGGGCTCGGATGCCTCGCGGCTTGCGAGTTCCCGCAGGCCGGCCGCCACCGAACGCTCGCGCCGCCACATGCGGTACAGATAGAGCCGCCCCGCGGCGTCGAGCACGAGGGGCCTGCCCGCGGCGGACTCCGGCCCGGCGACGGCCGGACTTGCGGCAAGCCGCGCGAGCCAGGCTTCCCGTTCGGGCAGCAATAGACTGTCGGAGTCGGGCCCCGGGATTTCGGGCCAATGACGGCCGGCGATTTCTTTCAGATCGATACAGATATGTCCGTCCCGGGAATATCGGCTCGCCAGCGCCGCCGCCAGGGGCGCGTCTTCGTCTTCTCCACCGGTGAGATCGGCGATCAATGCCGCCAGATGCCGGTCGATTTCCCCGATGTGGCCGTGCCGGAGCAGCGTCTCCACGGAGTTGGAAACGCTCACGATCCGGCGCCCCGCATGAGTTCGTCGAGTTCCCCGATGCATTCCTTCGAGGGCCGGTCGAACCAGACGGCGCGCGACATGCCGGCGCCGGGGTCCATGCCGCGCAGGAACAGGTAGAAAGCGCCGCCGACGTGCCGCTCGTAGTCGTAATCACGCAAGCGGGTTTGCAAGTACCGATGCAGCGCCAGCAGATACAGCAGGTACTGAAGCCGGTAACGATGTTCGCTCATCGCGGCGCCGAGCCTTTCCCGGTCGTAGTCTTGCGCCGCGCCGCCGAGCCAGTTCGATTTGTAGTCGAGTACGTACCAGCGGCCCTGATGCTCGAAAGTGAGATCGATGAAGCCGCGCAGGAAGCCATCGATGACTTCTCCGTCCTGCCTGCCGCTCAACAGTCCGGGGTATCCGTGGCGTTCGAAAAATTCACCGAGGGCGGCGCGGCCAACGCCGTTCACCGGGAAAGAGAACTCGAGTTCGGTGAGGCGGCGGCTGATGTCGATCAGCGCGAAGCTCTCCTGTCCCGGCTCTCGCAGCGGCGCCCTGCGGGTATTTTCGACCATGGCCCGGGCGACATCGTTCCAGCGCGGGTCGATGCCCGCGAGCTCAAGCTGCTGTTTGCAGACTTCGCCGATTTCGCGTTCCGGCTCATAGTCCAGGGTCTCGAAGATTCCGTGCAGGCAACTGCCCACATTGATGCCGCGGGGAAAAGTGAAGGCGTTGAATTCAAACGGTTTGCCTTCCGTTTCGCGCTCGTCGGTTTGCGCCGCGGCGCCGGCTTCGCGTTCGTCGTGGTCCGGCGCCTCGGTTTCGACGTGCCGGTGAGCCGGAGACGCCACGGCATGATCGGCCGACAGCGTGGAGAAACTGGTCATTTGACGGGTGCGCCGCGTGGTGCGGCTGAATTCGCGGCATTCGAGCGCGATTTCAGACTCGTCCGCGAGCCCGGGGCCTGTCGTGACTTCGAGATCGCGAATTTCGACGCCCGCGGGGCATCTGTCGGCGACGGCCTGGATATCGGCGCGAAACTCCTCCCGGCTCTTGTCGTGAAAATCGTCGCGGACGTTGCGGTACGCGTCCCCGACCGCGTCCGGCACGGCAGGGCTCTTCGCCGCGAATTCCGCGCCGCTCAAACCGGCGAGCGCTGCATCGCATTGCTCGTTTCTGTGCATGAGCCAGGCCAGCGGCGGCAATTCCCGGTTCTTTCGCCCCTCGACCCGGGTCCAGACCACCACGCAGCGTTCCCGTGCGCGGGTCAGCGCCACATACAGGCGGCGCACCGATTCGCCGAACTCTTCCAGCTCGCGCATTTCCCGGCTCCAATCGTCCGGCGCCAGATCGAGAACGGCGGGAAAACGCCTGCCATTGCGGAAGTGGTAACTGATCGGCGCCTCGGAATCCTTGCCGATCTGCCTGCCATACCAGGCGAAGGGGAGGTAGACGATCGGAAATTCCAGTCCCTTGCTGCCATGGATGGTCATGATCCTGACCAGATCCTCGTCGCTCTCGATCCGCAGCCGGGCGGCGTCATCCCCCTCCGTCTGTCCGGCGAGCCGCCGGCCGAGCCAGGCGACGACTCCGGCGGGCGAGAGGCGATTTTCCGTTTCGGTTTCCTGCAGCAATTCGGTCAAGTGGTACAGGTTGGTGAGGCGGCGCGGCCCGTCGGCGTAGCGCAGCAGGTTCCCGGCGCCGCCGCCGGCGTCGACGATCCTGCGCAGCATCGCCCCGACCCCCCGCGTCAGCCAGGTATCGCGCCAGCCGCCGAATCGGCCGGTCCAGTGGTTCCAGGCTTCGTCCCGTTCGCCAAGCGCGAGCAATTGTTCACTGGTCAATCCGAACAGGTCGCCGGCCAGCGCCGAGCGCCGCAAGTCCTGCCGGCCGGGATTGGCGAGGGCAAGCAGCAAGCGATGGAGTTGCTCCGCTTCCCGCGTCGCGAAAACGCTGGAATCGTCGATTTCCACGCATTTGCCGCCGAGCCGGCGCAAGGCCCGGGTGATTTCGCGGCCCTGGCCGCGATTGGGCGTGAGCACGGCGATATCGGACGCCCGCAGCGGCCTGCCGTCGATTCGGGCACGGCCATCGCGGGCCAGGGACAGCAGTTCGATGATTTCGTTGGCGGTCTCGTTCACCGCGATCGAACCGGCGTTGCCGTTGTTTGCCTGGTCGTCCGGCAGCCAGATACAGAACGGAGGCTTGCCTTCGCCGTCTATTTCGAGCGGCGCTCCCTGCTTGCGGCCCGGCCGCGCCCGGCTGAATCCAATCTCCGGGACGGTGAATGCCAGCGGCACGTCGAATATGTCGTTGACGGCCTGCACGAGATCGGGGGCGGATCGCCAGTTGTGGTCGAGTTGCAGGCTGGAATCGATTCCTTCTTGCGTCGACAGGTAGGCGAAAACGTCTGCGCCGCGGAACTCGTAGATCGACTGCTTCGGATCGCCGACCATATAGAAAGCGCTACTTCCGCCCGATTCCGCCGGGTCCGCGTAGATGCGGTCGAAAATTCGCGCCTGCATCGGGTCGGTGTCCTGAAACTCGTCGATCAGGGCCACGGGGAAGCGGCCGCGAATACCGGCAGCCAGGCGGGGGCCGGCCTCGCTTTCCAGCGCGCGGCGCGTTTCCGTGAGCAGGTCGTTGTAGCCAAGGCGCCTTTCGGAACGAACGAGGCCGCGGATTTTTTCGCCGGACTCGTCGTAGATCTGTTTGCGGGTTTGAAGCAGCCAGCCATCGAGGGCGCTCGACAGCGCCGCGCAGGCGGCGGACAGATCATCGAATGCATCGAACAGCGGATTTTCCGGGAGTTGCCGCCCTTTCTTGCATTTTCCCCTGGCCCTTTCACCGCCGAGCCAGTTCGTCAGATCGCGCAAGCCTTCGATATCCGCCGGTAACCCGGCGGCGGCGAAAACCGCCTCGATATCCGCAAGTTTCCGCTCGACGGTGGGCAGTCTGTAAGATTGCCGGTTCAACGCATCGCTCTCGCGCAGGATGTGGCAGTACCCGGCGCCATGCTCGCGCCAGATTCTCCGGGTGTGTTCCAGCGTTTCCCGGCAGGCGGGCTCCGCGTCGGCGGGTTCGATAACCGGGTCTGGAACGCCCTTGATGTCGAGATCAGGCCTGGACCGCAACGAGTCGATCCAGCCCGCGAGCGGGTCGGGCATGAAATTCCTTTTCGAAGCATGGCCGGCGACTATCCGGGGACAATCCCGGAACCGGCGTTGCCAGAGGTCGCGCACGACGCCTTCGACGATCGCGGCGCCGTCGCCACGCACATCGAACCCGAACGGGAATCCGGTCTCGAACGCGAATTCGGCAAGCGCCCGCTGGCAGAAACCGTGAATGGTATAAACGTTGGCGCGGTCGATATCGAGCAGTGCGGCATCAATGCGATTCCTGATCCGTTCCTCGCCGAGGCTTTCGGCGGCCCGCCACCTTTCGAGCAGTTCCAGCGCCTGGCCGTCGTCGGTCCCGCCCGGCGTCAATCCGTCCTGAATCGCCTTGAGCGTCTTGCGGATCCGCTTGCGCAATTCGGCGGTGGCGGCCTTGGTGAACGTGACGACCAGAATGCTGTCGAGTTCGCGCTCCTGTTCGACCACAGATCGCGCAACCAGGGTCGTGATGGCGCGCGTCTTGCCGGAGCCCGCGCTCGCTTCGATGAGGGTGCGGCCATCGTGCAGCCGCGTATCGAGCGGCGTTTGCGGCATCCCGTTCCCTGATTTCACGATGGCATTCACAATTGACTCGCCAACGGCAGCAGCAGACTGCTCGCCAATCGCTCGAATTCCGCCGCGTGCAACGGGTCTTCTTCCCCGTCCGAATCCCACAGCAGGCGGTTGGTCAATTCTTCGTTCTCTCCCGGAATCGACCGGAATGGAACGCCGAACCACTTTTTCCTGGCCTCGTCGATCGGTCCGCTGGCGCCGTTCGCCACCGCCCCGGCCCAGGCGAACGAAGATTCCGGAAAGAAACGCAGCGGCGCGGACAGCCCTCTCCACCACGCTTCGAGCCAGGGCGCGATCGACTCTTCTTTCGGGTCCGGGGCCGGGATCAGCAATTCCTCGTCGGTCCAGATGGCCCGGACGGGCAACGGCTCGTTGCCGGCCGCGGTCCAGGCGAGTTGGCGGAGACGGATTTCGATCAGGTTTTTTGCGCGCCTCCTGCCGTTGCGCCACCAGACCATATGTTCTTCGCCGATATTGGGTAACGCGCCGGTCAGGCGAAACCCGTCGATCTCCAGATCGATCTTTACCGGCTCCGCGGCGAGCGCCTCGGCATGGGGCAGCAGCCGCTCTTTCAGTCCGCCGACGAGACCGAAGGCATCATCCCAGGCGAGGGCGCCGAAACTGCCGTGGGGCATAGCCCCGCTGGCCAGCAGCAGCGATCTGACGCTCTCCGGATCGGCCGTTTCCCCATGCGTTTCATCGGTTCTGGCGCGTATCTGTTCCCGCAGGCCGTAGCGTTCGAGGCCGTTGAGTTGCAAGGGCTCGGTTTCATCCAGCGCTTCTTCTTCCTCCCGCAACCGGATATCGAAACGCTCCCTGAGCAGGCCGGCGGCGGGGTCGGAGAAAAAACGCTCCAGCTCGGACAAGCCGACCTTGCGGCGGGACTCCTCCGGTTCGGGCAGCGTTGCCGCGAATCTGTCGGGCGCCCGCCGATTACCGTCGCGCAGGATCTGCGCGGCGTCGAACATGGTTTTCGAGAAACTGAACAGCCCCTGCTCACCGGCAAAATACCGGGGACTGAAAGCCTGCAGGGGATGCCCGACCGGGTTTGCATCGGGAAACCGGGCGCTGATGTAGTCGGCGAGTTCCTCCACCACGACCGAAGGCGGAATCTCCGAATCGTCCCGCTGGTCGCGCCCGGTGTAAGTTACGATAAAGCCCGCTCGCGCCGCGAGCAGCGCTTCGAGAAAGGCGAACCGGTCTTCGAGGCGAACGTCGCGGTCGCCGGGACGCCGCCTGTCCTGCTCGACGAGATCGAAGGCGTGGCGCGGGGGATTGCGCGGAAATCCGTCGCCGTTCATGCCCACGGCGCAGACGATTTTTGCCGGCGGAATCTGTCCCGACGCCAGATTGCCGACGGCGGCGCCGTCCGCGAGTCGCGCCGGCCCGAGCGCGGCGCCGACCGCCGCCTCGCCGAGCGCGTGCCGGACGACCTCGAAGGGTATCGAACATGCGGCCCGGCTCGCCTGTTTGCGGAAGTTCTCGATCAGCGTTCTGATCGCCTTCACTTCGTCCGCGGCGTCGCGGGCCGCCTCGAAACCGCCATAGGCCGCGATGTCCGAGCCTTCGTCGAAGAACTTGCCCAGCAGGTTCAGCAGCAATCGCGACCACTGGTTTGCCGTGCGCGATTGCCCGGCCAGGGATTGCAGGTCGAACGCGTTCGAACAATAGCTGACGAAGCGCCCCAGGGTGTCGAAGTCGGCTTCTCTCGCGGCAAATCCCGTTTCGCCGCCGACCGCGCAAGGATAAACTCCCAGCACGAGCTCGTTGGCATCCCCGGCCGCGTATCCCATGAGCAATCTTTGCAATCCCTCGCGCCAGGTATTCCCCGGCAGCGCGGGAGCTTGCCCGCCCGCGCCGCCGTCCGCGCTAACGCCCCGGCGGACGCCGGCCTCCCTGACCCAGCTTCGAATCGCCGGCAGGCTGTTTTCCCGGAGCCCGAAACGCGCCCGCAGCGAAGGCGCATCCAGAGGCGCAAGAACGTCTTCGGCGCCATAGCGCGAACCCGGCAGCGACAGCAGATCGAAAAACGCTCTCGATGTCGGCGAATCCGCTTCCCGAACGCGGGAAAGCACAACGGGGATGCGGCCTTCGGCTTCGAACACCGCCGCGATCACGGGGCCGTATCGCGCCAGGTCCGGCGTCACGATCAGGATATCCGCCGGCTCGATATCGGGATGGGTTTCGAGCAGGTCGAGCAGACGGTCGTGCAGCACTTCGGCCTCGCGCATCGCCGAATGGCAGCAATGGATTTGCAGTGATCGGTCCGCGGGTGGGGCACTTGCCGCGGCGTCCTTTTCAGCGGTTCGCAGCGTCTGGATGTCCTGCTGCACCGCGGTCAGCCGGGAATCGGAATCCAGGCGCTGGAAGAGAGTATGGTCGTCGCCCGCATCGATCAATGCATTGAATGTATCGCGGCCACCGCGTCCCCAGGCCGCCAGCAGCTTGTTCCCCTCTTCGAAATGAAGCGCATCGATATCCTGTTCCCCGGCCCGATGGCGGCTTTCTCTTTCGGTGTGGAGGTCGCCCCAGAATTCCTCGCAGGGATTGAACTGGAAAATGTGCAGGTCGATATCCCGGCCCAGTTCCTCAAGCAATTGCAAATAGGACGGCGATAGTGCGGAAACATTGAAGAAGCAAGCCCGGCGCGGCCAACTCTTCGGACGACGTCCATTCGCGGTTTCGCGCCGGAACGCCTCCAGCGCCTCGACCCAATGCTGTTCCGGGACTTTCCTCGCCAGCAATTGCCAAAGCCGCGCCTGCCAATGCGGCGCCGCGCCCCGCTCCCAGTCCCTGATCCAGTCCGGCCGGAAGTTGATGCAACGGTCATAGATCGCGGCCAGCTTGTCGGCAAGCTCGAATCTCTTGCGCTCGTCCCCGTCGGCAAGGAACTGCCGCACTTCGCCGGCTTCCGGCGCGCGGGTGAATTGCGGGAGCAATTCAAACAGATGCCAGCGCAGATTGCCCGGGTCGAATCCCCGGGCTTGCGACAGTCCCGGAACGGCGTCGCGCAAGATCGACCAGGCAAACTCGGCCGGCAACTCGAAGTCGATGTTTGCGGCGATGCCCAGTTCGCGCGCCAGTTCGAGCCGCAGCCAGCGGCCCATCGTCTGATGCGGCACGACGATTCGCTCCGGCGTGAGGGGCTCGGCCGGATCGGTCGCAAGCAGCCCCGCCAGTTCAGTAGCCAGCTTTTCAAGCCGGTTCGAATGATAAACGCGCAAGTCTCAGCCCCGAATCATCTGCGCGAGGAAAAGTAACACGCCTGAAATGACGGTCAAGGAAGGGAGCGCGTTTCCTTCCCCGAATTGCGCCGCCAGCGGGCGCGTCATATTATCGGCGCGAACGGCGGCCGGGCCGTCTTCCGCGGAAGGAACGAAAAATGATCATTTACGGTGTCGCCCTGCTTTCCGCCTGCCTCGTGGCGGGCATGCTGATCGGCGAAGGTCTGGGCATTATTCTGGGCGTGGAGGCGAACGTCGGCGGCGTGGGCATCGCCATGCTCTTTCTGGTGCTGGCGTGCAATTCCGAGCGGTTCAGCGCCCTGACCGAGGGCGCGGCGGGTTCCGGCGTCAAGTTCTGGAGCGCGATGTACATCCCGATCGTCGTCGCCATGGCCGCGCAGCAGAACGTGGCCGCGGCGGTCGATGGCGGCGTGCTTGCGATCACCGCCGGCGTCGCCGCGGTGGCGGTTAGTTTCGCGCTGGTGCCCGCGCTGAGCAGGATCGGGACCGGAGCGGATTCAGACGGGGACAAGGAGGAAAGCGCGCCATGATGGAATTGCTGGAAACCGTATTCGTTCGCAACAATCTCGTCGTCGCCTTCGCCGTTGTCGGCGTCACCATCTGGCTTTCGTATCTGCTCGCCAACAAGCTCACCGCCGGCCGCATTCACGGTTCGGCCATCGCCATCGCCGTCGGCCTGCTGGCGGCCTGGTACGGCGGGGTCGCCACCGGCGGCAACCGCGGCGTGGCGGATTTCGCGCTATTGAGCGGCATCGGCCTGATGGGCGGCGGCATGATGCGCGATTTCGCCATCGTCGCGACGGCATTCGGCGCGCAATTGAGCGAATTGAAGAAGGCCGGCCTGGCGGGCGTGATCTCGATCTTCGCCGGGGTCATCGTTTCCTTCGTCGTGGGGGCGGCTGTCGCGGTGGCGTTCGGTTACACCGACCCGACCGAGATCACCACCATCGGCGCCGGCGCGGTCACCTACATCGTCGGCCCGGTCACGGGCGAGGCCATCGGCGCTTCCGAGGCGATGATTACCTTGAGCGTTGCGGCGGGATTGGTGAAATCGATCCTGGTCATGATCGGCACGCCGCTCGTGGCGCGTTACATCGGTTTGAACAATCCGCAGTCGGCAATGGTGTTCGGCGGCCTCATGGGAACGACGAGCGGCGTCGCGGCGGGACTGGCGGCGACGGATCCGAAACTCGTGCCGTACGGCGCCATGACCGCGACTTTCTACACCGGCGTCGGCTGCCTGCTCGGGCCGTCGATCCTGTTCTTCATCGTTGAAGCGATGTTTTGAGAAATCCGGACGGAATCAGCATGTCACAAAACGATTTTCATCATCTGACCGACGGCAACGAGCGCATCGCGCTCGTTGACGATACCGAGTCTTACAGCTACGGCGAGGTCAACTCGCGCATCGACCGCTTCGCCACCGGGCTGCTCGGCGGCCGGAGCGATCTCGAGGAAGAGCGCATCGCCTTCTTCCTGCCGGCGAGTCTCGACTACGTCACCTGCATGCATGGGGTGTGGCGCGCCGGCGGCATCGCCGTTCCCCTGAACGTGGCCTCGGCGGTTGCCGAACTCGATCATTATCTGAGCAGCGCCGGTGTCACGCGCTTGTTCGCCCAGGCCGGAGCGCCTGACGAATTGCGCGAGCTTTGCGCGACGCTGGGCATCGAGTTGCTGACCGTGAGCGATGTGCTGGCGGACGAAGCGGGCGGCTTGCCTGAGATCGACCCGGGACGCCGCGCCATGATGCTGTTTACCAGCGGCACGACGAGCAAGCCGAAAGGCACGGTAAGCACCCACAAGACGATCCGCGCCCAGATCACCACCCTGATCGACGCCTGGTGCTGGACCGAGGACGACGTGATCCCCCTGTTTCTGCCGCTGCACCACATTCACGGCATCATCAACATTCTCAGTTGCGGGCTGTGGGCCGGAGCCAGGGTGCATCTGTTCGCCGGGCTCGACATTCCCAGGGTCACGGCCGAAGTGGCGGCCGGAGTGTACAACGTTTTCATGGCCGTGCCCACGGTTTACGTCAAGCTGATCCAGCATCTGGAAAAACAGGACGAACAGGAAGTCGCGGCGGTGTGCGCCGGCTTCAAGGCCATGCGGCTGAACATTTCCGGCTCGGCGGCCTGCCCCGTCAAGCTGTTCGAGCAATGGCGGGAACTCACCGGCCAGGTTCTGCTCGAGCGCTACGGCATGACCGAGATCGGCATGGGCATTTCCAATCCCTACCACGACGAACGGCGCGCGGGCTACGTCGGCCAGCCGCTGCCCGGGGTCGAAGTGCAATTGTTCGACGAATCGCACCGCCCCGTCGAAGGCGAAGGCAATCCCGGCGAAATCCGCATCAAGGGCGACAACGTGTTCCTGGAATACTGGGGCAACGAGGAAGCCACGCGGAAAAGCTTCGTCGACGGCTGGTTCTGCACCGGCGACATGGCGGTGATCGAAGACGGCTATTACCGCATCATGGGCCGCACTTCGGTGGACATCATCAAGTCGGGCGGCTACAAGCTGTCCGCGCTCGAAATCGAAGGCGTGCTGCTGACCCACGAGGACATCGCCGAAGTCGCGGTCATCGGCGCCGAGGACGAAGTCTGGGGCGAGGCGGTCACGGCCTTCGTCGTGACGAAGAACGGCGACGAGCTCGATTACGCGGAGCTGAAAAGCTGGTGCGCCGAGCGCATGTCGTCCTACAAGATTCCCAAACACGTGAAACGGCTGGATACCTTGCCCCGCAACGCCATGGGCAAGGTCACCAAGCCTTCGCTGAAGTCGATACCGCTATGATGAATCGCAGAAGCTTTCTCGGAACGGCGCTGGCAGGCGCCGCCATGTTGCCCACTCTGGCCAGAGGCCAGCAGGATCTGGCGCCGGCGGCGCCGCGTGACTGGTCGGGCCAGACTCCCCTGCGCTATCCCGACCCGGACCTGGTGGCGCTCGACGACCGTTTTCGCCCGTACATTCTTTTCAACACACCGATCCGGCGTCACTACACCGGCGCCTTGTGGGCGGAAGGCCCGGCCTGGAGCGGCGTCGGCCGCTACCTGGTCTGGAGCGACATACCCAACAACCGGCAATTGCGCTGGCTCGAAGACGACGGCCATGTGACGGAATTCCGCAATCCGTCCGGGCACAGCAACGGCAATACCTTCGACGCCCAGGGCCGGCAGATCTCCTGTGAGCACGGCGGCCGCCGCGTCGTGCGTTACGAACACGACGGCTCGGTCACGGTCATCGCCGACAGTTACGAAGGCCGACCGCTGAACTCGCCCAACGACGCCGCCGTGCATCCCGACGGCAGCATCTGGTTCACCGACCCGCCCTATGGCATCCGCGGCAATTACGAAGGCCACCGGGCCGAGCAGGAGCATCCGCTTTCGGTCTATCGCACGGACCCCGCCTCGGACCGCATCAACCGCGTAACCGATGACATCGACGCCCCCAACGGTCTGTGCTTCTCGCCGGACTACAGCCTGCTCTACGTCGCCAACACCGGCGCCGGCCGGGACATTCGCGTCTGGGACGTGGACGGCGAAAACCTGCGCAACGGCCGCGTATTCGCCGAACTCGTCGACCCGACCACGGGCAATCGCACTTCGGCCGACGGCATGCGCTGCGACGTCGACGGCAACGTCTGGGCCGGCGCCCGCCCCGGCGTACAGATTATCGCCCCCGACGGCGATACCATCGGCATCATCCGCCTGCCTGAAGTCTGCGCCAACGTCTGCTTCGGCGGCGCCCGCCGCAACCGCCTCTTCATGACCGCCAGCCAGTCGCTGTATTCGGTCTACGTTGGCGTGCGCGGAGCGGGGTATGGTTGAAAGATCTGCAGGTTGCCGGACAGGAATCGAGTAAACCCTAATCGAACCAATTTACCGAACAGGTTCCAGATACCAGTCCGCCTGCAGGAGACTCGCGGGTAGCGCCAGGGAAACCTTCTAGCTGATTCACCACTGATCGCATCCGACCCTGGAAACGAACCGTCATTCGTAGTGAGTCCATAGTCGCAGGACTTTGACTATCTGCTCGGTTTCAAGAATCTGATACACGATTCGGTGTTGAATGTTGATTCGCCTCGAATAGGCGCCGGAAAGAGTGCCCACCAGTTTCTCGAAGGGTGGCGGGTTTTGCCGAGGGTCCCGCTCGATTATTCGCAGCAACTCCTGCGCTTTTTCCTTCAGTCCCGACGAGGCGAGTTTTTTCGCGTCTTTTTGCGCCTGTTTCGCATAAACGATTTTCCAGCTCACCAATCAAGTTCCCCGGCGCATTCCGATACCGGAGATTTCATACCTTTCTTAATCGAATCCCCCATTCCGGGTATCGACATCAGATGCAGCGTTTCGGAAATCGCGTTCCAATCCTCTTCCGAGAGCAGGATGGCGTTGTGTCTTTTTCCAGTAATTACAATGGGTTGGTGTGTTTTAGCAGTCTCGTCGATCAAGCTGTAGAGCTTCGATCTCGCTTCAGTGGCATTCAGAATCGTCATGAGCATTCCCTCCCGGCAAAAAGCGTACGGTAATACGTGCGCATTTGCAACAGCCTGGGCAGGTTCAGCACCTTGAAGTGAAAACTGCCGGCGCCGGGCGTATTGGCCGGATAGCACAGTGCATCGTGTATAGCCGCAATACCCCAGTAGGAGCGAATCCCGCCTGTTAGATTTCATCCCGGCCGGTAGCAATCGGTACAAGAGCTATCATGGCGGGTCAGATATATTTTTTGATATATTTCTTAGCAAGATTTATCTATTTTAATAGATGTTTTGATTGACACCGCCATGCTATATAGCATATAAATCGAATTTGTTTATATGTATTCATATATTACTGAGGGTGGTATGGGAGCAATAGACGAGATTTCGAGAACGATCAAGGCTGTCCGGCGAGCAAAGGGACTGAGTCAGCTTGCGCTTGCCAGAACGGCGGGGATGCCGCAGAGCCATATATCCAGGATCGAGAACGCAGGGGTGGATTTACGCGTATCGAGTCTGACCGAAATAGCGCGCGCGCTCGACCTGGAACTCACCCTCGTGCCGCGCAAGGCTCTTCCGGCAGTGCGTTCGATCGTAAATAGCGCCCGGGGCGGCTTCTCCGATCCGGAGGAACATTGGCAGGCGAACCGGCCCGCATACAGTCTGGAAGACGATGATGGCTAGTGTTTCCGTATTGGAAGTTCTGCTTTATGGCGAACCCATCGGGACGCTGACGCGAATCGAGGGGGACCGTACCTTGTTCGCATTCAACGACGGCTATATTGCCGACAGGAACCGGCCCGTCCTGGGCCTGGGGTTCAAGAACCGGCATGGGGAGCTTCTCACCGATTTCAGGCCCTATCAGACTCGCGTTATGCCCTTCTTTTCCAACCTCTTGCCCGAAGACCGTTTGCGGGCATATCTCGCCGGGCGGGCCGGGGTGAATCCCGAACGCGAATTCTTCCTGCTTTGGGCGTTGGGGAACGACCTGCCCGGAGCGATTACCGTCCGGGCCGCCGACGGTGAGGAATGGCCGCCTGACGCCGAGGAGTCTCCAGATGAAGATGCCGTGCGCGAACGCGACGAAAAGGCGCTGCGCTTCTCCCTCGCCGGTGTGCAACTAAAGTTTTCCGCGCTCGAAAGCACCGGTGACGGGCTGACTATTCCCGCCAGAGGCATTGGAGGATCGTGGATCGTCAAGCTTCCGTCCATAAGGTACGAAGGCGTTCCGGAAAACGAATTCTCGATGATGACGCTCGCGCGCAAACTGGGTATGAATGTACCGGCGCTGGATCTGGTCAATGTGAAAGACATTGGTGGCTTGCCCACGGATGTGGCCACGACGGACGGCAAGGCGCTGGCGATCGAACGCTTTGATCGCTCGCGCGACGGCAGGCGCGTCCACGCTGAAGACTTCGCGCAGATTTTCGGCGTCTATCCAAAGGACAAATACAAGAAGGCGAGCATGGTCAATATCGCGAATGTCATCGCGACCGAAAGCGATGACGCCGATATCAGGGAGTTTGTCCGGCGATTGGTATTCAACACGCTGATCGGCAATGCCGACATGCACATCAAGAACTGGTCGGTGCTCTACCCGGATAAACGCACCGCGCGTCTGGCCCCCACCTACGATTTTGTATCGACGATTCCCTATATTCCCGATAGCGAGTCCGCGCTGACCTTCAGCCGCACCAGGCGCTTCGATGGCTTCGACGAGGACGAGCTAGCCCATTTCGCCAACAGGGCCAAGCTCGCCAAAGCGCTTGTGCTGGATACCGCCAGGGAGACGGTCGAACTGTTTCACCAGCACTGGAACGAGGAGAAGAACAATCTTCCTCTTTATGCAGATGTGGTTTCAACAATTGAACAGTATCTTGAGACGGTGCCAATTTACCAGGAATCGAATAAACTCTGGTCGAGACAGGTGCAAAGGTCGACGTTGACAGGTGAAGATGCAAGATGAATAGACAATTGACCACAATTATCGAGCGCGAAGGAGAAGGATACGTTGCGTTATGCCCAGAGCTGGACATCGCCAGCCAGGGCGACTCCGTGACCTTGGCGCGCGAAAATCTCACCGAAGCCCTGGCCCTGTTTTTCGAATGCGCTCCCGCTAAGGAAGTCGAGAGACGTCTGCACAGCGAAGTCTACGTCACCCGCGTCGAGGTTGCCGTTGGCTAAGAGCGCCTGACGCAAAATCGCCCTGTGTTCCGCTTCAGAGTAGCGGCTGTTTCGAGCCGCGCGTCGCTTCAATAGAATGCGCCCCGTTCATCCATTCAGCTTGGTCGGCAGGAGATCGTGCCGGAATTTCGCTTGCTACACACCGCTGTATTTTTGAAAGAAAAAAGAGTATATACTTCTTTCAAAAGATATGGGTAAGCACAGCGACAGCACAAACAGCAGGATTCTTCGGCGGATCAAGTATCGCAAGCGGGGCTGGGTCTTTACGCCCGACAGTTTCGCTGATCTGGGCTCCCGCCGGGCGATCGATCTCGCCCTTATGCGGCATCGGGAAAGCGGTCAAATACGCCAGCTCGCCCGCGGTCTCTACGACTACCCGAAAATCGACCCCAAATTGGGCTCCCTGGAGCCATCGACGGACGACATTGCGCATGCCCTGGCCGGTCGCGACGCAGCCCGCTTGCAGCCCTCCGGGGCCTACGCCGCCAATATTCTCGGCCTCTCTACCCAAGTCCCCATGAAGATGGTTTATCTGACGGATGGCCGTACGCGAACCGTCCAAGTTGGCAAGCGCCAGATTCTCCTGAAGCGCACAACTCCCCGCAACATGATTACCGCGGGAAAGATCAGCGGACTGGTCATTCAGGCCCTGCGGCACCTCGGGAGGAAGAATGTCGATTCGGAAATCATCCGGCGACTGGATCACCGGCTTGACGATGCGGCGCGCAAGCAACTGATGAAGGATATTCGATACGCTCCCGCCTGGATTGCCGATATTTTTCGCGCACTGAGCAACCGGAAAAGTCCGGCATAGCCAGTACCGCAGTAATACTCCCAAGAAAAGCCGATTGAAAATTCCCCGATTCGCGCCAGATTACGGCGGATGTCCCAGCCCAGTTGATCCCGCTCAGCCTCCTTGAGGCGCTGAAACTCCTTGATTAGATATATTTTGAATTCCGGGCTGATCCACATACCAAATTCGAAGGCCAAGTCTCTGTGCGCAAATGTGCCACCGTAACGCCCCGCTTTGGCGATCAGGCCGACAGCATTGGTCTTCGCCACCCACTCCTTGACGCTGATCTTGTAGCTGTTGAGACCAGCCTGACTTCTAATTGTGGCGAATTCGCCATAATTGAAAGCAGGGTTGTTAACGCTCTCCCAAATTCCGAGAAACTCCACCGTATTGCGATTTCGCAGCCAGTCTGAGATAAAAAAATCTCCGTCTTTGGCCCGCAGCATATCCGTAAGCGAAATGTAGTCTTCATCCTCAACTGCCACGATGCGAATGGATGTATCTTTGACGGTAATTTTCTTGCCCTTGCCCATACACTCACTCCGACAATGATCAGTCTGTCTTCGCCAAAGATGCCCCACCATCTTCACCACTACTGAGTTTTCATTGCTTAGTCTGGTCAGATGCCCGTCCGTACGACGAAGAACACGAAGCTTACTGCAATGACCAGCAGGCCACCGGATACGGTCGGCAATAGAAACCTGTATAGCTCTCCCTTTGCCGATAGATTGGCACAAGAAGTACAACTACACCTAATTTCAGGAGAAAAAAGTTCTTGAGGCAGGATGTGCCCCGCTTATCAATCCAGCTTGGCTTGCAGGAAACTCGCGGGTAGCGCCAGTAGCACGTAACAGGCGATGGCGACGAGCAGGCTGGTGTTGATGCCGCTCCACATCGAGATGGCGACGGCGGAGACGCTGGCGAGGACGCCGGTGGCGCCGTTCATGCCCCACATCCAGGGCAGGCACTGGCTGGAATACTCGCGGAAGAGTCGCAGGCCGAGAGGGAAGCACATGCCCATGGGCAGGGCCGGCAGGCTGACCAGGACGATCACGATCAGGCAGCGGACGAACAAGCCCTGGGAAATCGTCGCGGTGATCAATGGTCCGGCGATTGCGTAGATCAATACGAGCAGGGAAACGATGCCGGCCGGGATCAGCAAGGTCCAGCGCGAACCGCGGCGGACTTCGATGCGGTCGGAAAGGAAACTGCCGGCGCCGGCCGCGAGAATCATGGAGAACAGCAGCACTGCCACGGCGTAGACCGGATGTCCCAGGTAGACCGAAAAGCGTTGCATGAGCGGGATCTGCACCATCATGAAGCCGGTGCCGATACAGGCGAAATACGCCAGGCCGCTGAGGAAAACGCGATTGGGTATCTTCGGCCGGCCGGCGATGAGAAGCGGCGTGGCGATGACGAGCAACACCCCCGCCAGCGCCAGCCCACATAGCAACATCAGCGTATAAGTCGCAAGCAGATTGCCCCCTGCGACGATTCCCAGGTCTTCGAGTTCCCCGCCGGCCTCACCGGATTGGAACAGCGCGGCTGGCTTCAGGATATTGAAGAAATAGGGCCGGCTGTCGGTCGGCGGCGTGAAATCCAGATACTCGTGTTCGGTGGCGGCAAGCAATTGCTGCTCATCGGCGACTGCGAGCACATTGCGGATCAGCGGTTCGGAAGACTGTTGCCGCGGCGAATGCAGGATAGTGAAGCCGTATTCCTCCGCCACCCGCTCGATGGTATCGATGTCCTCCGCCCGCAGGGGCTCGGGCGAAACGAGCAAGGTCGCCACCGACAGGCGCGAAACGAGGGCGATATGGTCCGCGGGCCGCACGATGCCGCGGCGAAGCAGCGACATCGCCGCCAGCGAAATCAGCCGGTTGGTTTCCGACAGCGCATCCGGGGAATACCAGCGCGAGACGCTGAACAATCCGTTAGGTTCGAGATGATCGAGAAAGACCTGCCAGCCTTCGACTGTATAGAGACCGTTTTCGGACAAGGTGAAGGCGCCGGCGCCCGTGGCCGCCCAGGTGTCGATCAGTGACATCTGGATCAGGTCAAAGCGTTGTTCCGCACGGGTCAGCCAGGAACGCGCCTCGTCGTGAACGAACTCGATTTCTTCCTGTTCGTAGAGCCGCACGAAATCGCGCCGGTCCTCGCGCAATACCCGCAGTGCGGCCTCGTTGATCTCGATCCCGGTAATTCGCGAACTGCCGGCCCAAAGCGCCGTGAGGATGTCCCTGCCGCCGCCGACTCCGATCACGGCGGCGCTGCCGCCGGGCCGAAGATGATAAGGCAGCGAGGTCACGTCGAAACGCGGCCAGTCGAGATTGCTCCGGTCGCCGTCCCATTGCGTGAGCGCGGTGCCCGCCTCGCCGTCGATCACCATGGCCTGGCCTTGCAGGCCTTCGATCACCGGCGCGCCTTCGCCCGGACCCCAGAAGAACGGCCCGGCTTCGACATAGGGAAAGACGAGCACCTGGCCGTGTATGGTCCAGAACTCGAGCGTGTCCTGCTCGTAACTGATCGGATTGCCCTTGGGATAGAACACGCGGAATCCCTGCACGCTGGAATGGTTGACGACGGCGCCGATCACTACCAGCGCCGCAAAGCCGATCCACAGCAGTGGGTGTCCCATGTTTTGGTTGCGGGCGAGCTGGAACAGGCAGACGCCGAACAAAGCGATGGCGGCGGTGACGAATGTCGCGCTGGTGATGTCCAGCGCGTTGAGCAAGGGCAGGCAGGCTATGCTGCCTATGGCCGCGCCGATGAGATCGACGGCGTAGATCAGCCCACTGTTGCCTTTCACCTGGGTCAGGGCGACGGTGACGACGACTCCGCTGAAAAAGAAGGGAATCGCCACCGCCACGGTGATCAGCGCCATCTTCGCCACGCCGGCCGCGGTCCAGCCCCCGCTGATGTCGAGCGGCGTGTAGATAATCGCCAGGTGGCAGACGATGGTGCTTGCGGCGAAATAGATCGAGTAGCGGAACAGGTTGTCGAGGGCGTTGGCGGTCGTAAAGCGCCGCGAATGCAGATAAACCCGAAGCGCCCCGGCCGCCATGCCGAACATGGCCATGGACACGGCGAAAAAAGACAGGTGGTACCAGGTCACCACCGACAACAGCCGGGTGTTGAGCACCTCCAGCATGAGCGTCGCGCCGGTGATGAAAAAGAGCCCGAGCAGAAATGCCCTGTTGGCCGGTTGTGCTATGTTTTCGCTCATCGGTTTCGGCGGCTTTTCGCGGTTCCGGATATGCGCGCAATCGGATCGGAAGCAATCAGCACGCGGGCGGCCATGATTCTGCTGGCCTTGCACCTGCTCGCGCTGTCATGGTTCGCCCTGAGCAATCCTATCTACACCTGGGACGTGGTTCCCTATGTGGCGACGACTTTCACGGCGGAATCCGGCGATCCCGCGGCCATGCACGAAGCGACTTACGAACTGCTGCGGCAGTCGCTTGACGCGGCGCAATTCAACTCCCTGGTCGGCGGCGAGTACGCGGCCGCGATGTACGCGAGCCCGGAAAATTTCGCCGGCCAGCTTAGCATGTATGAAATCAAGCCGCTGTATGTGCTGCTCTTGCGCGGCCTGGCCGCAGCGGGAGCGAATCCGGCCGATGGCGTCATCTGGCTGTCGCTCGTTCCGGGCCTGTTGATCTGCGTGATCCTGTTTCTCTGGCTGCGGGATCTGACCGGCCCCATGCAGGCGGTATTGGCGGTTATCCTGTTCTCCGTCGGTGCGCGGTTGTTCGACCTGAGCCGAATTCCCACGCCGGACAATCTTTCCGCCCTGGCGGTG
Organism: Pseudomonadales bacterium; assembly: GCA_022822865.1. Taxonomy (GTDB): domain Bacteria; phylum Pseudomonadota; class Gammaproteobacteria; order Pseudomonadales; family Pseudohongiellaceae; genus UBA9145. The sequence goes on along the minus strand of JAJDYJ010000084.1, from coordinate 35,087 downwards.
CTGGCGGGAGTCTGGTGCCTGCTGGCGCGGCGCTGGACCGCCGCCGCGGTGGTGTGTCTCGGTCTTTCGATCTGGATTCGCACCAACAACATCATCTTTGTCGCGCCATTGATCCTGCTGCTTTGCTGGAACCATCTGCGCCGGGGTGAGCCTTTGCAATCCCGCGAATTCTATTGGTACAGCGGCGGGCTGACCGTCAGCGTTTTGTCGTATTTCTGGATCAGCGCCGTCTTCGACTACGACTGGTGGCGGCTGTTCTATCACACGCTGATCGAATCACAGATCGATATCGAGGCATTTGCCGAACCTTTCTCCGTCACGCTTTATCTCGATGTGCTGCGCGGCGCCGCCATCCAGCTTTTCGCCAGCGGCGCGATGATCGCAACCGTGTTGCCGCTATTCCTGTTGCTCTGGCTGATCGCCTGGGCCGGAACCTGGCGCGGCAACCTGGCCGGAGTATTCAGGCCGTCGAGACCTGTATCCCTGGCCGATGTCAGCCTGCTTTCCCTGCCGGTATTCGGCGCCTTCCTCGCCCTGTTCCCGCTGATCGCCGGAATCGACCGCTTTCTCACGCCATATTACGCAGTCATCACCTTGTACGCCGTCAGCCTGATTTCCGCGAGCGGGGCGACCGGCGACCACCGACGATGAGCGCGAACTGGACAGCAAACTGCGGTTTCATAGTGGTGCTGGCCGTGATCGGCGCGGCCTGGCTGATCATGATCAGCGGGCTGATGGTCACCGACGTATGGGACGAGACCAACGCCCTGTTGCTGTTTGCTTCGGAACCGCTGGCGAGCATGAGCGTCTTCGAAGCGATGCTGGCCGTGTGGCTGCAGCAATTGCCGCTCGATATTTATCGCCCGCTCGGCAGCAGCCTGGCCCTGGGACTCGGCAAACTGTCCGGCGGCAGCTTCCTCTTCCTGCGCTATTTCAACGCCTTGCTCATGCTTTGTTCGGTCAGCCTGCTGGCGCGGGCGCTGGTGTTGCGATACGACCTGGAATGCGGCCGCGCCATCGCGTTTTTCGCGGTCCTGCTGTTTTCCGCTTCCAGCCTGATCACGGCGACCTGGTTCGCCAATATCTTCGACGCCGCCTGCCTGTTCTTCCTGGCGCTGGCGATCCGCCTGTACGTTTCAGGTCGTCTTGCCGCTTGCGGCGTCAGTTTCGCCCTTGCCGTGTTCTGCAAGGAATCCTGTGTGCTGGCCTTTCCGCTGTTCGGCTGGCTGCTGTGGGAAGATCTGCGAGAGAAGGACGTATGGGGCGCGAATGCGCGCATCTGGCTGGCCGTTTCCATGCTGGGCGTTTCGGCAGTCTACTGGTGGCTGCGGCATTCTTTCGTTCCCATCGGCTCGGAAGCCGACATTCACGGTTTCGACATCGACGTCTACGCCGCGTCCTACGCCAGCTTCATCGCCGGATTTCCAGCGCAGTCGAGCAGTTTCGCCCATGGCGGCGCGATGTTCTGGGCCGGCATAGCGGCCATGATCACGCTGGTGGTCCTGACCCGGAGTTTCGGGCCCAAGTTCACGATACTGGCGATTCTCGGCCTGTGCGGGCCGGTCTACTGGGGCATGTTCGGCTACCAGGGCGACAACGTCATGAGCCACCACAATTTCGTCGGCCGGCTCTATCTCATCCCGTTCGCGATGACGCTTTTCATCCTGTTCGCCCGGGCGCCGCGGCCGGCGATTCTGCTGATCGCGCTGTTCAGTGTCTGGGGCATCGGCGTGACCTGGCGCCAGCATTTCGAATTCCAGCAGACCTATGCCGAAATCTACCGGCTTGCCGAGTCTGTCGAGGGCACACTGGTCGTGCATTATCCGGAAAAGCCGCTTGACGATTTCCGGCGCGACATTTCCATCGGTGATTATCCGAACGCGGCGCTGCGTATCGATCGGGAAGGCGGGCTGGAGTGAGAAAATTCTCGGAAGCCTTCGACTTGCGCGACGCGGCCAACTGGATGGTCGGGCTTTCCGTTCTGATTGTCGGCGTTAAAGGGATCGTTTTTCGCGGACATGAACTCGACGACGGCCTGATCTACGCGAGATACATCCAGAACCTGATTTCGGGAAACGGACTGGTTTACAACACCGGTGAATACGTCAACGGATTGACTTCGCCGCTGTTTGCCTGGCTGTCGCTGGCGCCGGCATGGCTGTTCGGCGACGCGCGCCACGGCGCCATGCTGATTTCCGTGCTGGCGGCCATGGGCACGGTAGTGATCTTCTATCGCATTCTGATCCTGTTCATCGCCGACCGGCGAATTGCCGCGCTGGCAACCTTGTTCGCGGCAGGTTCCGGCATGACCTACATCAATCTCGGCATGGAAACGAGCCTGTTCACCTTCATGGTCGGACTGTGCTTCTACCTGTATTTCAAGGACGAGTTCTTCCCGCTCGGCATTTGCGTCGGGCTCGCGATCCTCACGCGGCCCGAAGCCGTCTTTCTCGTTCCGGCCATGGCCTTGAACACCTGGGCGTACAAGCGCCCATGGCCTGATATTCGCTGCTACGTCGCACCGGCGATTCTGGTCCTGGCCCAATTCGCGTTCAACGGCCTTTACTACGGCGCCCTGCTGCCCTCTTCCGGCGTCGCCAAGATCTCCCAGGGAGCGATGGGTCATTGGGGGTACAACAGCTTTCTGATCGGGCTGGGAGAACGCCTGCTGAACGGCTTCGGCCTGCCCCGGCAAATGCAGATTTTCGGCAGCCTTGCGGTCCCGGTCCTGTTGCTGATCCTGGCCGCATTTTCGCTTCTGCTGGTTCAGGCGCGGCAATACCTGCTTGTTTCAGTGACTTTCCTGGGCCTGTATACGGGATTTTTCGCGGGCCTGAACATTCCGGGTCAATGGTGGTATTACGCGATTCATTTCACGATCTTCTCCACCTGGGTCGTACTGGGAATCTTTTGGCTTCACCGCCAACTGAAGACCGGGCGCCAGGGGTTTTTCCGCAACGCATGCATAGGCTTCTTCGTCCTGATGCTGGTCTGGCAGGGAGCGATCAACCTCGTCCTGCATGGCAACACCGTGCGCGAGGATTACCGGCAGTTCGGCCTGTGGATCGCGGAGAATACGCCCGCCGACGCATCGATCGCGCTGGCGGAGATCGGCACCGTCGGCTGGTATTCCGGGCGCAGGATCATCGACATCCTGGGCCTGGTGACCAGCGGCAACGCGGAGTTCGTCGCCGAAGGCGACTACCACAGTTGGCTGGAACTGCATCCGCCGGACTATATACTTGCGCGCGAGCCGCCGCGATTTTTCGAACGCGCGGTCACGTCGCTGCAGACGAACCGGCCCGAAGACCTGGCCGAAGTAGCCGGATTCCGGTTTCCGGACTACAAGTTGTATCGCTATCTGCCGAGCGGCAGCGAGTAAATTCGATGGCAGACAATCCCGGCAATTCAACCGATTCGAACGCGCATCTGTTCGTGGACCTGGACGGGACCCTGATCCGCACGGATCTGCTTTTCGAATCGCTGTTGCGGCTGATCCGGCGCAATCCGCTTTACCTCGCCGTCATTCCTTTCTGGCTGCTGCGGGGCCGCGCCTGGCTGAAACATCAAATTGCGCGCCGGGTGAAGATCGACCCGGCCGGGCTGCCGTATAACGAGGAATTCCTGGCCTGGCTCCGGCGACAAAGGGACGGGGGGCGGGCGATGACGCTGATCTCGGCCTCGAACCAGTCGTATGTGGACGCGGTAAGCGAGCATCTCGGGCTGTTCGAAGCCGCCGTGGGCAGCGATGCCGAAACCAATCTGAAATCCCGCCGCAAGCTGCGCCGCATCGAAGAGATGGGCGGCGGCGATTTTGCCTATGCCGGCGATTCCCGCGCCGATCTTCCCATCTGGTCCGGGGCGAAGCAGATCGTCATGGTGAACTGCGCCCCCGCCGTCAGCCGCCGATTTTCAAGCCGTGAAAGCGATGTATTGAACTTCGGTTCCGCCGGCGCTGTCTTCCGGCCGCTGTTGCGGGCTGTGCGGCCCCATCAATGGCTCAAGAACACACTACTGTTCGTCCCGCTGACCCTGTCTCACCAATTAACGCAACCGGACTTGCTGTTCGCCTCCGCCATCGGCTTCATCGCCTTCTGCCTGTGTACATCGAGCGTCTATCTGCTCAACGACATGCTCGACCTCGACAGCGACCGGGCGCACCGGACCAAGCGGAGACGCCCTTTCGCGGCCGGCGAATTGCCGCTTGCCGCTGGATTCATCGCCGCGCCGGCTCTCCTGCTCGGGGCTTTCCTGGTCTCGTCGCTGTTGCCGGCGGATTTTCGCCTCGTGCTGCTGATCTACTGGCTGTTGACCTGCCTCTACAGCTTTGCGCTGAAACGGATATTCCTCGTCGATGTGGCAACGCTGGCGACGCTCTACGCGTTGCGTGTCGCCGCGGGGGCCGAGGCCATCGAAGTCGTGACGACCAACTTCCTGATCGCCTTTTCGCTATGCTTTTTCCTCGGCCTGGCCCTGGTCAAGCGGGTGACCGAACTGGTCAACCTGCAAACCCAGGCGACCGAAGCCGTCAGCGGCCGGGCCTATCGCCCGTCACACGAACCGTTGCTGTCGGTAATCGGCGGTCTGGCAAGCGTCATGGCCGTGGTCGTGTTCGCGTTCTACATCAACGCGCCGGCGACGACGCGGCTCTATGGTTCACCGCTCATACTCTGGCTCATCTGCCCCTTGCTGATCGTGCTGCTCGGCCGCATCTGGCGGCTGGCCCGGGCCGGCCGGCTCCACGAGGACCCCGTGTTGTTCGCCGTCGAGGACCGCTTCAGCCAATTGATCGTGCTGGCCACGGGGGTCCTGATCTGGCTCGCGGCCTGACTCGGGCCTGCTTGAAGCCGGCGGGAAAGAATGCCATGCTCGCTCGCAACCGGAGGCAAATCACCATGAAAAAACTGTCGATTTTCCGTGCTGGAATCATACTTCTGCTGTTCGGATTCGTTACGGCCCTGCTGGCGCAGCCTTACCCCAATCCCTGGCGCAACGTGGAATGGGGCACATTGCCCGACGGCCGCACCTGGGGCGCCGTCGGCGACCTGGATGTGGACCCGGACAGAGAGCATCTCTGGGCCGTGGTCCGCTGTGACGCCACGGAGCGCGAACGCTTCGGCGACGAGTGCCTCGATTCCGATCTCGACTCGGTGCTCAAATTTGACGCCCAAGGCAATGTCGTCACGAGTTTCGGCGGCGGCATGTTCATCTGGCCCCACGGCATCGACGTCGACCGGGAAGGCAATATCTACGTTACCGACGCGGTGGCGCAGGCGAGAATCCCCGACGGCGACATGCGCGGCCACCAGGTGGTGAAATTCAGCCCCACGGGCGAAGTGCTGATGGTTTTGGGCACGCCGGGCGTGGAAGGCAGCGGCGAGAACCAGTTCACCTCGCCGGCTGACGTGGTGGTCGCCGACAACGGCGATATCTTCATCGCCGACGGCCATAACACACCCGGCAACAACCGGGTCGTGAAATTCGACCGCGACGGCAACTTCATCAAGGCCTGGGGCAAGACCGGTTACGCGCCGGGAGAGTTTCGCGTATTGCATACCATAGCCATGGACCAGCGCGGCCGGATTTTCGTCGGCGACCGTTCCAACAATCGCATTCAGATATTCGATCAGGACGGCAATTTCATCAGCCAATGGACACAATTCGGGCGTCCGAGCGGCATCTTCTTCGACGATCACGACCGCATTTACGTGGCCGATTCGGAATCCGATATCGAACAGAACCCGGGCTGGGAAATGGGCATCCGCATCGGCGACGCCGAACTCGGCTGGGTCGATGAATTCGTGCTCTACGCGCCCGGCGACCCCCACGTCATCCTCGGCAACGGCGCCGAATTCGTCGCGGTGGACGCCGCCGGCAACATGTACGGCGGAGAACCCATCCCCCGCAACCTGCAGAAGTACATTCGCGTGAGGCCTTAGGCGTTAGTCGCCGTTGGGCGGCAGGGGGTTCAGCGGGCGTGCGAGGCATGGATGCCGAGCCCGAAGCCTACAGGGGTGCAGGCAAGCGTTTATGAAGCGCAGCTTCATGCGCAGCCGGAACGACGCCAAGCTATGCTTGGCGGCTGGGCCAAATTAACGGCGTCCGCTGAACCCCCTGTCACCCGGCGGCGACGGATCGAGGCCCCTACGGCGCTACCCAAGGGGGTTCGATCAGCAACTCGGGATCGGCGTCGGGCTTGGGGACGAACTTTTGCGAGCGGCCGTACTGGTTGTCGCCGCCGATCAGATTGCCGTCCGAATCCACCGTGAAGGTGTGCACTTCGAGATAGCCGTCGGGCAGGTCCGGCGGCACCAGCCAGGTGTACTTGTAGTTGCCTTCGAAATCGAAGTTGATGAAGCGTAGCGGCCCCAGGTCCGTGATCCAGATGTCGTCCTCGTTGACGATGATGTCGAGCGGCAGGGTCAAGCCCGGAAACTCGCGCAGAAACTCGACTTCGGCCGGATCGTCGGTCGTCTGAAACACGTTCACGCGGCCCCCCGACCGGTCGAGCGCGAAGATCAGGCCGTCCGGCCCGACCGCCACCGCATGCAAGGTATTGAACTGGCCCGGCCCCGTGCCGAAACCGCCGAACTCGCCGAGATAGTTCATGTCGTTGTCGTAGATGATCACCCGGTGATTGTCCAGGCCGTCGGCGACCAGGATGCGGCCGTCGGGCAGGAAGGCGACGTCCTGGGGCCGGCCGAAATGCGTTTCACCGGCGCCGGAAACGCCCTTTTCGCCATAAGTGGCTAGCACTTCGCTGCCGTCGTTGGCGATCACGTAGATCTGGTGGAAAGTTTCGTTGATCAGCCAGATGCGGCTTTCCGGGTCGTAAGGGCTGATGCGAATGCGATGCGGGCCGGGACCGTCCGAACCTTCGCAGAGATAATCGAGGTGGTCCCAGATTTCGACCACCTCACCGTCGCCGTTGACGATATAGAGGCAGTTCTGCCAGTGGCGGCGATTGGTTTCGAACAGCACATTGATACCGAGTGAGCCGGCAAAGCCGGGGAAATCCTCCGGGACCGGATAAGGCAGAATGGTTTCGCCGCGCTGGGCGATGATGATGCGATCCGGCGATTCCGCCCACACACCCGAGTTGCCCCCGAAAGCGAAGCCCTTTTCCTGGAACGGCTTGTGCCAGCCGCTGACGATGTCATACGGGCTTTCGCCGATGGGTCCCCGGGCATTGCCCTGCTGGGCCAGCGCCGGCGCGGCGCAAACCACGGCGGCTACACACAGGACTTGCAGCGGCAGGACGAACGGACGGGCGGAAGTACGCATCGTTGTTTCCTCTTGTCGGGGCCGGTGGCCGGCGCGGAGAAGCGCAATAATGACATATCCGCGCCGCCTGTGACACGGCGCGGCACGGACCTCACTGCGCTCCCTTTACATATTTGTCATACCAGGCCAGGTAGCGTTCGAGCCGGTCGAGCTGGAAGGCGGGTTTGCTTATGCCGTGGAATTCATCGGGATAGACCACGAGTTGCGTTTCGACACCGAGCCGGCGCAGGGCCTGGTACAGTTGCTCGGAGTTCTGGATGGGCACGTTCCAGTCGTGCTCGCCGCCCATGATGAGGGTCGGCGTGACGACGTTCGCGACGTCGTTGAAGGGTGAAATACGTTCCCAGGCCGCGGCGGTTTCCCAGGGCAGGCCGAGTTCCGCCTCCCATTGGCGCTGGTAGTGGTCGTGGCCGTAATTGGCGCGGTACAGCACCTCGCTCGCGCCGGTGATCGCGCCCTTGAAGCGGTCTGACTTCGTGATGACGTAATTGGTGAGTATGCCGCCGTAGGACCAGCCGCCGACGCCGAGGCGGTCCGGGTCGGCATAGCCGAGTTCGATTGCATGATCGACTCCGGCGATGACGTCTTCGGTGTCCGGGACGCCCCAGTTCGCCCATAGCGCATGGGAGAAGTCACGGCCGTAGCCGGACGAGCCGCGGGGGTTGGTCATCACCACGACATAGCCGTTGGCGGCGAACAACTGGGCTTCGAAGTTGAAGGCGAAATCGTATTGCGCGACGGGGCCGCCGTGGATGCGCAGCAAGGTCGGATAGCGCATGCTTGCGTCGAAACCGGGCGGTTTGAAGATGAAGCCCTCGATTTCCATGCCGCCGGGGTTGTCGAATTGCACGTTCTCGACTTCCGCCAGTTGCAACTCGTCGAGCCAGGGGCGGTTGGTGTCGGTCAATTGCCGCCGCTCCGCGCCGATGCCGAAAAATATCTCGGCCGGCAAATGCGGTTCGCTGATCAGGCTGGCAATTTGGCCGCCGTCGCTCATCGAATAGCCGCGCAGGCTCAGCGGGCCTTCGATGACGCGCCGGAAGTTCTCGCCGGAGACGTCCATGCCCGCGAGATGGCGCTCGGCGCTGTCTTCGTAAACGAACAGGATTGTCTCGCCGTCGGGCGTGAAGCGCGGAGAGCCGACATTGCGGTCGAGACGTTCGCTGAGCACCTGGGCCGGGCCGCCGGTGGCGGGAGCGATCGCCAGATGCTGCGTGGCGTACCAGATGATTTCCGGCTCGGTGACGCTGGTGTGGGCGATGTAGCGGCCGTCCGGGCTCCAGGCGGGAGATGAGTCCGAACCGGGATTGTCGGTGATCCGCAACAGGGTCGCGCCGGCGTCGGGATTGTCCGCGGCGACCACCCAGATATCGGAATTGCTGTTGGCGTCGGGCTCTTCGGTGCGATTGCTGACGAAGGCGATCAGCCTGCCGTCGGGACTCCAGGCAGGTTGTGAATCGTCGTAGTCGCCGGAAGTGATCTGCACCGCCTCGCGTTCCGCGCCGGGTTCCACGTCCTGCACGTACAAATGCGTACGGCGCCGGTCGAGATAGCCGGCGTAATCGCGCTTGAATTGGAGGCGGTCGATCACCCAGGGACGGGGTTCGTCGTCTTCCTCTTCCGGGTCCCGAACCACCAGCGCCAGCCGCGATGCGTCGGGCGACCAGGCGTAGTCGTTCACCCCCTGTTCGACGTGGGTAAGCTGCCGCGCTTCGCCGCCGCGGCGGTCCAGCGCCCAGACCTGGGTCCGGCCTTCGTCGCGCGAGGCGAGAAACGAGAGCAGGCGGCCATCGGGGCTCCATTGCGGATTGCTCGCCGAGGAGCCCGGGCCGCTCATGGGCAACACGGTGTCGTCCGTCGTGGACGCCATCCAGACGCGGGTTTCGCTGCTGTCGTCCTCGAGGCTGGTGCTGCGCACCGTATACGCGACCCAGGCGCCGTCGGGACTGATTGCAGGGCTGCCGACGGCCTTGATTCCAAACAGGTCTTCGGGCTCGATCAGCCGTGCGTCCTGGGCGAACGCCGGCAGCGCCGCCACGGTCAATATCGCTGCGAAAGAACGCGAAATCACTTTATTCGCCATTGTCGAACCTCCGGTCTCGATCCGCCCGCCGCTATTTCACGTATTGGTCGTACCAGGCCAGGTACCGCTCAAGCCGATCGAGCTGGAACGCCGGTTTGCGGATGCCGTGGTGCTCGTTGGGGTAAACCACGAGCTGCGTCTCGACGCCCAGCCGCCGCAGCGCCTGATAGAGCTGTTCGGAATTCTGGATCGGCACGTTCCAGTCGTGATCGCCGCCCATGATCAACGTGGGCGTGACGACATTGGCGACAAAGTTGAACGGCGACATGCGCTCCCAGGCCTCGGCGTTCTCCCAGGGCAATCCCACTTCCCCCTCCCATTCCAGTTGATAGTGATCGTGGCCGTAGTTCGCCCGGTACAGCGCCATGCTCGCGCCGGTGATCGCGCCCTTGAAGCGGTCCGACTTGGTGATGACGTAATTGGTGAGTATGCCGCCGTAGGACCAGCCGCCGACGCCGAGCCGGTCCGGGTCGGCATAGCCTTGCTCGATGGCGTAGTCCACGCCGGCCATGACATCCTGGAAATCGCGCACGCCCCAGTCGGCCCAGATTGCATGGGAAAAATCCTGTCCGTAACCCGAGGATCCCCGCGGATTGGTCATGACCACGACATAGCCGTTGGCGGCGAACAATTGCGCTTCGAAATTGAAGGCGAAATCGTATTGCGCGACCGGGCCGCCGTGAATGCGCAACAGGGTCGGATACCGGAAGCTCGCGTCGAAACCCGGCGGTTTGAAAATGAATCCTTCGACTTCGGTGCCGTCGGCGCTGGGGAATTGCGCGTTCTCGACTTCGGCCAATTGCAATTCGTCGAGCCAGGGCCGGTTGGTGAACGTCAATTGCCGCCGCTCGTCTCCGGCGCCGTAGAACACTTCGGCGGGCAAGTGTGGCTCGCTTACCAGGCTGGCGATCTGTCCGTCATCGCTTTGGGACCAGCCGCGCAGGCTCAGCGGACCTTCGATGAGGCGCCGGAAGTTCTCGCCGGAGGTGTCGATGCTTGCCAGATGACGCTCGCCGCTGTCTTCCAGACCGAACAGCACTTCACCGCCATCGGGCGAGAATCGCGGCGAATTCACGTTCCGGTCGATCCGCCCGGTCAGTACGCGGGCCGGACCGCCCGTGGCCGGCGAGATCGCCAGATGATTGGTGGCGTACCAGATGATCTCGGGCTGTGTGACGCTGACATGGGCGATCGTCAGGCCGTCGGGGCTCCAGGCGGGCGAGGTATCCGAGCCGGGATTGGAAGTGATTTGCAACAGTGTCGCGCCGGCGTCGGGATTGTCGGCCGCGACCACCCAGATATCGGTGTTGTCGTTGGCGTCGGGCTCCTCGGTGCGATTGCTGACGAAGGCGATCAGGCTGCCGTCCGGACTCCAGACCGGATCGCTGTCGTCATAATCGCCGGAGGTAATCTGCATGGCTTCCGGCTCCGCGCCGGGCGCCACGTCCTGCACGAACAGGTGCGTGCGGCGGCGATCGAGGTAACCGGTGTAGTCGCGCTTGAATTGCAGGCGATCGATGACCCAGGGGCGCGCTTCCTCCTCTTCGCCGTCTTCCCCTTCGGATACCTCTTCCGGGTCGCGAATCACCAGCGCCAGACGGGAACTGTCGGGAGACCAGGCGTAATCGCTCACCCCCTGTTCGACATGAGTGAGTTGTACCGCTTCTCCCCCGCGCCGGTCGAGCGCCCAGACCTGGGACTCGCCGTCGTTGCGCGAGGCCGTGAAGGAAAGGTAGCGTCCGTCCGGGCTCCATTGCGGATTGCCGGCGGAAGATCCCTCGCCGGTCATCGGCAGGACGGTGTCGTCGGTAGTCGAAGCCATCCAGATACGCGTTTCGCTACTGTCTTCCTCCAGGCTGGTCGAGTTCACGGTGTAGGCTACCCAGCCGCCGTCGGGGCTGATCACCGGGTTGCTCACGGATTGCAGTTCAAACAGGTCTTCCGGCTCAAGCAGGCGGGTCTCCTGGGCGGCGGCGCTCGCCGCCGCCAGCGCCAGCAGGCCCGCGAGCAGTCGGGGCATCAATTCAGTCATCTTCATGGCCCTCTCGATTAACTTGGCTTGTTCAATTCGGCAAACGATAGGCAACCAGGGCGCCGGGGAAATCGGTGCGCGAGCTGCCGATCTGCACGACGATGTACTGCCGGCCGTCATGCATGTAACTCATCAGGCCGTACTGGCCGGGAGCTGGGAGCGGAACGCTGGCCAGGACTTCGCCGCTGGTCTTGTCGCGCGCGTTCAGCGTCAGCGGCCCATCGGGCTCCATCTGGGCCATGCCTTCGCTCAGCGCCCGGGCCTGGACCAGGATTTCCGGCGTCGCCATCTGGATCGACCAGCCCTCGCCGCCGCTGTTCGGAATGTCCACGCCGGCCAGCAACGGATGGTTGCGGATCGCCGCGCGGGTTTCGCCTACGGGAACGGACCAGAGCTTGTCGCCGGAGTTCATCTGGTAAGCGGTAAGCTGATTATGCATCGGCTTGAAAACCGGCAAACCTTCGATGGTCGGCAAACCTCCGCCGCCGCCCGGCAGCCAGTCCACCACGGTGCGGCCGGTGGTCGGCGTGCTGTTCGGCGTGGCGCCGCCCTCGCCCGGCTCGGGGTAGTTCGGATTGTCGCGGTCGACGCCGTTGGTCGGCCGCATGAAGCCCGGCGCGTTGCAACTGCGGCGATGGGAATTGAACATCATGCCGTTGATCGGATCGGCCGTCGGCGGATGCGGAATGATGTTGCCGCCGCCCTGGCAGCCGACGTTGTTGATCCACGGGCCGTCATAGCCCTGCGGCAGCGCCGGCACGTAAAGCCCGCCGAGCCGGTAGCCGTTGAGGATCACCTGGGCCTGTTCGCGCAATTCCGGCGTGTAATCCATGATGAACTCGTCGGTGATGCCGTCGATGACGATCCGGTCCACGGGTTCGGGCCGGGTGGGATAGGGCTGGGTGAGCGAGGTGTAATTGCCGGGCACTTCGGTCTGGATGACTTCGCGGTCCTCGATGGGCCAGATCGGTTCGCCGTTTTCACGATTGAAAGCGAAGATCAGGCCCTGCTTGGTGTTCTGGATCACCGCCGGAATCGGCCGCCCGTCGACGTTGAGGTTCATGAGAATAGGCGCCGCCGGCAGATCGTAGTTCCACTGGTCGCTGCGATGGATCTGGAAGTGCCAGGCGCGTTCGCCGGTAGCGACGTCGAGTACGAGCAGGCTGCCGCCGAAGAGATTGTCGCCGGGCCGGTGGCCGGTATAGGACTGCACCGTGGAGGCGTTGGTCACCATGTAGACCAGGCCGAGGTCGGGGTCCGCCGAAGCCGGCGCCCAGGTCGAGATGTCGCCGGAAAAACGCCAGGCGTCGTTGTGCCAGGTCTCGTTGCCGATCTCGCCGGGCCGGGGGATGACGTGGAATTTCCACAGATTCTCGCCGGTGGCGGCGTCGAAGCCCATGATGTCGCCGGGCACGTTCTCGATGCGCGTCTGGCCGTAACTTGGCTGGTGGCCGACCAGCGTCACCACCACGCCGTTGACGATTATGGGCGGTGCGGAGGCCGTGACCATGCCGAGTTCGCGCGGTATGCCATAGTCGGGATCGTATTCCCCGCCCGCGGTCACGTAATCTTCCCATGGGCCCCAACCGTCAACCAGGTGGGGAATCAGGTCGACCACTCCGGATTCCGGAAATCCGCCGACGGGAAAGGCGGAGCCCCAGTTTTCCAGCGGGCGCCCGGTCTTGGCGTCGAGCGCCCAGAGAAAGAAGCCCGGCGTGGTAATGTAGATCACGCCGCGGCCGTCGATCTCACCGTAGGTCACGCCCTTGCCGTAGGCCTGGCGCGGCGAACGCTGGTGACGGATCGATTCGGGCTCGCGGAAAGTCCACAGGGTTTCGCCGGTGGCCGGATCGATGGCCACGACCTGGCGCCGGGGTGTGGCTACCGTATACAGGATGCCGTCGACATAGATCGGCGTGGAGCGCGAGAAGTAATCGACGTTCGGGCCGAAATTGTCGCTGCGCCAGATCCAGGCCTGTTCCAGATCGCCGAAATTTTCGGCGTTGATCTGATCGTTCGGCGTATATCGCGTATGTCCGATATCGCCGCCGAGATAGCGCCATTCGCCATTCTCGGTGCCGGTGAGCTGTTGCGCCTGCGCAACGCCCGCCAGCGACAGGGCCGATAGCAGAACCAGACCGGATACCATGTGCGACTTGCGATGCTTCATTCTGTGTCCCTCCTCATTTGCCGGGATGGCACGGGTATGCCCCGGCGGAGCCGACCATCGAGAGTAAAAGTTAAAACCCGGAATGTCCACGATTGAAACCGCTGCTGCCGCCCCCGTCAGCGCGTCAGCCGGCGCCAGCCGATAACGATCGAGGTGACGGAAAAGCCGAGTCCGGCCAGACTGAGCAGGATGACCGTCAGATCCCACAATGGGCGGCTGTCCCGCAGGAACTGGAAGTCGAAGCTGTGCAAGCCGTTGAACAGCCATCTTTCCAGCCTGCCGCGGCGGGTCAGCCGGTTGACCACTTCTCCCGTGAGCGCGTTGATGTGATACCAGGTCGCTTCCGCGTCGTCGAAGCGGGCGCGGTAGGCCGGCAGGGGCTGGCGCATGAAGTGCCGGGAATAGTAGTAATCGTCGTGGGATTCGAGCAATTCGAGACTGGTCAGGCTGGAACCGGGGAGCAGTTGTGCCGCGGCGCCGCTTATCCTGGCGGCGACGTCCGGCTGCCGGTCCGGGCCGAAATCCGCGAGCCGCTCTCCCGAGGCGAGCGTGCTGACGCTGTACGGCTGTCCTCCCAGATAGAGCCAGTTTACTTCCCTGATGGGCGTGCCGGCGGCGGCCGGCAGGGAAAAGTCGCTCAGGCGCAGCGAGAGCTGGCCCTGGTAGCGGGCGATTTGCGGCAGCGGCGAGGTGGCGGGAGCGAACACGCCCCAGGGGCTGACCGACATTAGTCCGCTGAACAGGAAAGTGGCGATGAATACCACGCAGCAAAGTCCGCCGATGTGATGCCATTTCATGATCCCGGCGTATGGGCTGATCTTGCAGTCTCCGTTGCGCGCGAACGGGCGCAATTGCAACACGCCGATAACGGCGCCGGTGGCTAGCGACACCAGCCCGATCACGGACAGCCAGATGATGAGTTGCAGCCAGAACCCGGAAAACTGCCGGACCGCCAGCGGATAGATCCAGTGGACGGTGGAGCCGGGCCAGTTCCAGAACCGCTCCCGGCCGGTGGTGTCGCGCACCACGCGGCCGTCGCGGTCGGATATGTAGAGCACCGTGCCCGCGTCGTCGTTGAGCGCCACCTTGTGCAGCGGCCGCGATGGATTGAGCGAGGCCGTGATGGTCCATTGGTCGATTTCGATCAAGCCGAGGTGTTCCGGTTCGGCCGGGCCCGAGCGCAATCCCGAAGCCGCCGCGACCGCCATGGCGCCTTGCTCCCCCAGCCGGTCCATCGGTTCTCCGGTATCGGCGAAAACAGTGGCCGAGTAGCCGTCGACCGCGCCGAACCGATAAACGGGCCGGCCCGCGAGCATGGCAAGGCTGAGCGATTGCCAGGCGGTGATCTCTCCCGCTCTCCGGGCGGCCTCGAACGGCGTCAGTTCGACCCGGTCCCGTTCCAGATCCGGATGCGCCGCCACGGATTCGGCGTAGGTCAGTTCGGGATAGTCGACGTACATCATGACGATGCCCGAAGCGAACCAGAGCGCGAACAGCAGGCACATGCCGATGCCGATCCAGCGATGGGTGAGAAACAGCGGACGCTTCCAGTTCATGGGATTTTCGAACGGCCGGGGAGCACAATTTGTAACAGTATCGAATGAGTTTGTCGCTTACCATTTTTCGTTGGAAAGAAGGTAGGGGCCGGGCATGCCCGGCCCGCGGGCGAGGCATGCCTCGCCCCTACGCATTTTTCGCTGGAGAGAAGCAGGGCTCACGTAATGGAAAACAAGTTCCGCTATTGCCTGTCAACCGCGCTTGCGATTCTGCTGCTGGGAGCCGCGCCGGGCGCGCTGGCCCAGGACAACGTCGGCGAAGAGTCGACGGTGATCTACCCTGCCTCCTATTTCGATGAATTTTCCCCGATCACCGCCCAGGACATGCTCGACCGCATCCCCGGCATGAGTTCCCGCGGCGGACCCGGTGGCGGCGGGGGACCGCCGCGCGGCTTTTCTTCCGGCGGCGGCGGACCGTCCAACGTTACCCGGGGCGGACGCGGTTTCGGCGGCGGCCGCAGCGGCGGCAACGAAATCCTGATCAACGGCAAGCGCACCGCGGGCAAGAACAACAACACCTCCGGCATCCTCGACCGCATCACCGCGGCCCAGGTCGACTATATCGAGATCATCCGCGACACCAGCGGCTCGCTCGACGTGCGCGGCTCCGGGCAGGTCGTCAACGTGGTGCTGTTCGAGGAACTTTCGGACACCAGCGTCTCCTACGACGTCAACATGGACCGCTACCTCCGCGACGAAGTGCGCCCCGGCGGCAATTTCGCCCTCAGCGGCC
The DNA here is from genome assembly GCA_022822865.1 of Pseudomonadales bacterium. Lineage (GTDB taxonomy): Bacteria > Pseudomonadota > Gammaproteobacteria > Pseudomonadales > Pseudohongiellaceae > UBA9145. Next base: position 19,229 of record JAJDYJ010000084.1, on the reverse strand, counting down.
AGTCCGGCGGCCTGAGTTACGTGGTCAGCGCGAGCGCCACGCCCCGCTATTTCGAACAATTCACCTGGGAAGATTCGATACTCGGCGACTACTCGCCCAACGACTACATCTGGGAAGAGCGGACCACGGACTCGAGCACCTACGAATTCAGCACCAACCTCGACTACCAGTTCGGCGCCAACAGCAGCGCGCGGCTGAATGCGCTGTACTCGCAAAACGACCGGCCCCAGTCGGTGATGCGCTATATCACCGACCTCAAGGTCGAACCGAACCCCCAGGACATCGAGCGCGAGGCCATTCCCGGCGAATCGGCCAGTTGGGAGATCGGCGGCGACTACGAATATCTGGCCGCGAACAATTCGCGCTTCAAGGTGCTGTTCATCGCCAACGAAAACGACAATTCGGCGTTGCGCGAGCGCTTCGACGTGTTTGCGGACGGCGAGGAAAAGAACCTCTTTCTCAGCACGGATTCCCTGATCACCGAGCGCATCGTGCGCAGTTCCTATACTTTCGATATCGGCGATAACATGGATCTGGAACTGGGCGCCGAGGGCGCCCAGACCGCACTCGATTCCGCCCTGGCGCTGGGCATCGCCGGCTCCGGTTCGACTTCCGAAGCGGTCGGTGGACTGGTCCCGGTCAACGTCGCCAACGCGATATCCGAAGTCGAGGAAGTCCGCTACGAGCCTTTCGCGATTCACAACTGGATCGTCAATCCGCGCATGACGCTGGAATCGACCCTGTTGTACGAAACCTCGACCATCAGCCAGACCGGCGACTTCAACAACTCGCGGGATTTCGAGTTTCTCAAGCCGAAAGTGGATCTGCGCTACAACCTGACGCCGCAACTGCAATTGCGCGGCTCGGTCGAGCGCGTCGTGCTGCAACTGAGCTTCGCCGATTTCGTCGCCGCCAACGACGACCAGGACGACGATTCGAACACCCAGGCGGGGAACGTAAACCTGCGCCAGGAATGGCTCTGGAAGTACGATTTCAACGCCGAGTACCGGCTGCCCAACGATTACGGGGTGCTCAGCGGGAATATCTACTATCACGCGCACCACGACCGGATCGAACGCATCGACGTCACCGTCGACGAGAACAACCTGCAATCCGCCAACGGCAACATCGGCGACGGCGAGATGTGGGGCTTCCGCGGCAACGCCGCGATCCGCATGCGCATGTTCGACCTGCCGAACCTGCAACTCACCGCTAGCCTCACGGTGGAGGACTCCAGCATCATGGACCCGTTCCTGGGCTACGAGCGGCGTTTCCAGAACATGGCCCGCGGCTTCAATTCGTTCGGCTTCCGCCACGACATTCCGCGCTGGAATCTCAACTGGGGCGGCAGGTGGATGAACCGGCACGACGGCAATATCCTGCGCGTCGACATCGACGACATCGAATACGCCAGCGGCGATCCTCGCGGTTCGCTGTTCGTCGAATACATCGACAGCCGCGGACTGACCTGGCGGCTCGAAGGGCAGAGTCTTTCCAATCCGGAAAGCTGCCGCGAGCGCTTGCGCTATGTCGGCAGGGTCTCGGCCGGCATCCTCGAAGAGATCGAATTCCGCTGCAATTATTCCGGCCGCGTACTCAACTTCAAGGTCAGCGGCACTTTCTAGCGATTCGGTGGAAACCGGCTGCCGGCTGGCATATGCTCCCGGCCATGACTACGCTGATCTACCCGACCACCAATTTCACCCGCACCGAGCAGGTCAATATCGTCCGGGGCGACGGCATTTATGTGTACGACGCGTCCGGCAAGCGCTATCTCGAAGGACTCGCCGGCCTGTGGTGTTCCGCTCTCGGTTACGGCAACCGCGAATTGATCGAGGCCATCACCGCGCAACTCCAGAATCTTTCCTACAGCCACATGTTCGGCGGCCGCACCCACCAGGTCGGCATCGATCTGGCCGAGAAGCTGGCGTCCATGTTGCCGATTCCCGAGGCAAAGATTTTCCTGGCGAATTCGGGCAGCGAAGCCAACGATTCGATGATCAAGATGCTGCGCTACTGGGCCAATGTCACCGGCCAGCCGCAGCGAAAGAAAATCATCGCCTTCGAGCGCGCCTATCACGGCGTCACCCTCGCATCGGCGGCGCTGACCGGACTGCCCGTCAATCACATGCATTTCGACATCCCGGTCGACGAACTCGGCATTCTGCGCGCGGAAACGCCGCATTACTACCACGGCCACCGGGACGGCGAGACCGAAACCGAATTCGCCGAGCGGCTGGTGGAAGACGTCGAACGACTGATATTGCGGGAAGGCCCGGAAACCATCGCCGCCTTCATCGCCGAACCTGTCGGCGGCGCCGCCGGCGTCGTGGTTGCTCCCGACGCCTATTACCCCGCGCTCGGCCGCATGCTCGAACGCCATGGCGTCCTGTTCTGGGCCGATGAAGTCATTTGCGGATTCGGCCGCACCGGCAACGCATTCGGTTCCACCACCGTCGGCGTTCAGCCGCGGTTGATGAGCCTGGCCAAGCAGATGTCCTCGGCCTACATCCCCATCAGCGCGGCGGTGATCCCGGGCTCGATGTACGAGACCATGGTCGAGCCGAGCAACCGGGCCGGCGTCTTCGGCCACGGTTTTACCTATAGCGGCCATCCCGTCGCCTGCGCGGCGGCGCTCAAGGCGATGGAGATCTATGAGCGCGACGGGCTGTTCGCCCATGCCGCCGAGGTCGGCGCCTATATGCAGGAGCGCCTCGGCGAATTCATCGATCACCCGCTGGTCGGCGAAGTGCGCGGCAAGGGCCTGATCGGCGCGGTCGAACTCGTCGCCGACAAGTCCGCGCGCGTACCGTTCCCCGACGGCCGGGCCGGCGCCATCGCCATGCAATGCTGCAAGGAGCACGGCCTGCTGATCCGCGCCGTGGCCGGCAATTCCGTCGCCTTCTGCCCGCCGCTGATCATCACGCGTGAGCAGGTGGACGAGATGATCGAAATGTTTGACCGCGCCCTGGCCGCGGCCACCAAGACCATACGCCGGGAAATGCCGGAAATCCTGAAGTGAGGTATCCAATGAAAAAATTGGCCCCTGAACCGACCAGCAAGAAAACCATTCTTCCGCTCGGCCTCCTGTTCGGCCTCGTCCTGGCCGGATGCGGCCCGGCCGAGCAAGGCCCGCCCGCCGAGGTGGACCTGATTCTGACCAACGGCAAGGTGCTCACGGTCGACGAGAACTTTTCCATTCACGACACCGTGGTGGTCGACGAAGGTCTGATCGTCGCCACCGGCGGCGCCGCGCTGCTGCAAAGCTACAACGCGCCGGAGGTCGTCGATCTGCAAGGCAAGGTCCTGATGCCGGGATTCATCGATTCCCATACCCATATCCGCGGCCGGCCGAATCACTACATCGATCTGACCGAGGCGGGCTCGGTCGTTGAAATCCAGCAACTGGTGCAGGCCAAGGCCGAGGAAGTCGGCGCCGGCAACTGGGTCACAGGCTACGGCTGGTCCGAGGACCAGTTGACCGAAGGCCGCCGGCCCCTGCGCGACGATCTCGACGCAGCGGCGCCGGATAACCCGGTCATCCTGACTCGCGCCGGCGGCCATAGCGCGGTGTCAAACAGCATGGCGCTCGATCTGGCCGACGTCACCCCGGAAACGCCCGACCCCGAAGGCGGCGTGATCGAGCGCAATCCCGACGGCAGCCTGAACGGCGTCATCCGCGAACGGCAGGGAATCGTCAGCCGGCTGGTGCCGGACGCCACGCCGGACGAATTGGTCGACAGCCTCGAAGTCAACCTGAACGAGCTGCTCGCCGACGGCATTACCAGCATCATCGACGCGTCCAAGGCGCCCGCGGAATACGCCATGTGGGAGGACCTGTATGCAAGCTCGGACACGCCCCTGCCGAGGGCCGCGCTGCAATTCCAGTGGTTCGATCCGCCGGCCATCGCCGCGGTCAAGGCCAGGGTCGGCGAGGGCAACGAGTTTCTCAAGATCGGCCCCATCAAGGTCTTCGCCGACGGCGGCTTCACCGGCCCGGCGGCCTATACCAAGGAGCCGTATCGCAATCAGGGCGATTATCACGGCCACCTCGACATGCCCGAGGAAGACCTCATCGCCCATCTCAACGAGATCCACGACGCCGGCTGGCAAATGGGCATTCACGCCATCGGCGACGCCGCCATCGAACTCGTGGTAGATATCCTGGCGGGCGCGCTGGAACGCAATCCGCGCGAGGATCACCGCCATTACCTGAACCACTTTTCCATGCGGCCTTCGGACGCCACCATGGAAACCATGGCGCGAAACGGAATCGCGATCACCCAGCAGCCGAATTTCACCTATACTCTCGAAGGCCGTTACGTGGAGAATCTCGACGGCTGGCGGCTGCAGCACAACAATCCCCTGCGCTCGCCGATGGACCACGGCGTGACGGTGGCGATTTCGAGCGACATCCTGCCGATCGGCCCCATGGTGGGGCTGTACGCGGCGGTGACGCGCAAGGGCATGACCGGCGCGGTCTATGCGGAGGAAGAAGCGATAACAATGGAGGAGGCGATTCGAGGCTATACCCGAACCGGCGCCTGGCTGCTGTTCGAGGAGGACGTGAAAGGCTCGCTGGAGCCCGGCAAGTACGCCGACATGATCGTGCTCTCGGACGACTTGCTGACCATCGACCCCGAGCGGATCATGGACGTGGAAGTCGAACAGACCTGGCTGGCGGGGCGCCTCGTGTATACGCGGCAATGAGCAGCGCAACCGACACCCAGATCGAATTCATCGACATAAGCAAGTCTTACGACGGCAAGACGATGGTCTTGCCGAACCTCAACATGAGCGTTCGGCGGGGCGAGTTCCTGACCTTGCTCGGCCCTTCCGGGTCCGGCAAGACTACCTGCCTGATGATGCTGGCGGGATTCGAAACGCCGACGTCGGGCGAAATCCGCGTCAACGGCGAGTCGGTGCACAACCTGCCGCCGCAGAAGCGCGACATGGGCATGGTGTTCCAGAACTACGCCCTGTTCCCGCACATGACCGTCGGCCGGAACCTGTCCTTTCCGCTGGAAGTTCGCGGCATGGCGCCCGAAGAACGTACGCGCCGGATTCAGCGGGCCCTGGAGATCGTGCGTCTGGAAGGCTATGGAGACCGCCGTCCCGGCCAGTTGTCCGGCGGCCAGCAGCAAAGGGTGGCGATCGCCCGGGCGCTGGTGTTCGAACCCGGCGTGGTGCTGATGGACGAACCGCTCGGCGCCCTCGACCGCCGCCTGCGCGAACAGTTGCAACTCGAAATTCGTTCGATCCAGCGCGAACTCGGCGTGACCATGGTCTATGTCACCCACGACCAGCAGGAAGCGATGACGCTGTCGGACCGCATCGCGGTCTTCAATGACGGCGAAATCCAGCAGGTGGCCGCGCCGGAAACCCTGTACGAGGAGCCCGTGCGGGAATTCGTCGCAAGATTCGTCGGCGACAACAATCTGCTGCGAGGCACCGTCCAAACGGTGGACGGCGAGATCTGCAAGGTTCAGGTGGGCGACGGACTCGTCGAGGCGTTCATGGTCGAACCGCTCGAAGTCGGCGCGCGGACGGTGCTGGCGATCCGCCCCGAACGCGTGGTGCTGTCGCCGTCGATGGAATACAGCAATACCGTGGACGCCCACATCGACGACATGGTCTTTCTGGGCGACCATTTGCGGGTCCACGTGACCATTTTCGAGCAACCCGATTTCGTCGTGAAAATTCCCAATTTCATCGGCCAGGGCGGCATTCTCCCCGGCGACAGCGTACGCATCGGCTGGACCGTGATCGACTGCCGGGCCCTGCCCGACGAAAGCCCGTAAGGACGACGCATGAGAAATATCAGCCTGCTTTCGTCGCTGTTGCTCGCCGCGTTCTCCGCCACCGCCGCCGCCCAGACCCTGACCCTGGTTTCCTGGGGCGGTTCCTATGGCCGTTCGGTGGAACGCGCCTGGGTCGAACCCTTTATCGAAGAGACCGGGATCGAGGTGCAGATCGAAGACTACAACGGCGGGCTGGCGCAGATACGCGCCCAGGTCGAATCCGGCAACGTGTTCTGGGATGTCGTCGATATGCCCACCCCGGACGCGGTGCGGGGCTGCGACGAGGGGCTGCTCGAATTCGTGCCCGTGGAAGAACTACCCCCCGCTCCCGACGGTACGCCCGCCGCCGAGGACTATCCTCCCGGCTCACGCTCGGATTGCGCCGGCGGCGGCATCGCCTCGGCGACGATCGTAGCCTATAACGACGAACTCTTTCCGGGCGCAAAACCGTCGACTCTCGAAGACTATTTCGATCTGGACAAGTTTCCGGGACGCCGCGGCATGCGGCGCGTGCCCGTGGTGAATCTCGAATTCGCCCTGATCGCGGACGGCGTGCCGCTGGACGATGTCTACCGGACGCTCGGTACTGACGAGGGCATCGCGCGGGCTTTCGCCAAGCTCGACACGATCAAGGACCAGATCGTGTTCTGGGAGGCCGGCGCCCAGCCGCCGCAGATGCTGGCGGACCAGGAAGTCGTCATGACCACGGCCTACAACGGCCGCGTTTTCAACGCCCAGATTCTGGAGAACCAGCCGTTCACGATCATCTGGGACGGTCAGGTCCAGGAGGCCAGCGGTCTGGTCATACCCCTGGGAACGCCGCGGCTGGATATCGCCAGGCAATTCATCGAATTCGCGTCAAGCGCGCAAAGTCTGGCGGCGATCAGCAAATACATTTCCTATAGTCCAACCCGGTATTCCGGTAATGCGCTGGTCTCCACGCACGAGGATACCGGCATCGAAATGGCCCCCCACATGCCCGCCGCCGAACAGAACATGCGCCGCGCGTTGCACAGCGACTGGGTCTGGTGGGCCGACAACCGGGACGAAATGAACGAGCGCTTCGCCGTATGGTTAACCCGATGACGGACAAACGGCTGCGCGCCGCGCTGCTGGCGGCGCCGCTGGTCATTTTCGTGGCCGTGACCTTTCTCGCGCCGCTGGCCTTGATGCTCGTGCGCAGCGTCTACGAACCGGCGGTCGCCGATTCCCTGCCGGCGACCCTGAACGCCCTGGCGGAATGGGACGGCCGCGATTTGCCGAGTGAGGAGACTTTCCGCATCGCCGGCACGGAATTCGTCGCCCTGAACGAAGTACGCGCGCTCGGCTCGGTGGCGACGAGGGTAAATCGTCTGCAAAGCGGCATGCGCAGCACCTTGCTCGGGACCGCCCGCAGGCTGGGGAACGACCCCCCCGCCGGTTCCTGGCGCGATGCCATGATCGACGGCGACGAGGACTGGGCCGAGGTTTCGACCTGGCTGGCGATTCGCCGGGCGGGCGAGCGCATCACGCCGAGATATTATCTGAACGCCCTCGATCTCGATCGCGGCGCGGCCGGGGAGATCGTCGCCCAGCCCGAAGACCGGCGCATCTACGTCAGCCTGCTGTGGCGCACTTTCCTCATCAGCGCCACCATCACCGCGATCAGCCTGGCGCTGGCGTATCCGGTCGCCTGGCTGCTGGCCCATGCGCGGCCGGCCCGGGCCGGAATGCTGTTGCTGCTCGTGCTGGTGCCGTTCTGGACTTCGCTGCTGGTGCGCACGACTTCCTGGATCGTGCTGTTGCAGAACCAGGGGGTGATCAACGATCTGCTCGTGGTGCTGGGAATCATTGCCGACGAGCAGCGCCTGTCGCTGATCTACAACATGACGGGCACGATCATCGCCATGGTGCACGTGCTGCTGCCGTTCATGATCCTGCCGCTGTATTCAATCATGCGTACGATTCCGCCGCGGCACATGCAGGCGGCGGCCTCGCTGGGCGCGTCGTTCTGGCAGTCCTTCCGGCGCGTCTACTGGCCCCAGTCGCTGCCCGGCGTCGCCGCGGGCTCGCTGCTCGTGTTCATCATGTCCATCGGTTTCTATATCACGCCGGCCCTGGTGGGCGGCCGCACCGGACAACTGATCTCGAGCATGATCGCCTACCACATGGAGCAATCGCTGAACTGGGGCCTGGCGGCGGCGCTCGGCGCCATCCTGCTGCTGCTCGTGGTGTTGCTCTACCTGGTCTATAACCGGCTCGTGGGCGTAGACAGAATGAGGCTGGGCTGATGAGTGCGGTGAAGAACCCAGGCGATTCCAGATTGCGCCGATGGCTCCACGTCGGCTTCTGCGCCGCGGTGCTGTTTTTCCTCGTCGCGCCGGTTCTTGTGGTGATTCCACTCAGTTTCAACGCCGAGCCCTATTTCACCTTTACCGAAGGCATGTTGCGGCTCGAACCGGACGCCTGGTCGCTGCGCTGGTACGAAAACGTGCTCGGCGAAGGCCGCTGGCTGCCGGCGCTGGGCAAGAGCCTGGTGATCGGCATTGCGGCAACGGTGGTCGCCACTACCCTGGGCACGCTCGCGGCGCTGGGCCTGAGCAGCCCGGCCATGCCGGGACGCGGGCTCATCATGGGGCTGCTGATTTCGCCGATGGTGACGCCGATCATCATTACCGCCGCCGGCATGAGTTTCTTCTATTCGGACCTGGGGCTCGGGCAGACGTATACCGCGCTGATCCTGGCTCACGCCGTACTCGGCGCCCCCTTCGTGCTGATCGCGGTCAGCGCCAGCCTCAGCGGCTACAACCACGACCTCAATCGCGCCGCGGCCAATCTCGGCGCCGACGGCTGGACGACCTTGCGCCGCGTGCAACTGCCGCTGATCGCGCCGGGCGTCTTCACCGGCGCGCTGTTCGCCTTTTCGGCCTCATTCGACGAAGTGGTCGTGGTGCTGTTCATCGGCGGCCCGGAGCAGCGCACGATTCCGCGCGAGATGTGGGCCGGCATCCGCGAACAGATCAGCCCGGAAATCCTCGCCGTCGCCACCTTCCTGATCGTCTTCGCCGTCCTGCTGCTCGCCGCCGTCAATTGGCTCCGCCAACGCGATTACGTGCGGGCGGAATGACATCCACGATCGCGGGCTTCTGAACCGTCCGGGCGGGACTGCGCCCGGCTTCGAGCCGCGTTATTCCACGCTGGCAATGACGCCGCAGGCGATGCGCGGACCGGCGGCGCCCGCCGGATCGGACATGTAGTCGTCCGGTCCCGCGTGAATCACGATCGCGGCGCCGTCGGCGTCGAACAGGCCGTAATCGAGCTTGAGGAGCGTGTTGAGAATCTCGATTTCCAGCTCACCGGAAGCCGGCACGTGGATGTTCGGCATATCGCCGACGTGTCCCCGGGCCATGGCCAGACGCCAGGTGTCAGGCAACGCTTCCCCCGCTTCGTCGACGTCCCAGGTCAAGGTCAGGGTGAAATCGTCGCCGGTATAGTCTTGCGCCGTCACCACGGCCCGCCGCGCGGCCGTCTCGGTGGCGCCGGACGATTGTGGCTCCGCGCCCACGAGGCCGTGCATCTTGCCCTGCGGATTGAAATGCCCGCCGGCGGAACTGAACGGCGGCTCGCAGAGTCCGACCGAATGCACGTGAAACGCGTGGGCGCCGGGAGGCAGATTGCTAAGTGTCGCATGCAATATCGTGCCGTTCGGCGTCTCGCGCAAGACGACTTCGCCAACGCTCATTCCCTGCGCGTCCATCATATCGGCGCGCGCCTGACTCGGGTGCGAGCCGACGACCTGCGACGACTGCCCCGCAAGCGCGATACCGGCCGCCAAGGTGAAAATTGCCATTCGTGATTTCATTTGAGGATTCCTCTGTTGTTATTGCGAATCCCCTTACTATGCACGAAACGTCACCTTCCTCAAAACACCAGCCATCGCGACACGGTTTTCAAATCTTTTACGGAAACACCGGCTCGTTGGCGCGGGCCATGTCCATGTAGGCGTTCTTGAAGCCGGGGAGGAGGTAGCCTTCGTTGATGAGTCGGTCGGTGGCCGCTTCGTATTTTTGCAGGTAGTCCTCGAAGGAACGGTAGAGGCCTGCGACGGAGCTGCGGGGATCGCCGGACTGAACCGCCACTGCCGTGTTGGCGGGGAACGGGATGTAGCCGCCCGCGAGGCGCGCCAGGGAAAGTTCGGCGCCGGTCGCGGGGGCGCGCAGGTTCCAGGGGGTGAAAGTCGCCAGGGGGACCGTGGTCAGGGGCGGCAGTACGGTGCTTTCGGGGAAGTCGTTGTTGTCGGAGTTTACCGCCGGCGCCAGGGCTTCGTACCAGTGGTCGGAAGACTCGGGATGCCGGTCGATGATGCGCTCGCTTTCCCAGCGCGAACCGTAGTCGGCATGGGCCGGACGGTAGAGCGCGTTGGGATGATTCACGCCGCGCAAGGGCGTCCAGACCGCGCTGTTGATGCGGCCGTCGACGTGGGCGGGCGCCAGCGTACCGTCGGCGATACGCGGATAGCGCGACTCGGGCGGTTCCTCGCCTTCCGCCACCCAGCGATACATGGCGACGAGCAGGGAATCGGCTATCGGGGCCCACAGGTTCGGATTGCGCGGCAATTGCGTGTTGGCGTCTTCTCGCGGTACGCCGTTGCCCGAGCCGTGCTGGGAACCGCCGATGGTATAGAAACGCACGTTCGGCGGGATGTAGGCGTCTTCGCTGCCATCCGGGGTGGTGTGCGGCAGTGAGCCCGCGCGGATCCAGTACTCGTTGGAAGTCTGGATATGGAAGACCATCGGCACCGCGCCGCTGGCCCGCGCCCGGCGCAGGATGCCGTCGTTGCGGCCGGTCCAGGGGTCGGTGCTTTCGCCGTAGGTGAACGGAAACAGGTCGTTCGGATACAGGTGATTGGAATGCTGGCCGTTGGTGCGGGTGGGCATGGCGAAGCGGAGGTTGAACATGCCGTAACCGCCGCCGGCGATCACCGGGATGACGCCGTCGAAGATCTTGCGCGATTCGAGATCGGCGTTGAAGCCGTCGTACATGAATTGCCGCAGCAGCCGCCCGCTCTGGGAATTGCCCCAGGCGACGGTATGTTCGATGTCGCCCAGGCCGAGTTGCGCGAGTTGTTCCTCGCCTTCGCCGCCATAGCGCATGAGCGAGACGAGATCGCGGATCGCCGCCATGCCGGCGCCGGCCAGCACCGGATCCCGGGCCTCGTAGATCAACTCGTAGATCATGCCGGGCTCGAAGCCGCCGTCGAGCGCGAGGTTGACGATGGGCTGGCTGCTGTCCGGCTCGTCGACGACGGTCAGTTCGAAACGCGAGCGCTCGACCGGGACGCGCGCTTCCTCCTGGTATTGCCGCCGGTTCAGACTCGCCTCGCGCAGGCCGCGCTCGGTGGGCGCATAGGCCAGATGCCCGCCGCCGGCGATATTGACCTCCTCCGCCGGACTGTTGACGATGACTTCGTAGCGCACGTCGCCGGTAATGGGATCGTCGGCCGGGCCGACGACCGGCGCGTGCAGGCGCAGGCGTCCCGGGCCCGGCGTGATCTCGTTGATCCAGCCGGTAACGAGATACGTGAAGCCGAGTTCGGTCAATGGATGATCGAAGGAAATTTCCGGGGCGACCCGCGAGCCGCCCCGGTTGTTGACGTTGTACAACAGGCCGCCGTTGGCGATGTCCGCGGAGGGCGCCAGCACCCTGAAGTCGGCGGAGTATTCGACCATGCCGTCGCCGTTGCGCGGCGCGTACGCGATGTCGGTGATCATGGCGTTGCCCGGATGTTCCGGATCGAGCCTCAGATAAAGCACGCCTTCGATCACCTCGTAGGTGAAATCGTGCCCGGCGCTCGACAGCGTTTCGCGGCTGGTGACCTCGATGCGGTCGACGCCGGCGAACAGGATCGTCGGCAACAACAGGAAAAGGAAAACAAGCTGGCGCGGCAGACTCGTCATGGCGGTCACTCCACTATATCCGGAAGAATCGGTGAAACGGCCTGATCTTTTCAGAGCCGGAAGTGACGGTCAAGTCAGCGCGCGGCTTTACTACAATTCTCATTCTGGCGACGAGATCCTGCGACTACGCGCAGGATGACCGTTTGCCACACTGTCATTCTGCGCGCAGCGAAGCGAAGTCGCAGAATCTCATTGGCAAATTGAGAACTGCTTACGGCTTCAGCGTGCATCCTGGACCCGGTCGATGATCTCGAAAATGCGTTCGGCGTTGGCGCCGAGGTCGACGACGCCGACTCGCGAGACCGAGCGGACGTCCATGCGCGTGCCCATGCCGGTATCGCGCAGCCGGATCACGAGATCGTCCTTGAAACCGAACCAGAAAGTGGTCGCCACGGCCTCGATTTCTCCCTGTTCGGGAGCCTCGCGCACGAGTTCGAGGCCCATGTCGACGAGGACGCCGCGCACGAGTTCGTATGCCTGATCCCGCGGCATATCCATGTCCAGCGGTCCGAGGTCGGGATAACCTTCGCGCTGCAGGGGGCCGATCGTTTCGCTGTCGTAAGATAGCGGGTTGTCGGTCTCCGCGCGTAGCGAGGCGGCCACGGTGAACTCCGGCGGGTCTTCGATATCCGTGCTCACGTTGTGGATCGGCGCCACGGTAAAAGCCGACAGCACCGCGCTGCCGAGATAGAGAGCGCCCAGCGCCGAAACGCCGGTCCCGGAAGCCGCCAAACCCAGCGGCATTCCCGCCTTCCGCAGCCGCAGCAAGGCAACGAGTCCCAGCAGCAGGCCGATGACTCCCGCCAGCAGGCCCACAGGCGCAAGCAGAAGCCCGATGCCGAATGACCAGATTCCCACGCGAGTGCCGAGCCCGCCGAGCACGGGCAGTACGATTGCGAGCAGGCCGAGCGTTAGCGAGGAGACTGCAAGCCTGCTTCTTTTCGATGTTGTCTGATTCACATTGACCTCCTGAAGCGTTCGCGGGGTCTAGTCCGCGTGGGGAGTGGTTACATGCAGCGGGGGCTCTTCGCCCCTGGTCTTCGGCACTATGGCCGTGAGCGCGGAACCGATGACCAGCACCATGGCGCCGCCGATGGAAATCCAGGTCAGCCGGTCGGAAAAGGCGTAATCGGGATTGATCCAGACTACCAGTTTCAGTGAGCTGATGGTGAACAGCGGCGCCAGGGCGAGCACCGCGCTGACCTTGGACGCGTCCCAGAGCTTGAGCGCTTCGGCGAAACAGCCATAGGCGACCAGGGTATTCAGACAGGCGAATGCGAGCAGGCCGTATTGCAGGCCGCTCAGGCCGAAGAGCGAGCCGGGATTGATGAACGGCAGCAGGATCAGCGTGGAAAACACGTAAATGGCCAGGAGAATCTGCGCGGAGGTGAATTCCGAATTCAGTTTCTTCTGCAACAGCGCATAGGTCGTCCAGCCGATCGCCGACGCCACGACGATCAATACGCCGATGGTCTGCGCGTTTTCCGGATTTGCGAGTTCCGCCAGCCGGTCGTGAAAGAACAGTAAAAGTCCGGTTACGATCAGCGACGTCCCCAGTTTCTGGGCCCTGGTAAATGGCTCGTGATAAAACACCACGCCGCCGAAAATCAGGAAAAGAGTGGTCAACTGGATTACCGCTTCGGCGGTTTCGCCGTTGACGAAATTGAGCGAGACGCTGAACAGGTAATAGTTGCTCGACAGGCCCACCGCGGCCAGCAGCAGCCACCAGCCGGTGCCGCCGCGCAACTGCCGCGGCGCGGGCAGCCGCCCCAGCCATGCCATCCAGGGGAGAAGAACCGCCGCCGCCACCAGGAATCGGTACCAGACGATGGTCTGGGCGTCCATGCCGAGCAGCAGTTCCTTCAGCGTTACCGGCAGCCACCCCCACATGGCGGCCGCCACCAGGGCCAGGAAGAACCCGGCGACGGGATTTCTTGCTTGGCTTTGCATATGGTCTTGCGGATTCCTGGAATCCCCTCGTTGCAGGCCGGAGCGATACTAGCGCCCCAGGTTCAGATAGACGACGACGTTGCGGGTAGCCGAACCGATCGCGGCAAGGTCGATATCGCCGTCGCCGTCCACATCGGCCGCCGCAAGGCCGGATACCGCCACCCCGGTATCCAGGTCTTCCCGGCGCCATCGTTCCGCACGGTCGTCGTATTGATAAATCGCCAGTTGATGCGGTTCCGCGCGTCCGCCGGCAATGATTTCGTCGACCCCGTCGTTGTCGAGGTCAGCCGTGACCAGGCCGTGGCCGCCGGCGAGGCGATCGTCGATTTCGGTCCGGTTCCAGGGAAACTCGTCGCCCTGGTAAACCACCACCTGGTTGCCGTGCCAGGGTTCTACCGTGGCGACGAAGCGGCCGCCGCCGGGCAGGCTTCCGACGCCGACCTCGCTTGAGCCGATACCGGGCCGTTCCGGACCTTGCAGACCCTCCCCGACCCGGGATTTCGACACTGCCTGCCCATTGGTCGCGAGCTGGAACAGGTGCACGCCGCCGAAACTCGCGGTCAGCAGGTCTTCGCGGCCGTCGCCGTCCCAATCCAGGGTGGTGATGCCGTGAGACATTTCCAGGCTGCTGTCGAGCACCACGCCGTTCCAATGTTCTACAGTCAAATCCTCCGGCACGGGATAGGATTTCAGTTGCAGGCCGACATCGTAAAGCGGTCCGGTCGCGCCTATGCCGACGATCGGCAGATTCACCAGTTCCTGCCGGCCGTCGCCGTTCACATCGGCCCAATGGACTCGATGGGAAGTCGGAATCTCGTCGATGTAATGCGCCTGCCATTCCTCGTTGGACATGGGGTCGCCCGGATTCTCCAGCCAGTGAATCACGCCGCCGCCGGTGGAATTGCCGAGGCTGAAATCGTGCGCCAGGGCCAGATCCATGTCGCCGTCGCCGTCGATGTCGAGCGGCGCGCTGTCGATGTTGCCTTGCATGGTCGAGGTGACGGCGAACTTGTCCCAGTCGGGATTGCGGAACCAGGCCAGTTGCCCCGGGTTCGTCGCCCAGGCGACGACGTCGGTCCGGCCGTCGCCGTCGATATCCGCGAAACCAACGCCATAGCCGCCCCGGAATTCAGTGTCCAGCACCTGGCGGTCGAATTCGGGCAAGTCCTGGGCCTGGGATCCCGCGGCCATGCAAAGCGCGGCCACGGCGCCTAACACCCGGAAGCAGGTTCTGGAATCGCTGAGTTCGTTCATCCCCGGAGCACCGTTTGCAGTATCGATTCGAAAGGGCGAATCAAGTTACTGCTAACGTCGCCGCAAAGCAAACGTTTTCCGGGGATCAGCTCATGTAGCGCGAGAACCGGGCCTTGAGGAACTCCATCTGGTCGGCGAGCACGTTGTGATTGGTCAGATAGAGGAACTCGTACTGATTGGGCACGAACGGCACGGCGAGCAATTGCATGCCCGCCTCTTCCGGTGTGCGGTCGGCCTTGTGATTGTTGCAGCGGCGGCAGGAAGACACGACATTGGTCCAACTGTCCCTGCCGCCCCGGGACAGCGGCAGCACATGGTCGCGGGACAGATCGGCGACGGCAAACTCATTGCCGCAATACATGCACAGGTTCTGGTCGCGGCGAAAGAGGATGCTGTTTTCCAGCGGCGGCTGGTACTGGTCCCGATGCACCTTGCCCTCGCAGGCGACGATGCTTGGCAACACCAGTACGGAGCGCTCGCCGAGCCGATTGTAGCCGCCGCGAATTTCGAGCACGGCCTCGCCCATCGACCAGATAACCATTTCCTTGACGATGAGTGTGGCGGTTTCTTCCCGCGTCAGCCAGGCGACCGGCGCGCCGGCCTTGTTCAACCTCAATATTTTCGCGTTCATGCAAAAATCCCTGTTGCAACTGCAAAGCCGGCCGAGCGCGAGGCTCGATCTTGTATATCGGCTTGAACGCGGTGGATTGTACCCTCACCTCGCGGTTTGTCGAGGTTTGACGCGGAAAAATCGTGGCTTCAGTTATGGAATTGCAGTCTGGCTTCCTTGCGTTCGTCAATGCAATCACGGTATCTGACGCCTCTGCCGAACCAGTCGATCACGCCGCCTTCCTGGAACGGATTCAGGGATTCCAGCAGACCCAGGGCTCGTGGTTCGGGCAGGTCCATCTCCCAGATCCTGTCGGGAATCCGGAATTCCGGGCCCGTCAGCAGAATCTCCGCATCGCTGTTATCACGGGTCAGGCGCATGCTGAAACTGACCGCCTCGCCCGCATCGCCGATTCCCAGTTCACTGGCGTCGAAATACGGGTAGTCGGTTTCATTGAAGCCTTCGTCGGCCCCGGTTTCCCGAAGATCCGGCTCGACGAAATCCCGCCATTGCAGTCGGCCGTCGGCATCGGTCGCGAACGGCCGCCGGATCGGCTCCCGGCCGCCGAAAACGGAATCGAGATAGGAGTCCAACTCGAACGTCGTAAATTCCTGCCCGCCCGCGGTTGCCACGATTTGCATGGACAACCCGGAACCGACCCATTCCGGACCGAGTTCAAAATCGAGTTCCAGGGGCTTGAAGCCGATTTGCACGGCTGGGTTCCTGGCCCTGAAATAGCCCGTCGAGACACGCATCAGCGCCCTGGCCGAGCCGTCGCGGGATTCCAGGATCGCGTAGGCGCGCACCTGGTAGTATTCCTCGTTCGCGCAGTCGCGATTGAAGAGAATGGTTTCACCCGGACGGGTGGCCACGGAATCGATCCCGGGTTGTGCGAAAACGGCGCTCGCCGCGCCCAGAATCAATGCCGGCAGGATTACCGGCGCCCCCCAAAGAAAAGAAGAAAAATTCAGTTTCATTACTTCGTCCCCCCAGACTTGCAATGGATCCATCGTACCAGTATTTCAAGGTACCCTTCCGGCGCGATTCCGTGGAGCAGCTTACCGAGGATTCGGCGGAATTCACCGAATAAACCATCAAGCGGTTCCCGGCCACGGTTAGGCTCAACCTCTTGCCGGAAAATTGAGGAGTACCAGATTCCATGACTTCCCTGCCGGAAAAAAGTTACAAGTCCCGAATCCTGACCGGAGACCGCCTTTCCATCGGAACCCTGTTCCGGGTCTTCCGCTTCAGGATCGTGATCACCTGGACGCTTACCATTCTCGAAACCGCTATGCTGGCCTTGTTTCCGCTGTTGATCGGGCGCTCGATCGACGGGTTGCTGGACGGCGACTACACGACCTTTTATCAATTCATCGGGGCCATGGCCGTGTTGACCGTCGTGGCCACCGGCAGACGGGTGTACGACACCAGGGCTTACGGCTCGATGCGCGTGGCGCTCGGCGGCGCCCAGGCCGACCGCGCCGGGGATGAAGCCGTATCCGTCACCAATGCGCGCCTGCTGATGGGGCGCGAACTCGTCGACTTTCTCGAAAAGGAAGCGCCGATGTCGATCACCGGGGTAATCCAGATTTTCGTCGCCCTGGTGGTGCTGTTTTCGTTTCACGGTTATCTGGCCCTGGCCGCCGGCGCCGCGGCCGCCGCCATGCTGGGTATCTACGGCCTGTCGGCGCGCCGCTTCTTCACGTTGAATTCCGATCTGAACGAGCAGTCCGAAGCCCAGGTCTCGGCGCTGGAAAGCCGGGATCTGAGCCGGATCACGGCGCATCTGGTCGGCCTGCGCCGCCACGAGGTGCGGCTGTCCGATACCGAATCCGTGGTCTACGCACTGATTTTCACCGCGCTGCTGACGATGCTCGGCTTCAATCTCTGGTTCGCCGCGACGCAAACAAACGCCACCCCCGGCGAGATATTTTCCATCGTCACCTACTCCTACGAGTTCATCCAGATGTCGGTGATCCTGCCCATGGCCTTGCAGAGCCTGACGCGTCTGGCGGAAATCACCGAACGCATCAACAAGGCGCAACCCGCGACCTGAGATTCGACCGGCCGGGTTTGCTATTTTGTCCGGCCCGGCACAGAATCGGGCGGGCGCGATACAGGAGACGGAAAAATGTTGAGATTCTTGAAGTGGCTGGTAATCGTCATCGTCGGCACGGCGCTTGCCGTCTGGATCTTCCTGCTCGCCATGCGCCTGAGCGACGGGCCCGCGGCGGTCATTCCCGGCGGCCCTTTCCGCAGCGGGGAACCCACGCCGATTCCCGACGACTGGAGCTTCCTGCGCGACCGCATGGAAGTCGAATTCCAAACCATGGACCCGGCGACCACCCGCACGGTATGGGTAGGCGTCCACGACAGCCGGCTGTTCCTGGTCAGCGGCTACATGACGACCTGGTACGGCGGCATCTGGAAACAATGGCCGCATTACATGGGCGACGACACCCGCATCGTGCTGCGCGTCGACGACAGCCTCTACGACCTGGATCTCGAACGCGTCACGGGCGGCCCCGACGTGGGGCCGGTTCTTTCCGAGTTCGCCCGCAAATACGGCGGCGCGGCCCCGGGCGCGGTAACCGACGATGCCGCCGTCACCTCGGGTTCGGTGTGGATGTACGAAGCGGTGGCTCGATAGCAAGCGGAGACGAATAATCTAATAAGTCTCGTTAGTTCAATTAGTTACGCGCTTGTTACGGAAAAATTGCTTGAATTTATGATGAAAATCAGGATAATGGCTCGACGTCAATTCAAGAGCCTTCCACTCAGAGAAGGCCCTTCTTTGTCCTGAATCACTCAGACTAAATCCGTGGCAGATTTCGCTTGTTGCCCGGCTGAAACCGCAGCCGAAGGCTGAACTGCCGCTTGGTGAACGCGAATACGGAGGATATGAACATGGCAAAATTCTATGCAAGCAATCCGGTGGACGGACTCGTGCCCCTGAACGGCGATACCCTTATGGAAGCGATAGAAGACGCCGCGAACCGCGACTGGAAGTTCACCGACGGCACCATACCCATATTCGACGGCAGCGCCCAACCCGCCGCCTGGATGGACCCCGAAGACTGCGCCTGGACCCTCTCTCCTCCCGCCGTCTGGTGGCCCGCAAAATCAGACTCCCAGGAAGCCAGGGAAAAGAACATCAGGCACTGAACACAGATACTCATAACTTTTTGGGAAGTATGTCATGGATTCATTGTTAAGGTACTTCGAAACAAGCCTTCCAAATCTTGAAAAAGATTATAGATGGCCAATTTCAAAACCTTTATACGGATTTTCTGGAGATAGCTATGAGGAAAATAAATGCTTAAAATTTCATCTACATAAGCTTTGGAAAGACGCTGACAATGACAATACGAAAAGAAATACTCTTGCCATCGAGATTGTTAAAGATTGGGGTGGCATTCGAAGCAATAAAAATGGAACCATCAGAAAGTATGTGGCGTGGTGTCAAGAGTACGACGAGAACTGGGATTGGCCACTGCAGGGTGTGGCAAGCTATTCGAAAATTCTCGCTATCAAGGATCCAACTAGTTCTTGTCCGTAAACTCCGTTTTCTGGTCTTTTTTCGTTTGCCGATTCCGTCCGATCGGTTGTAACCGGGTATCCGGGAGGCGGTTTTTCTTCGATCCAGTGGGGGTTTGCGTCGTTTCCGGCGCGATCCGG